>CBDUYR010000056.1:0-16087 GCA_965371515.1 uncultured bacterium | reverse complement strand
GCCTCTTGCTCGGCTTTCTTTGCCGCCTGCTCTGCAGCCTTCTTCGCGGCAATCACGGGGCTCTCGGGGATATCGACCTTGTGGTATGTCTTTCTGGAGCTTTTTTTCTTTCCGCGGGGCTTGTCGTCCTTGCCGACAAGCTCGAGAATAGCGGTTTTCGCCGCGTCGCCCTTGCGGACACCGGTCTTCAGGATACGTGTATAACCGCCCGGCCTGTCGACATACCTCGGCGCGATGTCGTCGAACAGCTTCCTGAGGACAACGGGGTCCTTCACCGTTCTGGCGACGTGCCGCCTCGAGGCCAGATCGCCCTTCCTGGCGAAGGTGATCATCTTCTCCGCTACGCGCCTCGCCTCCTTGGCCTTCGCGGTCGTAGTCGTGATCCTCTCCCTCTCGAAGAGAGAGGTGACCATGTTGCTCAGCATCGCCTTGCGATGAGCGGCCGTCCTGCCAAGCTTCCTGTGGTCCATGTGGTGACGCATTGCTACTTCTCCTCTTCGTCCTTTTTATCCAAGATAGCGGCTTCGATGTCCATCCCGAGGTGAAGTCCCATGCCGTCGAGAATATCCGCTATCTCCTTGAGGCTCTTGCGACCGAAGTTGCGATACTTTAGCATATCGCTCTCCGACTTCGTGATGAGCTCTCCGAGAGTCTTGATATTCGCGGCCTTGAGGCAGTTCGAGGACCTGACGGAGAGCTCCAGCTCTTCGACGCTTCTTTCGAGCAGCTCCTTCATCCTCTCGGATTCCTCGTTGACTACCTCGTCGATTTCCTCGACCGGCTCCTCCTCGAAATGAATGAACAGAAGCATGTGATCCTTGAGGATCTTCGACGCATACCCGAGTGCATCCTCGGGAGTGATGCTTCCGTTCGTCGTGAGATCCAGGGTGAGCGAATCATAGTCGGTTCTCTGGCCGACTCGCGTATTCTTCACCGTATAGTTGACCTTTGTCACGGGGCTGAAATTCGAATCGATGGGAATGATTCCGATCGCGTAATCCTCGAGAACATGGTTCTCGGCGATTACGTACCCCCTCCCGTGACCGATCAGGATCTCGATCTTCAACTTCACTTTCTCGGTGCACGTGCAGATCGGC
This sequence comes from uncultured bacterium, assembly GCA_965371515.1. Taxonomy (GTDB): domain Bacteria; phylum Krumholzibacteriota; class Krumholzibacteriia; order Krumholzibacteriales; family Krumholzibacteriaceae; genus JAUWCL01. Next base: position 14,990 of record CBDUYR010000056.1, on the reverse strand, counting down.
AGGTCCTTGTTGAGGATCTCGATCTCCGCGTCCTCGGTGATGTCGGCCGCCGTGATCAGACCCTTCTTGTGCGTCTCGATGGTCAGAAACCTCGGATCGTCGCAGTGCATGATGGGTACGAGCTGCTTGAGGTTAAGCACAATGTCGGTCACGTCTTCCTTGACGCCCTTGATCGTGCTGAACTCATGCTGCACCTTCTCGATCTTGACAGCCGCCACGGCGGCGCCCTGTATCGAGGACAGGAGCGTCCTGCGAAGGGCGTTCCCGATCGTATTGCCGAAACCGCGCTCCAGTGGCTCCACTTTAAAGCTTGCGAATTTCGGGCCGGACGAAGACTCGTCCATCACGATTTCTTTGGGCATCAAAAGATTGCGCCATTTCATCTAAGCAATCCTCCTTGTGCGGCAGGCCGGCCGCCGTTGCCAGATTACTTGGAGTAAAGCTCCACTATCAGGTTTTCTTCGACGGGAACCGGTATGATATCTCTTGTTGGTTCCTCGACGTAGGCCCCTTCCTTCTTGCCGACATCGACTGAGATATAGGGAACCGTTCCGCGGCTTCCATATCCCTTCAGCGTTTCCTCGATGACAAGAAGGTTCTTGCTCTTCTCCCTCGGAGCGACACGGTCGCCCACACTAAGTTGGTAAGAGGGGATATTGACCCTCTTGCCGTTTACTTCGAAATGATTGTGCAGAATCAACTGACGCGCGGTCGCACGGGAAGGCGCAAAGCCCATCCTGTAGACCATGTTGTCCAGTCTCTGCTCGAGAAGCTTGAGCAGATTCTCGCCGGTTACGCCCTTGCGCTTCTCCGCTTCCTTGAAATAGTTGCGGAACTGGCGCTCGAGCAACTGATACATGCGGCGCAGCTTCTGCTTCTCCCTCAGCTGGATCCTGTAGTTGCTTCTCCTGCTGAATCTCGCGCGACCGTGCTCACCGGGAGGATAGTTCCTCTTCTCGATTGCACAACGATCGGAATAACAACGGTCCCCCTTGAGGAACAGCTTGGTCCCCTCTCTTCTGCAAAGCTTGCATGCGGGACCCGTATATCTCGCCATTTACGGTCACCTCCCCGGCCTGATCGGGCCGATCGTCCTCATTATCATCTTCATAAAAGTTAGATTCTCCTGCGTTTCTTCTGCCTCACGCCGTTATGAGGGATGGGCGTGCAGTCCTTGATCCCCGATACCTCGAGACCAGCGGCGCGCAGAGATCGTATCGCCGCTTCCCTGCCCGGGCCGGGGCCCTTGATCCAGGCCTCGACCTTCTTCATCCCCATTGCAAGGACATCACGTGCCACGGCCTGGGCCGCCTGCTGCGCGGCGAAGGGCGTGCTCTTTCTGGAGCCCTTGTAGCCGATCTTTCCGGGGCTGCACCACGCGACCACAGCGCCTTCACGGTCCGTTATCGTTATGATAGTGTTGTTGAACGTGGACTTCACATGTACGACGCCGTACGCATCCACCTTCTTCTGTTTTTTCTTTTTCGTCTTTTGCGGCCGGGCCAATTGAAACCTCCCTAAAAAATCCGTCAAGTTTCGGGCAAAGCCCGAATATGCGTTTGAGCCCTACTTTTTCCTCTTGGAACCCGGGCGATGGCGCGGGCCCTTTCGCGTGCGGGCGTTTGTATGCGTGCGCTGACCGTGACAGGGCAGCCCGTGCCTGTGCCTGATACCGCGGTAGCAACCTATATCCATCAGCCGCTTGATATTCATCGTTCTTTCGGTCCTGAGTGAACCCTCGATAGTGTAATCGTTCTCGATGATCTCTCTAATCTTCGCAGTCTGCTCGTCGGTCAGTTCCTTCGTCTTTGTCATGAAGGGTATCCTGGCCTTCTCGAGGATCTCGCGGGCACTCGTGCGGCCTATACCGAAGATATAGGTTAACGCGATCTCGATATGTTTGCTGTCGGGTATATCGACTCCGACTATTCGCGCCACAGGTAGTCTCCTTTCGTATTCCCTATTACCTCTGCAGCCCCTATCCCTGGCGCTGCTTGTGCTTCGGGTTCTTACAGATAACGCGCAGAACCCCCTTGCGCCTGATAATCTTGCAGTTGGGGCACATCTTCTTTACTGAACTTCTGACCTTCATCTCTGTACTATCCTTTCCGGTCCACGGGCACGGCTTGTGTCGCGCCGCGGGCGGGGAATCGTTCTACCGGCCGTCCCGACATTCGGGCTCATTTATACCGATAGGTGATCCTTCCCCTGCCCAGATCGTAGGGACTCAGCTCCAGCGCGACCCTGTCCCCCGGGAGAATCCTGATGAAATGCATCCTCATCTTCCCGGAAACGTGGGCAAGCACGATGTGCTTGTTCTCGAGCTCGACCCGAAATATCGCGTTGGGCAGCGCCTCGACGACCTTCCCCTCTACCGGTATGCCCTTCTGTTTGGCCATACAGCCTTTCCGTTTTACTGCCGGCCGCGGTCTTCGCGACCAAAGGTCACCGGGTCATGATCCGGGGACCGTTATCGGTGACCGCCACCGTATCTTCAAAGTGACAGGATAGCTTCCCGTCAACCGTAACAAAGGTCCATTTGTCCTCGAGCGTCAGAACGTCGTGCGTCCCGACGTTCACCATCGGCTCTATCGCCAGCACCATACCCGCCTGGAGCTCCGGTCCCTTTCCGGGAGGGCCGAAGTTTGGGATCTGCGGCTCCTCGTGCATCCTCCGCCCTATCCCGTGTCCGACGAGTGCCCGGACGATCGAGTATCCATGGCTCTCCGCATGCTTCTGTATCGCATGTGAGATGTCGGAGAGGTGATTGCCCGCTCTCGCCTGTTCGATGCCGTGATCCAGGGTCTCGCTCGTTACCCTGATCAGGCGGGCCGTGTCTTCCGATACCTCTCCAACGGGATATGTCCTCGTCGCGTCGGAGTAAAACTCCTCGAGGACGACTCCCATGTCTATCCCGACGATGTCTCCCTCTTCAAGGGAACGAGGGCCGGGAATGCCGTGAACGACTTCCTCGTTAATAGACGCGCATATCGTCGCCGGGTATCCCTGGTATCCCTTGAAAGCAGGGATGCCGCCCCGCGACCTCATGAAATCCTCTGCCGCCGCGTCCAGTTCCGCAGTCGTCACGCCTGGCCGGATCATTTTCTCGAGTACGGAAAAGGTCTCCTTGAGAACTTCACCGCTTTTTCTTATCAGCTCGAGTTCCGGCTCGGTCTTTATATTTATCATCTCATCACGCGGATAAGTTCCGCGGTAATCTCGTCGATGTCACCGGTCCCGTCGACTTCCGTGACGCCCACCGACTTGCGGTAGAACTCCAGTACGGGCGCCGTCTGCTCCTCGTAGACTTTCAGGCGCCTAGTAATTGTCTCTTCCTTGTCGTCCGGCCTTGTGACCAGCTTGCCACCGCATTTTCCGCATGCGCTCTCGTCGCCGTCAGGCAGCATCGACAGATTGTAGACCGCTTTGCAACCGCTGCATACACGGCGGCTCATAAGCCGGTCAATGATCTTCTCGTTATCGACGTCAATGAGAAGTACCATCCCTATGGTCAGACCCTTTTTCTCCAGCAGCTCCGCCAGCGCCTCGGCCTGCGGAAGCGTCCTGGGAAACCCGTCAAGGATCCAGCCACCGCCATCGAGGGCCTCGAACTGCTCCCTGATGAGGCCGAGCATGATCTCGTCGGGAACGAGCAGCCCCGCCTTCATATACTCCTCGGCCTTCTTGCCCAGCTCGGTGCCGTCAGCGACGGATTCCCTCAGCAGGTCTCCCGTCGATAGATGCTTGAGATCGAGCTGATCGGCAACCCGTATCGCCTGCGTGCCTTTGCCCGATCCGGGAGGGCCAATAATTATTACATGCCTTACGGCCATTACATTCACTCTTCCTCTGGGGCTTCTAGCGCCTTCCTCGCAGGCGGCCCTTCTTCATGAATCCGTCGTAGTGCCTCATCAGAAGATGCGTCTCTATCTGCTGAAGCGTGTCGAGCATCACACCGACTACGATCAGCATACCCGTTCCACCGAAGTAGAACGGAAGCCCCGCCCTCCTGTAGAGGATGTCGGGCAGGACCGCGATGAACGCGAGGAACATCGCTCCGGGGAGCGTGACCCTCGAAAGGATTCTGTCGATGTAGTCACTCGTCTTCTTCCCCGGCCTTATACCGGGGATAAATCCCCCGTATTTCTTCATGTTATCAGCGAGGTCGACCGGATTGAGGACGATCGCCGTGTAGAAGTATGTGAAGAATATGATTATCAGCGAATATATGCTCATATACAGCCATGTGCCCGGCGACATGTAGAGCTGGAACGTGTCCATGAATTCCAGCCTGAAGAACGATGCTATCGTCGTCGGGAATACCATGATCGACTGGGCGAAGATGATGGGGATGACGCCCGCCGTATTGACTCTCAGCGGGAGATACTGGGAACGTCCCCCGTAGACCTTGCGCCCGACTATCCTCTTGGCGTACTGGACCGGCAACCTCCGCTGGCCCTGCGTGATCAGAATCACAGCGGCCACCACACCCACGATTATCACGAGAAAAACGAGAAGCCTAAGCGGCGTGATCTGACCGAGGTTCAGCGCCCTCCAGGAGCTGAGGAAATAGGTCGGATACTGGGCAACGATACCGATCATGATAATCAGCGAGATCCCGTTTCCGATACCCCGCTCGGAAATCTGCTCGCCGAGCCACATCACGAAAATCGTTCCCGCCGTCATCGTAATCATAGTGAGCAGCCTGAACGCCAGGGGATTCATCGTGACGACCTGGATACCGCCCGGCTGCATGTTCATGAGGAACACCGTGATACCGACCGACTGCACCAGCGCGAGGACGACCGTCCCGTACCTCGTGAACTGGGTAATCTTCTTGCGCCCCTCCTCACCTTCCTTCGCCAGCTTCTCAAAATACGGGATGACCGCCTGGAGAAGCTGCATGATGATCGACGCGCTGATGTAGGGCATGATACCGAGCGCGAAGATCGTCGCTCTTCTGAGGTTGCCGCCGGCAAACAGATCATACAGCTGGAATATCGTCCCGCGCTGGCTCTCGAAGAAATAACTCAGTGCGAGAGGGTTGACTCCAGGCGTCGTGATGTGTCCGCCGATCCGGTAGACGATCAGAAGGCCTATCGTAAAGAGAACGCGCCTCTTGAGCTCCGGAATACTGAATATATCCTGAAACTTCTGGAACATTACTGGCGCTCCTCCTCGTCAGAAACAGGAACGTTCTTTCCGGAAAGGAGGGATACGCTGCCCCCCGCGTCCATAATCGCTTTCGCTGCACTTCTGCTGATGTGGTCCACTTCGATCTCCAGGGCGACTTTCAGCTCTCCTCGTCCGAGCACCTTTACCGGCTCCGAAGCCTTCTTGACGAGGCCGGCCTCGATGAGCACGCCTCTGTTTATCTTCGTACCGCTCTCGAACCTCGCCAGGTCGTCGAGATTGACCACCTGGTACTTCACCTTGAAAATATTGGTGAATCCCCTCTTCGGCAGGCGCCTCTGCAGGGGCATCTGTCCACCCTCGAACCAGGGAGGAACGCCTCCGCCACTGCGCGAGTTCTGCCCCTTGTGGCCTCTCGTGGAGGTCTTGCCGTGCCCTGAACCGGGCCCGCACCCTACACGCTTCCTCTTTTTGACGGCTCCCTTTGCCGGCCTGATCTCGTTAAGTTTCATCTCCGTCTGGCTCCTTTTCGCCGGTCTTCTTCGCTGTCTTCCTGCCGGCAGCCTTTACCACCGTAAAGCCCTTCGAAGGACTCGAGGCAGCGGGCATATCCTTTTCCTCCACCTCTTCCCACTCGACCAGGTGGAGCACCTTCTGAAGCATGCCTCTGATCTGCGGGCTGTCGTTCTTGTACAGCGTGGCGTAGTTCTTCGTGAACCCCAGGGAAGTCATCACGCGCTTGTGCTTCTTCTCCTGGGAACCGATGATGCTGCGCACCTGTGTGATCTTCAGTTTCTTGGTCATCTTGAATCCTCGTCCATTTCTCCCAACGGGAGATTCCAGCTGCCCGGCCGGCCGCGGAAGGCAGCGCCGTCCGCATGACCGGTCCCGTTACCGGAAACCCCTCGTTATTCGTCCTGCTGCTTGGCTTCCCCGGCAGGCTTCTCTTCTACGACGGGCGCGGCCTCGACGGCTGGCTTCTCCTCGACTTCAGGTTTTTCCACTTCGGGCGCCTTGTCCTCGAGGGCGAAAAGCTTCTTCACCGATATGTTTCTTCTCTTCGCGACTTCCTTCGCGCTCCTGAGGCTCCTGATGCCGGCCATAGTAGCTTTCACCATGTTGTGAGGGTTGTTCGAGCCAAGCGACTTGGTGAGGATGTCCTTCACTCCAGCCACCTCGAGCACGCTGCGAACGCCCCCGCCAGCGATGACACCCGTTCCCGGAGCCGCAGGCTTGAGAAGGACCCGCGAGGCGCCGAAACGTCCGATCATCTTGTAGGGGATCGTCCCCTCGATCATCGGAATGGAAATCATGTCTCTGCGGGCCGCTTCGCTTGCCTTGCGGATGGCGTCAACAATCTCGTTTGCCTTCCCGAGACCGATGCCTACCTTACCCATGCCGTCGCCGACGGCGACCAGGGCGTTGAAGCTGAAGCGGCGACCGCCCTTGACCACTTTGGCCACGCGGTTGATGTGTACGGTCTGCTCGAGATACTCCGGACCGTTGTCATCGCGCCTGTCCCGCCGGTTGTCCCTTCGGGAATCTCTTTTGTCTCTTCTGTTCAACTATCGCACCCCCGTGCGCGTTCAGCCCGCCTCATCGCGGACCGTCTCTATTAGAATTCGAGTCCGTTCTTCCTGGCACCATCGGCCAGCGCCGCGATCCTCCCGTGATAGAGGAACCCGCCTCTGTCGAATAAGACCTTCTTTATACCGAGGCCGGCGGCCTTCTCGGCGATCGCCTTGCCGACCGCACGCGAACGGCGCATCTTCAGTCCTTCGGGCTTTCTGTCCTTTTTGCCCTTCTTTTTCTTGCCGCCCTCGCCGTCGCCCGCCGCGGCTGCCTCGGCGGGCTCCGCGACCGGTATCTCCATGCGCAGGCTCGACACCGACGCAAGCGTCCTGCCCGTATCGTCGTCGATCAGCTGCGCGTAGATATGACCGAGTGACCTGTAGACCGAGAGGCGCGGCCTGTCGCCGCTGCCGCGGATCTTCTTGCGCACTCTGGTGCGCCTGCCCACTCTCGCCTGTCTCTTGTCATACGCCTTGTTCATCTCTTCGTCCAACTCCTGTCATCGACCGGGGCGCACGGGCCGCTTCGCCTGACGACCCCGCCTCCGTCTATCAGTTGTGGCCCGGCTAGAAGCCGGTCCCGACTGCAGCTTTGCCGGCCTTGCGTCTCACCTGTTCGCCGGCGTAGCGAATACCCTTGCCCTTGTAAGGCTCGGGAGGTCTGAAGCCGCGTATCTCGGCGGCGGCCTGCCCGACCTTTTCCTTGTCTATACCCTTCACTGTGATCTTTTTCGGATCGGGAACCTCCAGCTCAACGCCCTCGGCGGGCTCGTAGCGGACCGGGTGGGAGTAACCGAGAGCCATCACAAGCGCCTTTCCCTTGATCTCGGCTCTGTACTCCACTCCCTCTATCTCGAGATTCCGTGTAAAACCGGTCGAAACTCCCTCGATCATGTTGAACACGAGGGTACGGGTCAGTCCGTGAAGCGATTTGTGCTGCTTCGATTCGGTCGGCCTCTTCACGAGGATGACATCTGCCAACACTTCTATGACCATGTCGGGGTGAAGCATCCTCTCGAGCTCGCCCTTCGGTCCCTTGACCTTGATATTGTTGTTCTTCACGTCGACCGTTACCCCGGCCGGGACCGGTATCGGATTTTTACCAACTCGTGACATTACTCTCTAAACCTCCGTTTGCGCAAAGCTACCAGATGTGGCACAGCACCTCGCCACCCACACCGTGCTTGCGGGCTTCCTTCTCGGTCATTACACCCCTCGATGTCGAAAGGATGGCAGTGCCGAATCCACCCATGACCCTGGGAAGCCTGTCCCTCGTGACATACACCCTGCGGCTGGGCATGCTGATCCTCCGGATGCCCTCTATGGCCGATTTGTTGCCTTCGGTATACTTGATGTACACACGGATCGAGCCCTGCAGCCCATCGTTGATGAACTTGACGTTGCCTATATATCCGCCCTCGAGCAGTATTCGCGCGATCTGCGCCTTGATCTTCGACGCCGGGATATCGACATAGTCCTTGTTGGACCTGTACGCATTTCTGACCCGGGTCAGCATGTCAGCTATGGGATCGGTCATCATCTCTTCATTCACCTCGTTTGTCTCAAACCAACAGCACTACCAGCTTGCCTTAACGACGCCAGGGATCTTGCCCTCGAGCGCCAGCTCCCTGAAGCAGATGCGGCAGATTCCGAATCTCCTGAGGTACGCCCTGGAACGCCCGCACCGGCTGCACCGGTTGTACGCGCGGACCTTGAACTTGGGCGCCCTCTTAGCTTTCGCTATCAAACACTTCTTGGCCACGAAGCCTCCTTGGATCAGTTCTTTCGGAGAGGCATGCCGAGGAGCGTTATCAGTTCCCTTGCCTCTTCGTCAGTACCGGCAGTTGTTACGACCGTTATGTCCATCCCCATGATCTTCAGGATCTTGTCGTAGTCGACCTCGGGGAATATGGTCTGTTCCCTGACGCCTAACGAGTAGTTGCCCCGTCCGTCGAAACTCTTCTGGCTGAGCCCGCGGAAATCCCTGATACGCGGGATAGCCACGTTTACGAGCCTGTCGAAGAACTCCCACATGCGTTCTCCCCTGAGGGTGACGAAGCAGCCTACGGGGACTCCCTCGCGGAGCTTGAATCCCGCGATCGACTTGCGCGCCTTGGACACGACCGGGGCCTGCCCCGTGATCGCCGTCATGTCCTTGACTGCCGCCTCGAGGATCTTGGCATCCTGGTTCGCCTCTCCAACGCCCATGTTGACGACGATCTTCTCGAAACGCGGCACCTGCATGATATTCTTGTACCCGAACTTCTTCATCAGCTCAGGGACAACCTTCTCTTCGTAAAGCAGTCTGACATTTGGTTTCTTATCTGCCATCTCTCTCACCATCTAGAATCAGTTAACGTTATTCCTCGTCGCTCAGGGTCTCGTTGCACTTCTTGCAGAGCCGGACCTTGCGGCCATCGGCCAGTTTCGAGTGCGTCGTTCTCGTCGGCTTGCTGCACTTCGGGCATATGAGAATGACGTTGGAAGCGTTTATCGGCGCTTCCTTCTCGACGATGCCGCCCTGGTCGGCCTGGCTCGTCTGCCTCGTGTGCCGCTTGATCATATTGACCTTTTCGACGATGACACGGTTTTTTTCGGGGAAGACCTTGAGGACCTTTCCCTCGGTTCCCTTTGCGTTACCCGCAACCACTCTTACTGTATCGTTCTTTTTGATCTTCATTTAGAATTTCCGTCCGGTATTCAGATAACCTCCGGCGCCAGGGAGACGATCTTCATGAACTTCTTCTCCCTGAGCTCCCTTGCCACCGGGCCGAAGATCCTCGTCCCGATCGGCTCTTTCTGCTCGTTAATCACTACGGCAGCGTTCTGATCGAACCGTATGTAGCTGCCGTCCTTCCGTCTGACTTCCTTCTTCGTGCGCACTATAACGCACTTAACCAGCTGTCCTTTCTTAACGGTTCCGCCCGGCATCGCGACCCGTACGGAAGCGCTTATTATGTCTCCCACGGACGCATAACGCCTTCGCGAACCACCGAGGACCTTGATACACCTGATGTTCTTTGCCCCCGAATTGTCGGCGACAACCAGATTTGTCTGCATCTTGATCATCGTCGTCTCCTACTGTGCCCTCTTGATAATCTCAACGACACGCCAGCGCTTCAGCTTGCTCAGCGGTCTCGTCGACATGACCTTCACCTTGTCTCCGGTCCGACATTCGTTCTCGGCATCGTGCGCCCAGATCTTCGACGTCTTCCTGACGATCTTCTTGTACCTCGGGTGCTGAAAAGTGCGCTCGATGGATATCGTCACGGTCCTGTCCATCTTGTCGCTCACGACCAACCCGACAAGACTCTTTCTGGGCTTTCTTTCTTCCATCTCCACTCCTCGTTTTACAGGGCGCCCTGGAAAGCGGTCAGCCTTCCTGCGCACCGTCCGCTGCCGCCGCCTTCTCGGTGATTACGGTCTTCACCCTTGCCAGGTCACGCCTGACTATCCTCACCTGAAGGGGATTGTCCAGTCGCTTGATCGAGAGCTGTATCCGCAGACGCGTCAGCTCCTCAGTCAGCTCCTCTTCGCGGCTCATCAGTTCATCCAGTGTCAGTTCTTTCAGTTCAACAGTTTTCATCTCTTAAACCATCCGGTTGTCTAGCCGGCCACCTTTCCCGTCGCAACGCGGCGAACGAACTTCACCTTGATCGGAAGTTTCGCGGCGGCGAGCTGCATCGCTCTCTTTGCGTCTTCCTGCTTCACGCCCGCGAGCTCGAACATGATGCGACCAGGCTTTACGACCGCAACCCAGTATTCGGGAGCGCCCTTACCCTTGCCCATACGAGTCTCCGCCGGCTTGACAGTGACAGGCTTGTCGGGAAAGACGCGGATCCACAGCTTGCCCTGTCTCTGGATATGGCGCATTATCGCCACTCGCGCAGCCTCGAGTTGCCTGTTGGTGATCCAGCCGGGGGCCTCGGCCTGCAGCCCGTACTCGCCGAAGCTGATTTTCGAACCGCGATGGGCTGCGCCCCGCATGCGGCCTCTCTGCATCTTACGGAATTTTGTACGTTTCGGCATCAACATGGCTCAATCAACCTCTCTCGTTCAGCGACGATCCTTCGCGGAATCGTCAATCGCGGACTCGCTGAGCTGGCGCTTGAAATCCTTGGGGAATATCTCTCCGAGGTAGATCCAGATCTTCACGCCGACCGTGCCGTATGTCGTAAAGGCCGTTGCTCTGGCATAATCGATGTTGGCGCGGAGGGTGTGCAGGGGAACCTGCCCATCCATGTAACCTTCCGCCCTCGACATCTCCGCCCCCCCGAGCCTTCCCGAACACTTGACCTTGATTCCGAGTGCTCCCATCCTCATCGCCGAACCGATCGCCTTCTTCATCGCCCGCCTGAAGGACACCCTCTGCTCGAGCTGCCCGGCGATATGCTCGGCTACGAGCTGCGCGTTGAGTTCAGGCTTTTTCACTTCCTTGATATCGATATTGACTTCCTTGTTGGTGAGGTGGGCCAGCTCCTCACTGAGGAAATCCACTTCGGCTCCCTTTCGTCCGATGACCATGCCAGGTCTTGCCGTATGGATATGGATCTTGACTTTGCCGCCGCGGCGCTCCACCACGATCTTCGACACGCCCGCACGCGCCAGACGCTTCTTGATGTAGCGTCTCAGCTTGATATCCTCTTCCAGCCATTCGGCCGTATGCTTCGATGTGAACCATTTACTATCCCACGACCGGTTGATTCCGAGCCTCAATCCGACGGGATGTGTCTTCTGACCCAAGATATCCTCCTCGTCTTTCTCTTACTTTCCGGTCTCGAGCTCGCCGCGGTAGTCGACAACCACCGTGATACTGCTGCTGCGCTTACGAATACGGTAAGCACGCCCCTGGGCTCTCGGTCTGATCCTGTACATCGTCCTGCCCTCGTTCACGAATATCTCCTTGATATTCATCTCGGCGGGCTCTACGGGATGCTCGAACTGTCCGGCCAGGTTGTGCATGGCCGAAACAACGGTTTTCTCTATCGGGCGCGCAACGGCCTTACTCGAGAATTTCAGTATCTCGAGAGCCTTCTCTACCGACAGCCCCCTTACGAGGTCGACAACAATCCTTGCCTTCCTCGGTGAGACTCTCACGTGCCGCGCTTTTGCGCGTGCTTCCATCTCCGCCTACCTCCGTTTATCTGCTACTGCTTTCTCTTTACCTTACTCGTGTGTCCCCGGTAGGTCCTGGTCGCGACGAACTCGCCGACCTTGTGACCGACCATGTTCTCAGTGATGAACACAGGGACGAACTTGTTTCCGCTGTGGACCGCCAGTGTGTGGCCCACGAACTCGGGAGAAATGGTCGATCTCCTGGCCCAGGTCTTGATGACCCTCTTCTCGCCAGTCTCGTTCATCCTCTCGATCTTGCGGATAAGCTTGTAATCGATAAAGGGACCCTTTTTCAGTGATCTGGCCATCCATTACCTCTTCTTCTTGCGTCTGTGGACGATGTACTTGTCAGAGGGCTTCTTCCCTCTCGTCCTCTTTCCCTTGGTCGGAAGGCCCCATGGGCTCACGGGATGACGGCCCCCGCTGGTGCGACCCTCGCCGCCGCCGTGAGGATGATCGACCGGGTTCATGGCAACGCCCCTGACCTTCGGCCTCTTGCCGAGCCAGCGGGATCTGCCGGCCTTTCCGATCGTGACGTTCTCGTGATCTAAGTTGCTCACCTGACCGATGGTTGCGTAGCACTCCTTGCGGACCATGCGGATCTCGCCGCTGGGCAGCCGCAGGGAGACATAATTGCCTTCCTTGGCCATGAGCTGCGCGTATGCGCCGGCGCTGCGGACCATCTGACCGCCGCGGCCGGCGATCATTTCGATATTGTGCACTAACAGACCCGTCGGGATCTTTTCCAACGGCAGGGAGTTCCCGGGATGGATATCGATATCGGGTCCCGATACCACCGTGTCCCCTTCCTTGGTCCCGTGAGGCGCCAGGATATAGCGCTTCTCTCCATCCGCGTAGTGCAGGAGCGCGATGAAAGCCGAACGGTTCGGATCGTACTCGATCGCGGCGACCTTCGCGGGAACACCGTGCTTGTCGCGTTTGAAATCGATCCTGCGGTAACGGCGCTTGTGGCCGCCGCCCATCCTGCGCATCGTGATGCGCCCCTGATTGTTGCGTCCTCCGGTCCTCTTGATCGGTTCGATGAGCGATTTCTCCGGTTCCTTCTTCGTAAGGCCGGAGTAATCGGTGACCGTCTTGAAACGCAACGTCGACGTCGTCGGTTTAAATTTCTTCAGAGCCATCGATCAGTTCCTTTTCTCTTGGCAGCCCCTCGGGAGGGGCTATACAACGAGGCAAGACTATACCTGCTCGAAGATATCGATATTCTCACCCTTGGCCAGTGTCACATAGGCCTTCTTGCGGTCGGGGCGCTTCCCGGTGAAACGGCCGGACCTCATGAACGTCGTCTTCGGCTTGCCGCGCAGTACGCTCGTGCGGACCCGCTTTACCGTCACGCCGAAGATCTTCTCCACCGCCTGCTTGATCTCTCTCTTGTTTGCCCTGGGATCGACCTCGAAGACGAACTTGTTGTCCGCCTCCTTCAGTATTGCCGACCGTTCCGTGATCACAGGCTTGAAGATTATCTTCCGGATATCGGCCATTACGCGAACACCTCCTCGATCTTCGCCAGAGCGTCCTTCGTAAAGAGCAGCGTGTCGGCCTTCAGTATCTTGAGGGCGTTCATGTCGCTGGCGAGCATGAACTCGACACCCTTGAGGTTTCTGGCCGACTTGAACACGTTGTCGTCGAATCCCGCCGAGACGAAGAGCACCTTTCTGCTCGACAGCCCGGCGGCCTCGAGGAATCCGGCGAAGAGCCTGGTCTTCGGCGTGTCCATCGAGAAGTTCTCTACCACGACCACGCTTTCCTCGCCGCCCTTGTCGGCCAGGGCCGACTTCAGAGCGAGCCTCTTGACCTTCTTGGGTACGGAGAATCCGTAATCCCTCGGCTTCGGAGGGAAGACCACTCCGCCACCTCTCCAGATGGGAGAGGAACGCCTGCCAGCTCTCGCCCGGCCTGTCCCCTTCTGCCTGTAAGGCTTTGCATTGCTGAAACGAATCTCACTGCGCTCCTTGGCCTTGGCCGTTCCGAGCCGCCTGTTGGCCTCGTACATGCGCACCGCATCGTACAGCACCGCCTTGTTCACGGGACCGCCAAAGAGCGATTCGGGAAGGTCCACCTTGCCCTTCAGCTCACCGTTGAAATCATATAGATTCGCGCTTGCCATCTCTCATCCTCATGATCAGCCCTGCTTCGTGGACGTGGTGGTCAGCCTGAGGATCGTATTCCTCGAGCCGGGAACCGCGCCCCTTACAAGCAGGAGATTGTTTTCCGTGTCGACTTCGACAACCTTGAGATTCTTGACGTGATTATTTGCGTTGCCCATACGGCCGGGCATCTTCGTCCCCTTGAGGACACGGCTGGGCCAGGCCGCCATTCCGATCGAACCGCCCCCCCTGTGCACCTTGTTCACGCCGTGGGAGGCCTTGCCGCCCCCGAATCCATAGCGTTTCACGACGCCCTGGAACCCCTTGCCTTTCGACTTGCCGGTAACGTCGATCGTTTCAGCATCTTTGAAGATGCTCACATCGATCAGCTGACCGGGCTCGAAGGCCGACGGGTCATCCACCCTGAATTCCTGGACATGGCGGTAAGGCGGGAGTCCGGCTTTCCGGAAATGCCCCATCTGCGGCAGGTTCGAACGGGACTGCCTGACCTCTTCGAACGCGATCTGCACCGCGTTGTAGCCGTCGGACTCTTCGTTCTTGACCTGCACCACAGGACACGGGCCCGCCTCTATCACCGACACGGGGATCACCGATCCCTTCTCGTCGAAGATCTGGCTCATCCCGATTTTCCTGCCGATCAACCCTATCATCTCATCCTCCGAATCAGACTTTGATCTCGATATCCACTCCGGCGGGTAGATCGAGCTTCTGCAGGGCGTCCACGGCCTTCGGAGTAACGTTGGTTATCCATATCAGCCTCTTGTGCACCCTGATCTCGAACTGCTCCCGCGACTTCTTGTTAACATGCGGCGATCGGAGAACGGTGTAGACAGTCCGCTTCGTCGGAAGGGGGATGGGGCCGGAAACCTCCGAACCAGTCCTCCGTGCTGTCTTCACTATCTCCTCGGCGCATCGATCCAGCATTGAATGCTCGAATGCCTTCAGTTTTATCCTTATGTTCTGACCATCCACCGGGCTAACCTCCAACCCGCTATTCCACGATTTCGGTCACGACGCCCGCGCCGACGGTCCTGCCGCCTTC
>CBDUYR010000055.1:0-16696 GCA_965371515.1 uncultured bacterium | reverse complement strand
CTCGCTGACCTTCTGCTTGAGGACAGGGGCGTGCCTGAGGGCAAGAATCATATATTCAGTCCTATTCTTCAACGACGGCACCCTTCCATGGCTCGTCGGGCATACGCCCCAGCAACTCTTCCTGTGCATACCGTGCGGCATCCCAGGGAACGGACTGGCGCCACTCGGTAATGAAATCTAATGGGATCACAGGTCAGGCTCCACTTCCGTGTTGACAAACAGTTTCCAGCGCGACTCACGGACTGCACCAACTCCCGTACCTGCCGGATCGAGCGAAACGGTCTCGTGAGATGATTGTGCGATATAGTCAGCGACTGCGTCTGCGAGCTCGTCTGCGCCGATCAAAGCGAATAGATAACCGAGCCGCTGTGTCCAGGGAGACGGCGAAAGCGCTGTGATGGATATCAGTTTCTTCGGATCGATCGATTCCGATAATTCAGCCAGGACAGTAGCCACGTTATCGAGCCCGCCAGTCTGGGCGGGATATCCGACGAGATCGAACGCAGTTGCCTCCGGACTGGACACGAGGATAGGACCGTGCGGCGTATTAAACGAAACAACCGGGATCTCATCGATGTTCCGTCGGGCGATAAAGCTCACCCGCACTCTCCCGCACTCGATCGGGGGGCGGTTCTTCTTGACGATGACCTGAAAGACCTGCGGCTGCTGGTGAGCCGCGCCGTGATACCTGGCTGCACTGAGAAGCGCGGCGTAGTACGAAAGCCCGAGATGCTCCATCAGCTGCCCGATGAACTGGTCGGCAGGCAGACACCCGATACTCCTGTATTCCGGCGGGACGATTACATTGAATCCACGGTATGGCGTGGCGATGAGACCCCTCTTCCTCAACCGTCGAATCGCCGCCCGTGCTGCTACCAGCGACAAGCCTGCTGTTCGAGCGAACTCTACAGTCGAGAAATGGTACTGCCCGCTGGCGGACAGACTCGTGATGTAATCCGATGCTCTCAAAGCCACTCCGTATGGTTTTTACATTAAAAATGTGACACTATTCGTTACTTTTGTCGAGCAATTCCTGTTACATGGGTTAGAATTTGCTGAAATCATGTTACCAGAGAATTATATTTGCTCTGTCGGGCATCACGTAAGCTGAATCTCAATGCAACCAATCCCCTCCCCACTCGTATAAAAGGGTGTCGAATATTTTATTGGGGGATTCGGTATATACTATAGTCAGACAGTCCGGGTATTCAGACCAGGGAGTAGCAGACGATGGCCAAGTTTAAGTTAGGGAAGAAACGGATTATATTTCTAGCGGCAGTTGCAGTCGTCATAATCGTCATTGTTGTGGTTATGGCGAACAAGAATGGAACAAGTAAAACAAGTGTTCAGACCATTTTAGCCGAAAAACAGGGGATCATTGAGACTGTAACTGCCACCGGCAGGATCGAACCGAGCACAAAGGTGAAGATCAGCGCCGATGTGGCCGCCAAGATAACCTTCCTCGCCGTGAATGAGGGCGACTGGGTCGAAAAGGGCGATCTGCTCGTCCGCCTCGACCAGGAACGCTACATCGCAGCCCTCGAGCAGTCCGAGGCAAGCCTCCGCTCTATCCAGGCCGGCGCCGAGCTCGCCCGTGAGACGGTCGTCAAGGCCGAAAAGGACCTCGAGCGTACCGAGACACTCGTAAAACGCAACCTCGAGTCGGAGGCTGTATACGACCAGATGTTCTCGACCGTAAAGATCGAGAAGGCAAGATACCAGTCGGTCCTCGAGCAGGTCGAGCAGGCCCAGGCCGCGGTCAAACAGGCCAGAGACAATTACTCGAAGACGACGATATACGCGCCGATGGCCGGCACTATCAGCGTGCTCAACAAGGAAGTCGGCGAGATAGCTCTCGGTTCGCAGTTCCAGGAAGACGTCATCATGATCGTCTCGAACCTCGGCGAGATGGAGGCGCTCGTCAACGTAGACGAGAACGACATCGTCAACGTGAGCCTCGGCGACAGCGCATCGATCGAGATCGACGCCCTGCCCGACAAGATCTTCAAGGGGATCGTCAGCGAGATCGCCACCAGCGCCCGCATCTCCGGCATGGGATCGACCG
The DNA here is from genome assembly GCA_965371515.1 of uncultured bacterium. Taxonomy (GTDB): domain Bacteria; phylum Krumholzibacteriota; class Krumholzibacteriia; order Krumholzibacteriales; family Krumholzibacteriaceae; genus JAUWCL01. The sequence goes on along the minus strand of CBDUYR010000055.1, from coordinate 14,631 downwards.
ACCAGAAGACCGAGTTCGAGGTCAAGCTCGCCATCCTCGACACCGTCGAGCAGCTGCGTCCCGGCATGACGGCCAGCTCCGACATCGTGATCGAGACGCGCGACAGCACCCTCTGCGTACCGATACAGTGCGTCACCGTGCGCACCCCCGACCAGCTCAAGCCAAAGGGCGACGCGAAGGACAAGGACAGCGGCCTAGGCGACGCGCACGCCGACAGCATCTCCGAACCGAAGTTCACGCCCGACAAGGACGGATTCGTGACGATCGTATTCGTCATCGAGGATGGGATCGCATTGGCCATACAGGTCGAGACGGGCATCCAGAGCGACACTCACATTGAGGTCGTTACGGGACTGTCCGCAGGCGACGAGATCGTATCGGGCAGCTACCGCGCCATCAGCCAGGATCTGGGGAACAACACACCGGTGCTGGCGAAGAGGGAAGAAAAGGACAGCGACTGACACAGTGCCTGGGATTAACCACCGGGGCGCCGCGCTCTGGTAATGATGATGCATTCATTTCTATACAATATCAGAGAATCGCTCGGCACTGCCTTCAGGGCGCTCCGGGCGAACAAAAGCCGGGCCACGCTGACGACACTCGGTATCGTCATAGGCATCCTCGCAATTGCCACAACGATGACCGTCTCCAACGGCCTCGGCAACAATTTCAAGGAGAGCATCTCATCGGTCGGCTCGGACGTCCTCTACGTCTCGCGAATGCCGTGGATCATCACCGGTGATTTCTTCCAGTACCGCAACCGCCCTCATATCAAGTACGAGGAGACAGAGCAGCTCGCCCGTCGCATGAAGACGACTAAGGCGATCAATCCCTCGACGGGGACGAACAGGAACGTCAAGTACCGTTCGACGGTCCTCGAGAACATCATCGTCATCGGAACCACCGACAAGCAGATGATAGTCGCGAGCGGAGTCCCCGAGAATGGACGTTTCTTCAGCGCCTCAGACGTTCATAATCGCAGGTTCGTCTGCGTTATCGGCACCGAGATACGTGACAATCTCTTCAAGAACACCGACCCGTTGAACAAGGACATCAAGATAGGCCGCTACAAATTCCGCGTCATCGGTGTGATGGAATCCCAGGGCAGCGGCGGTTTCTTCGGTGGCCCGAACTTCGACAGAAGAATATTCATCCCGATTACCAGCTTCACAAAGGCGTATGGAAGTCGGAACCGTGAGTTCGACATCGCAGCCAAGGCGCCGAGCCAGGAGGAGCTCGAGGCATTCCGCTACGAACTGGTCAGCGAGATGCGCAAGATCCGCAAGCTGAAACCGACTGAGCCGGACAACTTCTCGATCAACAGTATGGACAGTCTGATGAACGCATACAACAACGTGATGGGCGTTGTAATGCTGATAGGATTCATCATCACGAGCTTCTCGCTATTTGTCGGCGGAATAGGCGTGATGAACATCATGCTCGTCTCGGTCACCGAGAGGACGCGCGAGATCGGCATCCGCAAGGCTGTCGGCGCGAGGCGCAGGATGATCCTGACCGAGTTCATCTTCGAGGCGATCTGCCTCTGCACGGTCGGCGGGCTGATCGGGCTGTTGTTATCATACGGGGTAGCGGCGCTGATAAACGCGACAATGATGCCGGCATCGTTGTCGCTGCCGATAGTGTTCGTCGGGATCCTCGTTTCGTTCGCGGTGGGAATCGTCTCGGGACTGCTGCCCGCGATGCGCGCGGCGAAACTCGACCCGGTCGTCGCGCTGTCATACGAATAGGAGCATTAAGCAGGATATGAACTTTCTGGAAGCATTGAGAATGGCGCTGGCGGCCCTGAAGGCCCACAAGATGAGGTCGTTCCTGACGATGATAGGCATCATAGCGGGCGTATCCTCGATCATCGCCGTAATGACAGGCATCTCGGTCATCCAGACATCGATAGAAAAAGAGATCAGTGTTCTCGGCACGCAGACCTTCCAGGTACAGAAGCAGGCCGCTGGCGGCGCGATGAGCGAAGAGGAATGGCGGAAGATCCAGGCGCGCCGCCCGATAACCACCGATCACGCCGAAGCAATCCGTAAAAACGTCAAGAGCGTCGACCTGGTCGGTCCGGAGATGTGGGGCTACAACCACACCGCCTCTTTCCGCGACAGGAAGACAAATAACAACCTGATGATCTGCGGCGGCTCACCGGAATACGCGCCGAACAACACGCACTATGTCAACCTCGGCCGCAACCTCTCGCAGGAGGACGTCAGTGTCGGCCGCAGGGTCGTGCTGCTCGGATATGGCGTCGCCGAGGAGCTCTTTCCCTGGACCGATCCCCTGCAGAGGACTGTCAAGATAGACGGACGCAAGTTCACCGTAGTCGGGGTGCTGGAGGACAAGAGCTCGGCGATGGGCGGGCGGTTCAACCAGTACCTGATCATCCCGGTAACAACGTTTAAAAAGATATATGGAGTACGCAGGACAGACGGCAGGATAAGATCGGTGAACATCACCGTTCAGGCAAGGACGCCCGAGCTTCTTCAGAAAGCGCTCGATGAAACAAGGGCCGTCATGAGGAGGGAACGCGGGCTGAAGCCTCACGAAGAGGACGATTTCACGATCTTCACCAACGAAAGCAACATCAGGACCTTCAACGAAGCGACGGCCCCTATCAAGGCCGGCGGATTCGCCATCGGCATCGTCGCTCTTATCGTCGCCGGCATCGGAATCATGAACATCATGCTCGTCTCGGTCACCGAGCGTACTAAGGAGATCGGCATCCGCAAGGCGCTCGGCGCCAGGGAACGAAGCATCATGCTACAGTTCCTGCTCGAAGCGATCATCCTCTGCAATATCGGGGGCCTGATCGGTGTGGCAGTGGGATTCGGGATCGGGAATATCCTGAGCATTGTGGCCCCGTTCGGGGCGCATGTGCCGATGGAATGGGCAATCGTGGGGCTGGCGTTCTGCACAGGCGTGGGACTGACCTTCGGGTTCTGGCCGGCGATGCGGGCGTCTAAGCTCAACCCGATCGACGCGCTGCACTACGAATAACTATTATCTGTGATGCTCAAGCAAATACAGAGACATGCTGCGATTCTGATATAAATCAAACACGCTCACATATCGTACCCTACCGTCAAGGCGATCGCCGCAGCAATCCCCTGAACAAGGACCGGTTCCAACCAACACTAAGAACAACAGCTCTTCGATTTTTCTTTATCTCAGGATTAACGGATGGATCGAACCGTACAAGCCACACTTCACCACGCTGCGGTGAATATGATTGGGGCTCCATGATCACTATTCCTCATCCTGAAAGGCTTCAAATGCATTGAGTTCGCCGTCCCGTTCGTAATCATCTTTCAGGATCTCAGCAGCATACCTGAGGATTTTTTTTCTCTCAGCCTGTGGCAGGTTCAGGATTTCTTCTGCAGAAAACCGGTAGTCTTCTGTTTTCTCCCTAACACCAGTCTGCTCTTTAACTTCGAGAGGACAGAGAGATTCAGCCTTCTCTGGAGTGATGATGTGTTCCGCCAGAGCGCGAAGGGCCATCTGTCTCAACATAGCAGGTTTTTCATTCCCGATGTATTCGACAGGTTCTCGCTTTCGCCAACCCTTCTTGCTGAATTCAATGCATAGGGTCTGGAATCGATTGTGGCTGATGATTGAAAGATCAAAGGCTCGACGCAGCCAGGCTTGCATGCTCAGTCCATGCTTTTTTTTAAGTTCGGCCAGCTCATCAAATGATATGTGTTTGCGCTTTCTCCCCAACTCCGCCCGGACAACCTTTGCAGGAACAAGGAAAGCGCCTGCGAACCGATGCGCCAGTAATTCCTGCTTTTTATTCTCCAGCGGTTCACAGTCCATTACAAGATGTCCGATTTCGTGTGCAAGATTGAAACGCTTGCGGTCATCCGGCATGCCTGATGCTGTTACCATCACGGGGAATCGGTCGTTTGCAAGGCCGGAAAGGCTATCAAACTCATCGTTGTCGACATCATATTCACATACTATTCCACATCGGCTCTCTATGGTCTGCGTAACACTTCCGATGGGTGCATCCCCCAAATCCCATTTCATTCGAAGCGAATATGAAGCTCTCTCGGCATCTTCTTCATTATTTACCTTTATCGACCTGGGGAACCCAGGATTACAATTGGGATACAGTTTCCCCATGAGCCAGAGTTGGCCCGCAATCGTATCGGATACGAGAGCCTTCACTCTTTCCTGCTTTCGTTGTGCGAGCGCAGCGTGCTTCCTGAAGGCAAACCATGTTACTGAAACCGATGGATCATATAAAAAATACCGCGACTTGACCTCGTATACCTTTGCCATCTTGAGCATAAGAGCTGGCGGAGGAATACTGCCTCCACGCTCGTATTTCGAAAGCCCTGCTTTTGTAAGCGAAAATCCATAACTTGACAGCTTTTCAACTGCCTTGGCCTGGGTCATTCCCGCTACCAACCTCGCTTGCCTGAGACGTTCGGCAATCATCGTAACTCTCCCGTAAGTCCGCGGATGAAATGTTGACATATCCCGATAAAAAGCCACTGATATCAACGTTGATATTATAGCTATTATATTCGTTTATGTCAACACTTGTTTCACTCTTTTTTATGAGAATCATCGGAATCGCCGTAAGTTCCGGGGAAAAGCGAAGATCAGCTCAGAGCACAGGCACTCATTCCAGCCTCTCCACCGTGTACCCGCGATGCTCGAGAGTGCTGATGATCCCGCGGTCGCCAACGAGGTGGGCCGTGCCGACAAGCACCAGCTCTGTTTCCTCCGTTGCGAAGAGGGCCTCGATCTCAGGCATCCAATTGTTGTTGCGCTCGAGGATCAGCGTGCCGTACAGCTCGGGGAATTCCTTCTTGAGCTCGCCAATGAAATGCTCGTACATCCTCCCGTCGTCGCCTTCCCTCCAGTACCGAATTATCTCCTCCATCGTCTCCGGCAACTCTTTCATGTCAGAGATGGAATGAAGAATAAACTCGTCTTCCTGCCCGGCTCCCATAGACATGACGTAGTCGATCTGCTCGTCTATCGTCTCGAGGTAGATCATGTCTTTTCCTTCATCGATCGCACGATTGTAATAGTAGACATCGATTCCGTAATCCGTGGATATTCCCAGCTTCTGAAGCTCGAGGCCGAGCAGGCTCAGCATGACCATAGCAGGCTTGAACTGTGCGAGAGCTTCCACCGGCATCCCGGCCTCTGCGCAGTAGGCGGCAAGAGCGCTGTACGCCTCCTCGGAGAGAACATCTTCAAGAGTCTTCCCGTCCGTGTACATCGCACCGGCCATCAGCTTCCCCTGTACTTCGGGATCGCTCATCCCGCCAACATCAGCCTCCAGGACCACTACATCAGACTTGATGAACGCTTCGTCAAATGCATCCGGCAGCGGATAGTCGGAATGTCTGAGCAGGTGTATCGTGCCGCCTATGTAGACGACCTCGCCCCCCTTTTCCACCCTCCATACCATCGACTCGGCTTCCAGGCCAGAAGTGCATACGGCAAGAATCACGATCGTCAGCAATACCTTTTTCATGTAAAACCTCCCTCAACAGGATTATCCCCGTGAGATCGACCTTTTGCAATCTGGAAATCAAGTAATCGGTGGGTCCATGGTATCCCGATTTCGCAGCGCACGTACCGATGGAATGGGCGATCGTGGGACTGGCGTTCTGCACAGGCGTGGGACTGACCTTCGGGTTCTGGCCAGCGATGCGGGCGTCGAAGCTCAACCCTGTCGGAGCATGTTTTCAGGCATTCTGACCGCCACCACACGCCCCTTCGCGCAGATCTTGCCGTTGGCGGACAGCGTCTCGCTCACCACGACCTTCTTGCCCGATATCTCCTCCACCCTGCCTCGTACCTCGAGTGGCACCCCCATCGGGGTGGGGCGCAGATAGTCGACGTGCAGCGAGGCTGTCACATAGCGCAGCGGGGGATCACTGGACATATCGCGTCCCTCCTCGCGATACGCCGCGGCCGCCGCTGTGCCGGTTCCATGGCAGTCTATCAGCGAGGCGATCAGCCCACCGTACACATACCCCGGAATCGCTGTGTGATACGGCTGCGGCTCGAAAACGGCGACCGTCTCGTCGCCGTCCCAGTAGCTCTTGATCTGGTGTCCCTTCTCGTTGAGTTTCCCGCATCCGAAGCAGTGGCTCACATCATCGGGGTAGTAATCCTGAAATGCCTTCTCAATCATGTATCAATATCCTTTGTGCAGGAGCCAGGCCCTGAAGAATGGATTTACCAGTACGTATCTGTCTTTCCTCCGGTAGATGATCTTCAGTTTCTCGAGACGCTCGAGACCGATCCTCACCGCATTTACATGTACTGTTCCCGTCGATTCAAGAAATTCTCTCGAGAACGGTGTCTCTCCTCCCAGCCGGGAAATGGAGGCGAGGATCCTGATCTGCAGTTCCGTAATCTTCGCCATGGCATTCCCATACCCTTTAATCTCCCTGGAAAAAATCAGCTCCAGGGCGGTGGGGATAAGATCCGGAGTGATTTCATCTCCCTGCTCCGAACAGTCCCAGAGCGCGTTGCAGAGCTGCTGAATATCTCCCGGGATATCTTCCGCGATCCCGTAGATCTCCGTCAACATATCGTCGCTTATTCTCCGATTCCCGTTCGAGAATTTCGCCCCGATGAATCCGCCCAACGCGTTATGCTCTATCGCACCGACCTCCATAACGGCCGCGGATTTAAAGAAGGGACTATCGGGATCGGTGAATATGCCGTTCATCTCGTTGCGGATGCTTCCAGCGAAGACATAAACTATCTTCTGCTGAAACTGGATCCTGCCCCGCATGACCGCGAGCACCTGTGCAGAGTCCTTGAGGTTCAGGATATCCTGGAATTCATCGAAAACCACGACAAGGCCCTTGCCCCTGCCGGCCTCTTCGAATGCGTCGAGAATCCCCTCGATGGTCTCCGGCCTTACCTTGACGGCGGCGTCAAGCGAGAGGACTGGATTACCGGTTATCTGGTCTAATGAAAAGGAAGGGCGCAGATGCACCAGCCCCCCGAGCACCCGGTCAAGGATCCCGGCCTTTCTGTCCAGACCGACGAAGCCGCTTACGAGACGCCTCACGACATCGTGGACTGACCTCGATTCCAGGAAGTCGACGTAGATTACATTCGATTCCGTCCTGCCGGCCGTATCGTGGATAAGCGAGGTCTTTCCTGTGCGGCGCTCACCCTGAACGAGTACGTTCTGCCCGGAACGGATAAACTCCTCGAGCATCCTCGAGAGCCTCGGCCTGGGACAGAAGTCCTTACTGCTCACCACCCGTCCGTATACGAAAGGATTCACTGTATCTCCTTAGAATATATCAGTATTTGTTGTTACAATAATTATTGTAACAACATTTAGTGATGTGTCAAGGCCTGGGTTGCGGAAAAGCAACACGGCGCCTCGGTAAAATCTTTTTAATTTGCTGCAATGAATACGGTTACGATTAGAAGAGCAATTCCGGTCACCCCATCGACTCGAGGATTTCGCTGTACTTGTCGAGTATCTGATTCCTCTCGCCCTCTGGCCACTCATCCGCCGGGTGATTTGCCAGCATCGCCATGAACTCCACGAGATCCTCCATCTCGTCGCGGTTCAACCTCGCAACGAAATGCTTCCCGCCGGGAGATTTCTCGAACCTGTCCTCGAAGCCGAGGACGGACAGCGGGCTGTCGATGACCAGGTGTTTCTCTCTTTCGCTCATCTTGAGTTCTACATAGATCTTCGGAGGTCCTATATTCTTCTCCATTTCCCGCTGCCAGTCCTCCAGGGCAGTGGACATCTCCAGGACGGGCCGAATGTAATTCAGCGTTCTCATCGGCGTCCGGTTCAACCGGTGGTTCACGGCCGCGATATCTTCATCCGTTACCTGGGGCTTTTCCGGGACGAGATGCATGCTTTCCTTGACCAGATCGTTCATAGATCCCAGCACGCTGCGGCTGTTCGTAGTTCCGAAGACGGCAGGGTGGGATTCCACGTAGATCTTCCTGACGGTTTCGACCGGAATCCCGTCGAGCAGCAGTGTCTCTGCTAGCGCCGTGGAGAATACCTCGTTCAACCCGTCGAAATCGTCTCTCTTCAATCCGTAGCGGATAAACGAGTAAAGCGTCCTGTCGTTAGTGAAGATGACGCACTTCCGGCGGTCGATACGGAAAAGGTTCGCGAACCAGCTTCCGAGAAACCCCTCGCCCGGATTCCCGAGTTCGTCCTTCGGAAGGCGGAGTTCCCTGAGCAGCTTATGCGTGCAGCGAAGTACTATCATAGACGATGACCGGATATCGAGTTCAGCGACGCGAAGGGAAGAACGACTTCAGCCTCGGAACGCATCGCCAAACGCAAGCTACAATCAGTCGGAAGCCATTGATTACTGTGTCCTGCTCTGTTGAGAATAAGTGGAGATCTCAGCCTCTATTCTCGCCCCGACTCGATCAGCTTCTAATTCAAGATCATAATCCATCTGAAGACCAAGCCAGAATTCAGCTGACATTTTGAAGTAGCGCGCCAGACGAAGGGCAGTATCGGCAGTAATCCGCCTTTTGCCGAGAACTATCTCATTAATCCTGCGCGGAGGAACATTGATATCTCTGGCCAGCCTGTTCTGGCTGAGCTTCATCGGCTCGAGAAATTCCTTCAGCAGGATTTTTCCCGGGTGGATCGGATCAAATTTCTTTTTAGCCATGATACACCTCAATGGTAATCTACAATATCGACATCGAATGCATGGCCACCTTCCCATAAGAAACAAATACGCCATTGATCATTGATCCGTATGCTATATTGCCCCTTTCTGTCGCCTTTGAGTCGCTCCAGTCGATTTGCGGGTGGCACGCGCAAATCTTGAAGCGTCATGGCTCTATGAAGCATCCGTAGCTTTCGAAAAGCAACTTCCTGAATATCACCAGGCAATTTTCGCGATCGAGTCCTTGAAAAGATCTTCTCGGCTTCTCGGCTCTTGAAGGAACGTATCATGCGTACATGTTATACCGTATAACGTTATATGTCAATATTAAATTTTGCCTGGCGTTTGCAGATTGTCACTCTCTTTGCCAATCAAGCGGCGTAACAACGATGTTCTCCAGATGCAAGCAAAAGCTATCAGGTCTTCTTCTTCCACTCCTCCGCCGAGAGAGCTCTGATTCTCTCGAGATATTCCTCGTTGAGACCGGCGCCGCCCTCAGGCTGCAGGGCGCTCCATGCGCATTGCCGCCAGGCAGATCGATCTGCTCCTGTTCATCCAACTCCTGCCACTCTTCCGGATCCGGTTGTGAATGCGGATTATAATCATTCATGATGTGCACCCCTTTCAGCGGGCCCTGATTGGAATTCCGAATAGAAAGTATTCTACAGGCGATGCTTAGAACGCACCCCTAACTTATCACCATCGTAAACGACAATCCCCTGCAGCTCAGGTCTGCCATACTCCGCCCCCGCTGTGTACACGATCACGTTATGGCACGCTTCGAAGACACCTTGCCCATGAGTATGCCCACAGAGAACCACAAAATCGACATCCGCGTGTCGTCCAGCGCACTCTAATATGGCCCGGCCTGCGGCAGCGCACGAGAACCACGGCAGCCACTCCGGGTCACTCGGCTGCCCTTCATACCACGCAGCTCCCTCAAAGGGCGGGACGTGAGTAATTACGCAGACTTTCCTGCATCGTGAGGCCGCCTCCTCGAGTTTCGGGGCCAGTCGCGAGTAACAGGCATCGCCGAGCGCGTTTGTCCTTTGAATCAGCTCCGAACGTGTCAGATCCATCAGTTCCCTGATGCAGTAGAAGTCGTTAAGCTCTACATGGCTGCCGTGTGGATCACCGAGGCGAGCGTCTCCCCAACCGTCGTCTCCTACGACGGCGAGATCGCCGTTCAGGAAGCTCGGACCTGAAGAGGTCAGCCAGATGAGCCCCGGGTCCAATACAGCACTGTCAATCAGGGAAGCCACCTCGGCAATCGAACTATGATAGTAATCGTGATTCCCGAGAACGAAGTACACGGGACGTCCGAGCCCGCTCGATAGACGATCGAGGTAATCCCGGAGACTGCCGGACTCTCCGATGTCACCGGAGACTACCCAACCATCCACTTCCACGGCAGCGAGTTCACTGATGAACGATGAAACCTCGGCATCCTCCAGGAAGTTGAGGTGTATGTCTGAAAGCCAGCCGATCTTCACGCTGATCTCCGCCTGAGCGGCAAAAAGACTTGCCGTCTACCTGGTTATCCACTTCATGTCAAGTTTTCGATTCTGCGAAGCACTATCATAGTCGATGGCCGAACCGTTACGACCCTCTATTGGCCTTCAATTCCTTATCGATACGCTCGGCCAGAAACATCTTGAGAAGCGACTGGTACGGGACATCCCGCTTATTCGCGAGCAGCTTGAGCTCAGCCAGCATATATTCCGGCAGCCGCAGTGAGATCGTCTTCAGGGACGGCTTAAGCTTCGGCAGCACGACATTCCTGGCATTTTCCCAGTCGATGTACTCCGCCGAATCTTCCTTTGCCCAGAATTCCCGCTCTTCCGCTTCCGACTTGAACTTCGGGATCTTCTTTTTCTTCATGACTTATCGAAGACCTTTCTCTCCCTGCGGCTCATATCTCTTGCCGATATGATCCGTACGAGGGTAGTCTTTACTGTAAATGCGAGAAACAGCTTCCTCCCCGCATCAGTGATTCCCAGGGCGTTATATCTGGGTTCTTGATCCAAATGTTTCTCATCCAGACCGGCGATCAGTGGATTATTGAAGAAGACCTGTTCACATTCAGATGCCGAGACTCCGCGCTTCTCCCAGTTCTTTACGAGGTTCCCCTCATCCCAGTCAAAGCCTTCCCAATTGAGAAATCTGTCTTCTTTATCCATAATTTATGTATATTATGAACATATACATTTATCAAGAATAATCCGGCCCGGATGAACATCAACGTCTCATCACCTTCTCGCTCATATGATTATCCGTCTCTGAATCAATCCCCACGCAATTTGTATAGCATTATCATTATTAAACTTGCGTGCGCCAGAAATTTCATGTACAATCAGTTCGCGGTTAATTGAAAAAAACTCCCTGGATAAAACTTCTCCAGGCCGCAGGGTTCCTCAACCGGGGAGGCCAGCCATGCGCATCCTTACCAGATCCCTTGCAGTGGACATGATCCTCCTGTCTTTGATTTCCTTTATATCCTGCGGCGACGGAGGTACCGGCCTCCCACCATCCCCCGATCCCCAACCACAGGGGCCGGGACATCACCTCTTCTACGACGCCTTCCCGTACGGGGTGGGCGCCAATCCCATTGCGATCACGTCAGGCGATCTGGATGGCGACGGGTACCTGGACGTAGCTGTGGCAAATACCGGTTCCAACACCGTATCGATACTGTTTAACAACGGTAACGGCACCTTTCAGCCGGCTGTCGATCATGGCACCGGAAACGGGCCTCATTCAGTGTGCGCGGCGGACATCGATGGTGACGGTGATATCGATCTCATAACGGCGAACAGCGCGTCCAATAGCGTTTCTGTTCTTTTCAATTCCGGGGACGGCACGATTGAGCAGACGGCCCAGTATGACACGGACGGGCGTCCATTCTCCGTGATCGCCGCCGACCTCGACGGCGACGGCGATGAGGACATGGCAGTCGTAAGCGTCAAGTCCGGTTATGTCCTGGTAATGTTCAATACGACTGTCCCCTGAGCAAAGAAAGAACTCTGATCTCTTTTTCAGTCCGTCCCGAAAAAATCCCCTTGACGACCTGGACACAATTCGCCGAGAGCCATCTGGTTTCACAATACGTTTTCCAATATATACTTCCCCAAATCCTCAGCGATCAGGCGGTTGCCCGCAGCTGTCGGATGAATCGGATCCATGAACAGGTCCGACCAGTGCACTTGGCCACCGGACAAACGAGTCTCGATAAAAGGGATGCCATGTTTGCCGGCGACATTCCGGGCGGACCGCACGTAGCGTTCCATCGACGTTCTCAGAAAAGGAGATGCAAAATATGTTTGTCCCTTTGCACGAGCGATCGAAGAGTCGAAAGGGGGATGCAAGAGCACCGGCTTCACTCCGTGCTTTTGGCATTCCACAACCATGCGTTCGAGATTCTTTCCGTAGAAATCCAGGGCTTCTCCGTTGAAGACGTCGACCTCGCCTCTACTACCGGCACGCAGGGAAAGCGCCAGGTATAGTCCCGAATGCTTCAATAAAAATTGGCGCCATGCGCTGGGGCGTCTCAGCACAAGCATCTCTGGAAACCAATAATCATGAGACGAGTACCAGATGTCGTTCCACATGACGTTCACTATGACCAGATGCGGTTTGATCCGGGGCAGAAGCTCTGTAACGCAGATCAGGGCCTGCAGTGATGTATAGGAGGGTACACCAGCATTCACCACACACACCGAGTCGGCTCCTGCCTGGTGCAGGTATATCTGGAGCTGATGAGGATACGTATCCCTATCTCCCAGCCTCCAGCCGAATGTCGTTGATTCACCGATGACGAGGACCCTGTACATGCTCTGAAATGCCACAGGAAGCTCCGAGCCACGGAATCCGTCTGAGTTGATTCGGACCGAGGCGCTCGAGAAGTTGGGTTGGAGCGCGAATCCCCTTGTTTGATGATCTATGATGCTGGGACGGTCACTCACAAAAAGCTCGGGGTCATCGAAGCGTACGTAGCTACGCCCGCGAATGAAGAAGCGCGCTCCTATGTCGACCACTGAGATAAGCACCAGTAAGAACAGGAAGTTCCAACCGAGAATGATCAGAATCTGCTTGGGCTTGCGCATGCGTAAAACATAGCATATCGAAAATGTTGCCGATAGTTATAGTGCCCCTCGCCAATGACAAAACTGACCTGCCCCAGAGATTTGTATCGCTCTGAGCCTCAAAATATTTAATCTAAAGGAGTCAGTTCTATCGCCTTCTGTGCTGGCGGTTGATATCCCAGAGAACTGTGTAGAATTGTTTCATTATACGCATTGCTTAGAGGTCAACCGATGGTCAGCCGCCAGGCCTGTCGAAGGTGCAAGCGGCCCGGTGAATATCCACTGGCAGTTCGCGGTCACCAGCGACGGAACGATACACTTCAGCGGCAGGGGTCCCGATTCGAGGGGAATGGGCAACATCTACATGTCGAGACTGGTCGACGGCAAGGGCGGATGGACAGAGCCCGTCAACCCGGGCGAGCCGATCAATTCGAGCTCCAACGATCTGTGCCCGATGATCTCCCCCGACGGCAAGTACCTCTTGCTGCCGCTGGCAATAACGGAGCCTCGGTCTCGACTTCGGCCATGAAGGTCCTCAACGCAGGCACTCATACAGTGATTCTGGAAAGGTCCGGTTGCAGCGCCGACAAGCATCCGCATCTAAACGTCATCGTTCTCGGCAATTGATGATAATGTATATGTCGTTAATCAGGCAGATCAGGGCTTGGCTGCCATGTATCGTGTCGAGACCAAGGTGCTGGTACAGGCTCTGTTAAGCGTCGCCTCCAGCAGACTTGTCCGGCTCCTTTGTCAGCCATGCAAGTGCAGCATCTCGTGAGTCAAAAGCCCTGACGCGAGCACCACGATTGCGTGTAACGGTCTCAAAGAACTGAGAATCGTCGCGTGATTCAGAAGAGACGACAATCGCAAGCTGAATGCCCTTGAGTGTTTCTGCTGCCTCCGATCCAAACTCGAAAATCGAGATCGTCGAAGGGTAGGATGCTACCGTGGTTGCATCGACAAACACTTTGACCAATCCCTCAACCTCTCGAATCTTGAGAATCGCGTCGAGTGTCTCCTTGAAGTCCTCCGAAGTGATATCGCCACTGGATTTCACGTGAATGAGTTGAAGGCCCCTGTCAATCGTCACTTCCTCTGGCATCGCTCCTCCTCCCCTTCCGTCAGACGAAAACCCGATACTCTTTTAAGCGGCGCGGCGCTTACCCCCGCAAGTGATGTGACGCCGAAGCATCCGTCCGCTTGAGCCGCCATTATAGCACCATATTCCGTGAACGCATTGGGATTTGAAGAGGAATACTTCCACCAAACCCTGACACTTTGTATCTCGAACAATGATACTGGATATCACTGCTGGCCGGTGAAAGTGTATATCGGAAATTCGGCGGATATCAACATGATTCACGCACCCGAGTGGGCGCCGAAGACTAATGCCCCATCAGTGTCACTGGAGCGTATGTTGCCTCTGGCTCACTATAAAGCATCCTCATCATCAATCGTATTACTGAACCCGTCGATGAATTCTACCTTCAACCTCTCGAAAACGTTAAAGACTATCGGGCAGACTGAGCAGTTATGGACCGCCTGCATAAGACGGAAGACGAACTCATTCTTGTGCAGATGCGGGTAGGAGCGGCAGACCTCCGGCCGATGGTCGTAGGCGCCGCAAAGATTGCCCTTGAGAAGCGGACAAGGCAGCGTATTGAAGGTAAGTTCCCCGTCTTCATCCATAGCAAGGAAGCGCTCGATAAGATCATCATCAGATATCTTCAACCATGACGCCAGTCTGGCCACATCATCGCCTGTGAGAACGAGCTGCACTTCGCGGCAGCAGTTAGCGCATGATGTGCAGTCGACCTGTCCGGATATCTCTTCATAGTGCTTGTGGACTATGGCATCAAGGTCCTCAATACCAATATCGAGCG
>CBDUYR010000054.1:0-18033 GCA_965371515.1 uncultured bacterium | reverse complement strand
CAGTCCGACCGCAAGGGTGGAGGCCCGAGGCAGTCCGATCACAGGGGTGGCGGTCAAAGCAGGACAGCGGCGAAGAAGACTGAATCCGGCGGCACCGATGCCAGAAAGCCCGCAGCGAAGAAAGACGACTCTGGCAAGGCAGAGGCGAAGCCGGCCGTGAAGAAAGACGATACAAAGGCCGATAAGAAGCCCGAATAACGAGCCGATCCGGCCGACCGGATATATACATTACGGAGGAATTCGAGATGGAGATCACATCGAAGATGGTCAAGGAACTGCGTGACATGACTAACGCGGGGATGATGGACTGCAAGAAGGCTCTGACTGAGTCGGGCGGGGACATGGACGCCGCCGTGAAGATCCTCAGAGAGAAGGGCCTCTCAGCAGCGGCCAAGCGTTCACACAAGGATGCCAACGAAGGCCAGATATTCTCGTATATCCACAGCAACAACAGGCTGGGCGTCATCGTAGAGCTCAACTGCGAGACCGACTTCGTTGCCAAGACGGAGGAATTCCAGAACCTGGGCAAGAGCATCGCCATGCAGGTCGCCGCAGCGTCCCCGATGGTGGTCAAGAGAGAGGACATTCCCGGGGAGGTTATCGAGAGGGAGAAGGAGATCTTTCGCAATCAGGCCCTTCAGTCCGGCAAGCCGGAGAAAGTCCTCGATAAAATCGTTGAAGGTAAGGTCGAAAAATTCTACAGTGAGATCGTGCTTCTCGAGCAGCCCTTCATCAAGGACGACAAGGTCACGATCGAGGAGCTTCTTAAGGGGACTATCGGCAAACTCGGCGAGAACATGGTCATCAAGAGGTTTGCCCGTTTCCAACTGGGGGAGGAAGCATCCTGAACAGCGGGAATGCGATACAGCGCTGATCTTTGAATAGACAGAGCGCGGGAGCTGTACGCTCCTGCGCTTTTTTATGGAAGGAGACCCGATGAGCAAACGACCGGAGATCAAGAGGCTGCTGCTGAAGGTCAGTGGCGAGGTCTTCGGCAGCGAGGGCCACAGCATCGATATGGAGAAGGTCGATGGCTTCGCTCGTGAACTGATCGAGGCTCATGGGACGGGAATCGAGCTGGCTGTCGTATCAGGCGGCGGAAACATTCTCAGGGGCGCCGTCCTCTGCAGTGAGGGCGGCGATAGAGTATCATGCGATTACATGGGGATGCTGGCCACCGTGATCAATGCACTGGCGTTGCAGGGGGCGCTCGAGCGCGGCGGCGTGGAGGCGGTCGTTATGACGCCGTTCTCCCTCGAGGTGGCTGCGGAGCGTTTCGTGCGGCGGCAGGCGATCAGGCACCTGCGGGAGGGCCGGATCGTCCTGATGGCCGGAGGCACGGGGAATCCCTACTTCACCACTGATTCGGCGGCGGCGCTCAGAGCCGCTGAGATCGGTGCGGATGCTCTGGTGAAAGGAACGAAGGTAGATGGTGTCTACGACAGCGACCCCAAGACAAACCCGGATGCAACAAAAATGGATACAATAACATATACTGATATCTTAAAGCATGATCTTAAGGTTATGGACGCCGTGGCGGTAGCCCTCTGCAGGGATAACGGGATACCTATAGTGGTATTTGATATCCTTACCAGGGGGAATCTCCAAAAAGTCATAATGGGAGAGACTGTCGGTACAATCGTGCAGTGAGGAGGTCGAAATGGATAACGTCGACGCGATCTTCGAAGAGACTGAAGCCCATATGAAGAAGTCGATCGAAATCGCCGAGGAAGAGCTGGCAACGTTGAGGACAGGAAAGGCATCCGCGACCCTGCTTGACAGCATCAAGGTCGATTACTATGGAACGCACGTTCCGATAAAGCAGATAGCGAATATCGGAGTCCCCGACGCTCAGCTCATCACGGTCCAGCCGTGGGAAAAGCCCATGGTCGCCCCAGTCGTCAAGGCGATCCAGCAGTCGAACCTTGGCCTGAACCCCCAGAGCGACGGCAACATGATAAGGATACCCCTGCCTCCGCTGACAGAGGAGCGAAGGCACGAGCTCGTTAAATCGGTCAAGCTGATGGTCGAGAATGCGAAGGTCGCTATCAGGAATATCCGGCGTGACGCAAACGATCATTTCAAGAACCTCGAGAAGAACCACGATATCTCCGAGGACGATCACCACCGCTACCACAAGGAGATCCAGGAGCTGACCGACGAATCGATCAAGGAACTCGACAAGGTAACGGAGTTGAAGGAAAAGGAAATACTGGAGTTCTAAAGCTGCAATCGTCCGTATGGATATAGACAGGGAAATAGAACGACTCAACGGTACGCCCGGCCTGCCGGCGCATATCGCCGTCATAATGGACGGCAACGGAAGGTGGGCGAAGAAGCGCAGGCTCCCGAGGATTGCCGGTCACAAGGCGGGAAGGGAGTCGGTCCGCGTCACGGTGCGTACCTGCGCGAAGCTCGGTATCCCCGCACTTTCCCTCTACACCTTCTCGCTGGAGAACTGGCAAAGGCCATCGAAGGAAGTAAAAGCGCTGATGCTCTTTCTAGGCAGGGTTCTCAAGTCGGAGTACCTGGAGCTGCAGGACAACAACATCAGGCTGCGTGCAATGGGTCGGCTCGAGCTCCTTCCGGACGAAACGAAAAAGACGCTCGATGAGACGATAGAGTCTCTTTCGTCTAACGACGGGATGATTCTCAACCTCTGTCTCAGTTACGGGGGGCGCAGCGAGATCGTGGACGCGGCGAAGAAGATAGCCGCCGACGCTGCCGCAGGCGTCCTCGATCCCGTATCGCTGGACGAGGATGCGTTCGCCGGATACCTTTATTCGCCCGATATTCCCGATCCCGATCTTCTGGTAAGGACATCGGGCGAGATGAGGATCAGCAACTTCCTCCTCTGGCAGCTCGCCTACACCGAGATCGTGGTCACCGACGTGCTCTGGCCCGACTTTCGCGAGGAGCACATCATAGCGGCGATTAACGAGTACCTCAAGCGGGAGAGAAGGTTCGGGGATATCAGCGGCAGGAGAGAGAAGTGACAGACGGAACGGAAAAGAAATCCCCTGTAGGATCACTCGCGAGGAGGCTGTTCGCCGCGGCCGTGTTTCTGCCGTGCTTTTTTATAATCGCCCACCGAGGCGGCATCTACTACCTGATACTCGTAGACACGATAATCATCACCGGCCTCTTCGAGTTCTACAGGATGATGGAGGCGAAAGGACTTCGCCCCTACAAATGGATCGGTCTGCTCAGCGGAGGAGCGCTGCCCTGGTACCTCTTCTTCAGGCAGGGGATGTACGCCAACGTTCTGCTGACACTGACATTTATCGCGGTTATGATCGCCGAGCTGATCCGCAAGGACAAGGGGCACGCCGTCTATCATATCTCGGTCACGATATTCGGGGTGCTGTACGTATCGTGGCTCGGCAGCCACCTGATGCTGCTGCGCGAGCTGCCGATAATCGCCGGCCTCGACTACGCGTTCGGCTACACGTTCGTAATAATCGTGTTCACACTTACGTGGTGCTACGACACAGGGGCCTACGCTTTCGGCAGGATATTCGGCAGGCATAAGCTTTTTCCATCGATATCACCGAGTAAAACGATCGAGGGGGCCATCGGCGGCACGTTTCTTTCAATAGTCGGGATACTAATCGCGCGCATGCTGATGGATACTCAACTCGGCATCGTGGAGGCGGTAACGCTGGCGATTGCGGCTTCGGTCATCGGGCAGCTCGGCGACCTCGTCGAGTCGATGATCAAGCGCGATGCAAAGATCAAGGATTCCTCGGCGGCGATACCGGGGCACGGCGGCATACTCGACAGATTCGACTCGCTGCTGTTCACCGCGCCGCTTATATATTACGCGCTGAGATATTTTGTGTTTAAGGTATGATATGGAGCACAAACGAAAAAAGATCGTCATACTCGGTTCGACAGGCTCGATAGGGACTGCCGCCGTCGAGATAATTGCGCATGCCCCGAAAGACTTTGAAATCACCGGCCTCGCGGCGGGAAACAACATCAGCGAGCTGGGCATGCAGCTGCGCGAGTTCGCTGGGGCCAGGTTCGCCCTGAGAGACGAAGATGCGCACACGAAACTGATGGCCGAGGACTCCGACCTCGCCGAGAGGAGCACGGGGATCGGAACAGACGGCCTTATCGGGCTGATCTCTGATCCGAAGCCCGATCTCGTCATCAACGCCCTCGTCGGCGTTGCCGGACTGGTGCCTACCGTAAAGGCACTCGAGGCCGGGTGCGACGTGGCACTGGCCAACAAGGAATCGCTTGTCACCGGCGGTGAGATCATTGACCGTCTGCTCGAGAAGGGTGGCGCGCGGGTGATCCCCGTCGACAGCGAGCACTTCTCGCTTTCAAGGTGCCTCAAGGGGCACGAGGACGAAACGGTCGAGATTATTCTCACCGCGTCGGGTGGGCCTTTCTTCGGCAGGGAGGTCGCCGACCTGAAGAACGTCACTGTAGCGCAGGTACTCGATCATCCGACGTGGAAGATGGGGAGGAAAGTGACGGTCGATTCGGCGCACCTGTTAAACAAGGGGCTGGAGGTGATCGAGGCGCACTGGCTGTTCGGGTACGGGTACGAGTCTATCGGCGTTGTCATTCACCCGCAGTCGCGTGTTCACGGCATCACGAGGCTGAGAGACGGTTCGCTGCTGGCGCATCTCGGCCCTGCCGACATGAAGCTGCCGATCATCAGTGCCCTCTACCATCCCGGGATGGTGCAGTTTCCGTGGGAGCAGCTCTCCCTCGAGGAGCTCTCGAGGCTCGACTTTCATACATTCGAGCCGGAGCGGTACCCCGCCTTTGCACTCGCAATGGAGGCGGCAGGAAAGGGAGGTACGGCTCCCGCCGTGTTGAACGCGGCAGACGAGGTGGCGGTCGAGGCCTTCCTTGCGGGAAGGATAGGTTTTCTCGATATTATAGACTGGATAGAACAGGCGCTTGCAGCTCATAAAGTGGGCCCGGCCGGCGCGGTCGAGGATATCCTCGAAGCGGACCGGTGGGCTCGGGAATTTCTGAATGAAAGATACGGCCGACCGGCCGACTGATGATGGAGGATCCATGCTTCTGACAATTGCAGCATTCATTTTCGTCCTGAGCATCGTGGTCATCGTACACGAGGGGGGCCACTTCATAGCGGCGAAGCTCAACGGCATATACGTGGTGACTTTCTCGATCGGTTTCGGCCCGAAGATCCTGAAGAAACGGATCGGGGAGACTGAGTACGCCATCTCGGCCCTGCCGTTTGGCGGTTACGTGAAGATGGCCGGCGAGAGCGAGAGGGCGGAGGGCGAAGAGAGCGACACTGACGAACTCCTCGCCAATGTCCCCGAGGAGAAATACTACAGGAGCAAGAATGCCTGGCAGAGGATGTCGGTAGTCCTCGCCGGACCGTTAATGAACGCGATCGCGGCTCTGATCCTCTTCGTCATGAGCATATGGACGCAAGGTGTATTCATTTCCAACCCGAGAGACATAATCGTCAACGTGACGCCGGATTCGCCAGCAGAGGCAGCCGGGTTCATGCCAGGTGACAGGGTGCTTTCAGTCAACGGGGAGGAGGTCGTCGCTGGAAAGGAGATCGCCGATCTGATCACGTACGACGAGGAAGCGATTTCGAGATTCGTCGTCGTACGGATGACCGACACGATCGGGATCGACGTGTCACCGGTATGGTACGAGGAGGAGGAGAGACTGATTGTAGGGATCTTTTCGTATTCACGGCCCATAATCGGAGATGTCAAGAGGGACGGTCCGGCTTACGATGCCGGTATGAAGAGCGGGGCTTTCATCCTCTCGGTGAACGATACCACAATCAGCACATACATAGAGCTCCAGCAGCTCATCCACGACCGTCTCGATGTGCCGATGGATTTCAGATGGGTCCAGGAAGGCGACACCCTCTCGGCGACGATCATCCCCGAGGGGATGGACGCGCCGAAGGAGGGGGAGAAGCTCGACATCATCGAGATAGGGGCGATCGGTATAACCGAGCATTACGAGAAGGAGAAGGTCGGCTTCGGTGAGGCTGTCGTGCTCGGCTCAAAAGCGTACAAGGAGATGTTCATCGGGATCATGCACTTCCTGAAGAAGCTTTTCTCCGGCCAGGCGTCGATAAGGGCCGTCGGCGGTCCTATCCGCATCGGAGAAATGGCAGGCGAGATGGTGAGGTGGGGATTCAACTACCTTCTGACGTTCATCGCCTTTTTCTCACTCAACCTGGCGATATTCAATCTCCTGCCTATCCTTCCCTTCGACGGGGGACATTTCGTGATTTTCCTCGTGGAGGGTCTGACCGGCTACAAGCCGGGCCCAAAGGTCGAGGAAGTGATGGGTCAGATCGGATTTATCATACTGATAGCACTGATGGCCTTCATCTTTGCCGTCGACATATTCAATCTATTCGGGTGATCTGGGATATTCAGGGCCGCTTGTCGAACATCAGGTCGTTAATGCGAATATAAACGCCTAGCCACCTTTTCGGGTCATTTTCCAGCGAGGCTATCGTCCGTTTGACCCTGGTCGTGTCCACCGAAGCTTTCAGTTCGTCCCATTTTCTGATGCTGTCGGTCGGATTATCTTGGAGATTTCTTTCTAAATCATTTATTTTCAAATAAAGTCGGACGAGATACCTTTCGTCAGGCGTGAGGTCTCTGGCCTTTTCTGTGCCGACGCGGTCGGGTTTTTCGCACCCCGCCGCAAGAAGTGCCGCCGCTGCGAGCATAGAGGCAGTCAGTACAAGGGCCAGTTTCTTGGAGCGCAGTTTGGTAATACAGCCATTCATCACCTGACGAAATTACACTCAGCAGAAGGTGTTGTCAATCGCAATGCCCGGATTCCCTGCAAAAGTACTGATGAGTGCGGCGGCAGCCGTAGCAATTGTCGCCGTCATGGCAGGATATGCCGTGGCCGACGAGAATGACTTCGGCCTCGATCTGCCCGCAGTCAAGAGTATCGTGATCCTCGGCAACCGCAGCTTCGACGACAGCGAGCTGAAGAAGCGGATGCGCACGAAGGAAAAGAAATTCTGGCACATATTCAGTAAACCGAAATACAGGCGCGATTTTCTCAGGAGGGATCTCGAGTCGATCAGGTCTTTCTATGTCAAGAGCGGGTACTTCGCCGCGACGGTCGATCTCGAATCGGTAGCTAAGGACGAGAAGAAAAATACCGTGAAGATCCGCATCCTCGTAAACGAGGGGCCTCAGACTACCGTGAGAGACCTCTCGTTTACCGAGCAGTCGCTTATAAAGGAGGGCGACCTTCGGAAGGGGCTGCATCTGACCGAGGGAAAAGCCTTCAACGACAACATCCTCGAGATAGATCGCTTTACGCTCTTCAGCAAGTTCTTCGAGCACGGATATCTCGCATCGACAGTCGTACCGAAAGCCGTCCGTGATTCGATCGAGGTCGACATTGAATGGCAGATAGACCCTAACATACCGGTGAAGATCGACAGCATCAGGGTGAAGGGGAACTCGAAGGTCAGAGAGGAGCTCGTCCGAAGGGAGCTCGTCGTCGAACGGGGGCAATACTTCAAGCTGTCCAAGGTGGTCGAGAGCAAGCAGAACCTCTACAACACGGGGTATTTCAACTCGGTAGAGATCGACCCTTACGGGCTCGACCTCGAGAACGGCGACGTCAACCTCGATGTCCTGGTGCGAGAGCGGAAGATGGGATACATCGAGGCGGGATTCGGCGTCGGTAACGTTCACTCGAACAGGGTATTCGGCGAGTGGGGACAGCGTAATCTGCTCGGCAGGGGGTACGCGCTGAACCTCAAGGCGGAGTTCGGATACAGACTGTTCAGGGACAACAAGTACGATCAGGAGAACTGGGACCCCAAGAAACAGTTCGAGATGTATGAGGGCGCACTGATCTTCCCGCATGTATTAGGTACATGGAATACATTTGCCACGAGCGCTAATTATACATATGACGCGACGGTGGTGCCGGCCCTGGTCAGGCAGACGAGCGTCAGTCTGACGATCGCCCGGAAATTCACAAGGCAATCGACGATGTATTTCTCATACTCGTTTGAGAACATCAAGCGTGAACGTGTCGAGGACGAGAAAGAGTCCTCGAGAAGGCGAGCCCTCGACCTGAGCTTCAGAAAGGACACGAGGGATTTCTATTTCAATCCTACGCGGGGAACCTACGTGACGCTGTCGACGAGGCTCGCCGGCGGCTTCCTAGGTGGGGACGATGATTATTATTCGATCGTGCCGACGCTTCAGGAGTATAGAAAGGTGACGAGGGGATCGGTCTTCGCATACAGGCTCAGGTTCGGATACGTCGAGCCGTTTGGCAACAGCACGGTCAGCGGCGTTCCGATCGAAGCAAGATTCTTCACAGGTGGATCCAACTCGGTGAGGGGGTACAGGGAGAATGCCGTCGGCCCGACTGGTAATTACGGGGAGCCGATCGGAGGTAACGTCCTGATGCTCGGCAACGCCGAATGGAGATACCCGATCCCATGGCTCGGGCAGTATAATTTCGGTGGGGTCTTTTTCCTCGATGCGGGGAACGTCTGGGTCGATATCGATGACATCTCGGGGAGCGAGTTCAAGATATTCGTGGATTCCGAGGACGTCGATGAGCTCGATTTCAAATATTCTGTCGGATTCGGCGTCAGGTACTACACGCCTGTCGGACCGATCAGGCTCGATTTCGGGTATCCGATAAAGCTCTACGAAGGCCAGGAGAGTTACCGGATACACATCAGTCTGGGACAGATCTTTTAAGAGACCGGAGGAAGGTCTTGGTCAAGAGGATCATACAGCACAAGGTGACGCCGTGGGTATCGCTGGCCATAGGGCTGCTCATAACGGTGTTCATCCTGATGATAGTGATCTTCAGGACCGACTTCTTCGCCAACAGCGCGGGAGGGATGTTCTCGCGCTACCTCTTCAGCGGTACCGATTTCACGCTGGAGATCGGCGAGATGTCCGGCAATCCGCTGAATCATATCGAGATCCGCGATTTCCGCATCCGCTACGAGAGCGAGGATTTTTCGTACGACATCGTCAGAATCGACAGGATAGAGCTCGAGTACAGCGCCGGATCGCTTGTCTCGGGCACACCGAGTTTCAGCCTCGTAGAACTCGACAATCTCCATGTCTGGATAAAACCCGATTCCAGCGGGATAAACATAATCCCGCACATGGAGGGAGACGGTGGTGGCTACCTGCCTGTCTTCACCGTCGACAGGTTCGTCCTGCGCGACGGCCAGGTGATATTCCAGAGGCCTGAAATGGCTGATGTCCTGAAGAATGTGAGGCTCGAGGGCTCTGTCGAGTCGGACGGCAGTATCATCCACGTCAACCTGACGGGCGGTGGGGCGGAGAATATCAGGAGGGACATCTTCCTCAGGGATATAGCCGGAAAGATAGAATACATTCACAAAGTCGACAAGGAGCGCACGGGCGGGCAGCCGGGCGAGGTATTTCTCGACAGTCTCTTCGTAGAGCTCGACGAGTCGGCGTTCATAGCAGGCGGGAGCATCGATCCCGATTCGATGATCTTCGATCTGCACCTCAACGTTTTTCCAATAGATGTCGAAGAGGTCGCGAAGATCGCCAACGTAGAGACCTCGCACTTCGGGGAACTGCAGGGCTTTGTCTCGGTGAAGGGGACGCCGGAGAGGCTCTCCGTCGAGGCGGAACTCAACGGTATCTTCTCGGGCTATGCTCTCGAGGACTTCGAACTCGTGGGGGAGTGGTTCCCGCCGCTGATCCGCATTGACAGGGGAGAGGGACGGTTCAACGGTGCGCAGGTTGCCGGCAACGGCTTCTACACCTTTGAGAGCCCGCAGATGCTCCTGCTCGATATCGAGGCGAAGGGGCTCGATCTCTCGCAGGGATTCTCGAGGAGCGCCAGCTTGCCCAAGACCGACTTAAATGGCCATGTCAGGCTGACCTACAACACGCAGAACTCGCTGTTGCTGTTCGATTGCGACCTCGACGCGGGACACATACGCGGCTTACCGTTTGAGACGGTTATGGTCAACGGGTTGTTCAGCCCGGACAGCATTGAATTTGGATACATAGCGGTCGATTCTCCGACGCACAGGATCCGTTCGCACGGATCGCTGAACGACGAGGACCTGAGGATGTACATCGACGTGACCTGCTCGAAGGAGGATACGCTCTTTTCCTATCTCGGGATAGAGGAGTACAGGGGCGACGTCAGCATGAACATGGTGATCGGCGGTTCGTTCGACGAGTGGGAGCTGCGCGGCAACGGAACCTTCGCCGATTTCATGTACAACCGCATATACGTACCGGCGGCTGATATCAAGCTCGTCGTGTCGAAAGAGGAATCGTACGGTGTACAGCTCGAGCTCTCCGGCGACAGCTGCTGGATAGATCCGCTCTCTTTCTCGGGGCTCGACGTTTCTCTGGAGTACGGCGGCGGCATAACGACTTTCAAGAGACTCTTCCTTACCAGGCCCGGGTTCGATGCCGATATGAGAGGCGAGGTTCGCAGCCTCGACGGGAGCACCGAGATAGAATTCTCCGACGTGGTCATCTCAGCGCTCGACGAGCAGTGGAGGAGCTACGGTGAATTCACCGTCCAGTTCGACGAAGAGGGAGTCGAGTTCGACGACCTGCAGCTCCATTCGAGGGCGGGAGCGCTCTACCTCGACTGCAGGATCGACGAAGTAGAGGACGTGATATCTGGCGTCTTTACTTTCGACCGCACAAGCGCCTCGCTGTTCAATGCGGCGGGTCTCCTCGACAGCCCCCTGAGTGGGAAGGCGAAGGGGACGGTCACCGTCTCGGGCTGCCTCTCCGACCCGGGCGTCGATATCGACATGACGCTGGAGGACGGACTCTTCAACACGATGCGAGTCGACACGATGAGGCTGCTGGCAAGTTATGCAGAGGGTGTCTACACGATCGATGAGTACACTGTGTCGTC
This sequence comes from uncultured bacterium, assembly GCA_965371515.1. GTDB lineage: Bacteria > Krumholzibacteriota > Krumholzibacteriia > Krumholzibacteriales > Krumholzibacteriaceae > JAUWCL01. The sequence goes on along the minus strand of CBDUYR010000054.1, from coordinate 7,131 downwards.
TCCGCTCGGAGGGCTCGGGCTCAAGGGGCAGCTGAGCGGCTGCTCATTGCGCGAACTGCTCAGGGATGGGCGCAGTGCACTTCGGGGGTATACCGTCGATCTGGAGGCCTCGTGCGAGGAACTCTCGCTCGCCCCCTTCCTGGGATTTTCCAGGAACATCCCGTTCAGCAGCGGATTCTTCACAGGCAGAGTCGTGGTGAGTGATTCTCTGGTACATCCGATCGCCGGTATGAACGGCTCTGTCAGGGACCTTTCGAGGAAGAATCTCTCTATCCCGCATGTCGACATAGAGGCGCGGTTGGAGGGTGAGAGGGTCAGTCTCTCGGGAGGGATCACGATTGCCGACGGCCATAGCGGGGAGTTTGCAGGCAGGATACCGATCGTCAGGGAGGACTGGTTCTACTCGATCGACATGGGGGGAGACATCTATCTCGAGATGTATATGCCTCCCGGCCCGCTCGGGGACATCACCGGCATCACCGACCTGGTGGCGGAGGCAAACGGGAAGTTCTCTGCCGGATTCAAGATCGAGGGACCGATAACGGATCCGGTGATCCTCGGGGACCTGAATCTCGAGAAAGCCGGATTCAGGCCGGCCGGCATGGAGGAGCGTTTCCGCGACGTCGACGCCAAGATACTTCTTCAGGATAGCCTGTTAACGATCAAGCATCTCAAGGGGAAGGAAGGGAAGGACGGCTCGTTCACCGGGAGTGGAAAGATCGGCCTGAGCGAGTGGCGGCCCGAGTGGTACGATGTCGATCTCAAGATCGACAAATGCCTCTTTGCCAGCATCTCGAACGTGATGGCGATTGCGAGCGGAAACATTCATGCCGGGACCGAGATGATGAATGGCAGGCCCGTTCCATCGCTGACAGGCGATCTCGAGATAAACAGGGCCGAGGTCTTCCTCGTATTAGACGAGTTGACCTCGGGAACGCCGTCGGGCACGGCGAAACCATCGCTGCTGGCGCTCATAGACCTCGACATACCGGGAAACGCATGGATAAAGACCCCGGACTCGAGCGTCGAGATGCGGGGCGAGGTCACGCTGCACCACGACCAGAGGGGGACCTACCTGAGGGGAACGCTCGACCTCGTAAGGGGCTTTTACAATATATACGGGAACAAGTTCAAGGTCAGGTCGGGGAAGCTCGAGTTCGTCCATGCCGGGGGATTCAGGCCGATAGTAGACATCGAGGCGGAGACGCTCGATCCGGAGGGCCGCAGGATATTCCTGTCCCTTCTCTGGATGCAGGACGACATCGAGCCCAAGGTGACGCTTGTGCACGAGGATCCCGGATACAGTGAGACGGATATCTGGAAGATGCTCGGCGGCGGCATCATAGGCTCTCCCGGGGGGCAGGACGGATGGGACGGGGTCGGTACGGCGCAGAACCTCGCCGCGAACTATATCGAGAGTGTGATCAACTCCCAGATGCAGGGGATCACGATAGAACTCGAGACCGAGGGGCTGCAGGACGGCACGACGAACGGAACGGAGCAGAAGCAGACGATGGTAGCCGTGGGTAAATACCTTTCCGAGGGGCTCTACGTGAAGTATAAGCAGGGCCTTGCGATATCGACGATCAGGGAGATCGAGGTAGAGTACAGGATCAGCAGGTTGTTTCTCATCAGAACCCAGCTGATAAAGTACTCCGACACGGCGATGCAGGGGGAGAGCTCGAGGAGCACCGACGAGTACAACGTCGACCTCAAGCTGCGCTGGGAGTTCTGAAATCGGGAATAATTTGTTAAATCCCTTGAAAATGTACAATTCAGGGGACATCTTTATATAGTACAGGGGTGCGCAGGGTGGGGGTGTGCGTACTTGTCAGCCCCGCGGGAGGATCGATATATGAGGCGGCTCGGATACCGTCTGCTGACGCTTTCGCTTCTCGTACTGGCCCTTTCCGTTGTCAGCACGGTCGAGGTCGGTGCGCAGGCGTGGTGGTTCGGCAAGAACAAGGTCCAGTACAATGATTTCGAGTGGAAAGTCCTCAAGACGCCCCATTTCGATCTGCATTTCCATGGGGGGTACCGCGACCTGGCCGCCAGGACGGCGGTGATTCTCGAGTACGGGTACGTGAAGCACTCTAACGATTTCGAACACAACATCGCATGGCGGATCCCCGTCATTCTCTACGCGAGTCATTCGTATTTCCAGCAGACCAATATCACCTGGGGCCTCCTGCCCGAGGGCGTCCAGGCCTTCGCAGAGCCGCAACGTAAGAGGATAGTACTCCATTTCAGCGGCAGTAACGAGGATTTCGCACATACGGCGATCCACGAGCTCGTGCACATGTTCCAGTTCGACATAATCTACGGCTCGCTGCTCAGGTCGGCCTTCGCGCAGGGCGCGCTCTTCAACATTCCCCTGTGGTTCATGGAGGGTATGGCGGAGTACTACTCGGTCGGCGGAATGGACGCCACCGCCAGGATGTTCATGCGAGACGCTACGGTCTTCGACTACCTTCCGTACGATCTCAACTACGCCGGCGGTTACATGAACTACAAGGCGGGACAGTCCGCCATCAACTACATCAACGAGACGTACGGCCCCGGCAAGGTCGTCGAGATCATGGACCAGCTGAGGTATCAGCGCTCCATCGACGCTGCACTCCAATCGACATTGGGGATAACTACTTCCGAACTCTCGAAGGCATGGAAGAAGGAGCTGAGGCGAAAGTACTGGCCGGCTTATGCGGACAAAAAGGAGCCGGAGTACCACGGCCGCCGCCTTACCGACCATGTAAAGGATCACAGTTACCAGAACACAAAGCCCGAGTTTTCGCCGGACGGCGAGTACATCATCTTATACTCGGACAGGAAGGGCCTCGACGGCATCTACCTGATGAACGCTATCACGGGAAAGATCGAAAAGAAGATGCTCATCGGTTCTATGTCGGAGAAGTTCGAGTCGATCAGGTCGATGAAATCAAGCCTCACCTGGGCGCCAGACGGAAAAAGCATCGCTTTTGTGGCGAAGTCGGACGGGCGGGACAGGCTGTTTGTCCTGTCCGTGCCGAGGGGCAGGATCCTCAAGGAGATCGACATGGCGCTCGACTTCTTCTTCAGCCCGACCTTCTCGCCTGACGGCAGGATGGTCGCGGTGGTCGGAGTGATCAAGGGCAAGACCGACCTCTACGTCTACGACATGGAGACCGAGACGACCACACAGGTCACCGACGACATGAACGACGAGTCCGACCCGGCATGGTTTCCGTACGGCAGAAAGCTCGTCTACAGCAGGCATCCGCTAGTCGCTATCCAGCCGATCTTCGCTCCCGACAGCACGGGTGTGGAAAAACTCGCCGGCGTCAATCTGCAGCTCAGCGACAATGTTCTCGAAGTCGAGACGGATATCTGGAGCGTCGATATCGAGACCGGGGAGAAGGAGGTCCTGATCTCGACCCCCGGGAACGACAGCGCCCCGCTGGTAATCAACGGGGGCGAGGAGATCCTTTTCACCTCGGACGAGACAGACGTGTCCAATCTCTACAGGGGCAACCTGATCAACGGCGCCTATCACCGTTTCACAGATGTGCTCGGAGGCATATTCACACCTTCGTATTCTGTGGAAAGAGACAGGCTGGTATTCAGCGCCTTCAACCAGGGCGGATACGATCTCTTCGTGATGGAGCAGTTCTCCAAGAAATCCTCCATTTCGTATTCGGCGGGAAGCCCGATGCTGGTGGCGGAGAAGCTGGCCCCGAGGCCTTTCGGCCGGATACCCGACTACAGTATACATCCGCAGGAACCGGAGGAGGGCAGCATGGCCTCCGGCGATCCTGCAGACTCGTTGCTTAACACGATTATTCTCGGCAATATATTGCCGGAGGGCGACGAACGTGCTCTCTCGGGAAGTGTCAGAGGCGAGGTCTCGGGAACGGGAACTGCGCAAAAGGACCCGGGGGATTTCGGCATACCGGGCGAAGTTCTTGACCGCGACGTCCCCTTCATCGTGATCAACGAGGATTCTAAGGAAGGGATCCATCCCGACTCGCTCGAGGCGAAACGGGAGCTGATGAAGGAAAAGATCGGCACGGTCGAGCCCTACAGTCTGAAATTCCAGACCGACTACATCGGCAACGGGATGGGGCTCTTCTTCTCGACCGGACTCGGTTTCGGGATGATGAACCAGGTGGCGTTCAGCGATCTGCTAGGTGACCACCACATATTCCTGCAGTTTGGCCTGTACGGGTCGCTCGAGGACAGCGATATAATGCTGAGCTATTATTACCTCAAGCGCAGGCTCGACTACTCATTCGGCATCTTTCAGTTCAAAAACTACCTCAACTCGAGGGTATCCTCTGTAGGGGAGATATTCACCGATTACAGGTATTTTTCCGAACGTAATTACGGCGTCTTTACAAATGTGAGCTTCCCCTTCTCGATGTTCACGCGCGCCGACCTCGAGCTGCAGGCTTTCATCTCGGATCGCGAGTTCTACATCACGCAGGATATAATCGGCTCGCCCGAGGAGAACTTCTATCTCGACCTTTCAAACTCGCAGAGGAGGCTCTTCCAGCCGACCCTCTCCATGGTGCACGACTCGGCATACTACGGGGCGTTCGGCCCCGTTATCGGAACGAGATGGATGATCAGCGCCTCGCGTGCGGTCGGATTCTCGAGCAAGGACATCTCGAGGACGACCTTCCTGATGGACTACAGGAAGTATTTCCCGCTGTGGCACCGTAACTCGTTCGCCTTACGCGCCGTGACGAGCATGAGCACGGGGCCGGACAGGCGGTTCTTCTTCCTCGGCGGGCCGTTGACGTTGAGGGGCTACGATTACCTGCAGTTCCAGGGCCCGAGGATGATCCTTGTCAATCTCGAGTACAGGTTCCCGATGATCGACGCGTTGATCTTCGGGTGGCCCGGCCGCTGGGGCATCGGGAATATCGGCGGAACGTTCTTTTTCGATACCGGATCGGTCTGGGGAGAGCCGGTGTTCATCGAGCGGATGGACCCGAGATTGAAACCGAGGGAGATCAACGGGCTCGACTTCTGGAGCGACTTCGGTGTAGGATTCTACATGAGGTTCGGGTACATGGTGCTCGATTTCCAGCTGGGCTGGCCGACCGACTTCAGATACACAGGCAGTCCGGCGTTCCATTTCTATATCGGGCCGCAATTCTAGAATGCCGTCCGGCATAAATCTCTGACTATTACGAAAGGGCTCCGCCGTTTGAAGAGCGAACTGAACCCACAGCAGATGCAGGCCGTAGAGGCGACCGACGGGAATGTCCTAGTGCTTGCGGGCGCCGGCAGCGGAAAGACGAGGGTCCTGACCGAGAGGATCGCTCACGTCATAAGGGAGAAGCAAATTTCTCCCGACCGGATCCTCGCCTTCACATTCACAAACAAGGCGGCGGGCGAGATGCGAGCGCGCGTCGACAGGGCCGTCGGCGGGAGAGGAGCGCCGTCGTGGATCGGGACGTTCCATGCCACCGGCCTGCGGATCCTGCGGCGCGAGGCGAAGCATATCGGGTTCAGGAACAACTTCGCGATCTTCGATGAAGTCGACGTGACGAGCCTTATCAAGGACATCATGAAGAAGAAGGGGTGGAAGCTCGACGAGTATCCGCCAGCGGCGATCAGGAGCAGGATCTCGAGATGGAAGACCGGACTCGTGCCCCCCGGCGAGGCGTTTGAGAAGGCCGTCGACAGGCTCGAGGAACTGTACGCGACTGTATACGGCGAGTATGCCAGACAGCTGAAGAAATGCAACGCCTTCGATTTCGACGACCTCATCGTCCGGGTCGTGGAGCTGTTTTCCGCTCATCCCAAGGTCCTGCAGAGATACGCGAAGCAGTTCAAGTACGTCCTTGTCGACGAGTTTCAGGATACGAACACGATCCAGATGGTGATGATAGACATGCTCGCTTCGGTGCACCACAATCTCTTCGTCGTCGGCGACGACGACCAGGCGATATACGGGTGGAGGGGAGCAACGATAGAGAACATCCTACAGTTCGACCGCGTATACGCAGGTGCCGTAACGATCAAGCTCGAGGAGAACTATCGCTCGACCGGGACGATACTCGATGCCTCGAACGCTGTGATCGCCAACAACGCGGGCCGTAAGGGAAAGAGCCTCTGGTCGAAGAAGGACCGCGGAGAGGCGGTGCGGATCTACCACGCCGCGGACGACCGCGGAGAGGCGGTGGCGGTAAGGGAAGCGATCATCCGGCTGATCCGGGCGGGATACAGCCGGAACGATATCGCAGTGCTCTACCGCACGCACGCGCAGTCGCGCGCCCTCGAGGCGGCGATGATGAAGGGCGGGCTCCCGTACCAGATCATCGGCGGAGTGAGGTTCTACGAGAGGAAAGAGATAAAGGATCTGCTCGCCTACCTCAAGCTGATCAACAATCCCGACGACGACGTCGCTTTCAGGAGGATCCTGAACGTTCCCAAGAGAGGTATTGGCGGGGTAACGCTGGCGAAGATAGAGGAGGCAGCTGTCGGCGAGAGCCTACATCCCTTCATCAGGAAACAAGGGGTGCTCGACAGGCTCGGGTCGGCGCAGAGAGGGAGGGCAATCGAGTTCTCGAAGATGATGGCCTCGTTCGAGCTGATGGCGGAGGACCAGACGGCGCACGAGCTCCTGTCTACAGTCATCGAGAGCACCGGATACAGGGATTATCTCAGGGAGGACCCTGCCACCGCGCAGACCAGGCTGGAGAACGTCGAGGAACTCCTCAACGAGACGATGAGGTTCTCGTCGTCGTCGGAGAACCCCGTGCTGTCTGTATTTCTCGAGGAAATCGCCCTGCTCAGCGACATCGACGCCATGAAGAACGAGGAGAAGGTGAACCTGATGACCCTTCACAACTCGAAGGGGCTCGAGTTCAGGGCGGTCATGATCACAGGACTGGAGGAAGGGTTGCTGCCTCACTACTCGGCATTCGACGACGATACGGAACTCGAGGAAGAGCGCAGGCTCTTCTACGTCGGGATGACCAGGGCGATGGAGGAGCTCTATCTCTTTTGCGCGGCGAGCAGGATGCAGTTCGGCAGCTGGACGGGCAACAGGCCGTCGAGGTTCCTCGATGAAGTGCCGGAGGAGCATCCCGAGGTCTCGGGCGGCGCTGTGCCCCGGCGGGCTGTTGCCGAGCTGAGGGCGTC
>CBDUYR010000053.1:0-18891 GCA_965371515.1 uncultured bacterium | reverse complement strand
CTCCGCGCAGGCAAGGAAGCGATCTCGAAGAAGATGGTGCTGCTGAAATGATCCGCCCTCTCCGTCCTTCGCTCTTATACAGCAACAGGGGGCAGGGCCCGAAGGCCCCGCCCCCTGCATAATGTCAGTTCAGCACTCGCTGTTTTAGTTATTGCTAGAACGCCGTAAGGAGTATCGATGTCGCGGCGTCGCCATAAACATAACGCCAGCCTGTCGTGGACGGATAATCCGAGGCTGTCGGGTGGTAGAAGAGGTTTATTCCCTCTATCTGGTCATTGATAACCCACAGTCCGGCCTGATCGCCGCCGGACGGAACGATTATATTCAACCCGATGGGATTAGACCGATACTGGGGATAGCCGTTAAGCTCAGTAAAATAATTATAGGTATAATCTACGCCTCCTGATGGCGATCCCGTGACGATGAAGCCGTCAGGCTCATCGGTCGTCCCGTTTACTGCATCGGAAGGATCGCTCTCGCCGCCGGAGTTCTCAGCAACGACTTTGTAATAGTACGTCGTGGAATATGGAAGGCCGTTGTCCACAAATCCGGCTGCCGCCCCTGAATATACCTCGGCGTAAATGCCGGATGCGCTTTCCGACCTTAACAGGTCGTATTCGGTCGCGCCATCCGTGACATCCCAGGACAGTGTCAGACTCGTCAGCCCCGTAGCGGTGACGGTCAATCCGAGTGGCGTATCAGGAACACTCACCGGTTCGGTCCCGTTGTCGGAATCCGAATCGGAACATCCCGACAGCAGGCACATCAGGATTATTGACGAAAGAATTATCACGATCCTCATGGGTCCTCCTTGTATTGAAAAAGACCTGAACTACCTGACACAAATTGCTACATACCAGACTCTAATACATCGCATCTATACCGCGCGATACACCGATCAGTTCCCAGGCTCCGCTTCTTTTGCGGAAGCAGGCTATTTTTCGTGTACGGGGCCTGATCAGGGCTCCACTGCACCGATAAGCGTTGGAGTATATTACCAGGGCCTGGGTACACTCGGAATCAAACCCGACTCTTGATAATGTCAGGTATCCCTGGGCATCGGGGTATGTCTTGTCGAAGTTATCCCAGTCAGGCTCAATGGCGTCGCTTATCGCGGCGAATGCATCCGTCCCGGAAGCGGCTGGCGCGGAACCCGCCATGAGCGTCCTGCCCTCGGGATCATCCGTATTATTCTGCAGAGCTTTGCGATATTCACGATCGGATACAAGTCGATATTCAACGGGGAGACGGAATTTCTCGGCGAGTGGATGCGTCGCACCGCTGTTATTGATTATAAGAGAATCGATCGTCTCCTGTTTAAGCTTCGGCCACTGTCTCTGGAGGAAGCCCAGCTGCTCGCGCAGGCACCATGATTCGGTGTCACAGTTGATCAGTATAAGGCTGAATTCCTCGTCGTATTGTTCCCGGATAAGCAATGACATCACTTCATATTCATCCGACTTGCATGATGCTCCCTCTGTCCTGCTGTCTGCAACCTGCAGCAGCAATATGATGATGAATGTCGCCCAGAGTCCCAGTTGCCTATACTTCCTCATTGTTTCTCCCCGTGGTTTGTGTTCTCAAGTATCTGTACCAGTTGCGGTTAGTCTGGATTTTTATGCAAATTCCGGTCCAGTAGACCGGGTTGGGCTTATTGAGATTAAGGTCGGCCGAGGTGGCATATATTCCCGCAGCGGGGCTGTGTTTGCGAAACAAGCCTGCATATTATGGAATTATCAGAAGATGGTATGAGAAGGGGCGGGGAATACCGGTTCGTGTTCGATCAGGGCAGCGTTAACGCAAGTAAACGATCTTGCGCGACTTCCCGTAGGCGCCCGCGTTCATCCTCATGAAATATATCCCCGATGCGACCGGTCTCGACGCGTTGTCGCGGCCGTTCCAGACGACCTGCCATGTTCCGGCGGCGCGGTCCCTGTCCTCGAGCGTCCGCACAGCTCTCTGGGGCACAGGCCACCCGCTCCGGAGGCGGCTACGCCGCCTCCGATCATGGAGGCAATGTGAGTCTCAGAGTGGTATCAAATCGTGGGGCAGGTCAAAGGAGCAGCATGATTAGCAGTACAATGACCGCCATTGATTTCATAATTCCACTCTCTATAATGTATATTGTTATGAATTATTAACACTTCATTATACCACAAATATTTACGAAAGAGCAACGTCTTAACCGACAGAGGATCATACAGTTGACACATATTTATGCTGCTTGACGAAAACGTCTGCGAACAGAAAGACCGGGGAGATTGATTCCTCCCCGGTCCTTTTATAATAATCACGATAGATCTCGTAGTGACGATTACTTGTTCTGCTTCCCCTCGCAATCCGGACGGAGCTCCCGCAGAGCTTCGTACTGCTCGGGAGTCAGGATGGTCTGAAGCACTGCATCGAACTCGGCGCGGAGTGCCATCGCGGCAACCTTGGCCTCATCCAGTGTCAGTGTTCCGGCTTCGACCTGCTCGTGAAGATTATGTATCTCGGCACGGAATGTGCCCAGGGCAGCCAGAACCGCCGCTATCTGATCCTCATCGCATCCGATCTCCGTGAGCCAGACTACCCAGCGCTCGTGGGAATCCTGATCCCTTATTCTATCCCTGTCCCTGCTTTGACGCATCTCCTGGAGCAGATCGTACTGCTCGGGCGTCAGGATGACCTGAAGCTCCGCTTCAAATGCCTCACGAAGAACGATTACCTGTTCCCTGGCTTCCTGGCAAGTCAGATCGCCGGCCTCTACCTGGTCCTTGAGCGCCGCGACCGCGTCACGGAACTCGAGATAGGCCGCAAGAAGAGCTGCCTTCTGATCCTCGTCCAGGCCGAGGACCTCGGCCAGCTTGTCGATTCTTTCGTATGGATCGGGTGGCGTATAGTCCATCGTGGAATTAAGGACGCCGTCAAGCGGGTCCTCCGCTGCAAGGACATCGGGCCCGGACATTTCCACTTCGGTTATGCCGGATTCACCGCTGCAGCCGGTAAATGCCACCGCGAACATGATGCCCAGTATCATGATAGTTCTGGTCACCGCGGAATTATGAAATTTCATGCAGGTTCTCCTTCCCTCATTCTGTGTATCTGTTGGAGCTGTCAACCAGACACCTTTGCAAGGGAGGGACCAGCATTACGGCACAGAGGGCACCCTTGTTAACCAAATGAAATAGCTGTGGTTACAAGAATGTGGGGGTGAGGCTACGAGGATCGACGGCTGGAAATGTGAACCATAAGGTACAGTCGCATCCTTGACACTGTCCCTGGAGGTGCAATTCCGCCTCTTCCTCACCGGCACCTGGCTCTCGTCCTATATCTTTATGAAGATCTTCTTCCTGTAGAGCGGCAGCATGCAGAGGTACATCACGATTATAAATGCGATCGCGTAGGCCAGGGATCCGTTCAGATCGCCCAGCCAGGACGCAAACAGATTGTCATAGATCCATGCCTTTATGGTTAGCGTATTCCCGTCAGCGCCGGTAAATTTTATCAGGTAGAGCAGCCTCGCCGTGATCCCGGCCAGCACGTAGACCGCGATCGCATTCCTGCCGTAGACAAGCGCCGGCTGGATCCATCTCTTTTTACCGCAGACGTCAACAAAATAGTAGATGGCGCCCAGGCATATAGAAGCCAGGCCAGCCATAAAAACGGAATAGGAACTGGTCCACAGGCTCTTGTTGATCGGCAGCCATGCATGCCACAATGCGCCGACAAGCAATGCCGCGCTGCCGATGACAAGAAGCCCGACCGTCTTGTCCCGCGGCGTTTGATTACTCTTCAGCCAGTGTCCGGCCAGAACACCGAACAGTGTCGTCGAGATCGCGGGGATAGTGCTGATGATCCCCTCCGGATCCCATGTCCTGGTCTGCGACCACATGTGTCCCGCGAGGAGCTGGCCGTCAACCCAGGCTGCCAGGTTGAATCCTTTTTCGTAGAGGCCGGCGCCTGCTCCCGGGACCGGTATCCATTCCATGATGGACCAGTAGAAGAGCAGCAGCCCCATTGCCCAGGCAAGCTGCCCCTTCCACGTCGAATTGAGGAAGATAACCGCGGTGATGAGATAACAGACCGCTATTCTCTGCAGGACGCCAGGTATGCGCAGGGTCGAGAGTTCATTGAAGGGAAAGCCGCTGAGGAAAAGGCCGAGCGCGAACAGTATGAGCGCACGGCGGATTATCTTTGTATACAGGGATCGTCTGGTTACTCCCGTTTCAAGCCTGCCGCCGAATGAAAAGGCGACGGCCACTCCGACGATGAATAGAAATGCCGGGAAGACCGTATCGGCGAAGGTCCACCCGTGCCACTGGGCGTGGCGCAATGGACCGTAGACATGGCTCCAGCTTCCGGGATTGTTCACGAGGATCATGGCAGCGATGGTCAGTCCCCGGAAGACGTCCAGGGAGATGAGGCGTTTCGGTCGATCTTTGTCCACGATTCCCCTTCGATGCACCGTCAGGTTCTCCACGGGGAAAAGGATACACCTGCGTGCGGGTTGATTCCATCATAGATGACATAGAGCTCGCCCCATTCGCCTTCCGGCTCGCACATCGCCGTCTGTCCGACACCCGAGTTCGTGCCGATGACGACATATTTCGAGAATCCGTAAGCACCGGCGCATACTCGCCATCGAACCGAATTGCACAAGGGGGCAGGGCCCGAAGGCCCCGCCCCCTGTTTCATGTCTGGTTGAGCGTTTTTATCGCAACAGCACCATTTTTTTAGTCTGTGCGAAGTCCCCGGCGACGAGGCGGTAGAAATAGATGCCGCTGGGCGTAAATATCATAGTTCCACGATCGGCTATCCACCTCAAGACGATCTTATCATTCCATAGCCTTCCCGGTGCCCCGGCGTCAGAAGCATCCGTGAAGATAATGCTCGCCCATAAAGGAGAAGTCGCTCAGGTTGCACCAGTCGTCGTCGTTGAAGTCGCAGCATGTGTCGAACCCGGCATCCCCCAATTGTTTGTTGTACGTCTGGCCGAAGAAGCTCAGGTCGGAGAGGTTGACGGCGCAGTCGGCGTTGATGTCGGGGCTGACGATCACGACGTCGAGGCAGACCGGTGCGACACAGTCCGGTTTCTGCAGGATCGTCATGCCCTGACAGGCGACATATATGCCGCCGGACGGGACGCAGCCGCCGGCTGCTATTTTCCCCGAAAAGGTCGTCCTGCCGTTGGACCCGGTCAGCGAATCGGCGACGAAAGCCTCTACGCAAAGACACAGCTCGTGCGCCGGGTCGCATGCGTTCATCCAGTAATCGGTCCATGGTATCCCGGCGATTCCGGTGCCTGTGCAGTCCCTGATAATGATCTCGATGTAATCGACACCGGTCCCGCAGCCATCGTCGATCCTCTCGAAACCCCCGTGCGGACATACGGAGACCCTCATGCCGGTACAGCTGACGAACAGGTCGTTCTCGCAGTAGCACGGCTTCTGCGCGAATCCCGCCGCGGGAAGGATCATCGACAGGACCAGGGCGATCATCAGAGCTCTCATGTCTTCTCCTTCTTTTTAAATACCAGTTCGGCTCGATCGAATACTTATCTGAGCTGGACCATCTTCAGTGTCCGCTCGTAATCGTCGGCCTCCATCCGGCAGAAGTAGATCCCGCTCGCCGTTGAGCGGCCCGCGTCGTTTGTGCCGTCCCATATGGCCTCGTACGAGCCCGCCTCGCGGATCTCGTCTACGAGAACACGGACGAGCCGGCCTGTGACATCGTAGACCCGCAGCCTTACGTGCCCCTTCTCCTTCAGTGCGAATTTCAGCCTCGTGGCCGGATTGAACGGGTTGGGGAAGTTCTGCGCAAGAGACGTTACCGCCGGGGTTTCCGTGCCGGTCGGCAAATATGTCTTATTATTCATGAACTGCGCAACGAGGATGGCGAGGCTCTGCCTCGCCGGCCACCAGTATTCAGGCGTGTTATCCCGCATGGCCATGATGCTGTGACCGATCCATACGGTCCTGAGCGGCTGGCTGTTGTTGTTCAGCTGGTCGGTGTATATGCCGGCCCAGGACGGCCCCACGGCATACCCGCTGTATAGAAATCCGCGCAGCCCGGGACCGGTGGCGTCCAGGACGTCAAATTCGTTGATGCCCGGGCATCCCCCCGCGACATAGTAAGAAAAATCCTCAAACGGGGTTCCCGTGACGCCGACGACAAGGGGATTGGCGATCCCGCCTCCATTGAATCCGCCGGTCAGCTCGAAGAAGCTCTCATTGACGAGATCCACGCCGCAGATCGAGCTCATCAGTTCCACTGAGACAGCAGAGGGAGATGAAGACAGATCCGAAGCGACTCCGTCGCCGAGCACCCACAGGCCGACCTTGTGGTTGGAGATCCTCAACCAGTCGACGAACAGCTGAGCGTCGTTCGACTTGTCTGAGTTAGCAGTGCCGTGGCTGATAGTGACATTCTCCAGGTCGCCCGAATCGAAGATCACCATATCGTACGCCTGGCAGAAGATCGAAGTTGTGTCATCGACGGATGTGTACGCGCCGACGCCGTTGCTCACGCCGCTCGACGGACCGTTGACGTCGTATCTCTCATATATCAGAGGGGCGATAGCCATATTCATGTATGTCTCTACTATCCCCTCGAAGGTTCCCCTGTTGTGATAGTCGTCGACGTACAGGACCCTGCCCGTCAGTAACGGCAGGCAGGTGAACTCGTACCGGTCGCCGTCGGGGTGCTCCGCGTCATTCGGATATGTCGTGGCGACGCCGTCGAGGTCGTACGCCTTGAAGTAGTACTCGATCATGTACCCGCGAGAGAAGAGCGAGTCGTTCAGATCGATGCAGTACTTGTCGGGTGCGATATTTCCGGCCGATGTGGCAGCCGGCTCGCAGAGGAAGACGTCCCACCCGCTCCCTTCAGTGCTGAGCCAGGTGCCGTACGTGCCCTCGAGCTGAGGGCCGACAAGGTCTGGCCCGCCCGGCATGCCGCCTCTGAAATCGGCGTTGCAGTGGAAGTATACGCGTGCCTCGCCGGTGACCAGCGTGTCGAGCCCTCCGGCGTTTGGAGAATCTACCTGAACGACGACCGAGTCGCCCGGATCTATGCGGAAGAACTCGTCCCCGGGAGATATGTCGTTGGCCATGTCGGCGCGGCAGTAGCTCTCCATGTCGCTTCCGTCCTGCGGGAAGGTGTCCTGGAAGAGATCTAGGTTGCGCACGCTCCACTGCGGCCCGGCCGTGGAGTACCTGTACAGCCGGACGTTATCAAAATATGGCGACGGCGTATGCTCCTCGCAGTTACCGAACGTCCCGTACCATATGGAGCACATGTCGAACACGTTCAGCAGCACCTGCACCGGGTATTCCCCGATGAGATCGGAGACATCGTATGTCGACTGGATATATTTCCTGTCGCCTCCGTAGTAGCAGAAGGTGCGGTCCATCCACTGCGACGGGCAGCCGTCTACGACGTTCCGGATCGACCAGTTGTACAGGACGAGATTCGTCATGGGCAGATCCCGGTAGATGGTAAACCTGAATGATGCCCCGCCGAGTTCCGACAGCTTCTCCGGCGGGATATCGAGGTCCTGGACTTCATCGCATCCGCTGCTGTACCGCGACAAGTCGATTACCGGCGAGATGACCGACACGTCCTGGCAGGGCGGCAGCAGCCCGCCCGCGCCGAGGCAGAACGGCGTGACCGGCATACCGGGGTAATCGTCACTCATCCACGGGGAGCCGAGAAAGAAGACTATCTGCGACGACATGTTAATCCCGCATGGATCGAATTCGTAGAGGTTCGAGGCAAGACCCGTATACGAGCCGTACGCCTCCTTGCCGGGTCGGCAGTGCCAGAAGTCGGTGTCTAAGTCGCCGACATCGGCCGACTCGAAATCCTCGAAGTGGATCAGCCCATTGATGTCCGCGACTGTTATGCTGTCGATGATGCACGCCCCGTCGCTGTCGTGGAGACCGTCGTGGTCGGACCAGGCACCGTCCGATATGAAGTGGAATCTCAACTTCGTCTGCACAGCGCCGGTGAGAATCGTATGCACCGCCACGGTGTCGACTACCCCGTCGATCGAATCGACCGGGACCCAGTTCCCGCCGAAAGAGTATTCTATGATCGTGCGGTCCCACTCCGGCTCAGAATCGAAGACGCCGTGATAGGAAAAAGTCAAGATGCCGGCGAACGGGAACGCATCCGTCACCAGCGCCTGGTTCCAGAAGTTTCCGTACCCCGGGGCATCAGACCAGCCGCACAGGTAGAAATCGTCGCCGGGCCTCGCGCCGCACCAGGCGGACTTTGCGCCCTCTATCGGGACGAGCCTGCCGTAGTCGCCGCCATCCAGGCCGGCGAAGTCATCGATGTGAAAGAAGATGTCTCGCTGGGCGGTGTTATCCCTTATCGTCCATCCCTGCCAGTCGGCATGCTCAAAGTCGAACCAGGTGATGCAGAAGGTATCGACTCCGGTTGCTTTCAGCATCGGCCTGCCGAGGGATTCGAGGAGGGCCTCCCCCTCCTCCTTGAGCGCGTCGGGGACCTCGATACGGGGCCTCAGTCCCTTGATCTCGTCCTTTTTTGGACGCGACATGGCGTCATCCGGCACCGCGGCCGCTGCCAGCACAGCCGCCAGCGCAACAAGTAACAGGGTTTTCATCTCTCTCTCCTTACCTTATCTGAGCTGGACCATCTTCAGCGTCCGTTCGTAATCGCCGGCCTCCATGCGGCAGAAGTAGATCCCGCTCGCCGTCTTCCGGCCCTCGTCGTTCGTGCCGTTCCAGAGGACTTCGTACGAGCCCGCCTCGCGGATCTCGTCGATGAGCACGCGCACCAACCGTCCGGAAACGTCGTAGACGCGCAGCCTTACGTGCCCCTTCTTTGCGAGGTTGAATTTCAGCCTTGTGGCCGGGTTGAAGGGATTGGGGAAGTTATCCGAGAGCGACGTCACTGCGGGGATCTCCGCCGGAGACGGAGGATTTAGAAACGCCCCCAGGAATCCGTAAACGATTACCATCAGCCTTTTCCTGGCCGGTGGCAGCTCAAGATCGGCATCCCGGACCATCATTATGCTGTGGCCGATCCAGATAGTAGCCAGCCGGTGGCCGCCGTTATTCAGCTGCTCGGTGTATATGCCCGCCCAGGGCGGTCCTCCGAGATAGCCATCGTATCTAAGGCCATACTCACCCGGCCCGGTCGCGTCGAGCACATCGAAATCACTGATGCCCGGGCATCCTCCATACGCGTAATACTGAAAGCCTTCGAACGGGGACCCGGGAACACCGAGTACAAGCGGGTTGGCGATCCCGCCGCCCTCGACCCCGCCGGTCAGTTCGAAAAAGCTCCTGTCAACAAGCTGTACGCCGCAGATCGTACTCATCAGCTCGGCAGAAACGGCGGAGAATGCATGGTCAAGGTCATAGGCTACGTCATCCCCCAGCACGCACAGGCCTACATCGTGATCGGAGAGTCTCAGCCAGTCGACAAGCAGCTGAGCGTCGTTCGACTTGTCGGAGTTACCCGTACCATCGCTGATCGTCACCGAGTTGAGATCGCCCGAGTCAAAGAGCACCATATCGTAGGCCTGGCAGAAGATCGCAGAGGCGCTGCCGGCTGAGACGTAGGCGCCTATGCCGTTGCTGACACCGTAGGACGGGCCGTTGACGTCGTACCTGTCGACATGGGGATATAACTCCCACCCGGGATTCACAGATGTTATGGCCTGATCCATATACGTCTGGACGATACCCTCGAATGTGCCCCTGTTGTGATAATCGTCGACATACAGGATGCAGGGGACCTGTTTCAGCGTCGGGAGGCAGGTGAACTCGTACCGGTCGCCGTCTGGCGCCTCCGCCGAATGCGGCCATGTCGTGGCGATGCCGTCGAAGTCGTACGCCTTGAAGTAGTACTCGATCATGTACCCGCGCGTAAAGAGCGAGTCGTTGAGATCGATGCAGTACTTGTCCGGCGCGAAGTTGCCGGCCGAAGTGGCGGCAGGCTCGCAGAGGAGGATCGTCCAGTCCCCGTCGTCACTTACGTACGAACCGTACGTGCCTTCGAGTGACGGGCCGAAGAGGTGCGGCTTGAGGGGCTCGCCGCCTATATATTGGGCGCTGCAGTGGAAGTAGACCCTCGCTTCACCTGTGCCCAGGGTGTCGAGGCCGCCGGCGAGAGGAGCATCTACGGTGACAACGGCAGAGTCACCGGGGTCGATGCGGCCGAACTCATCGCCAGGGGCGATGTCGTTCGCATTATCGGCGCGGCAGAAGCTCTCCATGTCGTTTCCGTCCTGCGGGAAAGTATCCTGGAAGAGATCGAGGTTGCGCGCGTTCCACTGCGGGCCGGCAGTAGAATATTTGTACAGCCGGATGTTGTCGAGCCAGGGCGATGGTGTATGCTCAGCGCAGTCGCCGTAGACCCCGTACCAGGCTTCGCACATATCGATTACATTAAATGCTATCTGCACCGGATATTCCCCAGCCCACCAGGAGACATCGGAATCGATCTGGATATACTCCCTGTCGCCTCCGGAGTATGCAATTGAGTGTCCCTCCCACTGATTCGGGCAGCCGTCCACGATGCTCCGCATCTTCCAGTTGTAGAAGACGAGATTGCTCCTCGGCAGATCCATGTAGATGGTGTACCTCAGGATGGCGCCCCCCAGTTCGGGCAGCTTCTCCGGCGGGATGTCAAGGTCCTGGACCTCGTCGCATCCACTGCTGTAGCGCGTCATGTCGATTACAGGCGAGACGGCCGCTTCGCTCTGACACGGCCCTTCCAGTCCGCCGGCCCCGGTGCAGAATGGCGTGACCGGCATCCCGGGATAATCGGCGCTCATCCATGGCGATCCTATAAAGAATACTATCTGGGAGGTGAAGTTCGTGCCGCAGGGGTCCTTGTCCTGCAGGTTCGGTATGATGCCGGCGTACGATCCGTATGCTTCGCCGGGCCGGCAATGCCAGAAATCGGTGTCCAGGGCTCCGGCGTCGGCCGACTCGAAATCCTCGAAATGGATCAGGCCGGTATCATCCGATACCGTGATGCTGTCGATGATGCAGGCTCCATCGCTGTCGAACAGGCCGTCCTGGTCCGACCAGGACCCGTCCGAAACGAAATGGAATCTCAGCTTCGTCTGGGCAGCGCCGGTGAACAGCGTGTGAACCGCCACCGTGTCGAGAACGTCGTCGATAGAGACTATCCGGATCCAGTCCTCCCCGAAACAGTATTCGACATGAGTGTAGTCCCACTCAAACTCCGAATCGAATACACCGTGATAGGAAAATGTCAGTATGCCTGTGAAGGGAAACGCGTCAGTCACCAGGGACTGGTCCCACAAGTTCCCGTATCCGGGAGCGGTCCTCCAGTGGCACAGGTAGAAGTCATCCCCGGACCTCGTGCCGCACCAGGCCGACTTTGTGCCCTCTATCGGCACAAGCCTTCCGTAGTCGCCGCCTCCGAGGCCTGCGAAGTCGTCTATGTGGAAGAAGGTGTCAACCTGGGCCGTATTGTCCACCGCGGTCCAGCCCTGCCAGTCGACCGTCTCGAAATCGTACCAGACGATGCAGAAGGTATCGACCGCCGCCGACTTCAGTACCGGCCTGCCGAGAGATTCAAGAAGGGCCTCCCCCTCCTTCACCAGCTCCGCCGGGACCTCGACGCCTGGACGTATTCCCTTCGTCTTGTCTTCTTTCGGCCGCGAGAGCGCATCATTCGGCGCCAGCAAGGCTGCCGCGAGAGCAGCCGCGATCATAATTGACGTCGATCGTTTCATCTTCGCCTCCTTGCATCACCTGAGCTGAACCATCTTCAGTGTCCGTTCGTAATCGCCGGTCTCCATGCGACAGAAGTATATCCCGCTTGCAGTCCTGCGGCCATCGTCGTTGGTCCCGTCCCAGACCACCTCATACGAGCCGGCCTCGCGCACATCGTCGACGAGCACGCGCACCAGCCGGCCCGCGACGTCGTAGACACGCATCGAGACGTGTCCCTTCTTTGCGAGGCCGAACGAGAGCCTCGTCGCCGGGTTGAACGGGTTGGGAAAGTTGCCCGAGAGGAATGTCACTGCGGGAATCTCCGCCGGAGTCATGTTTATACCGTTCTCGAAGAGCTGGTACGTGTCCACCAGGAACCGGTTCCTCGCGAGCATACCCTGCACGTCGTCGCGGATGAGCATGAAGCTGTGTCCGACCCAGACGGTCCTGAGCGGCTGGCTGGCGTAGTTCAGCTGGTCTGTGTAGATACCGGCGTAGTACGGCAGGCTGTTGTAGTCAGGATACTCCAGCGCGTATGTGCCGAGGCCGGTTATCTCGAGAACATCGAAGTCGTTGATGAGCGGGCAGCCGCCGGAGGCGTAGTAGGACAGGCCGTCGTACGGACCGGCCATAACGCCGGTGATGTGGGGATTCAGGGTTCCTCCTCCGTTATCTCCACCGGTCAGGTTGTAGTAACTGTTATTTACAAGCGTGACGCCGCAGATCGTGCTGACGAGCTCGTGAGCGACGGCAGCAGCGGACTGCGCGAGGTCGTAGGCGACCTGGTCGCCCATGACAAGCAGCCCGACCTTGTGCTCCGAGACATTCATCCAGTCAACGAGCAGCTGTGCATCGTTCGATTTGTCGGAGTTATACGTACCATCGGTGATCGTCACCGAGTGAAGATCGCCTGAATCGAAGATGACCTTCTCGTAGGCTAAGCAGAAGATCGACGAGGCGTGCATTGCCGAAACGTAGGCACCTATGCCGTTGCTGACACCGTAGGACGGTCCGTTGACATCATAACGGTCGGGAATCTCGCCTGTAGCGCAGACGGCCTCGAATGTCGGGTCGAAATATGTCTGGACCAGTCCCTCGAACGTCCCGCGGCCGTGGTAGTCGTCTACATATAGAACGCCCGGGACCATCCTCAGTGTCGGCAGGCAGGTGAATTCGTAGCGGTCGCCGTCGGCCTGCTCGGCATCCTCGGGGCGTGTTGACGAATTGCCCAGGATATCATACGCCTTGAAGTAGTACTCGATCATGTAACCGCGCGTAAACAGGGCGTCGTTGAGATCGATACAGTACCTGTCCGGCGCGATGTTGCCGCTGGAGGTGGCTGCGGGCTCGCATAGCAGTATCGTCCAGTCGCCGTTGTCGCTCACATACGTTCCGTACGTGCCCGCAAGCTGGGCGCCGGCGATGTCCGGCTTCCCGTCGGGACCGAGGAACTCCACGTTGCAGTGGAAGTAGACTCTCGCTTCGCCAGTGCCGAGTGTATCGAGGCCGCCTGAGTTGGGGGCCGCCACCGTGACGACAGCGGAATCGCCCGGATCGATACGGTCGAAGTCTTCGCCCGGGGCGACGTCGTTAGCCATATCGGCACGGCAGAACTCCTCCATCGGGTTCATGCTTCCGTCGACTTCCTGCGGGAAGGTGTCCTGGAAGAGCTCGATCCGCCTGACGCTCCACTGGGGACCGCTATGATCCCACCTGCGTATCCTCACATTGTCGTACCAGGGAGCGGGAGTGTGATCCTCGCAGTTGCCGTATACTCCGTACCATTCGGAACACATGTCGACAATGCCAAGGGACACCTGTATGGTGTCGGCGGTCACGATATGACTGATGTCCCACCATGAGGTCCACCAGCCCGTAGGTTCGTACGGGAACCACAAACTGGGCCCGATCCAGCTTCCCCTGCAACCGTTCTCTATATTTCTTATTTCGTAAGTGCGAAATACCAGGGTATTCATTGGATTATCGCTGTATACGGCGTGCTCGAGTCTGAACCCGCCCAGCGCAGGCAACTCTCCAGTCGGGATCGCCGCGTCCTGAACGTTGTCGCGCCCCGTGCTGTAGCGGGTCAGGTCTATCGGGGGAGAGACGATCATCTCGTTCTGGCACGGCTTCTCGATCCCGCCCGCGCCTGTGCAGTACGGCGTCTCGAAGAGACCCGGGTAGTCCTGGCTGGGATAGGGAGAGCCCTCGAAAAACATCACGACCGTCGAGAAGTTGTTCCCGCATGGGTCCCTGGACTGGAGGCCCATCGCCAGCCCGGAATATATACCGTACGGATCATCCCATGTGTTCGAGCCTTCGTACGCGAACCAGTTGCCGGCAGACGTATCTCCACTCTCGGAAGACTCGAAATCCTCGAAATCGAGGACGCCGCTGTCATCGGCAATCGTAATGCTGTCGATGATGCAGGCGCCGTCCGTGTCGTAAATACCGTCTTCGTCCGAGTACGCATGATCCGATTGGAAGCGGAACCGCAGCTTGGATCTGGCCCTCGCCGTAGATATCTCATGAGTGACTACTGTATCGATCACCCCGTCGTAGGTCGCCTGGATCTCCCAGTTAGGCCCATCGATATACCAGTCCGAATGCTCGAAATAGACGAAGTCCCAATCGCTCTCCGTATCGTTGACGATGTGGTAGGACACGGACAGTCCCATCTCATGAATGAAGGCATCGACTTCAAAGCACTGGGTCCAGTTGTTGCCATAGCCGGGCGCCGACGCCCAGGAACAGGAGTAGTCACCGGTGGGTCGGGCTCCGCACCATACCGATTTGGCCCCCTCTATCGGCACGAGACGACCGAAAGTGCCGCCGCCCAGGCCGGCAAAATCGTCGACGTGGAAGAAGACGCCCTTCTGCGCCGTGTTGTCGACCTGCGTCCAGGATTGCCAGTCCATCCCCTCGAAGTCATACCAGACGATGCAGTAGGTGTCGGCCGCTGCGGCGGTCAGGTTCGTCCGGGTCTCGTACCCGGGAATGTCCATGCCGTCCGCTTCGTAGTTCGGCCTGTAGAATCGGGCCTGCTCCTTTTTTGTGTCTTTCGCTCCGGAGATCGAGATCAGCGAAACGACAAGAACAGCCGCGAGAACAACGATCACTGTGCGCTTCATCGGACCCTCCTTACCTTCGGCTTCTATTTCATCGGGCGGATTCACTCCGTTTCCGCCCTGTTCATCCCATCTCTTATCTGAGCTGGACCATCTTGAGCGTCCGCTCGTAGTCGCCCGCCTCCATGCGGCAGAAATAGATCCCGCTGGCCGTCCTGCGGCCGCTTTCGTTTGCGCCGTCCCAGACGACCTCGTACGATCCCGCCTCGCGCACCTCGTCGACGAGGACGCGCACCAGCCTGCCGGAGACGTCGTAGACCCGCATCGAGACGTATCCCTTCTCCTTCAGGCTGAATGCGACCCTGGTGACCGGGTTGAACGGGTTGGGATATATGCCGGCAAGGGTCGTGACGGCGGGGATCTCATCGCCGGTAATATCAACATCAGGAGCCGGCCCCATCAGCCAGCTTCTCCAGGCCCGTACAAGGAACTCGTTTCTGACCATTACCCCGAGCCCCGTATCCCTGATACGCATGAAGCTGAATCCGAACCATTCAGAGCGTGTATCGGCACCCTGCGCGTTATCCCGCTGGGATATGATGCCGGCATAATACGGATTCCCGCCGACATCGGGATAACTGAGTGCGGGGATCCCGATTCCGGTGGCGCCGAGCACATCGAGATCGGCAAGCACCGGGCAGCCGCTGTAGACATAAAACTCGAACCCATCGAACAGGCCTCCGTCAAATCCGGAGACCAGAGCCGAGGTCATCCCTCCCTCTTCGTAGCCACCTGTCATCTCGTAATAGCTGGAGTTGACAAGTTCGGTGCCGCACAGGTCGCCGAGCAGATGCAGGCCGTCGGTATACTGAGACACATCGGCCGCGGTATTGTCACCGAACACCATTATGCCAGCTCTCCAGTACTCCGTCAGGTCCAGCCATTCCGTCAGAAGCCCGATATCGTCACTCTTGTCCGCCACGTTTTCTCCTGAGATGATCGTGCCGTTTTTGAGGTCTCCTGAATCCCAGATGATCATGTTGTATGTCAGAAGGTGCGCCATCCTGATCCTGCTGCCCAGGCTGTTGCCGACCATCGAGGAAGGCTGGTTCACATCGTACCTGTCAGGCATTGGCTCGCCGGTAGCGATGACGTCCCTGAATGTCAGCTCCAGATATAGCTGCGCGATACCCTCGGGTGTTCCTCTCCCATCGAAGTCATCCACGTACAACACGCCGGGAACGGCTTTCATGGTCGGCAGGCAGGTGAACTCGAATCGATATCGTCCCGACAGGCAGGGGTCGGGCGGATGGACTTCGGCGCCTTCCGGCAGTGTCGTGCTCACCCCGTCGAGATCGTATGCCTTGAAGTAGTATTCGATCAGATATCCGCGTGTAAAGAGTGAGTCGTTGAGATCGACGCAGTACCTGTCCGGCGCAATGGCACCGGTCGAAGTGCACGCGGGCTCGCAGAGCAGGACCGTCCAGTCTCCATTATCGCTTATGTATGTGCCGTACGTTCCCTCGAGCTGTGGGCCGAAGAGGTCGGGCTTGCCGTCAGAGCCGAGGAAATAGACGTTGCAGTGCAGGTAGACCCTCGCCTCACCCGTTCCCAGCGTATCGAGGCCGCCTGCGTTCGGTGCCCAGCAGGTCACGACGACCGAGTCGCCGGGAACGATCCCCGGGTATGAGATCGGGCTGACGTCGGCAGCCATGTCGGCACGAACATAGCTCTCGATATCGTCTGTAGAGGGGAAATTGTCCTGGAAGAGATCCGCTCCCTGGCAACTCCACTGCGGGCCCCTCATCTTGTAGTAGCTCACCTTAACGTTGTCGAACCACGGGGCAGGTGTGTGCTCGGCGCAGTCGCCGTAGATCCCGTACCAGACGGAGCACATGTCTACCACACCGAGGGCGACCTGTATTGAATCTGAAGTGACAAAATTGCTTATGTCATGCTCGAACCTGTACCACAGCCCGTCATCGCCGTAGTAGCGGACCAGCGGTTCCTCGAGCCACCGGCCGGGGCAGCCGTCCTCCAGGTTCCTCACCTTCCACGTATGGAACACGAGGTTCTCTACGGGATTGTCGAGGTAGACGGAGTAGCTCAGCATATAGCCGCCCATATCCCCCGTCTCGCCGGGCGGGAGCATATAGTCCTGGTTCTCGTCGCAGCCGATACTGCCTCTGCCCATGTCGATCCACGGCGAGGCGACCATCTCATCCTGGCATGGGTCATTGAGTCCGGACTGCCCCAGGCAGAACGGCGTGTTGTACTGGCCGGGATACTCGCTGCTCGGGTAGGAGGACTCGACGAAGAACATTATGATCGTGGCGAAATTCTCTGCGCAGGGATCGTGATCTATCAGATTGTTCGTCAATCCCGAATATCGTCCGTACGCATTCGCAGGGTACCCGGCCCAGCGTCCGGCGTACGTTTCGCCTGGATCGTACGATTCAAAATCCTCGTAATCGAAGAGGCTTCCGTCATAGTCTATCGTGATGCTGTCTATGAGGACGGCGCCGTCCGTGTCGATCGCACCGTCCTCGTCCGAGACCGATCCATCGGAAGTGAAACGAAAGAAGTAGTACGCTCCCCACTCAGTCGACCACGACTTCTCTATGGCATGAGTGGCGATCGTATCGACGACACCGGAATAAGTCGCCCAGATCTCCTCAATCCCGATATACCAGCCCACTGATACGATGTCTTGTCCCGGTTCAGTGTCGCAGACCAGATGGTAGCTTATTTCCACGAGGGTATCGGGTGCCCAGGCAACCAGTTCCTGTACCCAGTCGTCACCGTATCCCGGCGCCGCCTCCCAGGAGCACAGATAGTTATCGAATCCCGCGGCCGGCTTCACGCCGCACCACATCGACTTAGTCCCCTCGATCGGGACAAGACGGCCGTGGGAGCCTCCTTCCAGGCCGGCGAAATCGTCTACGTGGAAAAACGTGCCCTTCTGCGCCGTGTTGTCTATGCGGGTCCACCCAAACCAGTGCATCTGCTCGAAATCGAACGACACGATGCAGTGAGTGTCGACCGCAGCCGCGATACTCGCCCGCGGTTCGTACCCGGGGATGTCAGGCGCGGTCTCGCGTACGACGGGTTTATAGAACCTCGGCCGCGGGACCGGCTTGTCTTTTCCATGTGATACCGAATCGATCGAGAGAATAAAAAGAGCCGCAAGCAGGACGCACCCCGCCGCGGCACCGATTCTCATACTCGAATTTCGCATCTCTCCCCCTCAGAATGCGCTCCGGCAGTGCGGCGACTCCCCCCGAAGGCCGCACGCGTAGCGCCGGTATAACGAAGCGCGGGTCGGCTGGTATCGGGTGGAGCGGGTATCCCCACCGGCGAAATAGCGGAGTCGACATTCCATGTCGGAGATTGCCCTGGGGCAGGGGGGTAACGTCGGCACAAGGCAGGAAAAGAGAGCTGGATCGGTGGAGCCTCCCCTGTGCCGTCGCGCCCTTGCGGGCTCCGGCACTAATTATCGAACCACCATATTGTTTATATCACAAATCTCGTTATTTTTCAAGGGCTTTCCCCACTGGAAGAGCACCTTGTTATGTAAGTTATTTCAATCAGGAATCGTTTTCGGTTTCGACTTTTGCCGCTTCTTCGGCTATACTCTTTTCTCACCCGCCTTTAACCTTGACAATGGCGCTCGCGGAGCCCTTTATTGATTGGGCTCACCGCGAAGGAGGAATAGCCATGACAAAGTCGGAATTGAAGAAAATGACGAAGAAGGCCCTCCTCGCGCTCGCGAAGAAGAAGAGGATTGCGATATCCGAATCTATGCCAAAGGCCGATATCGTCGATACGGTATACGGCAGGCTCTCCCGCGGCACGGGGAAGGCGAAGGCCAAAGCCAGGACGAAAACTAAAGCTACGGTAAAAGCAAAGACAAAGGCCAAGGCAAAAGCCAAGACAAAGATCAAACCGAAGGCAAGGGCCAAAGCCAAACCGAAGGCGAAGGCCAAAGCCAAACCAAAGGCCAAGGCCAAGGTAAAAACGAAGGCCAGGGTCAAGCCGAAGGCAAAAGCCAGGGCTGCGGCTCAGCGCGCCCCCGCCCCGAAGAAGGGCTGGGACAACGGCCGCACGATCCGCCAGAA
>CBDUYR010000052.1:0-19385 GCA_965371515.1 uncultured bacterium | reverse complement strand
CATGATCTCGGCCAGGGCGATGTTCCGGTAGGCGGCGGCATTTTCGGCGGTGTACTCGTGCTCGCCGGTCAGCCGATCAGCCGGCCAGTGGATGTCGCGTGCGTCGATGATGACACTGACCGGTTCATCCCATGGATTGGCGTGGCCGGGTCGATCGAGGTAGCCCAGGCTCAGGGTCGGCATGAGCGCCGCGCCACCGTCGGCAATTCTTTCGCCATAGCTGCGGACCGCTCTGGTGTCACTCGCAAGTTCGGGCAGCAACTGATAATACTGCCATTTGGCACTGTCAAGGTCATTGCTGAATGGCTCGGCATCGATGCCCCGGCGCAGCTCATCAGAGGCCAGCCCCAGCGAATAGCGGGTGGTATGGACAAAGGCATCTACGCCCATGGCTGATGCTTCGACATAGCCGGTCCGGGCCAACTCGCCGATCACCGGCAGACCAAGCTCGTGGGCCCGGGCAACCACCACCTGCATCTGGTCAGGGGAAACGCGGTACATGACCAGCAGAGCTGCGGCACCCCTGGCTTTTTCCGCTTCCACCGCGGCCAGAAGATCGGCCAGAGGCGCGGCTTCATAGCCCACCTCACCCAGCCGGCGAATATCCGGCGACGGATCTGAATCGCGGTCCAACGGGCCTCGCCGTGTGCTCTCGACGCCAAGGATCGTGGTGACGCCCATAGCCAGATAGGCGTTGGCCTGGGCCTGATGGTTCAAGGCGGCAAAACAATCGATCAAACCGGGAATGAGGTAGCCGCCACCAGCGTCGATGATGCGTGCACCGTCCGGAATGTCCACCGAATCTGCCGGACCCACCGCAATGATCCTGTTCCCACGCATCACAACGACCGCATTCGGTATATCTGCCCTGGCGGTGCCATAGTCGCTGACGTCGATGACTGTAACATTGCGGATCACTACCACTTCAGCCGCCGCGGCAACGGGCACTGGCGTCCCTGCGATCATCAGTACAAGCAGTGTCGAACTCAGGATAAACAGGGTCTTCATGTCGTCTCCAGCGTGGGTGGCGGGTGGGTTAAGGACAATCGCAAGGCTGATAGTCGCCCGACGGCTAATGTGCTGTCAACTGCAAAGATAAGCAAGTATCAGCTGCCGTTCATCGCGAAGTACGGCTAGACTTCTCCGGATTTCGAGTGTATTCTTGACGAGCAGTATGTAACCCTGACGAAGCGGTGATTAAATTGTCACGGAAAACTCATCTGAGGATCGCATATCTTCTCGTCTTCATCTGCTCAGGTTTCTGTATAGCAGCGCTTGCCCAGGAGCAGGATGACCCGCTCGCCCGGATCTTTCCGGATGGCGGTGCCGTAAAGTCAACTGACGATCTCCCGGTGATGAAGGAGCACAAGGTCGTTCGCGCTTTGGTGACGATCAGCAAGACGGACTTCTTTATCTATAACGGGCAGCCCAAGGGTCTCCAGGCGGAGTTCCTCCACGAATACGAAAAGGCCCTCAACAAGGGTGTGTCCAGAAGAGAGCTCATGACGCGTGTCGCCTTCGTGCCCGTACCGTTCAATGAGCTTATTCCGGCGCTGATCGAAGGCAGAGGGGATATTGCCGCCGCGTTGCTGACGATCACCCCGGAGCGCGAGCGCCAGGTCAATTTCATCTCCGGCCACAGGTGGACCGTTAATGAGGTCCTTGTTACAAACAAGAGTGTCGAGGGTATCACGAACATTTACAACCTGACGGGCCGTTCGGTGTACGTTCTTAAGGGAAGCAGTTACGTCGAGCACCTCAAGAAGCTCAACGAGGAATTCGCCTCCAGAATGATACCCCGGATCCTTATCGTGGAAGCGGACGCCAATCTCCTGAGCGAGGATATCATCGAGCTCGTCAATGCTGGCGTAGTGGACATGACGATCATAGATGACTTCAAGGCAGAACTCTGGGCTCGGATATTCCCCGATGTCGTCGTCCGTGAAGACATCCAGATCAGCACCGGCGGCTACATCGGCTGGGCGATCCGAAAGAATAATCCCGAGCTCGAAGCGAACCTCAAGGAGTTTCTGCCTCAGATCCGCAGGGGCAGCCTTCTCGGCAATATGCTTTCCGACCGGTACTTTGAGACAACGAAATGGATCAGGAATCCCATGGACGAACTCGAGCGGCAGAAGCTCGAGGGCTTCATGCTGTTTTTCAAGGAGTACGGTGATCAGTACGGATTCGATTGGCTGGCCATTGTAGCCCAGGCTTACCAGGAGTCCGGCCTCGATCACGAGTCCCAGAGCCGGGCTGGTGCCGTCGGCATCATGCAGCTGCTGCCGAGCACCGCCGAGTACATCGGGTTCCCGGATGTTACCGAGATCGAGAACAACATCCATGCCGGCGTGAAGTATCTGGCTTTCCTCAGGGAGAAATACTTCTCAGGCCCTGAACTGACAGAGGCCGATCGGTTTGCCTTTACGTGGGCCGCCTACAATGCCGGCCCGAACAAAGTAAGGAAGATGCGAGCCCGGGCGGAGAAAATGGAACTGGACCCGGACAAATGGTTTCAGAACGTCGAGTATGCCGCACTGAGAATTGTCGGGCAGGAAACGGTGACGTATGTGGCGAACATCTACAAGTACTACATCGCCTATGCGCTTTCGCGTGAACTGCTGAACAAGAAGGCCGTACAATTGCAGGCAATGGAAGCATCGGGCGCGAAGTAGAATTCCCCGGCAGCAGGTTAACGGATTCCCAGTTCCCAGCCTAAATAATCTGGCTCCCCATAGTGGACAGCTTTGGAACTCTCTGTGCATAGGCAGAGTTCCCCAGACAAAATTCACCGGACCGGCTTTATTTCCGGAAAGGTCCAGGATCCGTCAAGGATCTCCGGGCGCGGCGCGTACATGCGCACGGCATAGTTCCAACCCTCTGAGATCGGCAGGCAGTTCACACGACCACCGTCACAGTCGCCGAAATGGATCGTAATGGATCCGTCGTCGTTCGGGTTGGCCGTGACGTTATTGAAACTGTAAACGCCCAGCTCATTCTCATCGATAAAACCGTCGGCATTGTATACTGTCACCGACCAGAACGCGTCGACAGGCACGTCCTTCACCGTGACCGAATGTGGCGTGCCATCGTTCCTGGTCACTGAAGCTAACTCGTAGAACGCATTCTTCTGCGGCAGACCGCCCCAGCCGGCTGCCGCCCCGACCAGATGATCGATCGGATATATTTCTTCCTTCGTGCCGAATGCCCGTGTGGCATTCATGCCGAGCTTGGCCAGCGTGTTCAGCGCCTGCCTTGCAGTCAGACGCTGTTTCTCGTTCCAGTCCGGAATATCGAGCGGCCCATCCCCACCACCCTCGATTAATATAGCGTCCTGCATCGTATTGGCTGCCTTGATGTCTTCGGGGTCATCGGCATCAATGAATGTGCGAACGATCAGGTATACGTACCGACTGCCGACAGCGTCCTCGGTGAGTTCATAGCGGCCAGGTTCGGATACCGCATAACTGAAATGATCCTGGTTGATGACGTGAAGGCTCATGTAGCGGCCGTCGGCCTCCGGCAATGTGACTGCCGCAGGGCTGCTCAGGTCGAGAACAGCTGTGGAGTAAAGCGTGTCGCGGTTCATCCTGATCACGAACTGTTGATCGAGCGGAGTCAGCACCCTGTTATGGTTCAGAACGCCAAAGCCGCCCTGGTCATGGATCACTTTGATCGCGGCATCGGTCTCAGCGCGCACAAAAGTCGCCAGCGTGACCGGCTCCTCCCCACCAGCCGC
The DNA here is from genome assembly GCA_965371515.1 of uncultured bacterium. Classification (GTDB taxonomy): domain Bacteria; phylum Krumholzibacteriota; class Krumholzibacteriia; order Krumholzibacteriales; family Krumholzibacteriaceae; genus JAUWCL01. The sequence goes on along the minus strand of CBDUYR010000052.1, from coordinate 15,646 downwards.
GACCAGGCCCAGGGAAGGCGTGGAGACGAACACTATCAGAAACATTGCCAACACGAAATTACTACATTTTGACATACTCATCAGTTCTCTCCTTTTGTTATCTGGTTCTCTAACCAGCAGAAAATCGTATGAAATAGAAAAGGGTTTACCGCACTGGTTACCAGTGTAACAAGAGATGTCAGATGGTCAACGGTTATAATTTGAGTTATGTCAGCTGGATACGCAGTATAAAATCAATGGCTCCCCATAGTGGACAACTTTAGAGCCGAATCAGGTTATTTATCTTTTTTCTCACCACAATAATTGTAGTTCGTAAAGGAAACAAAACATGTAATAAAAACCATTCTTGCCAACAACTTCATTTCAAACAATTAAGCAGCAATATTTTCCCATTCACAATTCAAACTGTGTTAAAATGCATTTTCATCATATGACACATTCTGAGGGGGCATAATTATGAATTCTGAAGATAATCGATTGTCTGCTGATGGGCTGTTATCAAGATTATCCATATGCTTGCTTGGAACAGCTCTCTTATGCTTTATGCCGATTTCGTGCAGCGATGAATCGAACCCGGTCTGTCCTCCCGCAGGTGACAGCGATTGCATCGACTATGAGGATTATTTGCACATCGCGAGATCTGTTGGCACACCGGACATCGCCCAGGGTGTGGCCGTATCGGGAGATTACGCCTATGTAGCGGATGGCAGTTCCGGTCTTCAGGTAATAGATATAAGCACGCCCGGATCGTCTGTAATTGCGGGATCTGTTGGCACACCGGACATCGCCTGGGGTGTGGCCGTCTCGGGAGATTACGCTTATGTGGCGGATGGCAGTTCCGGTCTTCAGGTAATAGATATAAGCACGCCCGGATCGCCTGTGATCGTGGGATCTGTCGACACACCGGGCTATGCCCGGGGTGTGGCCGTCTCGGGAGACTACGCCTATGTGGCGGATGGCAGTTCCGGTCTTCAGGTAATAGATATAAGCACGCCAGGATCGCCTGTGATCGCGGGATCTGTCGACACACCGGGCTATGCCCGGGGTGTGGCCGTCTCGGGAGACTATGCCTATGTGGCGGATTACGGTTCCGGTCTTCAGGCAATAGATATAAGCATGCCCGGATCGCCTGTGATCGTGGGGTCTGTCGACACACCAGGCTTGGCTTTTAATGTGGCCGTCTCGGGAGACTATGCCTATGTGGCGGATGGCAGTTCCGGTCTTCAGGTAATAGATATATGCACGCCAGGATCGCCTGTGATCGCGGGATCTATCGGCACACCGGACATCGCCCAGGGTGTGGCCGTCTCGGGAGATTACGCCTATGTAGCGGATTTCGGTTCCGGTCTTCAGGTAATAGATATAAGCACGCCCGGATCGCCTGTGATCACGGGGTCTGTCGACACACCAGACTGGGCTTTTAATGTGGCCGTCTCGGGAGACTACGTCTATGTAGCGGATGGCAGTTCCGGTCTTCAGGTAATAGATATAGGTACACCTGAGTCACCGCCAATCGCCGGATCTGTCAATACACCGGGCCTTGCCTATGGAGTGACCGTCTCGGGAGACTACGCCTATGTAGCGGATGGCAGTTCCGGTCTTCAGGCAATATATATAAGCACGTCCGGATCGTCTGTGATCGCGGGGTCTGTCGATACACCAGGCTTTGCCTATGGCGTGGTCGTATCGGGAGACTACGCCTATGTGGCGGATGAGCGTTCCGGTCTTCAGATAATAGATATAAGCATGCCCGGATCGCCTGTGATCGTGGGGTCTGTCGACACACCAGGCTTGGCTTTTAATGTGGCCGTATCGGGAGACTACGCCTATGTAGCGGATTACGGTTCCGGTCTTCAGGCAATAGATATAAGCACGCCCGGATCACCTGAGATCGCGGGATCTGTTGGCACACCGGGTTATGCCCGGGGTGTGGCCGTATCGGGAGACTACGCCTATGTAGCTGATGAGAGTTCCGGTCTTCAGATAATAGATGTTAGCACGCCTGAATCGCCGTCGCTCGTGGGATTTGCTGATACGCCAGGTTGGGCCTTGAATGTGGCCGTATCGGGAGACTACGCCTATGTGACGGATAGATATTCCGGTCTTCAGGTAATTGATATAAGCACGCCCGGATCGCCTGTGATCGTGGGGTCTGTCGACACACCAGCCTTCGCCTATGGCGTGGCCGTATCGGGAGACTACGCCTATGTGACGGATAGATATTTCGGTCTTCAGGTTGTATATCGTCAGTGTGAACGCTGAGTTCACCTCCCCAGATAGGGCTTGAACTACAAACGACGCCCTGAAGAGCTCATGGTGCCTCTTCGGGGCAATAAAAAGTTCATTCGCAGATACTTGTATTTTTACCGGGATTGCTTTTTGATCGCTCCCCAGCTTGTCTCCTGCGTGGAAACCTGATGGCCCGCATAGCTCCACCAGTTTCCGGCGACCCGGGGCATGAAACCTGTCCCTGTGGCCGAGTAGGCTGACAGATCCGAGACCCAGTAACCGTTTCCCTCAAAGTAGGACTCTCTGATAAGCCCCGTTCCGTTTGAGAGCCAATTTGTCTGAACGACCACACCGGGATCCGAGACAAGAGTAATGTCGATCCTGTAGCAGGAGAAGGTGCCCGCCGCTGTCGTGACATCCTCCTGAGCGACGACCGTCGCCAGCGATTCATCCACCAGGTCATTCTGGTCTATAAATCTCCATGTCTCGCCGATCGTCATTGACGAAACCGGGCTGTAATACATCCCCGCAGAAAGAACTGTCCACACGGAGCCATCCACACGGAGAGCGTAGATACGGTACTTTCCGTCCTCCTCGAAGATAAAGATATCCTGGCCGGGCTCGCCGGGCTCGAGGATCCTGAATATCGTTCCCGCGTTTCCATCCATCGTGCTGTCGGCCCTGAACGTGTGGATCAGGTCCTGAGCCAGTCCGGTCGAAGAATTGACGCACAGGAATACGCAGATCAAAGCGACAACAGTCATTATTGAAGTAGATCTCAAGGTAGCCTCCCGAAGCATAGCCATAATGATTACAATCTACCGAAAAACTAACATAATCTGTCAGGTATTCAAGCGTAAATTTAGCCGGACAGGCCCAAGCCGGCATTTCGGGGCTATAAATCGTCTCAATTGCCTGCTTGCCAGCGGTGACTATTCTGGTATCCTGTGCGTTGAGTCTGGAATCATGGAGGAAATATGAAGATAAAGATATCGAGGGCGGCGTATGCCTGCCTGCTGGCGGTCGTGTTGCTCGCGGCGGCTGCGGCGGCGGGCGCGAAAGAGCCGTTTACTATAGAAGACATCTTCAGGCTGCACCGGGTGTCGTCACCGGCCATATCGCCCGGCGGCAGGTATGTCGCGTACGTCGTCGAAGAGCCTGCAGATACGCTGAAGGATCAGAAGACCGGCAATCCCGACATCTGGGTGATCGATCTCGAGGACAGGGACCATCCCCGGCCGTTCGCGTTCAGCGATTCGCGAGAGACGTCGCCGGCATGGTCTTTTGATGACAGATACCTCTACTTTCTCTCCGACAGGGGGGAGAAGGACAAGACCCAGGTATGGAGGATCGCCTCCTCCGGTGGTGAGGCCGAACAGGTGACTACCCTCAAAGGAGGCGCTGCTTCGTTCGTGCTCAGCCCCGATGGATCGAGGATCGCGGTGACCGCCCGCAGGGGCGACACTGAGGAGAAGAAGAAGGCCCGCTCCGACGGCAGGGACTGGAAAGTGATCGGAGAAGACAGGCGCGTGCATCGCCTGTGGATAATAGACACCGGAACGGGGGAGGGGACCCCTGTCACGCCCGAAAGTTTTCATGTCTCATCGGTCTGCTGGTCCCCCGCAGGGAATGCCGTGGCGATGATCACGGCCGACGCTTCGGGCAGCAACGAGACGTACTTTAATTCGAGGCTGGAGGTGATCGATCTCTCCGACCGAGGCATCACGCTGCTCACGGACAACGCGTCCGGCTCACCATCCTGGTCACACGACGGGAAACGGATCGCATTCATGTACAGGCTGCGGCACAAGGGGATGACGCTGCCGGCCGGTGTCGTGGCGGTGATCGATCCGGACGGGAAAGATCTCAGGCTCATCGGCGAGAGGCACGGGGGGACCCTCGTCAATCCAGGCTGGATGCCGGAGAGCGACAAACTCCTCGTGATCAACCTCAACGGGGTGAGGGGAGAGCTTGCCACCGTCTCGGTCAGCGACTCGAAGGTTGAGCGCATCGAGGAGCTGGAGATCCCCTACTACCTTAGGAAATCGTTCGGCATATCGCGCGACGGTTCGAGGATAGTCTTCCTCAAGGGCAGCACGAAATCGCCTCCCGAGATCTGGTTGTGGGAGAGGGGCCTGTTCAGCGGCAGCGACCAACTTACACACGTTCACCGCTGGCTCGAGGAGAAGGAACTCCCCGAGGCGAAGGTCGTAAGGTGGAAGAGCCGCGATGGGACCGAGATAGAGGGTGTGCTCTGGCTGCCGAAAAATTTCAAAAAAGATGGGACCTTCCCCGCCGTGATCAGCGTGCACGGAGGCCCGATGTGGGCCTGGTGGTTAGGGTGGCACGGCAGCTGGCACGACTGGGCGATTCCGCTGGCCAGCCGCGGCTTCGTGGTCCTCCTGCCCAACCCGAGGGGCAGCATGGGATACGGCTCCGGGTTCGCGAGGGCGAATTTCGACGACTGGGGCGGCGGCGACTACGAGGATGTGATCGCCGGCGCCGACTTCCTCGTCAACGAGGAGTATGCTTCCCGCGACAGGCTCGGCATCGGGGGATGGAGCTACGGCGGGTTCATGACCTCCTGGGCAGTGACGAAGACGGCCCGCTTCTCGGCGGCCGTGGTGGGGGCCGCGGTGACGAATCTCTTCAGCTTCCACGGCACGACCGATATCACCCCGACTTTTCTCGAGGAATACTTCAGGGAGACCGCCTACAGGAGGGCGGAGGTTTACCGCAGCCATTCGCCGGTGGAATACGTGACCGGCGCCAAGACACCTACGCTCGTACTCCACGGCGAGGACGATATCCGTGTCCCGGTGGGGCAGGGGTATGAGATCTACAATGGGCTGAAGCAGTCCGGCGTCGATTGCGAGATGGTCGTCTACCCCCGCGAGGGACATTCGCTGCGTGAGATCCATCACCAGCTCGACATGATCGAGAGGGTCGTCGACTGGTTCGAGCTCCATTTGAAATGATTCCCGGAATTCTCCCTCATAATCGCTAAAAACGGGTTGAGTATCTGCCGCGTGCGTTGTAAACTCCATTCTTTCCGGTCGCTACATATCGTATCCAGCCACCCATGGAGGTCATAGATGAGCGGTCTCTTCGGCGTTGTCGCCAGTGAAAGATGCAGCGAGTATCTTCTATACGGAACCGACTACCACTCGCATCTCGGCACACAGTTCGGCGGCGCCGCCGTGCTCGGCGATGATTTCGAGAGGCAGATCCACAATATCAGCAACAATCAGTTCAAGTCGAAATTCGCCGTGGACCTGCTCGCTATGAAGGGCGGGATGGGAATCGGCGTCATCAGCGCTTTCGAAGAGCAGCCGATCTATATCAACTCAAAATTCGGTCCGTTCTGCATCGTGACCGACGGGTTCCTCGACAATGCCCCCGCGCTCACCGCGAAGCTTCTCGAAGAGGGCGTGACGTTCAGCGAGGTCGGCGACGGCGTCGTCAACTTCACCGAACTGGTCGCGAAGCTGATCACGAAGGGCGACTCGATCCCCGACGGTATAGAGAAGATGTTCGACCGGATCGACGGCTCGATCTGCCTGCTCATCCTCCACGGCGACGGGGTATATGCCGCCCGCGACAGGCTCGGCTACTTCTCGCTTGCCGTCGGCCAGAACCAGGACGGCTGGGCGGTCAGTACAGAGACGACGGCATTTCCCAACCTCGATTTCAATCTGAAGAAGTTCCTCCGGCCCGGTGAGGTCGTGCTGCTCAGCCCCGGTGGCCTCAAACAGGAAAAGGAAGGAAACGACGACCAGCAGATCTGCGCCTTCCTTTGGATCTACACAGGATTCCCTGCCTCGTTCTACGAGGGTATCAACGTGGAGACGGTGCGAGAGAAGTCGGGCAGGGCGCTGGCCCGCAGGGACAGCGATATCGAGGTCGATGTAGTCGCGGGCATTCCCGACTCGGGAACCTCGCACGCGATCGGGTACGCGATGGAATCGGGTAAGCCGTACAGGAGGCCGCTTGTCAAGTACACGCCGGGATACGGCCGCAGCTACATCCCGCCCTCGCAGGACGTGCGCGATCATGTGGCGAAGATGAAGCTCGTTCCGAACAAGGCGATCATCGACGGCAACAGGATCATCATCTGCGAGGATTCGATCGTACGCGGGACGCAGCTGAAGAACTTCACCGTCAAGAAACTGATGGCGGGGGGCGCGAAGGAAATCCATGTCCGTCCGGCCTGCCCGCCGCTGATGTTCCCCTGCCGTTTTAACCTCTCTACCCGCGATATCAGCGAGCTCGCCGCGCGCAGGGCGATAAGGGCTCTCGAGGGCAGTGACATCGAGGACATCTCGGAGTATCTCGATCCGTCCACGGAGAAATACAAGAAGATGATCGACTGGATATGCAGGGATCTCGAGGTCACGACTCTGCGCTACCAGACGATCGAGGACATGGTCGATGCTATCGGGTTCCCGAAGGAGAAGCTCTGCCTCTACTGCTGGAACGGCGAGTACCCGAAGCCCGGCTCGGGCTGCGTGGGCTGTGGCAGGGAAGAGGTCGGTGCCGAAACTGGTGGGTAAAAGGGGATTTATCCCTATTCCTCGTCCCGTTTCTCGAGTTCGTTTATGAAGGCGGCGACGACTTCCTCTACGATATCTAAGAGCAGCACCTTGGTGATCGAATTCCCGCTGTGATTCTCCACCGCTTTTACGATGGCGGCTGCGGATTCTTCCGCCCCGATCCCCCCGTCGACGAATCCCAGTCCGGGCACCGCCAAAGTTTCCGCCTCGAGCTCCTCTGCTTCCTTCAGCGCGGCCGCCAGGGCCTTCGTGACCGAACCGGCTGTTATACCGCCCGAGTCGTCGTTGACCGCGGCATGGATGACGTTCCCCGTGGCCAGGTCGCCCGGCCCGGTCGATACAGCGCTGCCGGAGGCTATCGGCGCCTTTTCCATCGCTTCCTTCTCGATAGCCTCACCGCCGGATTCTTTCGCCGCTATCGCGGCGCCGGCCGTCATGCCGCCGTCGGGATCGACGGGCGTGACGATGGCGTCGGAGAACACTTCGGTAATATCAGCGAGGCGTACCTCTATGCCGATGTCGCCCAGGGCGGTGATGTACCTGTTCTCGTCCATCGCGATGCCGGCGAGGATCACGTCGGGCCGCTTCTTGAAATCGGCGATCATCGCCTCGCCCTTTCGCGCCGCGTAGCCGGCTGTCTTAAAGACAGCTGCCGCTTCGGCTTCGCCCTTTTCCCAGGCAGCGATCTTCTCCGCCAGGGGGCCGAGGAGCGCGCTCGAATTTCTGCGCCTCATGCGCTCGATGAAATTCTTTTTCCTTATATCGCGGGGATCGTCGTCGAAAAGCATCGCTTCCTCCATTTTGGTTCTTTTCACAATCCGCCGGGGATTATATCCTATCGGGACCGCGGCAGAAAGCCGCAAGTGTAAATGGACGATCAGCGGTCCGGCACGGGCCCTGCGAAAGGAGCGGGAATGAGAAGGATATCCATTTTTCTGGTCGTGATGGCTCTGACAGCGGCGATTGTACTTCCGGCGGCGGCGGATGAAGGGAAAAAGCCCTGGACGCCCGACGATCTCTGGAAGCTCAAACGAGTCGGTGACAACCAGGTTTCGCCCGACGGCAAGTGGATCGCCTACGTGGTGAGCGTCACCGATTTCGATGAGAACAGCAGAAATTCCGATATATGGATCATCCCTGCCGGCGGAGGCGAGGGCCGCAGGATGACTACGAGCCTGAAGAGCGACAATCATCCACGTTGGTCGCCCGACGGCACAACGATAGCGTTCCTCTCCTCGCGAGACGATTCGCGCCAGATATACATCCTGCCTCTGCAGGGCGGCGAGGCACGAAAGGCTACAGACATATACGGGGGAGTGGGTGACTTCATCTGGACGAATGACGGTGCGGGATTCATATTCACCGCCCGCATCTACCCCGGTTGCGAGGATTTCGAATGCGTTGAGGAGAAGGACGAGGAAAAGGAGAAGTGCAAGGTCACTGCGATGGTCCACAAGAGTCTCATGTACAGGCACTGGGACACGTACGAGGACGGGAAGGTCCAGCACCTCTTCCATATTGCAGCGGAGGACGGCGAGCCGCGTGACCTCACGCCGGCGCTGAAGTTCGACGCTCTTACCTACTGGCTAGGCTCGGCTGGGAGGGAGTTCGATCTGAGTCCCGACGGGAAGACGATCTACTTCGCCGGAAAACAGGACGAGGATCAGGCCGTCTCGTACAATGAGGAGATATGGATGGTTTCTCTCGAGGGCGATGGAGAGGTACAGAAAGTAACCTCGAATCCCGCGGCAGACAGTCATCCGCGCATCTCCCCCGACGGAAAGTATATTGCCTACAGGGCGACCCGCAGGCCGGGATACGAATCGGACCGCTACGAGCTCACCGTAATCAAGCTTCCCGATGGAGAGCCGGTATCGCTGACGCCCGATTTTGACCGCAGCGTCGGTTCGCTCTTCTGGTCACACGATGGGAAGAAGATCTACTTCAGTGCAGAGGACCAGGCCGACATAAATCTCTTCAGCGTTCCGGTTAAAGGCGGGAAGATAAAGACAGTGATCGGCGGCAGGGGAGATGCGGGACACGGCTATCATCTCAGTGTCCAGCCGGGCCCGAAGGACAAATTTTTCACCTACCTCTACAGGCCGATGGTGCATTACTACGAGATATTTCGCTGCAACGCAAAGGGCGGTGGAGTGAAGAAGCTCACAGGCGTCAACGATGAGCTCTACGCGACGTATCATTTTCCCGACGCCGAGGAGATCTGGTTCGAGGGTGCTGAGGGAGCGAAGGTCCACGGTTTCATCGTAAAGCCGATGAATTTCGATCCGGGCAGGAAGTATCCGCTGCTCGTGCGGATCCACGGCGGGCCGCAGCAGATGTTCGGATATGCCTACAGGACCGAGTACGCTGTATTTTCCGGCTCCGATTACGCTGTCTTTTTCTGCAACCCGCGCGGCTCGACAGGATATGGCCAGGAGTTCTGCGACGGGATCAACAGCGACTGGGGCGGCAAGGTAATCGAGGACATCAGGAGCGGCGTGCGGCATGTTCTGGCCAACTACGACTGGATAGACGGCGGCAAGGTCGCCGGGTGGGGTGGTTCGTTCGGCGGGTTCGTCTGCAATTGGCTCCAGGGACACAACGAGGACGGGATGTTCGCGGTTCTCGTCACGCACGCCGGTGAAGCGGACCAGTGGAGCTCTTACGGCTCGACCGAGGAACTGTGGTTCCCCGAGTGGGAGTTCTCGGGTACTCCGTGGGATAATCCCGAGCTGAATGACTTATATTCACCGATACGTTATGCGAAGAATTTCTCGACTCCTCACCTCATTATCCACGGAGAGCTCGACTACCGTGTTCCGATTACAGGGGGCGAGCAGATGTTCACCGCTCTGCAGCGTCTCGGCGTACCGTCGAAGATGATTCGCTACCCGGACGAAAACCACTGGATCCTCCAGCCGCACAACTCGAGGTTCTGGTACGCGTCGATACTCGACTGGTGTGAGCAGTGGCTGAGGCGGGATGGGGCAGAGAAGGAATAAAGAACGCGGCCGGTCCCTCGGAAACCCCGGAGGCACCGAGGGTTTCTACGGGCCCGGCCGCGTTCATCTCAACACAAATTTATTTTTTACTCTGGGGAACGGAAATCCCGGAGGCCTTCAGGCAGCGCTCTGCGTCGGGATGGCCGGGATCGATCTCGAGGGCTTCCCGCCAGAGCTCGGTCGCCTTTTCCATGTCGCCAGAGTTCGCGTGGACCTTCCCCAGTCTTACAATCCGCGATGCCTTTCCGAACGACGTATCCCTGGCCATTCTAAGGCCGGTGACATAGAAGATCATGAATAGGGCTATCGCCATGATCGCGAGGTCGAAGAGTTTTCTGTCCCGGATCATTTTCAGCAGCATCGATATGGCTGCTCCGGCGAAGGGGATCAGAAAAACGACTACCGGTATGCGGTACCGCGCGAGAACGTAGAATACGACCGCTGCGGCAAGATAAGTCAGCACCCCGCCGTAAAGCAGGATCAGTCTGTCCCGGCGCTTTCTCGTGAGAAATATCCCGAGCAGCGCAAAAGAGAGGACGAACCAGTAGCCGGGCAGCGGCAGGGCGATTATGCCTCCGAACTTCCTGTGGAATGGCATGCTCTCGACGCTCGCGCGTTCGTAGCTGTTGAAGAAATAAAGTAACTTCCGGAAGGTCAGTGTCACTGAGGCGCTTGGTTCGGCAGCAATATACCTCAAGCCTTCCCTTGTCCAGAACCTCGAGATCTCTCCCGGCGAGAGCTTCCGTTTCTCTGCCGTTTCGGCGAGCATGTTCATTCTCTCCAGCTGGATCTCCGGCGTCCCGCCCAGGGACATACCGCGGTAGAACGGCACCGAGTAGAAGCCGTTCGCCCTCGGATTGTGCCCGATGTAGAAGTTTATCCCGCCGCCCGAGGTGAGCGGCAAGAACGTTCCCGTCATCCTCGCGTTTCGAATCGTAAGGGGTGCTATAGCGAGCAAGAGGCCGATTACGAGAGCGGCGGCATATTTGAGGAAATTCACTACGACCCCGCTGAATTTCTTCGTCCTGAACCAGAGGTAGAGAAGCCCGAATGGCAGCAGGAGAAGTACCACCGGTTTGGTCATCACGGAAAGTCCGAGTACGAATCCTGCCGCTATCAGTCTGGGCGGTCCGGCGTGCCCTGTGTCGGGAACCATCAGCAACACGAAAAGGGCGTTGAGAAAGAGTGCGAGGGTGGCCGGCAGGAGGATTCCCTCGTAGAATATCGCGGGCAGGTAGAGCGCAGCGAGAAGGCCGGCGATGATTCCGGCCGTCGACGACCTGAACAGACGCCGCGTTATGATCGCGATGAAGGCGCAGGTGAATATTCCGAGCAAGGCCTGCACACTCCGCACGGCAGTCAGGGAGGGTCCGAAGACGCGGTAGATCAGCGAGAGGAACCACGGGTAGAGCGGCGCCTGCATGAGTTTCGTCGCGGGGAGCTCGCCTCCCCAGACGAGGGCCTTGGCCCACTTGTCGTAGACCATCGAGTCGAGGACGAGGTTGTTCGCAAGGGGATTGAGGCGTACCGTGAATATTACGTGAAGGAGGCGGGCCGCCGCGGCGACGAGTATGACCATCGCTTCGAGAAAGATCTCGCTGATATATCTGGTGCGGCCGCTGTTTTTTTCCATCCGTTTCATCAGCGTGAATGATAATGCAACGGTGCGCGGCGGTCAATGCTTCACGGGTACTGATCGGGCGCGGATCAATCGGTCATGCCGTCGAAATCATCCTCGATGATCTCCTCGATCTTTCGATCGTCCTCCTGCGTACTGATCATCTCGAGCACGTGCTCGTACTCGTCCCGCACCTCGTCGCCAAAGCCCTTGACCATGTCGAGGGTGCGTTTACCGCTGTTGAGGCGGATCGTCCGCATCCTCGCGAGGATCGATTCGTACGGCTTGTCGGAGGTGTAGCCGGACAGTGTGTATCTTGAGACGAACTCACCGCATTTCGCGCACTCGATATAGATCCTGATCTTCTTGCCCCTGCGGAAATAGACGTTGTTCTTCGTCTCTATTGCTCCGCACTTCGGGCAGTGCTCGAGTCGCGCTCTCTCGGAGCCTTTCTTCTTATTTACAGGCATGACAGCGTCCTTTCCGCCTCACGGCGGCCGGGCTCAGAACAGGAAGTATATCACAAGCGTCACGAATACGAGCGAAAAGGCCGTGATGATCGATCCGGCCCTTGCCATGTCTCGTACCTCGACATGGCCGGACCCGTAGGCGATCGCGTTGGGCGGCGTGCTTACGGGAAGTATCATCGCCGCCGAGGACACTATCGCCACCACCAGTGCGTTCGACACCGGCGAGACAGCGGCGATACCCACCACAATCGGAAGGAGCAGGTTGGCCGTGGCGCTGTTCGAGATGAACGTCGTCAGGATCGCGGCGGCGGCGGCGAAAAGGAAGAGGATTCCCAGCGTGCCGATCGCGGTGAAATCCACCTGCGAGACCATCCATTCGCTCAGACCGCTTTCCCTCATCGCTATACCGAGACTCATCCCGCCGCCGACGATAAAGAGGATCCCCCAGCCGAGTTCCCGTATGTCGTCATCATCGAGCATTCTCAGCCCGAAGAAGATGACAAAAGGTATGAGCGCTGTTATCGCGGGGGGTATCCCGTGCAGGGACGAGGTCAGCCAGAGGACGACGACGAGCAGGAAGACGATCAGTATGAATTTCGAGCGGCTGTCGAGCGATTCAGCCTCTTCCGGTAGTTCGAGCTCGACGTGCTCGATCTTCGGCCTGAACAGGGTGTAGAGGATCAGCCAGCAGACAAGTATCAGGACGATGACGATCGGCACCCCGAGGATCATCCAGCGGAGAAACGATATCTCGTGTCCGGACTGTTCGAGAAATCCGATCGCGATCGCGTTCGGGGGACTGCCGATCGGCGTGCCGATGCCGCCGATATTGGCGGCGAAGGGGATTCCGAGGATTATCGCTTTCCTGAACGGCTCGTTGCCGGGGAATGTGCATACGACCGGGATGGCGATGGCCATCATCAGGGCCGTGGTAGCCGTGTTGGAGATCCACATCGAGAAGAAGGCGGTCATGACCATCACGCCGAGCAGGACGGCTCCCGGCCTGGTTCCGACCCTGTGCAGCAGCTTTCTCAAGAGCCATGTGTCGATGCCGTACCGCTTGACGGCTTGAGCCATCACGAATCCGCCGAGCAGGAGCACCACGACCGAGCTGAAGAACGGGTGTAGGAAGATCATGTATCCCGAACCGGTCAGTCCGAGCGGCCCGCCGTTCCTCCCGAGAAGGATTACCTCGAGGATGACGATGATGAACGAGGTCACGTAGAGGGGGAACGGCTCGAGGACCCAGAGTATCGCAGCCGCGGTAAAGATCCCGAAGGTCAGCTTCCCCGCCTCGGACAGTCCGTCGAACGGGATTCGGCTCACCGCGGCCCCGGCCAGCAGTGCGATCGCCAGTATCAGTACAGTCCTGCGGTTCTTTCTCGTAAGTATTGTCAGAGACATCGCGATCGCCTCCCGGCCTGACGCGGCCGGTTACCGGTCCTGCAAACAGGGGGAAGATAATAGCGGGGCATGTAGATGTGAAGTGAAATCGCCACGTGGCCGATTCCATCTCGAATCCCGTTCTGCCTCGTCCCGAATCGCCTTGACACGGCGCCTTGCAGGCCGATAGCATCAACAGTGTCGAAACCGTCCGCACGGGGCGGCCGAAAGGCTCATCCATTCGATACCGGCATAGAAATCACGGAGGCCAGAGATGCCTGAAATCAGGAAAGTGCTCTTCACAACGGATTTTTCCGACTTGTCCAATCACGCACTGCCGTACGCGATCAAGATGGCGAAGATATACGACGCCGAGCTGATTATGCTCCACGCAGTCACGATCTACGACAACGATCCGAACGAGCCGGACTACCACTTCCCGTACCTGCAGAAGTACTGTGAGCAGGCCACGAAGAGCGCCGACGACCGATTCCAGGTATGCTACGAGAAGGCCGGCGATTCGGGGGTCAAGATACGCAAGGCCCTCGTGCAGGGCATCTCACCGCACGCGGCAATCCTCGAGTTTATTGAACAGGAAGGCGACATCGGCATGATCTGCATGTCGACGCACGGGCGCAGCGGTCTCAAGCATGTACTCCTCGGCAGTGTCACCGAGAACGTTATAAGGTACTCGCCGTGCCCGATCCTCGTCGTCAAGCAGACCGAGCACGAGTTCGTCGATGAAGATACTCACGAGGCCTATATCAGAAAGATCCTGTTTCCGTACGACTTTTCCGACGAGTCTCTCAAACCGGTCGAGATGCTACGCTCAGTCGCCGGGATAGGCGATGCCGAGATCATTGTTCTCCATGCCGTCGACGTTGAGATACCGCCGGTCTATTACACATCGGGGGTCACATCGATACTGCAGCTCGACCCCGAGCTCAACGACAGGGTGGAAAAAAAGATGAGATTGGAGCTCGGCGAGGCTCTCGAAGGCTTCAAAGTGAAGTATGTCGTGAAGGAGGGAAGGGCGGTCGACCGGATTCGCGAGACCGCCGAGGACGAGAAGGTCGATCTGATCGTAATGGGAGCGGCGGGGTCACACGGAGTCGGAGACTTCCTCTTTGGGAGTACCACGGCCCGCGTCATCCAGAAAGCCGTCTGTCCCGTTTTTATTATCTGATCCGCCGCTGGAACCTTTCCGGTCCAGGCTCCCGTAAATCCTTTTAAACGCTATCCAGGCGAGCCATCCCAGGAGCGCCCCGAGGGCCATTCCGACGATGATGTCCGAGGTCCAGTGGACGCCGATGTATACCCTGGACCAGGAGACCAGCGCCGCCACGAAAAGGAGAGGCCAGAGCGATTTCCGGAATGTGAGGCCGAGGAAGAGCATGGCCCCGGTTATATTCGTAGCGTGGCTCGACGGGAACGAGAACGAGGATTTGTAGCTCCGCACGACCTCGGCGGGTGTTGTGATCCAGCCCTCGAGCCCGTACCAGAGGTGAATGCCGCCGAGGAGTTCGCACGGCCTCGATCTGCCTACGAGCGGCTTGATTACCGAGGCTGAGAGCTGATCTGTCGCTGCGACGAGCGGGATCAGCATCAGCGCCGCCCACCTTCCCCTGTTTCCGCCGAAGAGGACAAGGGCAGCCCACACGAGGAGCAGCACGATGCGGTTGCGCTTGAAGTCGGTGACGATCGGCATGATGAAATCGAGAACAGGATTGGCAGCCCTTCCATTGAGGAGCCTGAACATTCTGACTTCGAGGGAGCCCTCGTCGGGGGCAGGAGGCGCTACGAACGGCTCTTCCGTCTCGGAATCTGTCGTAATCGCCGTGTGCACGGCCGCTTGGGGCACAGTCGTGGAATCCTCTATTGAGGCAGGTCCGAGAGGTGTCGGAGCTGCGACTGCCGTGGCTGTACCGATAATGATTACCAGTGCAGTTAATCTGATAATAGCGTTCATCGCTGGCAATCTACAGCAACGGCCGCGTGCTGGCAAGGAGGGAAAGGATTGAGGAGATCACTCCCGGCGCCGGGAGTGATTAAAATATCAGGCCATCCGCCAATGAGTATTTGACTGCCAAGAAATTACCGCATATATTTTAACAGGAGAGGTAAGGTGGATATTCAAGTCATACGGTATTTTCCCGTATGTTTGTTTGGCGCCCTTCTTTCCGATACCCCACCTCCAGAATAGTATCAGACTGTCATAACCAGATGGCACGTTGCCAGACGAGATACCACGTGTTTTTCGATGGATAGTCGATTGGTACATTGAATTAAGGAGGATGCAGTAATGAAGAAGCCGGAATATTCCCGGTTAGCCGGTATCAGGGTGTTTGCGGGATTATCCTTATGTCTTCTGGTGACCGTTCTGATTTTGTT
>CBDUYR010000051.1:0-19520 GCA_965371515.1 uncultured bacterium | reverse complement strand
CTGCCCGCCGTGAAATCCGCTGTACAAGAGAAGTGATGCAATCTATCTTTATTTTAAGTGGCTTCTTCACGATAATTATTATCATTGGTCCATCACCTGCCGAGTCATTGAGGAAGGGCCGTTTCCGGATCGAACGCTTATGTGACAGAGGCACGAGGCCGCATCGGAGGTGTTTCGGTTGACTGAGGGCGCCCGGACTAGATATTACGTTACGGGCTATCTGATCTTCGTCATAATCTCATTTCTAGTCTATTCGAGGGCTTTCGACAACGGCTTCAGGCAGGACGACTATGTATATCTGAGGCATGTCGAGACGACATCCTTTCTCGAGTCCCTCCGACCTTCCTCGGATTTTGTGTTCTACCGCCCCGGTGCGCTGATTCTCTTCCGCCTGGAGTACGGCATCTTTGCCCGCAACGGCGGTGCTTACATCGTATTCAATTTCCTGGTCCACCTGGTTTCATCATTCCTGATTCTGCTTATCCTGAGAAGAATACACTCCTTTCGGGGTTCTGAGACCACAGCGGCTGGTCTGTTTCTCCTCGGCCTGGGTCATTACGGCAAGACGGTGATGTGGGCATGCTGCAGCGGGCAGCTCGTTTCCATCGTACTGTCATTGGCAGGGATACTTCTCTCACTGCGTTGGGCCGGATGCAGGAGTGTGGCAGACGGATCCCGCGAGGGGCGCGGGAGCGGATACTGCCTTTTCTTCGCGATAGTCATCATGATGGCTGCGGTCCTCTTTCACGAGGGGGCGATCGTTACGCCCGTCGTGGCGACGATTGCCGTCCTCGCATGTCAGAGTTCCGGACGTTTCATTGGTCCGGGGAGGGCGACACTGCTTCTCCTGCCGATACCTCTGTTCTTTTTCATGTACCGCAGCATTTCCCTGGCCTGTCCCGCATACGGACTCGATGCGACATCTCTTCGGCAAGTTCCCGGCTACCTCATACGGTACTCCGGATTTGCAGTGATTCCTCTTCAAAGGACCGGGATAATCGCCGTCCCGCCCACACTGCAGCGACTTATCGGTCTCGCTCCGCACCTGCATCTGATAGCAGGTGCGCTTCTGCTGGTTGCTTTGGGATTTCTCGCCGTCCTTCAGAGGAAGAGCGTGCGGATTCTCAGCGTCTGGTTTCCTGCAGCAATCCTGCCTTTTACGCTCATCGCTTTACCGGAGGGCTGGCTGCAGCTGCGGTATCTTTATTATGCCTCGATCCCGCTTTGCGGTCTGGCGGCCGCCGGATTTCATTGGCTTGTGTCTGGTCGCGGGGCGGTGTCCAGGACCATCGCCATTATTTTTCTGCTTCTGGCAGTTTTCTGCACGGCGACGTTGGTCCTGCTGCTCGAAAGATACTACGGAGGATTCCGGGGCGCATGATGTATTCAGAGAAGCTGGGCCTGGCGCAAAGTAATAAAAAACGGGGGAAGCGGACCGATGAGTCGCTTCCCCCTTTATTTATGGCCCGGACGAGTGGGCCCTATCGGAGTATGGGGTCCTGTATTTTCGTGGCGATGCAGGCGACCGGATTCGCCTTGTGCGCAGGGCCATCTATATTTATCCAAGAGGTGCGCCGTGGTCGGCCGTGCCGGTGAAGCAGGCGAGCGTCAACCTCTGGATAAACGAGCTCCGGCTCCCGCATCGCCGAATCAATATCCAGCAGTATCGAATATTCTGTCAGTAATTAAGATCTCAGTGCTTTAGATATGGGACCGGCCGTATCCTTGACGTATCGATCACGGCTCATCAATATTCATACTGGTACACAGCAAGGGGCATACCACTGCAATTTGTTGTGCGGCCGCATGTTGCCCGGATGTCCGGGGTCGTTTCCTCTTCCGGGCCAGCGTTCCTCCGGATGGGCGATTTTCCGTGTCGTTTTCAGGCCGGGCAGACACTCCAGGATGGCTGCGGGCCTGCCGGGATACCGCGATATTGGACGGGACGGCTCATTCTGCTATATTCCCGCAGTATGAGAAACTTCAAGCTTACCATCGAATACGACGGTTCCGTCTTTTCCGGATGGCAGGTCCAGCCCGGCCAGCGGACGGTCCAGGGGAAGCTCTACAGGGCGCTCGGCGAAATCGCCGCCGGTGACGTGAAGATCGTCGGCGCCGGCAGGACCGATACGGGTGTTCATGCCGTGGGCCAGGTGGCCAACGCATCGCTCGAGACCGATATGACTACAGATGTCATGATGAAGGCGCTGCGCGGCAAACTTCCTTCCGACATGGTGGTACGCTCGGTAGAGGAGGTCCCCCTGTCGTTCAACGCGAGGTACGACGCGCGCAGCAGGAGGTACCACTACATCTTCATCGACCGCCCGAGCGCTCTCTGGAGGAACTACTACCACGAGATTCTCAATGGCCTCGACGAGGAGGCGATAGAAGCGATGCGGGAGCAGCTGCGGGCCATTCGCGGGGAACACGATTTCGCCGCTTTCGCTGCGTCCGGCTCGAGCGCCAGGACTACTGTCTGCAACGTGCTGAGGGCCGATATCATCGAGAACAGGCCGCTCGTGACACTGTCGCTCACCGCCGACAGGTTTCTCTACAACATGATGCGTTCCATCGCCGGAACCGTTCTGAAGGCCGGTAAGGGAGGGGACGTCTCCATCGCCGATATACTCGCCTCGAGTGACCGCTCCGCTGCAGGGCCTACCCTTCCCCCTGGAGCCCTCTACCTGATGGAGATTAAATACTGATCGTGGAGCGTTTCAGCGGCCGGGACGTATAAATCGATACGATCGGGGGCCGGGATTTCCGATATTCGACGGGCGCTCGAAACTATTTGTCAGTTCAAGCCGATACTTGTATAATACATGTTTCCTTACCGGAAGAACCGCCGCAGGAATCCTGAAAAAACGAGAACACGCAGCCAGGGAGGCGAAATGAAGTTTTTTATCGATACAGCCAATGTAGATGAGATCAGGGAAGCCGCTGCACTCGGCCTTCTCGATGGAGTCACTACCAACCCGTCGCTCCTCGCCAGGGAAGCGGACAAGGGGACGGCCACCGAGACGCTGAAAGAGATCTGTTCCATAGTGCCGGGCCCTGTCAGCGCCGAAGTGGTATCCCTCGACGCAGAGGGCATGTTCAAGGAGGGCAAGGAACTCTGCAAGATCGCCGACAACATCATCATCAAGGTCCCCTGCATCAAGGAAGGGATCAAGGCGATCCAGATGTTCAAAGCCGAAGGCATCGAGACCAACGCTACCCTCTGTTTCTCGGCAAACCAGGCCCTGCTCGTAGCCAAGGCCGGAGCGACATACGTGAGTCCCTTTGTCGGCAGGCTCGATGATATCGGGCAGAGAGGGATGGACCTGATAGCCGATATGGTCGAGATCTTCGAGAACTACGCGTTTGCCACGCAGGTCCTCGTGGCCAGCATCAGGAGCGTGCAGCACGTGTACGAAGCAGCGTTGATCGGCGCCGACGTGGCGACGATACCTCTCAAGGTGATAGAGCAGCTGATCAAGCACCCGCTGACTGATATCGGGATCGAGAAGTTTCTCGCCGACTGGAAAAAGGTGAAGAAATAAGGATTTCCTGGATTGAGGCAGGTGAGCTGATTTGAAAGAGTTCCAGTCCAGATGGGCCCGGGCGATCCCGTGGATAATCGGGATCATGTTCGGGATGACTATCGCGCTGACGGTCGTCAACGTCGTGATGTTGAGGCGCGCCGGAATCGGCCAGGCATTCTATCCCCAGTCGGCGGGCAATATCGTTCTCGGAGGGACGGGGTTGTTCAGCGGAGACGCGATGGTCGCCGCCCGTGGCCGCATCGGTCCCGCCGTGGTCTCGATTACCACGCTCAGGACGAGGATCGTCTCTACGAGGGCGAGAAACTCGTACGAGTGGTGGCAGATAATGGCCGGGAGGATCCCCGCCTACCAGAAGAAAAAGTTCCCGATCTACGGGTCGGGGCTGCTCGTAAATCCCGACGGATACATCATCACAAACGAGCACGTCGTCCGGGGGGCCGAGGAGATCTACGTGACGATGATCGATTCGACCGAGGTCCCGGCTACGCTGATCGGCATGGCGGCCGAGTTCGACGTCGCGCTGCTCAGGATCGAGGGGAGCAGGTTCCCATACGCGCCGTTCGGGGATTCGGACAATCTCGACATAGGAGAACCTGTTATCGCGATAGGCTCGCCGTTCACCTACCTTTTCAACGACAACCAGACGACGGTCACCGCCGGCGTCATCAGCGCCCTCCACAGGGACGTCAAGGAGACGGGCGACGGGGTGCAGATATTCAAGAACATGATCCAGACCGACGCCGTGATCAACCCGGGCAACAGCGGCGGTCCCCTGGTCTCGATGAAGGGTGAAGTCGTCGGCATCAGCACATTCGTCTTCACGACGGCAAGCGGGAGCAGCAACATCGGGATGGGATTCGCAATACCGAGCAATACGGTGAAGATGGTCATCGACGAGATCCGCGAGTACGGACACTTCCGCAATGTCTGGACCGGGCTTGTGGTCTCCGAGCTGACCGCCGAGGTCGTAGAGAAGTTCGGCATCCCGTTCAGGACAGGCCTCGTTGTCATCGCGCTAGAGGAGGGCGGCCCGGCGGAAAAGGCCGGTATCGAGGTCGGCGATGTAATAGTCGATATGGACGGTGTCTCGATACAGAATTCCGCTCAGGCCGGCCGGGTGATATTCGGCAAGCAGGTCGGAGACGATCTCGATATCGGCGTCTGGAGAAACGGCAGCACGAGATCGATACGACTGAAGCTCGTCGAGGCCGAGGAAGAGGCATAAAGGAGGTAATTCTTGATTCCACGATATTCGCTCCCCGAGATCTCAGGTATCTGGACAGATGAAAACAAGTACGATCTCTGGAAGGAGATCGAGATCCTCTACTGCGAGGGCCTGGCCGAGCACGGCCACATCCCGAAGAAGGCCGCCAGGGAGATCAGGAAGAGGGCAGACTATGACATCAAGAGGGTCCTGAAGATAGAGAAGAAGACACGCCACGACGTCATCGCATTCCTGACGAACATGTCCGAATACATCGGGGAGTCCGGCAGGTATCTGCACATGGGGATGACGAGCTCGGATCTTCTCGACACCACCCTGGCCTGCCAGATGCGCGAAGCCGGGATGGTCATCCAGAACAAGCAGAAGAAACTGCGCACGATCCTCAAACGGCAGGCACTGCGGTACAGGAACGTACCGATGGTCGGCCGCAGTCACGGCATCCACGCCGAACCGATCACGATGGGGTTGAAGTTTCTCGTCTGGTACTCGGAGACAGCGCGCAACATCACCAGGCTCGATCGGGCGATCGAGGAGATATCGGTCGGCCAGATCACAGGCACTGTCGGGACGATGTCACACACGGACCACAGGGTCGAGCGTTACGTCATGACGCAGCTCGGCCTGAAGGCCGCTCCGGTTACGACTCAGATCATCCAGCGCGACCGCCACGCATATTACATGACGACGCTGGCCGTTATCGGCGCCTCCCTGGAGAACATGGCCACCGAGATCCGGGCCCTGCAGCGCACCGACATCGCCGAGGCGGAGGAGCCGTTCACGAAGGGCCAGAAGGGCTCGAGCGCGATGCCGCACAAACGAAATCCGATACTCACCGAGAGGATCGCCGGCATGGCGCGGCTGCTCCGCGGAAACTCGCAGGCTGCACTGGAGAACGTTACTCTCTGGCACGAGAGGGACATAAGCCACTCTTCGGTCGAGAGGATCATCATCCCCGACTCGACTATGATCCTCGCCTATATGCTCGAGAAGTTCACCTGGGTCGTATCGGGATTGCGGATCAACAGGAAGAAGATGCGCGAGAACCTCGAACTGACCGGTGGGCTGATCTTCTCGCATCCGATCCTGCTGATGCTCGTGAAAAAGGGGCTGGCGCGCGAGGACTCCTACTCGATCATCCAGAACGCCGCTATGAAGAGCATGGAAGGGAAGAAGAGTTTCCGTGAACATCTCGCGGGAGACAAGAGATTCATGAAGGTCGTTTCCGAGGACGAACTCGAAGAAGCTTTTGACCTGAAGACTCACCTGAAGAACGTCGACTTCATCTTCAGCAGGGTACTGTCGAACAGGGGCAGGCCCAGGAAAGGATAGGCCAATTGCTGAAAGGCGCCATCCCGATCACGGAAAGTGACGACTCCCGCGTGGGGGAACTGCTGAAGGAGAACGGCCTGAACCTCGCCGTGAGCGAGGCGAGGCGCGTGATCGAGCTTCTCGGCCGCGACCCTACACTCGTGGAGCTGACGATCTTCAACACGATGTGGAGCGAGCATTGCAGCTACAAGAGCAGCAGGAAGATCCTCGGCGAGCTCCTGCCCACAAAGGCCCCCAACGTAGTGATGGGACCGGGCGAGGATGCGGGCGTGTTCAGGTACGCCGAGACGGGCGACGGCGATTGGCACTGCCTTGTCATAGCGCATGAGAGCCACAACCACCCCTCGCAGGTCCTGCCCGTAGAGGGCGCGGCGACGGGGATCGGCGGGATCGTGCGCGATGTATACTGCATGGGCGCCGACGTAGTCGGAGTCCTCGATCCCCTTCGTTTCGGCGACCCGCAGGGACCGAACGCCCGCCAGGTCATCTCGATCGCGCGCGGCGTAGTCGACGGCATCGCCCAGTACGGCAATCCGCTCGGTGTCCCGAACCTGGGCGGCGACATCGCGTTCGACCCGGGGTTCGATGAGAACTGCCTGGTGAACGTCGTCGCGATCGGAACGATGAGGGAATCGCGCGTCCTGCGAAGCCGGGTGCCGGCCGAGGCGGCCGATACTCCGTACAAGATCATCCTTATAGGCAAACCGACCGACGACTCGGGATTCGGCGGGGCGGCTTTCGCCTCGGAAGATCTCGTCGAAGGCGAGGAAGCGAACAGGGGGGCGGTCCAGGTACCCGACCCGTTCCTCAAGCGGGTGCTGGCCGTGGCGAACAGGAAGGTCCTCGATCTGGCCTGGGAACGCGGCATAAAGGTCGGCTTCAAGGACCTCGGCGCCGGCGGTATCGCGTGCGTTACCTCCGAGCTCGCACATGCGGGCGGCTTCGGAGTGAAAATAAATCTCGACGCGGTGAACGTCGCCGCCGGGCATCACTATCCGCCGCCCGTCGTATCGTGCTCCGAGACCCAGGAGCGGTATGCGCTGGCGGTACCGGAAGGTTTCGTCGACGACGTCCTGAAGATATACAACGAGGATTTCGAACTGCCCCACCTCTATCACGGGGCCGGCGCTGTGGTCATCGCCGACGTCACAAGCGATGAGCTCTATACGATCGAGAGCGGTGGCGAGAAGGTCTGCGAGACTCCGGTCGAGGTCATCACGACCGGTATCGCATACGACAGGCCGAAGAGCCCGAGGAAGATCCTCTTCGAGGAGCCCGAGTGGCAGGAAGGCCGTTCTCTTCGCGATGATTTTCTGAAGATCATGGGCTCGCCGAACATCGCCTCGAAGAATTATGTTTTCAGGCATTACGACTCGGAGGTACAGGGAAGGGCCGTGATCAGGCCGGGCGAGGCCGACGCGGGCGTGATTGCGCCGGTAGCGGGGAACCCTGTGGGGCTTGCCATTGCGGTTGACGGCAATCCGTGGTACGGGATCATCGATCCGTACCAGGGGGGCGCGCTGGCCGTCTGCGAATCGGCCCGCAACGTAGCCGCCGTCGGCGGAGTACCGTCGGCGATCACAGACTGCCTCAACTACGGCAACCCCGAGATCGAGGAGGTCTTCTGGGAGTTTTTCGAGGGCGTGCGGGGTATAAGCGACGCCTGCAGGGGGATAGGACTGCTCTCCCACGACGGCAACCACCCGTTACCCGTCGTCTCGGGGAATGTCAGCTTCTACAACCAGGGCGGGAGCGGAAAGGCGATTCCGCCGTCGCCGATCATCTGCACCGTCGGCGTCATAGAGGATTATTCCAAGAGCCGTTCGATGACCTTCAAGGAGGAAGGCAATGAGGTATTCCTCATCGGGGAGCCGCTGGACGAGCTCGGCGGAAGTGAATATTACAGGACGGTCTACGGAACCCCCGGCGCCAACGTTCCCGAGGCCGATTTCGTGCGCGAGCGGGGACAGATAAGGACGGTCCTCGACATCCACTCGCACGGCTGGGTCAGGTCGTGCCACGACACGGGGCAGGGCGGGATGCTCACGGCGCTCGCCGAGATGGCCATCGGTGGAAACGGCACCGGAAAGCTCGGACTGGCCGTCGATCTCGACGAGTTCGACTCGACCGGACTGCCGCCGGAGAAGGTCCTCTTCTCGGAGACGGGATGCTTCATCATAGAACTGCCGCCGGGGAACGAGCGGGAGATCCTTGCCATATGCGCACGCAACAGGGTCAAGCTGCACAAGCTTGGCATGTTGAAGGCGTTGCCGAAGCTCGAGGTCGTCTCGAACGGGAAGGCCCTCGCTTCATGGGAGCTCGGCGAGCTGGCCGAGATATACATGACCGGGTGCCGCTCGATATTCGGCATCGAGAAAGGAGAGTAGGTGGCCAGATCCTTCAAGGACAAGGTTGCGATAATCCAGTTTCCCGGTGTGAACTGCGAGTACGAGACGGTTGATGCGGTGAGGTCGGTCGGACTGGGTGCGGACCTGCTGCGCTGGAACGAGGACCCCGCTCTTCTCGAGGATGCCCTCGGCGTGATCGTCCCGGGCGGGTTCTCCTACCAGGACAGGATCAGGGCCGGCGTGGTGTCGGCGAAAGACCACATAATGGACAAGCTGAGCGAGCTGGCAGTCGCCGGGCGCCCGATCCTCGGGATCTGCAACGGCGCACAGGTGCTCGTAGAGTCGGGATTCATACCCGGCATCCACTGGGAGAGGGTCGACCTGGCGCTGGCTCCCAACGTGATGGAGGACAGGGAGGGTTACTACTGCTCGTGGACATACCTGCTGAGCGGCGGAACCGACTGTGTGTGGGCCTCTGCCATCGAGAACGAGGAAGTCGTCCCGGTCCCGATAGCGCACGCCGAAGGGCGGTTCACCACCGATGACGGGAAAGTACTCGAAGAGATGAAGAAAAACGGGCAGATCATTCTGCGGTACTGCACAGAGGCCGGACAGATCGACGCGTCGTTTCCCACGAATCCCAACGGATCGCTCGAGAACATGGCGGGCGTCTGCAACAGCGAGGGGAACGTCCTGGCTATGATGCCGCACCCCGAGAGGGCGAGCTGGCTTCGCCAGGTGCCCGAGGACCTCGGTGGCGGGTGGGGGATGAAGAGAAGGAAATCCGGCGGCGATTCCGGAAAGATGGAGGCGGCCGGCCCGGGCAGGATATTTTTCGAATCACTGCGAAGATGGAAGGAGGGCGGCGAATGAAGACCGAAGCGAAGCTGTGGGTCAGGCTCAAGGTGACAGACCTCGTCGCTCAGACGGCGTGGATGACGTTGACAGAGAAGATGGGTTTCGCCGGCGATCTCTGCGGCGTGCTCAGGTATTCCTACTGGGCCATGGAAGCCGAAGGGGAGAGTGCCGGGGCGGTCTGTGAGGCGATCGACCGCGAGATCCGGATGGACAGCGCGTTCACCAACCAGAACAAGCATTTCTACAGCCTCGCCGTCTCGGGCGGCGGGGACGAGGCTGCATCAGGCGACCTCAGGATCGACGGAGATTTTCCCCGCGGAGAATGCGGGGGCAGAATATTTGCCTGCGACCTGTTCGTGTCGGAACAGGGAGGTGGGAGGGATGACGGGTACGCGTCGAGGCTCAACGCAAGGCTTGCAGGCGCGAAGGTCACCGGGATGAAGTCAGGCGAGGTCTGGCGTATCCTCGTAAGGGCGGAAGATGCGGAGGAGGCCGCCCGCAAGGTCGAGGAGATGGCGGTGACCAGGTCGCGACAGCACGGACTCCTTCTCAACCCTCATTACCAGGCGTTCGAGTTCATAGGCACGGCCGAGATCGACGGTCAGTAAGGAGTACACCTTGAAAGAGGAGTGCGCCGTATTCGGGATCCACGGCAGCGACCAGGCGGCTCTGATGACGTACCTGGGTCTCTACTCTCTCCAGCACAGGGGGCAGGAGAGCTCGGGGATCATCTCGTCAGACGGCGGCTGCATGTACGAGCACAAGGCGATGGGTCTCGTCTCCAAGGTATTCTCGAAGGATACGCTCAACAGCCTGACGGGGCATATGGCGATCGGCCACAACCGGTACTCGACTACCGGTATGTCCCACGCCGTCAATATCCAGCCCTTCCTCGTCAACTGCAAGATCGGGAAGATCGCCGTAGCGCACAACGGTAACCTTGTCAACGCAGTCGAGCTGCGCAGCGAGATGGAAGAGACAGGATCGATCTTCCGCAGCACGATGGACAGCGAGGTCCTGCTCCACCTGATCGCCCGCAGCAGGGCCGAGACGATCGAGGAGATGGTGGTCGAGGCGCTCCAGCGCGTGAGAGGCGCATATTCGCTCGTCTTCCTGCTGAAAGACAGGATCATCGCGGCCCGTGACACTAACAGCTTCAGGCCCCTTTCCCTCGGCCGCGACGGCGACACGTGGATCGTCGCGTCGGAAAGCTGCGCGTTCGACATAATCGGCGCGGAGTATGTCAGGGAGGTCGAGCCGGGCGAGATGCTCGTGATCGACGGCGGGGAGCCACGCTCGACAAGGTTCGCCGAACCGGCGGAGCGCCTCTCGAGATGCATCTTCGAGTTCATCTACTTCTCGAGACCCGACAGCAGGGTGTTCGGGGAGAACGTCGACAAGGTCCGCCGCAAGCTCGGCCGCAAGCTCGCCGAAGAAGCCCCCGCCCAGGCGGATATCGTCATAGCGGTGCCGGACTCGAGCAACACGATCGCGCTTGGCTTCAGCGAGGGCTCGGGGCTCAGGTACGAACTCGGACTGATCAGGAACCATTACGTAGGCCGCACGTTCATCCAGCCGAGGCAGGACGAACGCGACTGGGACGTACGGATAAAATTCAACCCGGTGCGCGGTGTTCTAGAGGGCCGCAGCATCGTCGTCGTAGACGACTCTATCGTCCGCGGCTCGACGATGCGCAAGCTCGTCTCTATGATAAGGAACGCCGGCGCCGCCCAGGTCCATCTCAGGATCGGCTCTCCCTCGATAACGCATTCGTGTTATTACGGGATCGACACGCCCACGCGCGGAGAACTGATCGCCTCCTCCCACAACGTCGAAGAGATAAGACAGTACCTCGGAGTGGATAGTCTGCACTACCTGTCCCGGGAAGGTCTTCTCTCCTGCGTCGACGACCCGGAAAACTACTGTACCGCCTGTTTCTGCGGGGACTATCCCGTCGAGCGCAAGGGCCAGTACAGCAAGTATGTCTTTGACGAGAAGACAGGCCGGGACGGGGAGCCGGGGGCGAAAGAGAACAAATGCTGAGAAGACCGTCTTCCTCCGACATAAACGACACGCTCGAGTTCTCCGTCTCGAATGGGGCCGGGTTCGCCGAGCTATTCTTCGAGTCGACCGGCGTGCGCTCGATCGAGTGTGCCGACGGGCGCATCGAACGGATCTCGAGCGGTACGGACTCCGGCTTCGGACTCCGGCTGATCTCGGAAGACAGAACAGCCTACGGCTACTCGAGCGTCATCACGCGCGACGAGATGATGCGTGTCGCGGCCTCCGTGCTCAATGACCTCGGCGCCCGCGGGAAGGGTTCTTTTGCCGCGACGGGCGAGCCGGAAAGAGCATGGGATTCCGTTGATGGAGACATTCTCCCCGATGAGACTCTCGAGGCGAAGACGGAAATGGTCCGCGCTGCCGACCGCGCTGCCAGATCGGCGGGCGGAGAGATCACACAGGTCAGGGTCCGCTATGGAGACAGTCTCAGAAAGATATCAGTCTTCAACAGCGAAGGCGTCGCGGCCGCGGATGTCAGGTCTCAGGTGGTCATCAATATCAGGGCGGTCTCGTCGGACGGGAATATCCTGCAGACCGGGACGAGATCGGAAGGAGGCCAGTACGGTCTCAAGCAGCTCGATGCTTCGAAGGTGGAGCGGCTGGCGCACGAGGCGGGCGAAAGCGCGATACGGATGCTTCACGCCCCCGGGGCGCCCGCCGGCAGGATGGCGGTCGTGCTGTCGGGGCAGGCCGGGGGGACGATGATCCACGAGGCGATCGGCCACGGACTGGAGGGCGACTCGGTATTCAAGGGCCTCTCGATCTACAGCGGGAAACACGGGAAAAAGGTCGCATCGGATCTCGTCACCGTCATAGACGACGCCACACTTGAAGGTAAACGCGGCTCGTTCCGTGTCGACGACGAGGGGACGCCCTCGCAGAGGACCATCGCAGTGGAGAACGGAGTGCTGATCGGGTATCTTCTCGACCGCAGGTCGGCGATCAAACTCGGGATGCAGCCGACGGGGAACGGACGCCGGGAGAACTTCCGTTACAGGCCGATAGTGCGTATGAGCAACACGATG
Organism: uncultured bacterium; assembly: GCA_965371515.1. Classification (GTDB taxonomy): domain Bacteria; phylum Krumholzibacteriota; class Krumholzibacteriia; order Krumholzibacteriales; family Krumholzibacteriaceae; genus JAUWCL01. Next base: position 7,126 of record CBDUYR010000051.1, on the reverse strand, counting down.
ATCGCGCCCGGCGGGCATGATCCGGAAGAGATAATCGCAAGCGTCGAAAGCGGGCTTTTCGTCGTCCGCATGGGGGGCGGACAGGTCGATACCTCGAGCGGCGATTTCGTGTTCAAGGTCAGCGAGGCCTATCTGATCGAGGGTGGCAGGGTAAAGGGGCCGGTCCGCGGCGCGACACTGATCGGCAACGGCCCTTCCGTGCTGGAACGGATAGACATGGTCGGAAACGATCCCGGGTTCGACATCGGTACGTGTGGAAAGGACGGGCAGCACGTCCCTGTTTCCGACGCGCAGCCGACGATCAGGATACCCTCGATAACGGTTGGAGGAGAAATCGGCAGATGAGCAGCGGACAGTCATACGATTGCGACGCGTACTACGACGGGATCCTTCCCGGGGTGGAGAAGCCGTCGAGGTATATCGACTGCGAGCTCAATCTCGCCTCGAAGGGATTCACCGGTGGAGATTTCAATGTCCTGCTCGTCTTCCCCGACGTATACGAAATAGGCATGTCCCACCAGGGTCTGAGGTTTCTATATCACGCCCTTTGCCGGGTCGAGGGCGTTGGAGTCGAGTTCGCCTTTGCCCCGTGGCCCGATATGGAGGACGGCATGAGGGCGGCCGGCGAGCGATTCAGGTCGTGGCAGACTGGTACGCCCGCGTCGCGATTCGATCTTATAGGCATAACCCTCCCGTACGAGCTCCATTACACGAATGCCCTCACGATAATGGACCTGGCGGGGCTACCCGTAGTCGCGGCGGAGAGGGATGACAGCCATCCGCTGGTCGTCGCCGGCGGGCCCTGCGTCTCCAATCCTCTCCCCGTCATCGGCGCATTCGATGCATTCTTCCTCGGCGACGGCGAGGAATCGCTCGTCGAGGCGGTGAATGCACTCATGGCAGCCGGCGGCGCCGGACGGAGGGAGAAACTCGAGACGCTCGCCGGAATCGAAGGCGTCTATGTTGAAGGGATCAGCGAGAAGGTCTCCGCGCGGACATATCTGCTCGGTCCGGAGAACCTTCCGGTCGCCCCGATCGTTCCTTCGGCCCAGGTCGTGCACGACAGGCTCGCCGTAGAGGTGATGAGAGGATGCACGCGCGGATGCAGGTTCTGCCACGCGGGGATGACATACAGGCCGAGACGGGAGAGGAAGGTGGGCGACATCGTCCGCGCCGTTTCCGAAGGACTGGACGCTACGGGATGGGAGGAGGTTTCTCTGCTCTCGCTGTCGACGTCAGACTACTCGAGGCTCGATGAACTGCTCGAGCGGCTCACCCCCGAGCTCGAGAAGCGCAACATCTCCCTCGCCCTTCCGAGCCTCCGCCCCGAGACGGTGACCGACAGGATAATCGAGGCGACCGCTGCGGTCCGTAAATCGGGCTTTACAATCGCACCGGAGGCAGGCACCGAGCGCCTGCGCCTGGTGATCAACAAGGAAATGAGCGACGAGGTCATCCTCGACGGGTGTGCGAGGATACTCGATGCAGGCTGGCAGAGCCTCAAGCTCTACTTCATGATCGGCCTGCCGACCGAGACGAAGGAGGATCTCGACGGGATAATATCGCTGATCGAGCGGATTATGAGCATGCGCGGCACGAGGGGACGATTCAGGCTCGGCGTGACTATCTCGCCGTTCGTGCCCAAGTCCCACACCCCCTTCCAGTGGGAGAAGCAGTGCTCGATCGAAGAGATAGCGGAAAAGGAAAAGTACCTCGCCTCCCGTATCAGGAACAGGAAGGTCGATCTCAGCCTCCGCGAGCCGAGGGTCAGCGCACTCGAGGGCGTCCTCGCAAGGGGGGGACGCGATGTCTGGCCGATCGTCCTGGATGCGTGGAGATCCGGGTGCCGGTTCGGCAGCTGGCGCGACAGGCTGAGGTTCGATCTGTGGGAAAGGGCCATCGAGAAACACGGCACGAGTATCGACCGGCTCCTGACGGGTCTCGACCCGGCCGCGCCCCTGCCGTGGGAAGCATTCACCGTCAAGGTCTCGAAGAGGTTCCTCCTCCGCGAGAAGGAGAGGGCACTCGGCGCCGAGTCGACGCCGGACTGCAGGGACGGGACTTGCGGGGGGTGCGGAGCCTGCAGCAGCGAGGAAGAGAGAAACGCCGGATTTGCCCCTGCAGACAATGACACCGTTCCCGGTATACCGAACAGGTACGAGCACGACGTCGAAAATGAGCAGATACGTTACCGTTTCATCTACAGGAAGACAGGGAAGGCGAGGTTCCTCTCGCACAGGGAGCTGACCAACATCATCATCAGGGCGCTCCGCAGGAGCTGTCTGCCTCTGAGATTCAGCGAGGGGTTCCATCCTCACGTGAAGATGTCGCTGGGCCCCGCGCTGGCGGTAGGCACGGCGGGTGAGATGGAGTTCTTCGACGTCGAGCTGACCAGCGACGGCGATGTCACGTTCCGCGCCCTCGACGGGCTCATGCCGCCGGGGCTGGAGGTGAATGCGAGCGCCGGCCCGTTCAACCGGGCCGGGGGAAAGCTTCCCGAAGAGGCTGTTTTGGAGTACGAGATCGATCTCGGTCCGGTGATCTGCATGCTCGGACAGGCCGGCAAAGAAAAACCGTTTTCGGAAGAAGATTTGTCCACGGGAGAGGATGTGTGGTATCGTCTCGGCGAGGAACACGCGGCCGGATGGCTTGAGGATAGATGGTCCTCGCTCTTCGCGTCGGGAGGGGAAGTGACAGACCGAAAGGGAAGAACGAGGTCGACACATGGGTGTTCCGTCCGCAGGGGCGGGGCCGCGGGAGAACTCATGCTGCGCATAGAGTCCGGCCCGGAGAGCGTTCCGGTGCCCGCCGATCTGCTGCGTGCGGTGATGCCCGGGCCGATAGCCCGGCTCGCGGTGATCAGGAGGACAGGGATTTACTACAGGCAGGGCGATGTCCTGCTTGAACCACTGGATTTAATTACAGGAAATATTTGAAATGGCCAGAGTAAAAAAAGAAATCGTAATCAACTACACGAGCAGGGAGGTCCGGATCGCGATCCTCGAGGACGGGGATCTCGTCGAGTTCCTCATCGAGCGCGAGGAGAGCAGGAGGACCGTCGGCGGCATCTATCTGGGAAAGATCAACGCTGTGATCCCCGGGATACAGGCCGCCTTCGTGGAAATCGGGGGGGAGAAAGCGGCTTTTCTCCACGTCAGCGACGTGGCCACAGGCTCGCTCGATCCCGACCTGATCGACATCGACGAGGACTTCGACTTCCAGAACGGCCGCAGGAGGCGCGAGTATCCCCCTATCGAGAACCTTCTGAAGAAGGGGCAGGACCTCCTCGTGCAGATCCGCAAGGAGGCCATAGGCACGAAAGGGCCGAGGATATCGTCCCAGCTCTCGCTGCCCGGACGGTACGCTGTCCTGATGCCCAACCTCGACCACATCGGGATAAGCAAGAGGATCGAGTCGCGGAAGGAGCGCCACAGGCTGAGGGACATCGTCAGGAAGAACAGGCCGAAGGGATGTGCCGTTATTGTCCGCACTGCCGGAAAGGGAGTCGCCGACGACCAGCTCCGTGACGACATCAACTCGCTCGAGAGGCGCTGGAAAGAGATCCGAAAGAAGATCGAGAAGGCCGTGCCGCCGACCTTGATACACGAGGACGTCGATATCACCATTTTCGCCATCAGGGACCTCTTCTCGAAGGACATCGACCGGATAGTGATCGATAACGAAGGCGAGCGCGACAGGCTGGCCAAGTATCTCAAATCCTTCGCTCCGGAACTTGCCTCGAAGGTCCAGCTGTACAAGGAAAAGGCGCCGATATTCGACTACTACGAGATCGAGTCGGAGATCGAGAAGACCCTTGAGAGCAAGATCTGGCTGAGGAAGGGCGGCTACATCGTCATCGAGCATACAGAGGCGCTTGTATCGATCGACGTCAACACGGGCCGGTTCACCGGGCGCAAGAACCAGGAGGAGACGATCCTCGAGACGAACCTCATCTCTGCGCGCGAGATTGCCCGCCAGTTGCGGTTGAGGGACATCGGCGGCATCATAGTCGTCGATTTTATCGATATGGAGCGCGAGGAGAACAGGCGGAAGGTGTACAACGAGTTCCGCAACGCGATCCGCAAGGACCGCTCGAGGTCGCGTGTGTCGCAGATCAGCGACCTCGGCCTGATCGAGTTGAGCAGGAAGCGCGTACGCCCGAGCCTCCTTCACTATTACAGCGACGAGTGTCCCTACTGCGCCGGAAGCGGCAAGATCCTGTCGATCGAGTCGATGGCGATGAAGATCGAGCACTGGATCAGGCGCATCGGCTCTGTCAAGAGGCTCAACGGACTGCAGTTCCGCGTCAACCCGATGCTCGGGATCTTTCTGCGCGATGACCGCGAGGAGAATCTCCGCGAGCTGTCGGAGAGCTACCGCCTCGAGATAGTCATCATCGACGATCCGAGGATGCACCGGGAGGACTACGAGATATTCTCGCTCGACGGGAAGCGCGATCTCAAGGCCGAGTTCGTATAGGGAAGAGCACACTGTCTATCACGCTCCTCACGCACATAAGAAAAGCGTTGTATTATTCAATAACTGTTATAAAGTTGCCCGCAAAGTAGTCTGCCATGCCGATTACGGTGGCGGATATCTCCAGGTCCTGCAGTTTGAGGGGTGCGAAATCCATACAGCGATTACCTGTTTTTCTGTCATGAAAGGAGACTCTCCATGAGGAGAAGCGATGCGCTGAGGTTTGTTGTTTTTTCCCTTGTTACTGTCTTTGTCCTCGCTTCAGGGTACGACCTGAACGCCCAGGGGAAGAAGAAAAAAGGCGAGAAAGAAAGCGGGAAGGAGAACAAAACCGAAGAAAAAGCCATGGGAGAGAAAGAATCGAAGGGGGAGATGGGAGATCCCCAGACCGCGGACAGCAAAAAAGCTCAATACAAGCCGAAGAAGCTGAAGAAAGAAGAGAAAGCAGAATGGGTGGATGGCAATCCTCCTGGATGGTCAAAGGGTGAAAAGTCCGGATGGGACGGAACCGGCGCGTCTCCCGGTGAGATGAAGAAGCAATATCCCCCGGGATCCGAGGACTGGAATGACAAGAGGAAGAAGCAGTGGGAGGGTGACCTCGAAAAGTCAAAAGAACGGATTCGTAAAAGAGTGCGTCAGCGAGATGGAGCTACCGAACAGGAAGAGGAAAGCGCTGTCAGGTCGATCGAAGGAGCCGCAAGAGAGGGCGTTCCCGTCGAGCGTGCCGAAAAAACCGTTGAAAAAGCGATCGAACGCGGCATGAAAGGCGAGGAAATCGAAAGAGTGACCCGAGCGATGTCTTACGGCGCCGACAAGAACGTCGATTACGAAAAACTCGACTCTTTTGTGAGTAAAAAGATCGATTCAGGAGAGCGCGGTGACGAACTCGCGGTTTCGATTTACAAGGAGGTTGACAGCGGAAGCCTGGAAAAGGTCGAGGAAAAGAAGCCATGGTATAAAAGGATCTTCAAAAGGAACTGACCATGAAAAAGCTTGGAGCTGAATTTATCGGCACTTTCTGGCTGGTTTTTGGTGGATGCGGCAGCGCCGTGCTGGCGGCGGCATTCCCCGGACTCGGTATCGGCTTCGTGGGTGTTTCGCTGGCCTTCGGGCTGACCGTGTTGACAATGGCGTATGCCATTGGCCACGTATCGGGGTGTCATCTCAATCCCGCTGTATCGTTCGGCCTCTGGGCAGGCAAACGGTTTGCCGGCAAGGAGCTGCTGCCCTACATCATCGCTCAGGTCCTCGGCGCGATAGCCGCGGCGGCGGTGCTGTACGTGATCGCTTCGGGCAAGGCGGGCTTTGAGCTGGGCGGGTTCGCATCCAACGGGTACGGAGAGCACTCTCCCGGCGGGTATTCGATGCTCGCGGCGCTCGTCGCCGAAGTCGTGCTGACATTCTTTTTCCTGTTTATAATACTGGGAGCCACCGACGAGAGGGCACCGAAGGGATTCGCGCCGATCGCGATCGGGCTGGCGCTGACCCTGATTCACCTGATAAGCATCCCCGTGACAAACACCTCGGTCAATCCCGCGCGCAGCACAGGCCCGGCTCTCTTTGCCGGCGGCTGGGCGCTCTCGCAGCTCTGGCTCTTCTGGGTCGCGCCGATAGTCGGAGCAATCCTGGCAGGTTTGGTCTACCCGCGTATTACGGGTGAGAAGACGGGTTCTCAGTAAAGGAGCAGGTTGATGGATTTCCTGTGGTTCCTGTTGATCGGAGCGGTGGCAGGATGGATAGCCGGACAGATAATGAAGGGAAGCGGTTTCGGGATCCTCGGCAACATCATTGTCGGGATAATCGGCGGTTTTCTCGGTGGCTGGCTCTTCGGGATCCTCGGGCTAACGGCCGGAGGGATCCTGGGCTCACTTGTAACAGCGGTCATTGGAGCGATTATTCTGCTCTGGATAGTCGGGCTGATCAATAAGAAGTAAGACAGCCGGAATATAAATAGGGTAAGGATCGAGCGAAATGCAAGGAAGGAAAGGTATGAGATACATCTCTCTGGTACTGTTGATCGCGTTTTTCTTTGCTGCAGCGGCTGATTCGCCGGCTCTCGCAGGCGACAGGAAGGACAGGGACAGGCCCGACAGCAAGGCGCTGTGTTACATCGGCATGCCGTGGCTGTTTGGCGGGACCTGCGGCTGCAGCGACGGAGACGGAGCTGCCGAAGCTCTGAACAGGTCGATCGAGGCATTCATGGACACCGGTGTACTCTCGACCTCTGAGATAGAGTTCGAGTTGGAAAGTGCGGAGCTGAAGTCAGGCTCACAGGGATTACTGGACAAGATCGGAGCCGTTCTCTCCAACTGGCCGGAGGCAGAGGTGGAGATTGCCGGTCACACCGATGATTCGGGTTCCGAAGAGTTCAACCAGAAGCTCTCCGAGGAGAGGGCCGAGTCGGTAAGGGCCTACCTGCTTGAGAATTTCCAGAAACTTGAGGAGGACAACCTCAAGACTGTCGGGCACGGCGAAAAGTACCCCGAGGCCTCGAACGATACCGCGGAGGGCCGCCGCCACAACAGGAGGGTAGAGTTCCGCATCCTCAACCTCGACGACCTGCGGCAATAGCCACGCTAAGTGATTTATTATTCAGGGTTTGGGTGCGCGAGGGCGGCCCCGTAAAAACCCTCGGTGCCTCCGGGGTTTT
>CBDUYR010000050.1:0-20079 GCA_965371515.1 uncultured bacterium | reverse complement strand
AAGCTGTCGAGGAAGCGAAGCCTGTCGAGGAAGCGAAGGCTGTCGAGGAAGCGAAGGCTGTCGAGGAAGCGAAAGCTGTCGAGGAAGCGAAGCCTGTCGAGGAAGCGAAGGCTGTCGAGGAAGCGAAAGCTGTCGAAGAAGAAGCAAAGCCTGAAAAGACCGAAGAAGAAGTACCGGTAAAAGAGGCTCCCGCTGAGGAGACCCCTGTCGCAGAAGAAAAGCCGGCAGAAGAAAAGCCGGCAGAAGAGGCCGAAGCGCCGGCGGAAGAATCCGGCGAGGAGAAGAAGTCCTGACGGGCTTCTCCGCACGATTGTCTCTTTCGAAGGTAATTGAAAGATGAAGACTGAAAAAATAAGTACGATGATCCGGCGGATCTCCGAGATGCTCGTCGACAAGCCGGACGCGATCAGGTTATCAGAGGAGAACCGCGACGAAACGATCATACTGGTGCTTTCCGTTGACAAGGATGATGTTGGCAAGGTCATCGGAAGGAACGGGCAGACCGCCAAAGCTCTCAGGGCCCTGGTGAACGCGGCCGCTACGAGAATGGGCGAGAAGGTGCTCCTGGAGATCCGGGAATAGGGAGCAGGTCATGACGGTCGAGACCGTGACACTCGGCAGCATTGTGAAAGCCGTAGGCCTTAAGGGAGAGCTCAAGCTTCTCCCCGGTCCCGACTTCTGGATCGAAGCGCTTACGTTCGACGGACTGGACCTGGTAACGCCGGACGATCTCCACCGCAGGGTCCGGGTCGAGAAATACAGGCCGAAGGGCAACACGTATATCATCAAGCTCGATGGCATCGAATCCAGGGACGACTCCGAGCTGATGATCGGAAGCAGGCTCGATATCTCGACCGGTTCTCTGACCGAGGCGGAATTGCCCGAAGAGCTCAAGCCCTTCCAGGTCATGGGAGCCGAGGTCAGGCTGAAGAACGGTGACCGGGCGGGAGTAGTCGTGGACATGCTGATAGGGCCGGCGCAGAGATGCCTGATCGTCGAGACGGAAAACGGCAGGAGGGCTGTTCCCGTTGTGCCCGAGGTCATCGTCGAGACTGATCTCGAGGGCGGTGTGATTGTCATCGATCCACCCGAGGGCCTGCTCGACATAGAGTGGTGAGGAGCGGCCGAGGATGGAGATTTGTTTTATAACGATATTCCCGGGAATGATGTCCGGACCGCTGGCCTCGGGGATGCTCGATATTGCGGCGAAAAAGGGAGCCGCGGATTACAAGGTGGTTGACCTGAGGGATTTCGCGGTCGACAAGCATGGATCGGTCGACGATTATCCCTATGGGGGAGGGCCGGGCATGGTGATGATGGCTCCCCCCTTCGTCGAGGCTGTCGAATCGGTGAGAAGCCCCGAAGAGGCGGGAGAGGTTCCCGTGATCCTCATGTCGCCGACGGGCAGGAGATTCGACCAGTCGATTGCGATGGAACTGGCCCGCCGCGAAAAGATCGTATTCGTCTGCGGACGGTACAAGGGGGTCGACGCGAGGGTCGACGAACTGGTAGTAACCGATACTATCTCTATCGGTGATTATATACTGAGCGGTGGGGAACTCCCCGCCCTGGTGGTGGCCGACGCCGTCATAAGGAACCTGCCGGGAGTGATAGGCGATGAGCGGAGCAGGGACACCGATTCCTTCTCACGCGAAAGGGAATTCATGCTCGACGCCGCGTATTACACAAGGCCTTCCGAATACAGGGGGCTGAAGGTTCCTGAGATTCTCCAGTCGGGGAACCACGCGAAGATCGAAGAGTGGAGAAGAGAGTCGGCGCTCGAAAGAACGAAACGGCTGCGGCCTGACCTGCTGGACGACAGCTAAGAAGGTCTCGTACAGCCGTGATCAGTTGATTGATGAAAGGTAGAACAGACAGCAATTGTTACAAGGAGGAGAGATGGATATCCTCGATCAGGTTTCCGCAAAGCATATCAGGGACGAGATCCCGCAGTTCGCAGTGGGCGATACCGTAAAGTGCGACATCAAGGTCGTCGAGGGAGAGCGCGAGAGGGTGCAGGCGTTTCAGGGGATCGTGATCCAGAAGAAGGGCAGCGGCGTCGGCGCGACCTTCACGGTCAGGAAAGTCAGCCAGGGGATCGCCGTCGAGCGCATATTTCCCCTTCACTCGCCCAACCTGGCGGGACTCAAGGTCCTGCGTAGGGGCAAAGTCAGAAGGGCCAGGCTCTTCTACCTCCGCGGACTCAAGGGCAAGGCGGCAAGGATCAAGGAGAAGACCGACAGGCCTTCGCGATGACGCCTTCCTCCCGCGTACGTTTCGAGGATCTCGTGCTGTTCGACCGGCGCAGGGCCGGCGAGGCACGGGGGTTCATCGCGGGAGTCGACGAGGCCGGACGGGGAGCGCTCGCGGGCCCGGTGGTCGCCGGAGCAGTCATCTGCAGTCCCTGTGAAGAGCTTCACGAGGTCAGGGACAGCAAGCTCCTCACGGAGAAGACGAGGGAGAGGCTCTACGAGCTGATCGTGGAGAAGAGCACGGCGTGTTCGACGGGCATCGTCGGGCATGACGAGATAGACCGGATCAATATCCTCAGAGCTACGCTGAAGGCGATGAAGATCGCCGTAGAGGGGCTGGAGAGGAAGCCTTCGCTGATCCTTGTGGACGGGTTGCATCTGCCAGCGCTCACCGGACGCTGCGAGGCGATCAAGAGCGGAGACGGTCTGAGTTTTTCGATAGCTGCCGCCTCTATCCTGGCGAAGGTCACTAGAGACCGGATAATGCGAGAGAGAGACGGCGAGTATCCGGATTACGGTTTTACAAGGAACAAGGGATACGGGACTGCGCAGCACAGAGAGGCGATCGGACGTCTCGGCCGCAGCCCGATACACAGGAGGAGTTTTCGGGTAAAGGTCTGAGGGAAGGGAGGAAGATGTGAAGGGGAATCCGGACTGCGGAAGGATCGGGGAGACAATAGCCGCCGCATACCTGAATCTGATCGGATATGGGATCATTGAGAGAAATCTGCGGATAGGTAGAAACGAGATAGATATCGTGGCCGTCGACGGAGAATGCCTTGTCTTCGTCGAGGTCAAGACGAGGAGGAGCTGCCGGTTCGGCAGCCCGGCCGAGGCGGTGGGAAGAAAGAAACTTCTTGGAATAAGGCGTGCGGCCGGCAGGTATCTGAACCGGTCAGGCGACCGGCGGAAATTCGCCGAAATCAGGATCGATGTGGTCGCCGTCGAGATCGACCGGCCCCGGGACAGGATGACACTGGACCACCTCAGGGGAGTATCCTAGAAAATTCTTGATTATGCGGGGTTATGTCTCTATTTTGACTTTGTGAATAGATGAACGGTCATCAAGGAGGAAATCGATTGAACGCCAAGAAGTATATGCTTCCGGCTCTCTGCATGTTGCTTCTCGTATCGGGCTGCGGCGCATACAAGACTGTTGACAAGGATATTCCCATCGAGGAAATGGATAGTCTCGGCGAGAAGTATGTCGGCCGTACGGCCTGGACCAGGGCGCTGATCGTCGATATCAAGCAGACCGGAATCATCGACCGCGGGACAGAGATAGAGATAGTAGAGCTGGATCTCCACTGGGGGACCGCCGTCGGCGTCAAGGGCCCGAACAAGCGCAAGTACAGGCACGCTCTCAATCTCGACCGGCCGGTGACCTCGGAGGCCTTCGAGGAGGCTATGAAAAGGCTGTTCTGGTACGACAAGCCGGAAAAACGCTACAGGATGAACCTTCGTGAATATGGCAAACGAACGGCGAGGGCGGTCAGGGACAACGAGCTATTCAAGGGCATGAATCGCGAGGCGGCGATCGAGTCGTGGGGATGGCCGGACGAGATGCTTTCCAACGATATCGGTAACGAGCATGCCGAGCAGTGGATCTACAGGGATCCGAGACAGCGGGCGAAGAAGAGTTACATCTGGCTCATCGACGGTACCGTCGAAAAATGGGAAGAATAAGCGGCTTCGCTTCAGGGTTCATGAGATAAAAGTAAGGCCTTTTCATTTTGGGATGAAGGGGCCTTTTATCATAACAGACAAAAAAACCCCCGCCGAAACCGTGGAGGAGAACCATTCTGAACAAACTCTTAATGAGTTGAGCCCGCGGATTTTTTACGCCAGAACCATTCACCTCACCAATTCAGCAGGGATATTCTATATGAATTATATCCGATATGAGCAGCCTTGTCAATGATGGTATCTAATTATAGTTGATACTACCTATATGATATCTTAACGTCAGCCGTTGCTGGCGGAGCAGCAATAATCACGGTGTACCTTTCCATAGCGTTCTTATCGCCCGAACAGTTTCTTCTTGTATCTTTTGTGCGGCCTCGAAAAATAATCGTTTGTCAGGCGTCTGACTACTCCCGACAGCGCGAACAGGGCTATGAGGTTAGGGATGGCCATCATCCCGAGCGCAGTGTCGCCGAATCCCCACACCAACTCGAGTGAGAGGACGGTGGCGAGGAAATGAACGATGCAGAACGCGATCCTGTACGGCATGATGAACCGGCGTCCGAAGAGGTACTCTATCGATCTGTCGCCGTAGTACGACCATGATATGGCGGTTGATATAGCAAAGAGGAATACTGCGATCGTCACGATGTAATTACCGCCACTCGTGATCGGCGCGAGCCCGGTCTGGAAAGCCCACGCGGTGAGCGGCGACCCGTTCTGCGTCATCGCGCCGGCGAGCTGTATTTCCGCCGAGGGGACTGCGCTGCCGGATTCGTCCATGAAGACAACAGTGCCGTCGTCGCCGATCTCGCAGATCCCGTTGAAGGGTTCGTTTACGCGCAGTACAACCGCGTCGTCGACGAAGCTGTCGTTCCGGACGAAGCTTACCCCGAACGCTTCTCCATGGTTGATCGTGAATGTGCCGGTCATGTGGTCCGAATCGTCTATAATGCCGTTCACTCCGATAGCGGCCGATCCGACCAGTATCCTGATGTCGGACTGCCTGGTGAACGGTATCGTCTCGACCTTCTTCCCGTTCCATACACCGACGGTGACGATTAACAGGCCGGTCAGTGTGCATATCAGCAGGGTGTCGATGTAGGGGCCCATCATCGCGACGAGGCCCTCGCGTACCGGTTCGTCGGTCTTGGCCGCGGCGTGGGCGATAGGTGCGCTTCCCTGTCCCGCCTCGTTGGAGAAGATCCCCCGCTTGACTCCCCATACCATCATGAACATGAATGTCGATCCGAAGAATCCTCCGACCCCTGCCTTGGCGGTGAAGGCGTCGTTGAATATCGTCATGATCGCGGCCGGTATTCTCGGGGCGTTGATAAACAGGACTGTTATCGCGCCGATGAAGTAGATGATCGACATGAAGGGCACGAGCCTGCTTGTCACGCGCCCGATCCGTTTGATGCCGCCGATGATCACCATGGCGACGAGGGAGGCGCTCACGGCCCCTGTGATCCAGGTGGGGATCCCGAAATCGCTCCTGAACGAGTCTGCGACGGTGAAGGCCTGGACGGCGTTCCCGCTGCCGAAGGATGAGATAACCGCACAGGCGGCGAAGATGATCGCGAGCCACTTCCAGTTCTTTCCCATCCCCTTCTCTATATAGTACATGGGCCCGCCCGAGACCGTCTCGTCCTCGTGGATCTCGCGGTAGTGGTTGCTCAGAGTACATTCGGCGTACTTCGAGGCGCATCCGAGGATTGCCGTGACCCACATCCAGAAGAGCGCTCCCGGTCCACCGTAGTGAATCGCTGTCGCCACTCCCGAAATATTCCCGATGCCTATCGTCGCGGAAAGCGCCGCGGTGAGGGCCTGGAAATGATTGATCTCACCTTTGTCCTTCGGATTGTCGTAGTAACCCGCGATGATCGCGAGGCTGTGGGAGATCTTCCGGAGCTGGATCAGCCGGAGTCTTGTCGTCAGGAAGATGCCCGTGCCGAGCAGGAGCACTATGAAGTAGGGAAGCGCTGCGGGCCAATCCCATATATACTTGTATACCGAGTCGATCACCTGCTTGACCGCGTCACTGTTCATTTAGCGCTCCCTCGCTGAACGTACTCTGCGGGATCAACCCGCGATGAGTTCCCTGAACTTGAAGAAAAGCACGATGGCTATTGCAATCGGGCAGAAGAATCTCAGAAGGAACAGGATGATCGGCGCCCATGCGCTGTAGCCCCGGCAGCCCTGCTCGATTTCGCCCGTCGATTTCGCCCTTTTCCATATCCATCCAAAGAAGATCGAGATGAAAACAGCGCCGGCGGCAAGCATCACGTTTCCGAAGAGCCAGTCCATGAATCCGAAGAAGCTCATCCCGACCAGGGGAAGGGTGCCCAGCCATTCGACAGCCCCCATCGAAAGCGCCGACGGGAGGCCGAATACGAAGGCGATGGCCGCCACGATCCATACGGCCTTTGTGCGCAGTATATGCTTCTCGTCGACGAGATAGGCCGTGACGACCTCAAGGAGCGAGATCGTCGAAGTGAGCGCCGCTACACTGAGAAGGAGGAAAAAGGACGCGCCGATCAGCGTCCCGCCGGGCAGTTTCGCGAATATCACCGGAAGGACCTCGAAAACGAGGCCGGGGCCGGCGTCCGGATTCTTGCCCGCGAAGAAGAGGGCGGGAAAGATGAGCAGACCCGCCATGACGGCGATCAGGGTGTCGAAGAACGAGACTAATATACCCGATGTGACGATATTATCCCTCTTCGAGAGGTAGCTCCCGTAGGTTATCATCGCGCCCATGCCGAGGCTCAGTGAGAAGAATGCCTGGCCGAGGGCGGCGAGGAATGTCTTGCCGGTTATCTTGCTGAAGTCAGGTTTGAGGTAGAAAGAGAGGCCCCTGCTTGCCCCTTCGAGCGTTACCGAGCGTATGATCAGGACGATCATCAGGACAAAGAGAACAGGCATCAGGATCTTCGCCCATCTCTCGATGCCGTTCCTCACGCCGCCCTGGACGACGAGCACCGTGATGACGACGAAGAGGAGCAGCAGGGGAATCGTGACCATCGGGTTTGCCGTGTAATCGGTGAACGAGGTCGTGTTACCCGAAAGGGTCTTGGCTATGTATCCTACGGTGACCCCGGCGATGACGCAGTAGTACGCGAGGATGCACAGCCCTGTTAAGACGCCCATGAATCCGACGAGACGCCAGGCGCTTCCCGGCCTGATAGCGTCGAAGGCGCCGACAGGGTCTTTCCTCGTGTGCCTTCCTATCGATAGTTCGGCGATCATTACGGGAAGGCCGATAAAGAGTATGCAGAGAAGGTAGAGGAAGAGAAAGGCCGCGCCTCCGTTCTCTCCCGCCGTGTAGGGAAATCTCCAGATATTGCCCAGCCCTATGGCCGAACCGGCAGCGGCGAGGATGAAGCCTGTCTTCGAGCTCCATTCTCCCCTTTCAGACGGACTCGATGACAATTCTTACCTCCCTCGATGATCCAGTGGTCTGTGCAGAGCGCATCAGGAGAGACGGTACAGTATATAGGGAAAACGCCGCAAGATTTTTTCATGCCTTCGCGCTGGGCCCCGGTCTCTTCTGAGCAAGCCATAGACCGGCCAGAACGACTGCGCTTCCGGCGAGGAACCAGAGGGTCACCTCCTCGCCGAAGAGGAGCCAGCCGAAAAAGGCGGCGAACGGCGGGTTGAGGTATATGAATGATGCGACCGAGGAGGCCGGGAGGTTTCGCAGCGCCAGATTCCAGACGAAAAATCCCAGCAGCGTACTGGCGAAGCTGAGGTAGGCGAGTGCGAACCAGTGCGAGGGTTCCATCGAGGACATCTTCCCGAAAAATTCCGGCGTCGCAAAAAAGAGGAGCGGTATCGTACCGATCACCATGGGCAGGCAGGTCACGACCGCGGGGGACCTGCTCGAGAGGAGGTCTTTGCCGAGGATCGTGTAGAAAGACCAGCTCAGCGGGGCGAGGGATGCAAGCAGCATGTATTTCACGTCGGCGTTCTCCATGCCCGTGATCCTGCCCATTCCGACACGTCCCAATCTCAATACTATGAAAAGGCCGGTGAAGGCAATGAGCATACCGGCAATCCGCCTCAGCACTACCTTTTCCTTCAGGAACAGGATTGCGAGGATCAGTGTAAACAGCGGCGCCAGCGTGGTTACCAGCGCGGCAGCGCCCGGTTTGATCTCGCTCTGGCCGAGATAGATGAAGTAGTTGTAGCCGGTCACCCCGAATATCCCCATCCCGATCAGCTTCAGCGGAGCCGCTTTTATCGTCTCGAACGTTTCTTCCCTGACAGGCCGGCGCGACATGAGGCAGATGATGCTTACGACGAGGACGGGGAGGAATCTAGCCAGGACGAGCTCCATAGGCCCGAAAACCTCCCTGAGGTGCTTTATAGCGGTAAAGGCATTTGACCAGATGACGAAAAGGCCTATCATCATTAGCCTTACAGCCCAGACAGGCAGACCGCTTTTCGAGGAATCATGAGGCACTGGAAGAAATCCTTCCGGAATACGTGGAGGGGCTTGAAACGTCAAGCAACGATATGGTATAATAAGTCACAGCAGGGTCAAGTGTACAGCAACTTTGGAATGACATCGAAAGGGAGTGACAGCGATGTTGAAACGACTTGCCCTGGTAGTACTGCTTGTGGTTCTTGTAGCCGGCAGCGCCGACGCGAGTATCTATCGCGGAAAAAGGGGACGCAGATACTGCCGGAGACAGGGGCTTGTTCTTTATCTGCACAGCGATGCGCTGAAGATCTACAAAGAATATGGATATCCCATCCACCGGATCCGTGTGCGGGGGATCGGCGAGACTCACGAGCACTGGACCTTTTACGAGGCGGGACGAGAGTTCATCTTCGACGAGGATCAGAAGCTCGTCAGGACGAGGAAATTTTTCCCCGAAGACAAACGGGAACGGATGAACCAGTGGAAGAAGAGGAAGGTTCGGAATCCCAGGCATTAGGGTATTTGCATAGACAGGGTTCGCGGGAGAGTGAAGCGGGTGACGCACCTCACCCGGGAAAGGGCGAGGGGTCGAAGATCCCTTGCCACTTTCTCCGAACGGTAGGGGGGGGACGGGTCCCGGCTGAAGAGGGCGCTGCGTGGGGAGACGATCTTCACGGCGCCACAGCCGCTCCGGTTTGGAGTAGCCGGGACCAGGTCCCCCGTTCTTTGCCCCACTTTTAAGGTTGGACTAATCCGGTAAATCTGATATATTTATTCAACCTGGCATTACGCTCGGGTTTATATCTGTTTAATTAGTTGTAATAGAACAACTTGTCCAAGAGAGGTGTTCAATGAGCGGAAAAGGTATCACTGTAGCCCCGGGCGATGTCCACAAGACTCTCGAGAAGAGCATGCTTGTCGACGGATTTCCTTTCGTCCTCGATCTCGAGAAGAGCCACGGCAGCTGGATGTACGATTCGGTGACTGATACGGAATATCTCGATTTCTTCACTTTCTTTGCTTCCAGCGCCCTCGGGTACAACCACCCGTCGCTGACCAGCGATGAATTTCTCGCGAAGCTCGGTCGTGTAGCGGTGAACAAGGTCTCTAACTCCGATCTCTACACGACGGAGATGGCCGAGTTCGTGGCGACCTTCGCACGCATCGCAGTGCCGAAGAACCTTCCCAACCTCTTCTTCATAAGCGGCGGCGCCCTCGCCGTCGAAAACGCGTTGAAGGCTGCCTTCGACTGGAAGGTCAAGAAGAACCTGGCGAAGGGTCTCAAGGGGGAGAAGGGCCAGAAGGCGATCCATTTCCGAGAGGCTTTCCACGGTCGCACCGGATACACGATGTCGCTGACCAACACCGATCCGGCCAAGGTTGACCTCTATCCCAAGTTCGACTGGCCGAGGATCGAGAATCCCAAGGTGACCTTCCCCGTCGAGGACCATCTCGATGAGATCGTGGCCGCCGAGAAGCGGGCGATCGAATCTATCGAAAAGGCGATCGCCGATGACGGCGACGACATCGCTGCCATTATCCTCGAACCTGTCCAGGGCGAGGGCGGCGACAATCACTTCCGCACGGAGTTCTTCCAGGCACTCCGTCGGATCGCCGACGATAACGATATCATCCTTATTTTCGACGAGGTTCAGACAGGACTTGGCATCACCGGAAAGATGTGGGCGCACGAGAACTACGGAGTCGAGCCCGACATCCTCTGCTTCGGCAAGAAGACGCAGGTGTGCGGAATCATGGCGAGCGAGCGTCTCAACGAGGTCGACAGCGTGTTCAAGGTGTCAAGCAGGATCAACTCGACCTGGGGCGGCAACCTCGTCGACATGTTCCGCGCCAAGAGGATCCTCGAGGTGATCGAGGACGAGAACCTCGTAGAGAACGCCGCGAAGATGGGAACAATTCTTCGGGATACCCTCAAGGGATTCGAGAAGAAGTACCCTGGATTCATCAGCAACGTGCGCGGCCTGGGACTCTTCTGCGCCTTCGACCTTCCCGATTCGGCAAGCAGGGATGCCATCGTTACGACGGCGATGAATAAAGGTCTTATTGTGCTGAAGTGCGGTCCGAAGACGATCAGGTTCCGCCCGCCCCTGAACGTCACAACCGATGAGATCGAGAAGGCCGCTGAAATCCTCGACGTGGCGATCGCCGAGTCGAAAAAGTAGGCCATCATGATATCCCGGGTTCTCATACGGGAATATGCATAGCAAAAGAGCCTCCCCATCCCGGGGGAGGCTCTTGATTTTTCCGGGTTTGGCGGACGTCTCAAGCTTCGCAGTCCTTCTTACTCCCGCAGCCGCTGCACTTCGGCGGGGCCACTGCCGGTTTTTCCTCGGCGAGTTTACTCTTCGCGTAATCGTCGCTGCGGTAGTCGGTCCGGTAAAATCCCGATCCCTTGAGGATGTGGCCCACCGCGTGGATTACGCGGAACACCTTTCCGCGGCACTCGGGACAGCGCTTGCGCGGAGGATCAGTTATCTTCTGGTCTATTTCGAATATATGAGAGCACTTTTCACATTCGTAGGTATATGTCGGCATCGTCTGCTCCTGTATTTCAATGTCCGTCCGCTGTTGTCCGGTCAGGATAATTTACAATTTCGTGACGCCGAAATCAAGCCCGGCGGGGGCGTGGTGCCGGGGGCAGGCAGGTAGACGCGTTATAAATCTAACAAAGACAAGGCGTTATTGACATTGAAGGTCTTTCGATGATAGAATTATAATCTGTATACATTCCTGCAGCCATTTTTGGCCCGGGAACTCCGAATCGAAAGGTCATACCGAATGCGACTGCTGGCCCTGGTTCCCGCATACAACGAGGAAGGCAACATCGAGAAACTCATCGACGGCATCAGGGCCGAGCTGCCCGGGGCGGATATCCTTGTCGTCAACGACTGCTCTACAGACGGGACGGGAAGTATCCTCTCGTCGATCGGCGGAATCAGGTTCCTCGATATGCCATTCAACATGGGCATAGGAGGGGCCATCCTCTCGGGATTCACCTATTTCCTCGAAAACGGGTACGACACGCTCGTGCGGCTCGACGGCGACGGGCAGCACCCTCCGTCCGAAGCGGCAAAACTCGTCTCTGTGGTTCGGGAAGAGGGAGTCGACGCGGTTGTCGGTTCGAGGTATCTCGTGAGCGGCGCTGCCTATTCCTCGAGAACGCGTATGCTGGGAATCAAGCTGCTCTCTCATCTGAGCTTTGTCATACTGGGAAAGAGATTTACCGATAACACGTCGGGGTTTCGTGCCTACAGACGCCGGGCGGTGGATTATGTTGTAAAAGACTATCCATCCGACTATCCGGAACCGGAGGAGATCTATCTCCTCACCAGGGGAGGCTTCAAGGTGAAAGAGGTACCGGTGACGATGCGCAGCCGCGAGGCGGGCGTCTCTTCGATCGGCACACTGAACACGATCTACTATCTCGTCAAGGTGCTTCTCACTATATTCATTAAGTATATGATCGGAGGAAAGAATTGAATCATATATATTATCTCACCCGGGTCCAGTTCTTCAGCGTTCTAGGGGCAGTACTTCTCCTGGCTACCCTCATATGGCTGATCCGCCGAAAAAAGCTGCTCGTGGAGTACGCGATCCTCTGGCTGGCCATTTTCGGGATATTCATCGGAATCGCGGTTTTCGGCGGTTTGCTTGACCGCATCTCGTCATTTTTCGGCATTCTCTACCCGCCCGCCGCGTTGTTCATCGTACTGATAGCGGGCGTTTTTCTTCTTCTCCTGTATTTTTCCGTCGTAATCTCAGAATTGAAGAGGAAGCTCAACGATCTTGCCGTTCACAACGCTCTTCTCGGCGAGAGACTGAGGTCGATCGAAGGGGAGAGGGGGCGGGACGCGGCCGCCCCGGCAGCTGATTGAGCCGCCAGGAGGATGCTTTTGAAGAAGAGAACAATTATCGGTCTTCTCGTGAGCGCGCTTCTTCTCTACCTTGCCTTCCGGAAGGTGGATGCCGGCCAGCTTGCGGAGTCTCTTGCGCGTGCCGAGTACATATGGCTAGTGCCGGCGTTCTTTCTCATGCTGAGCAGTGTCGTATTCAGGGCGATGAGATGGAAATACCTTCTTCGCCCGATTACCGACGCTCGTTTCGTGCACCTCTTTTCCGCCTCTGCGATAGGCCTGATGGCCAACAACCTCCTCCCGGCCAGGCTCGGTGAGATAGCCAGGGCATGGGTGATAGGCGAGAAGGAGGGCATCAGCAAGACCTCCTCGTTCGCCTCGATCGTAGTTGAGCGTGTATTCGACGGCTTGACGATCATCATTTTCCTCATCATCGTTCTGCTCTTCGGGAGGCTGAACGTACCACCTTCCATGAAGAAGGTGGCCTACGCCGCGGTGGCCTTCTACGTTCTCGCACTCGTCTTCCTCGCGATGCTGCGTTTCAATCGAGAGAATGTGTTTGCCATAGCGAAGGTCCTGACTGCCCGCCTCTCGGCCGGCACTGAGGCGAAGATAATGAAGCTGCTCGGCTCGTTCGTCGAGGGCCTCACCGTGCTCAAGCGCCCGCGGGACATAGTTGCCGCCGGGCTCCTCTCTTTTCTCGTATGGATTCCCAATATAATCGTCATGCATCTCGTGATCAGGTCGTTCGGGCTCGACATCCAGGTCCTCGCGTCGATCACCGTATTCATCATCGTCATCTTCGGGATAATGATCCCGTCAGCTCCGGGATTCGTCGGGACGATTCAGTACTGTTTCGTCATCGGGCTCGGCCTCGTCGGGGTGGCCGAGTCGGAGGCGCTCAGCATCTCGATCGTATATCACGCCTGGACGTTCATCCCTATGACCGCCGCAGGGCTCTTCTGCCTTGCAAGGGAGGGAATGTCCTTTTCAAGCCTCAAGGCTGCTGTCAGAGAGGGAAAAGTCACTGAAGACGATTTGGAAAAGACACCATTGGAGAAACCTCGATGAACATCCGGCGTGCATCCGTTCTCGCATTCATGTTGATTATCACAGTCGTGTCCGCGGCCACTGCGGAGAACAGCACTACGCTGGTCCGGGCGCGCCTTCCCAGGGGAGCCGGCTTCGGCGATCTGACGATCCGTGGGATCGACGTCCTGGCCGTCAACCGGGACGGATCGTTCGATATGGTCGTCACGGACGATCAGCTCGAATGGCTTCGATCCGGTTCGCTCCGTGTCGAGGTCCTTGCCCGGCCGATGCTCGGAGCAGCCGCCGACCTCGACGAGAACCTCGGTCTGTACCATACCTACGACGAGATGCTCTCGGCGCTGGAACAGATGGTCCTCGATTTCCCTGCCTTGACAAGGCTCGACACAATCGGAACGTCGATTGAGGGAAGGGTTATTGTCGCGCTGAAGATCTCGGACAATGCCGGATTCGATGAGGGGGAGACGGAAGTGCTGATAGTCGGATGCCATCACGCCCGGGAGCTGATGTCGGTCGACGTTCCGCTGATGTTCGCCGGATATCTTCTGTCAAACTATGGCGTCAGCTCTTTCGTCACATCGATGGTAGACGAACGGGAGATATGGATAGCACCGATGATAAACCCCGACGGGCACGTGTACGTCCAGAACAACCACACCGACGACTGGTGGAACTGGTGGAGGAAAAACCGGAGGGACAACGGCGACGGCAGCATCGGTGTCGACCTCAACAGGAACTACGGCTACCAGTGGGGATACGACGACGTGGGCAGTTCGCCCGATCCATTCAACTTGCTCTACAGGGGGCCCTACGCATTCAGCGAGCCGGAGACGCAGGCGGTGAGGGATTTCTGCGCCACGAGGGAGTTTTCCGTAGCTCTCTCGTATCATTCGTACGGCGAGCTGATAATCCACCCGTGGGGATA
Source organism: uncultured bacterium (assembly GCA_965371515.1). Lineage (GTDB taxonomy): Bacteria > Krumholzibacteriota > Krumholzibacteriia > Krumholzibacteriales > Krumholzibacteriaceae > JAUWCL01. The sequence goes on along the minus strand of CBDUYR010000050.1, from coordinate 5,871 downwards.
CGACGCAGTCTATACCGACGACCACGAGATGTTCACCGTCCTCGGCGATTCGCTCAGTCGCGGCAACGACTACTATGTAGGGTGCACGGCGACGAACATCCTCTACCCGGCCAACGGCGATACGGATGACTGGATGTACGGAGAGACAGAGTCGAAGAACAGGATATTCAGCTACACGATCGAGCTCAATACATACAACGAAGGAGGTTTCGGGCCTCCCGACTCTCTCATCGTGCCGACCTTCGAGAAAGTCCTCGGGCTGAACCTCACCCTGCTCAGCAGGGCGGATGACCCGTACTCTGTTCTCGGTCCGTACACGCCCGTTATAGAAGATGTCTCCGATCTGGCCGATCCATACCACATCATCACATGGTCGGGGACCGAAACGGGCGATCCCAATCCCGCGATCGCATGGGATGTCCTGGAGTATATCGGATATACGGCAGCGAGCGATTCAGGCTCTGGAAGCGGGACCGTTTGGGAGCTCGATGGATTCACGGTCAGTTCGGCCAGGTACGCGTCGCCATCGGAGAGTTATTACTCCGGACGGGACGATAATGCCGAAAATTCGATGATCCTGACAGAACCATATTTCTATGCACTGCTCGGCCAGTCCTTCCAGTGCGACCTCTGGTACGAGCTGGAGGAAGGCTGGGACTACGCCTACATCGAGACGAGCGATGACGGAGGGGTCACCTGGTCGACCTGCATGGGGAGTGTGACGACTACGGCCGATCCGAACGGCAACAACCGCGGAAACGGGATCACCGGGTTCTCGGGCGGATGGATAACGGCGACGTTCCACGTCGGTCCGCTGGTGGAGCCCCTCCCCGGTATGGCCGCGATGTTGAGGATCTCGTACAGCTCCGACTCGTATGTCAACGAGGAAGGGATATATGTCGATAACATAACTCCTGTTCCGGTTTACGCGTCGAAGTCGGAGATCGCCACTGCTCATTCCGATACTTTCCTGATACGGGAAGCGACGAGTATCGACAGCTATACCTACAAGGTGAGGGCCGTAGATGCAGAGGGCCACAGGAGTGCCTGGAGCTATCTCTGGAGCCACACTGTCTCGGACATCACCGACGCGAAAGAGGTTCCTGCCATAAGTTCCGGCATAGGAAGTATCTATCCGAATCCGTTCAACCCCCGGACGACGGTCAGGTTCACCGTCGGTGAAGATGACGCGTCTCATTCAGGGCACGCCCGCGTAACGCTCGAGATCTTCGACGTGGCGGGGAGAAGGGTGTCAGTCCTGATGGATGGCTTCAGGGAGGTGGGGTCGCACTCCATCTCATGGGACGGAATCGGGACGGGGGGCGGGACAACTGCCAGCGGCATTTATTTTATAAGGCTGACCGTTGGATCGAAGTTGTTTTCCCGCAAGATCGTTCTTCTCAGGTGATCCGAATTCTCCAGGTTGACCTCCTCCGACGAATATGCTTATCATGTCAACCCGCGCCGCAGGGGGTTACGGGTACGCGCAAAACGGATATGAAAAATCGATTGAACATAATGCGGCCATGAGACAGTAAAGGAGGAAGCAGATGGACAAGTTGATGAGCGCCGCGAAGCAGGCAGTCACCGGCTCTCTCAAGGTGAAGAAGGGCGAGAATTTCCTTATCGTGACCGATCGCCAGAAGATGAAAATCGCAGAGGCTCTGGCCTATTGGGGCAAGAAGGGAGGGGCCGAGGTCACGACATACATGATGACCGAAACACTGAGGCCTATCACCGCACCGACAGAGATTTTCAAGGGGATGATGAAAAAAGCCGACGCCTCTATCTATATGCTTGATGCGAGGGTGGCCGAGAAGCCGTTCCGGGGCTACATGGTCGAGCACGGCGGCAAGGGCGGCCGCATCTGCATGATGCCGGGCATAACGGTCAGCATGATGGAGAGGCTCGTCAATATCGACTTCAGAAAGCTCGACCAGCTGACAAAGAAGGCGATCCGGGCGCTGAAAGACAAGACCGAGGTCCGGGTGACCAACAAGCTCGGTACGGACATCACCTTCAGTGTTAAGGGCCGCAAGTGGGAGAACGACAACGGCGATATCAGCAAGATGGGCAACCACGGCAACCTCCCCGCCGGCGAGTGCTACACCTGCCCGGTGGAGAGCACCTTTACGGGCAAGCTGATCATCAGCCTCATCGACGATAAGATCGGACGCGGGACGATGATCTTCGAGAAGGGCAAGCTTGTTGATTTCAAGGGAAAGGGTATAGCTCAGATCCTGAAGCAGATCGGGAAGGACAAGACCGGATACATCGTCGGCGAGTTCGGAGTCGGCACCAACAAGGGTGCGAAGATCTGCAGGAACATGCTCGAGGCTGAGAAGGCCTTCGGCACGGTCCACTTTGCGATCGGCGACAGTTACGGGCTGGGGAAGAACAAGAGCAAGTGGCACTTCGACGCCCTGGTAGAGAAGGTCACACTCACGGCCGGCAGAACAGAGATCATTAATAACGGAAAGTTCCTGCTCGAATAGAACGCCGGAAACAGGAAAGAGAATCGATCAGGACGGGGGAGCATGCGTTGGCTGCTCCCTCTCCATTTTCAAAATCACATTGCGGGTTGCGGGGATAAGGGCGAAGAAGAGCCAGACATAGTAGATATAGATGTTGTTTCTAAGGTATTCGATCTTGATCTGATCGATCATGAACATCACAAGCCAGACGTTGAGCAACTTCATAAAAGCTTGCGGGAGCGGGGCCGAGACGATGGAATCCCTGATCGTTATTAAAGATGTCTTTGTGAGACGATAGAGAAGCAGCAGGTAGGCTGACAGTCCCAGCAGGCCTGTCATGTCCAGAATGAACAAGTACCCGTTGTGAGGATAGACCGGCATTGAGACACCTTTCGACCAGTCCAGGGCTGGACCGTTGCCCAGCAACGGATGCCATAGGGCGCGCTCGATGCCCTGCGTCCATCCCGCGTGTCTGTTCTTTGGAATGATGCCGCTCTCGAAGCTCGTTTTGACGAGTCTATCGAAGAGTGATCCGGCGACAGTGTACCGAGCGACAAAAGCCTCCAGTATGAATATCAGAGCAACGAACGCTCCTGCTATGGCTGCTACCTTTACGATGTCGAGGTCTTTTCTGCAGGAATATCCCATATACACAAGTCCGATGACGAGGGTAATGAACGCACCGCGGGTAATCGTGGCAAACATCAGGAAGAGACATGTCACAAGAAGCAGCGTGTAGATCATGCGCATCAACAACCGCTTTGACCTGACGACCATAAATATCATAAGCGGTATGCTGAGAGAAAGAAATTCCGCCAGGAGTTCAAAATCATGAAACGGGCCTTCCATTCTCAAGCCTTTTACGATAAGGCCGACCTTGTGCTCGCTGTAGAGCCAGGCAGGTATTATGGTCTTGCCCGGGAAAAGCATCTCCGTCAATGTAAACGCCAGGACAAGCGTGATCGAGACGATGATGCTGTTGATGGCCATCCGGAGTTTTATCTCGTCATCGACCATATTGATCACGAGATAAAAGAGCATAATCGCCGAGAACATGGACGTTGTGTTGATAAAAGCTTCCTGCCCGAGGCCGGCGCCGTAATCGAAGTTACTGAGAGAAAGTATGTAAGAAACGGCGGTCAGGCCAAGTGGAAGGTTGAAGGTCTTGTCGCTCTTGAATGTCTCGAGTTTCAGGGAGACCCTCAGAAGGTAGATGTTGAATATGATCACGAGGAATATAAAATTGGAATGGCCCAGCGAGATCCCGAAAGGATATGGATATATAACGATGAAGAACAGCAGCGCGCTCACCGTCGAGAGATTCCACATGACGAATACGAGGACTAACGCGATGAGGGCTTCTATGAATCTTTTCGAAGGGTTGTAGATCTGTTTTCCTACCAGTACCCCCATTATGACAATAAGTAGAAGCGATTTCAGATGGTGAAATCTGGAGCTCAACCAGTTTCTTGCCCCGGTCTTTTTTTTGCCTGAGTTTATTCCGTTTGATTCGTTCATGGTCATTGGTGTCTGAATGAAGCAAGATGGATACCTGTGTATGAGCACATGAGCAATGTTTTATGAGTAAATTATATAAAAATATACGGATAAGAGAAACATTTCATTATAGTGCCGGATATTGACACGTATTTATAGTTCTATTAGACTTGCAGCGATTTGTTATGACGGAAAGGGACAATGTGCAGGAATCGAACCACGGATACAGGAGCCTGTTTTCGCAGAAGAGGGTCGTCTATGCGATCTTGGGGATTCTGACAGCAGGCTACCTGGTGCATGTCCTGTTTATGGATTCTCAGGGTGCCGTCCTATCTGTATTTTCAGACGATGCCTTCTACTATTTTAAAATTGCGAAAAACATCACGAGCGGGGCAGGCTGCACCTTCGACGGGATCGCACCTACGAACGGGTTTCATCCGCTGTGGATGCTCTATAACGTTCTCGTATACAAGTTAGCCAGCGGAGGACTGCTGACGCCCCTCATCGTGATTCTTGTGACTGGAGGGTTAATTGCTTTTGCTTCTCTGGTCCTGATATACAGACTCGTCGATAGATTCGTTGCCCCCGGGTTAGGCTCGGTTGCAGTCGTCCTGGCTCTTCTCCCAAATCTTCTGACAGCGATGATAAACGGTCTCGAAACCGGTCTGCAGATCCTGCTGGTTCTCTTATTCGTCTATTTTTGTTACAAGGAACGCTGGCTCGATCCTTCCGTGCAGGGGAAACGCGCCATTCTGATCGGATTCTTCCTTGGAGTCGTGACGCTCAGCAGGCTTGATTCGGTTTTTCTGATAGCATCGGTTCTGTGCCTGACCCTGCTCGCAGCAGTACTTCGCTGGGTGGACCTGAAGACCGCGGTTCGCCGTACAGTGATGATCTGCGCCGGATTTGCTCTTACGATGACACCCTACCTCGCCTGGAACAGGATTGTTTTCGGGCGATTCATGCCGCTGAGCGGCAGGGTCAAAAGCTCATTTCCCGCCCTCAGAAGTCCGCTGAATCTGAAAAGTGATGTGCGGATCGGAGCGATGATGATCGTCGTTCTGATCGTTCTCGTCGTATTCGTATCGGTGGTCAGAAGTTATCGGGACAGGGATTCGAAAAAGACAGCAACATCACCCCTGGTAATGCTTGCAATAGCATCGATTTTACACTTCACGCATATCTTCCTTTTCATGAGCTGGGGAGTTTACTGGTGGCATTTTGTTCTGTACGGCATTACCATCGCTCTCGCCTTGCCTCGTTCCTTCTATCTCGTCCTGGAGTCCAGGAGACGTCTGAGTTGTATTCTCCAGATCGCTGTGATACTGCCGTTGATCGTGGTGACGGTCTACCTCAGGATAAACGAGGTCCAGATCAAGAAACGTCAACATGAAGGATGGATGCAGGCGGCGCTGTGGGTCCGGGAAAAAACCGAGCCGGATGCGGTCATTGCAATACTCGACGCTGGTCTGTTCGGTTACTATTCCGAGAGAAAAGTTATAAACCTGGATGGTAAGGCGAACGGACATGAATACTACAGGCACCTTCAGAAGGGGGATCTAACCGGCTATCTCAAGGCTGCAGACGTTGATTACATTGCAAATGTGAGGGTTGACTATTCGGCGGGTTTCACGAAGATAATTGTTCGGAGACCGAACAGACGCAGCATAGTCCTGAAGATGATGGAAGAGTGGGAGGTCTACCGGGGTCCCCCGATACCGTCCCGGGCCCCCCGGTTTGGAAAGGTCCCCGATTCGCACTTTATTATCTGGAGGACGCTCTGGTCGGATTCGCCTGACCCTCCTGAAAACTTCTAGACGAGGATCAGTTCTCTCTGCGGCTTCGACAGGAATTCCCCGCCGTCCTTTCTGACTACGATTATCTCCTCAATAGTCGCAAC
>CBDUYR010000049.1:0-20088 GCA_965371515.1 uncultured bacterium | reverse complement strand
GGAGCGCTGGGATTATCGTGGATATCGACCGAGCGCAGGATGTACCGGCCGTATTCGCCGGCCGTGATTGTAGTATCCACCGGCGAGATCACCAGTTTTGCCGGATCTCCCGCTTCGACCGTGACCGCCTGCTCAGCGTCGGTCCAGGTCTGACCGTCCGCGGACGCGGTTATGCTGTAGATACCCGGCGATGTATCCCTGTAGTAGAACGAGACCGTATCCTCTCCCGCCTGTATCGTGACGGTGGTCGTCTCGCTCCAGCTTCCTTCGGGAAGATGGGAAAATGTTCCCGCACCCGATGTGGATGAAAGAGACACATCCTGATTCGATCCTGCCGCAGAAGGATTGTCGAACTCGTCCTGTGCCTGGACCCTCATGACCTGGCTCTCGCCGTCAGTCGCTACAGTCCTTGCGCTCGTTCCGAAGACGAGCTTCGAGACAGCCGCCGCCACGACATTCAGTGTCGGTGAAGAAGCTATATTCGATGGTGCGGCGCCGAGAGGAGCGGACTCCACTATGAATTCGACGTCCGATTCGGCGAGCGTCTGAGCATCAGCCGGACCGGTTCCGGCTCCATAGACGATGTCGATCGTCTCGCCGATCGACAGGGTATCGACATTAATCGTGATGACGTTCGAGGTTATGTCTATCGGTGTGACGTTCAGGACGCCGTCTGTCGTCAACGCCGTGACGAAACCTGGAGAGGAACTCGATAATATCTGGGGAGTCGTCCATCCCGAGGGGATGGCAAGCGTAACGACCCCGGTCGAGAAATTTGATGTGGTGGTGGTATATGTTATCGTCCAGGTCCCTGAGGAGCCGGCCGGGACATCAGATGCCGGTGATATGACGGCCGCGCCGCTGCCGGGCTGGGCATGTGCCGCCGTAGAAAAGAGAATTCCCGGAAGGAGGCAGACTGCGAGCAGAAGCCCCTTCAGGACCCTTTTCCCCGGCGTATGAGCCGGTTTTCCAGCGGAAGCCTTATGAATTGGTCCGGACATGATTCACCGGTACAGGGGCAAGGTATATGCCACATTCGGAACCGTGTGAACCGGCTCTGATGAAGCTTCTCAGTCCGTATGAGGACATACCTCCCCGTTGCCCATTTAAGGCCCAGGGGTATGTTCCAAGCGCACTAACTACTGTTTCTGCAGGATGTTATGTCCTGGGCGGCCTTCCGGTCGGCCTTTTTACCGACCACCTGCCCGCCCGCCGGCCCGGAATCCTCTTTTCCATTCCCCGGCTCCGCGCCACAGAATACAGCATAATACAGGATTCAAAAATAGCACAAACCGGGGCAAATTGCAACATTCTGTCACTCCGTAAGCCTCCGATTTACAGGATGTTAAGAAATCGTGCAGAATCAGGCCGGTTGTCACTCGACCGATATCACCGAGTTGTATCCGCCGAAACCGTCATCGGTCGTCGTTGGATTTGCCGGATCGGGTATCCATTCCTTGCCGTTGATTATGAACTTGTACTCGTACCTTCCCGGCGGAAGAGGCAGTACGATCTTCCACATCCCCGATCCGTCACGGTCGTAGAGCGGATCGGCTGTCATCGACCAGTTATTGAAGCTTCCTGCTATATTGACCTTCTTGATCTTCGTAGAGTAGAGGGAGAACCTCACTCCCTCCGGTGTGATCTGGGGCCCGGCGGTCGGCTCCACGCTTCCGGTCGGGCCTCCCGCGACGCCGCACCCGGCTGAGCTCATCGCCGCCGCGGCAAGGATCAGGATCACGATCGTTCTGTATTTTCTCATGATTACGGCACTATCAGCAGATTTGCCTTCCCTCCCCATGGATCGTCCGCGACTCTGGGATTGGCGGGGTCTAGGATCCTCTGAGTCTCGTTCAATAAAAAGTAGTAACGGTACCTGCCCGGCGGCAGTTCCTGCGTCAGGTTCCAGACGCCCTTCTTGTCCTTCTCCATCAAGCCGACGAGCACCTCGCCCTGTTCGGCATCTCCCGCACTCCAGTTGTTCCAGTCACCGGCAACCTGGACCGTCTTCGCCGAGTGGGACGGATACCTGAATTCTACCGTTCCCTCCTTCAGCACCGGAGATTCGACCGCTTTATCTATATAGCTGCAGGAACCGGTCGCCAGGAGCAGCGCAGAAGCAGCAATGAACGCTATATATTTCTCAATCACTTCGGTCGATCCTCCGTGCAACCGATTCTATCAGAAGGTGAATCCCGCTTCAAAGCTCAATCTCCACTCCTCGGAGAGCTTCTTCTCCGCCTCTCCGAGTGATTCAACGAGAGAGTCTTCTCCTCCAAAGCGATCCACCTCCATGAAAATTCCCTGATCGAGAAGGTAGCCCTCCCTTCCGTCGTCAGTGAAATCGAAAAGCCATCTGTCGAACCCGTGCGGGGCGACGCCTATTCCCAACGCGGCCCAGCCCGATCCACCGAGCGTGCCGCGAAGCCCTGCCCAGAAGTCGAAGAAACTGTCATCGCCGACCCAGCGGTCGTCACTGTAAGAGACATACCTCAGGTCCGCGTGGAGGGAGAGGAACGACCCCGCACGGATGCCCTTCCCCCCCGATATCTCGAACATGCTCCTCGCTGCGTCGCTATCCCAGTTACCTTTCGCCGATAAAAAGCCCTCCAGGCGATATGGGCCGGGTATCTCCTCTACCCCGCCCTCTACGATGTTCAGGGAGGCTCTCCACATCCTCTTCGAATCGAGGAACTGGAGAAGCTCGGTCCGCAGCATGTCGCCGTCGAGCCAGAAATTCGAGCCCTGCAGCCAGAAGGTCCTTCCCATCCCCCCCGAACCGTCGAAATCCAGCATGTTGACCTTCAGGCCGATCTTCATCCTCTCCGTCTCATATTTCACATCGGCATCGAATAGATCCATCTTCGCATCGTCCCAGTAATCAGGCCTCAGAAGTTCAGCATTCCGTTCAATGGTCGTCCGGTGCCATCCCAGCAGCCCGATGAACGGTCCCCGCGACCAGGAGACCTCGACAAGAGCTCTGTTTCCTTTCTCAAATTCAGTATCGTAATCGGTTACCTGTTCTATCGGATCCGGGAAGGGAGGAAACGTGAAATGAATAGCGTTGAACTTTGTCAGGCCGGTGAGATATTCAGCAGTAATCCTGGGACCATCCTTCTTGCCGAACTCGAACAGGAGACCGTGCGATGATCTCGTTTCGTATCCATTCACCGAATAGTCCCGCCATAGCCTTTCTCCCGGCCCACGATCGTACCTGTACATGTACTCCAGAATCACCGACTTGAATGAACCCTTGAGTGATGTCCCTATCATATCTTTATCTTCCGGATTCCCGTCAAACAACGAATTGTATGCGTGTCGCTCCAACCCCGATTCGTACCCGTCAATCCTGTTCGCGAAGAAGACGCGGCCCTCGAACGAGTTCTTCCACCCCGCCGACGCCTCGGCGCCCCTGCAGAAGAGGTCGAGCGGGTAGGCGTACGGGCCGACATCGGTGAACAGAGACAGCGGATCGTCGAAACCGATCCTGCCCGACCTGTGGAAGGCGCCGAGCCTGAACTTATCCGTTACCCACTCGCCCTTTGCCCTGACAAGGTATGCTTTTACAGGGTCTTCCGCCGTCGTCTCGTACTCTGCTCCGATGAGGATGTTGCCGCGCAGGGATCCGTCGATCTCGCCGTCCACTCCCGCGGAAACCGTAAAGAGGCCATAATCTCCCACGGCATCCGCGGTCAGCGCTCCGTACGGTGTGTATATCTCGTCGATCTTCCGCTCACCCGCATCGGTGACCTCATAGATGATATCGTAGACACCATCCTCCTCGACGAATATGAAGAAGGTGTTGCCGTCCTTGTCCCTGTTCAGATTGTCCGGGTCAGGGAAGTTCTCCCCGTCAACGACGAACATGTACCTGTATCTGCCGGGAACGAGATAGAGCCTGACCTCCCAGGCCCCACCCCTCTTCACCATGCCGTCCATCGTCGGGTTCCAGTTGTTGAAATCGCCGGCAAGGTATACCTTCGCCGCACCGGGATGCTCGAAGCGGAAGATGACCTCCTCATCATCGACCTCGATTGCGGCGTATACCGATACCGGCACGGCCTGCGATATCGCCACCGCGCAGATAAGGAACAGAATTGCAGATTCGAAACGGCTCACCTTCTATATCCCTCCGAGCCAGATCCTCGTATAGAACGAGACGGCCCTGTCTCTCCTGGTCACCGGTGGAACGGGGTCATAGTTGAGATCGGCATATGTCGAAACGGGGATGTAAGTGCCCGCTGAAGCCCTGAATACGAACCTCTTCCCGCCTCTCATCTCGATGTCTGCGGAATAGAATCCTGCAATGGAACGCTCGAGATAAACGGTGCCTCCGAGCGTCCATCTCCTTCCCAGATTGATGCCGGCTTCTGTGAGGAACGAGAACTCGCTCTTTCCTCCCGTGTCGTCGATCCTCGCCGTTGTAAGCAGACGCGTGAGGCTGTTGTCATCGACGGTAGAGATAATCAGCACAGGCCGGCTGCCCTCAGCGAAGAAGGCCCTGGCCGTTGTCTCGAGGCCCCCTCTAAATCTAGTCCAGAGAGATGTCTCGAGGAGACCGCCGCCCTCCCCCGTGTCGTAGTCATACCTGTCCGCCGCCTTCAGCGAAACGAGCGAGGCGAGCTTCGCGTGCTTCCACCACATCTCGACATAGCTCTCCACATATCCGTGAGACACTTCGCCGATTACGTCTATAAATGCATCTCCGGAGTAACGGTAGCCTGGAGTCAGGCCGAACTTGCCCTTATCCCCTGCGTTCCATGCGAATCCCGTCCACTCCGCGGCCAGTGTGCCGTCGGAGGGAAGACCAGCGCTGAAGCTGCCCCATTTCATTGCATCGAAATCGAGGCCAAACAGTCCGCCTTCAAAGTCGTCCCACCTGCGCGCAGACCTCGCGAACTCGATGTTGATCCTGCCGTCCGCCAGGCCGAATCCGCCGTCCAGTCCGTAGAGCACTGAGAAGCCCCAGCTTGTCCATGTCGATCTCATGTCCGCGAGCGTCAGGCCGGCGTGCCATGAACTGCGGTCGATCCCTCCTTCGAAGAGGTTGAGAAATTCACCTTGAAACGGCAGAGGAGGCAGTCCGCCATTCTGCTTCTGTTCCCAGCGGTCCCTGAAGACAGCGCCGGTATATGTCAGCAGGACCGGACCCGCAGTCAGGACCGCGACATCGAATCCCTCGCCGCGTCGCCGGATAAGCTGCGAGTCGTTCGAAACGAGATACATCAGCCTGTTCCGGTTGCGGAATACCCGCTCCCTGAGGAAGAGCTTTCCCGTAACGCGGTCGCGCCATGTGGCGGAGAGATGACCCTGGTCGATGAAAAACCGGCTCGAGTAGATATCATCATCCCGGCTCCAGAGCCCCGTGGTCCCTTTAATAAAGAAATGGAAATGTTTCGCGAATGGAGCGTCGAACATCAGGGAGACGCGATCAGTCAGAAACGATGCCCTCGCAAGATCGTTCCACGGGAAATATCCGGCGTTTTCCTCCAGCCTTATCAGACTCGTGTATACTCCACCCCACCGGTAACTCCCTGAGGAGTCGGGTGAAGCATCGTTTTCACCGCATATCGCACGTCCGGGCACGCCCAGCCGGGCGAACAGCGCCAGGGACAGTGCTGAAAAAATAAATATGCGATTCATCCGGTTCACTGATAGATCCTCGCCGGCCTGTTGAAGAAGATCTCGATCGACGCGCCCGTCGTGATGACGTTCTCTGCCTCCTGCCCGAAGACGATCGCCCCCCTCCACCTTCCTCCGTCCCATCTCGCGCCTCCGTGAACCCGATTCGAGGTAATTCCCGCCATTAGCTCGAGAGGAAGGGCCGTCCTGAGACCGAAACCGAAATGATCGGTCTCCCGGTCCCCCGTCTGCCTTCGCTCCCAGGAGATCGTGAACCTGTCCTCGTGCAGCCAGGCAGCCCCGTAACGCACGGTCCTGTCCCACGGGATATAATAATCCCCCGATCCGAATCCGGTTTCCGATATGTTTTCAGTTGATGCCGAGAGTGATATAAATGGAAGCGGCCTTATCATTACGCCCAGATCTGCGGTCAGCGCATTGTACGAATATCTCCCGCCGGGAACACCGCACGGAATACACGGGTCCTCGAGGTCGAACGCAACGTGCCCCGCCCTCAGGGCGCCGCCGAGCGATATGAACGATCCGGCCGTGCCCGACAGCACATTCAGCGCGAACCCCACCGACAACTGGCCCTCTGCGACACCGTCGTCGTAACTCTTTCCAGATCCTGCGGCGGCGAAGACGATACCCCATCGCTCGAAGCCTCCGGCGAGCTTACCTTCCCACGGGCCCGATCCGCCGGCTGTCTCCATATAATCGGCGTAAAGGGCAACACCGCCCGTGTTGAGCAGACCGGCAGGGTTGACGAACAGTGCCGTAATATCGTCCGCGAGGGGAGAGAAGGCCCCGCCCAGGGCCATCGATCTTGTCGATGATATTGTTCCGTCGAACCGTTCCGGCTTTTCGCCGGAAGCGGCGCCGGAAAGAATAGTAAGCGCAGCGGCCGCGATTGCCAGCCGCAGCAAGATCTTCGGTTTCTGCCGGATGTTTCGGGACACTTTCAATCCCTGGCTGCCTCGTCGATACGTTTCAGCCCCTCCAGTATGAGATGGTCCATCCTGATATCGAGTAGTATGTCTTCGTGCTCGGGCTCCACACTCGAGAAGAATACGAACTGTCCCTTCTTCCACGGAAGCACCTCGTAGACCACTTCCTTTATCTGTTCTTGTATCGCCTTCTCGAGAGTCTCGTAGTCGAGATATCCGCTGTCTATGAGGATATTGCCTATCCTCCTCTTTCCGTACTCCCTCTGCATCTCATCGAGTGCCTCGTCGAGTTGTTCCTCCGATATCATTTCGTTTTCGATGAGGAACTCGCCTATTTTCTTCTTTCCCGTGTCAATCGTCGCAAAGAGGAGCCCGCCCTCCTTGAACCAGAAGCTCGCCACGTTGTCTATCGTTATGAGCTTCATCTTCCCCGTCAGGCCGCAGAGACCCGTTACCTGGAATATCATCGATGGTTCCATCACTGCAAGGTTCCCGCCCAGGTCCATCTTCTACCTCCTGTCAGTTAGCGTCGTGATTCCTTACCGCCCTCAGGCCTATCGCCGTCTGCGAAACAATTACGGAAAGGAACGCCGCTCCCAGAACCGGGAAAAGGATATTATCGAACGACTCGAGCTGCGGGGGATCGCCGAGGGCGGCCCGCAGCAACAGAAACATTATTATCGCGCCCTGCACCACTCCAGCCGCCTTTCCAGCAAGCGTAGCATGAAGTTTCGGCAGCCTGCCCGTCAGGGACAGTATGGCGATCCCGGCGAAGAACTGCACGTACCTCGCGACAAGAAGGGCAAACAGCCAGGATGGAACCCTTCCACCAAGGAAAAGCCAGGTAAAAACGACTATCGTGGCCATGATATCACCGACAGGATCTATCATCAGGCCGAAATCGGTCTCCTGCCTGAACCTGCGCGCGACGAAGCCATCGGCGACGTCCGTCAGCTCGGCGGTCAGCCAGAGGATCGCGCCGTGCATCACATATCCGTGATTGAGGAGGACTATGACCGGCGGCACGAGGATAATCCTCACGGCTGTCAGCACGTTGGCCGCCTCGAACCGGCAGACCTCGCTCCCGTCCGGTCTGCGGAAGAGGTGTGTGTTTCTCAGGGAAAAGATCGTAAGCGCCCCGATTACCGGAACGGTCCACAGGATCAGGACGACGGCGAGGCTCCCCCTTCCAGTCGCGGCCAGGGCTACGGCACATGCGGCCAGCACGGCAGCGCTCACCGCGAGGAAGACGAGGATCGATCTCCTCAGGCGGATGACGCATGTACGTGGTCCTTGTTGCCTGTCGCCGATCCCGATAGGTCAGCTCCCTTCGTCGGCACTCTCGAGGGCCGCCTGCGCGGCGGCCAGTATTGCTACGGGGATCCTGAAAGGAGAGCAGCTCACGTAATCGAACCCCGTCCTCTGGCAGAACCCGATCGAGGACGGTTCTCCTCCATGCTCCCCGCAGATCCCCACTTTGAGGCCTTCCCGCGCTCCCCTCCCCAATTCCACCCCGATCTTCACGAGGGTTCCCACTCCCTCCTGGTCGAGCTTCTGAAACGGATCGGCAGGCCATACTCCCTTTTCGATATATTCGCCCATGAACATGCCGGCGTCATCCCTGCTGACGCCCAGGGTCATCTGCGTCAGGTCGTTCGTTCCGAACGAGAAGAACTCGGCCCGCTCTGCGATCGCATCGGCCGTCAGCGCGGCTCTCGGGATCTCGATCATCGTACCGACGAGATATTCGATCTCAACACCCCGGTCCTCTATGACTTCCGATCCCACACGCCTGACGACCTCCTCCTGCAGCTGATACTCCTTTGCGCTGCCCACCAGCGGGATCATTATCTCAGGCCGCACCTTCTTTCCTTCGGCGACGAGATCGCAGGCCGCCTCGAATATCGCCCTCGCCTGCATCTCCGTTATCTCCGGATAGACTATCCCGAGTCTGCATCCCCTGTGGCCGAGCATGGGATTAGCCTCCTTGAGGGATCTGACCTTGTCGGCAAGCACGTCCGCGCCGACTCCCATCTTGCCGGCGAGCTCGGCGATATCCTTCTCCTCGTGAGGAAGAAACTCGTGCAGCGGCGGGTCGAGTGTCCGGACGGTGACCGGTCTATCTCCCATCGCCTCGAAGATGCCGTGGAAGTCCTCCCTCTGCATCGGGAGCAGCTTGGAAAGGGCCTCCTTTCTCCCCGTTTCGTCCTCCGCCAGAATCATGCGTCTCACCCAGTCGATCCTCTCGCCCTCGAAGAACATGTGCTCGGTCCTGCAAAGGCCTATCCCCTCTGCTCCGAATGCGATGGCGGCGGAAGCCTGGTCTGGCCGGTCCGCGTTCGCCCTAACGTTCATCGTCCGGATACCGTTCGCCCAGCCTATCAGTTCCTCGTAGTCACGGTAGATGAGCGAGTCCTTCCCGTCGAGCGTCCCGTCTATGAGGACCTGGATCACTTCGGACGGCTTCGTCTCGATCATCCCCGAGATCACCTCTCCCGTCGTCCCGTCGAGCGAGATGTAATCCCCCTCGGTGAGGGTAGTGCCGCCCGATACGATCTTTCTCTGCCTGTAGTCTATTGATATTCCCTTTGCCCCGACAACGCAGACCTTACCCATCTGCCTGCCCACCAGCGCCGCGTGAGAGGTCGCTCCGCCCGTTGATGTGAGGATGCCGGAAGCGGCGAACATGCCGCGGATGTCCTCCGGACTCGTTTCGATCCTTACGAGAATGACTTCCTCCCCGTCCGCGGCCCACTTTTCAGCGTCCTCGGCATTGAATACGATCCTGCCCGTGGCCGCGCCCGGCCCTGCGTTGATTCCACGCGCCATCAGCCTGCCCTCATCGATGGCCCTGGTCTTCTGTCCGGGATCGAATACCGGCCTGAGGAACTGGTTGAGCTGTTCGGGATCTATGCGGCGTATCGCATCTTCCTTCGTGATGAGGCCCTCGCGAACCATGTCTATCGCTATCTTTATCGCGGCAAATCCAGTCCTCTTGCCGGCCCTAGTCTGAAGGATCCAGAGCCTTCTGTTCTGTATCGTGAACTCGAGGTCCTGCATGTCCCGATAATGCTCTTCGAGCCTGAGACGGATCGCATCGAGCTCGCCGTAGATCTCCGGCATCTCTTCTTCGAGGCTCTGGATGTCAGCGTCCCCCTTCTGAAGCCTGTTTATCGGCCTCGGGGTCCTGATCCCCGCGACGACGTCCTCCCCCTGGGCCTTCATGAGATATTCGCCGTAGAAATAGTTCTCGCCCGTAGAGGGATTCCTCGTAAAGGCAACACCCGTTCCCGAATCGTCTCCGAGGTTCCCGTATACCATAGACTGGACGTTGACGGCCGTCCCCCAGTCGTGCGGAATACCGTTCAACCGCCGGTAGATATTCGCACGATCGTTGTTCCAGGAGTTGAAGACCGCCCCGATCGAGTTCCACAGCTGTTCGAAAGGATCCTCGGGAAACTCGACACCGGATTTCTCTACGATCATAGCCCTGTACCTCTCGACGAGGTCCTTCAGGTCGTCCACACCCAGATCCATGTCCTGTTCGGCCCCGACCTCCTCCTTCTTCGCGTGCAGTATCTCCTCGAAGGGATTCCTCGCGTCCTTGTCGGCCGGCTTCATATCGAGGACAACATCGCCGTACATCTGCACGAAGCGCCTGAAGCTGTCCCACGCGAATCGCTCGTCGCCGCTCTTCCTCGCCAGCCCTTCGACCGTATCGAGGTTGAGTCCGAGGTTAAGCACCGTATCCATCATACCGGGCATGCTCACCCGCGCGCCTGAACGTACCGAGAGAAGAAGCGGATCGGCTGGATCGCCGAATTTCGAGCCCATCACCTTTTCGACCCTTTTAATCGCCGACGCCGCATCGGCCTCGAGACCGTCCGGATATCTTCCATTATTTTCATAGAAATGCGTACAGACATCTGTAGAGATCGTGAAACCGGCCGGCACGGGGATGCCCGAGCTGGCCATCTCCGCCAGGTTCGCGCCCTTTCCACCGAGCAGATTGCGCATCCCGGCATTGCCTTCGGCTTTCTCGCCACCGAAGAAATATACGTATTTGTCGGTCAAGAGAAACCTCCCGTCACTCATATTTCAGAACATTCATATCTATAGCATTATCAATCTATTACGATTCAACAATCATTTTATACCATTGTTTGGGAATCTATCCGATAGAACCCGGATTTTCAAGATTAAAAGGAAAGCTTTCTATCTGATCCTGACGACCTTCATCGTTTGTCTCGCCTGCGGTGATATGAACTCGACGAAGTAAACGCCGCTTGCCGCCTGTCTGCCGCCGTCATTGGTCCCGTCCCACTCCACGGTTCCCCCGAAGAGGAACGGCTCCTCGGCGAGAAGCATTCTGACCAGACGGCCCGAGCTGTCGTAGATCCGTGCCGAGACGTACGTCCACCTGTCGGAATAAATGTCGAACGCGACGGAGTCCCCGAATGGATTGGGATACCCGTTCGAGAACGATACGCCCGCTGCGCCGTCCGGGGAGATTCCCGCCGTCGCCAGTCCCTTGACGATACCCCAGCCGAAGTCGTTATCGGGAGAATCGCTGTTCGTCGCGTGAACGAGCAGGGAATCCTTCAGCTGCATGGGGGTCCAGTCGGGATGTATCTCGAGGAGCTGCGCACATAATCCCGCCACCAGGGGAGTCGAAAAGGAAGTGCCGCTGTACTTCCAGTACCCGTAATCCACGGGGTAAAGGACACTCTGGACCGAAACCGCCTGAGCCATCACATCGGGTTTGATCCTCCCATCGGCCGTCGGGCCTCTCGAACTCGATGCCCAGAAACTCCCGTCGCCGTAGACCCCGCCTACAGCGATTACACTGTCCGCATCCGCCGGGGCTATCAGCGACGTCGGCCCGTCCCAGCCGTAGTTGCCCGCGGCGTTGCAGACGACTATGCCCCTCGAGACAGCCCTGTTCGCCGCCCTGGTGCACAGGGCCGTCTCCCCGTCGAGGGAATCGGAATCGTACCATTTTATGTAACCGAGTGAGCTCGTCACGATGTCGGCGCCTATGCTGTCGCACCACTCCAGCCCGGCGACCCAGTTGTCCTCTTCCACCTCTATCTCCTCGTCATATATCTCGGTCTTAGCGAGGAGGAAGGCCGCTCCCCATGCCGGCCCGATCAGGTACCCCTCGCCGTATCCCGCGATCGTACCCAAAACGAGTGTCCCATGTTTGTCCTGGTCGAGAGGATCCCCCGGCTCGTTCTCGGTCACGGGATCATCGTTCACAAAATCCCACTGAGCGTGGACGTCGAGCCTGTCGAAGGCGTAATGGTCGAGAAGGAATCCTGTGTCGAGGACTCCTATCATGATCTGGCCGGCTGAGCTCGAATCACCCGAACCGTTGTACCCCATCTCAAGGAGATCCACTGCTTCGATCATGTAGAGCTGATTGAAACTGTCGCCGTACTTTCCGATCATAGGGGAAGCCGGAGCGTGCAGCGGCATTCTCTCCTTATCCGGAAGAAGAGGTTCCCGTGCCCTTCTGTAAATCCTTACCGCATCGACCTTCCCAACGCAGGGCAGTTCGATGATCCGCCGTATCATTTCCACCCTCACATCGGCGCTTACGGCGTTGAAATACGACGACCTCTGCCTTATTCGCTCGACGAAAGGCCTGACGCAGTCTATTGAGCTTTGCGCGGGAGGGTGCAGCCGGACGGACCTTTCACGCGGCGCCCCCCGCTTCAAGATCCTGGCGAGGGCTTCAGGCGAAGATGCCGAGCTGTCGTCGGGCGGCACGTCAAAGAATATCCATACGGGAACGATCTCACAGACACTCCCGCATTCGGCGCGACTGCCGGCATATCCCGGGTTCCGGTCCGGGACCGGGAGCGCCACAGCGGCGACTAAGATGAGCAATCCCGCGGCGAGCCTTTTGTATATGCGCATCGCTCCCCTGTCAGATGTCGGGGAATTCTTTCCTGCTCTTGAACGATTCGAACATGATGAAATCGGCGTGATGCAGGATGATCGCCTCGGGGCTCCGGTACGACCTCTCCCCCTCGCGCGAGTGAACAGCGATTATATGGCTGACATCCTCGGGGAGATCCCACTTCACAGCGAGGCCCATCCCGGAAAGAGGGTGACGCAGCATCCTCCCGTTCCTCGCTACGGCGATCTCTCCGCCTTTTTTGCCGTACTCGAGCAATTTCCCAACATCGTGCAGAAGGGCGCCGGCTATGAGATAATCGTCGTTTATGTCGAGACCCTGCATCTCCTTCAGCGGTCCTGCAATCTGCCTGCACAGATGTGTCACGATCCTCGTATGGTCAAAAAGGTTGATGTCGGCGTCCTGAACGAGAAGTGTGAACGGGATCGCATCGAGATCTTCCTCATCCCATCCTCCCAACCGGAAAGCGTCCTCCCACACCTTCTCAACGAGATCCCTGAGATCGCCGTCGGCGATCCAGTCCAGTTCCGGCAGTATCTTATTCCACTGGGGCATCGACTCGTACCTCCTTCGTCAGTGCTTTCTCCTGCTGCGCGGGCGCCCGCTCTTCTTCTCCCTGCCTGTGCCAAAGTAGACTGAGAGGTTCGCGCCCTCCTCTATCCTGGGAACTATGAGCTTTCTCGTCGTGGTCATCAGAACGGTCACACCCGGGCCGTGCCCGCTCGTTATACACGCTCCGTGGACGACTACGCCGATACTCATCGCACCCGACCTCATCGATCTTCCGAACCTGCAGTCGGCGTCGTTTATCGCAATGATGTCGCCGATCCTCAGGTTCTGCAGTCCGAACTTTCTTATCGATTCCTTCTCTCCGAGCTGTATATCATAGTCCCCGCTGTAACTGTGCCTCGACCCGAGCCCCGACCCCATGATCGAGGCTGGTATGACGTGTGTAACAGGAACAACCATCTGCTTGTTCCGGGTGGTGATGCCAAGCTTTCCGAGAAGTCCCGGATCGATGTTCATCATATGCACCTCGGGGAAATCCCTTAGCTCGAGCCCCTGGCCGAATGCCCTGATCTGGATCGTATCCCCTATCGCAAGTTTGTCGAGTGTTGCACGCGAGAAATCTATGATCACGTGCTCCACACCGCCGTGCTTGCCAGTCACCACGCCCCTTGCGCCAGCGACCTGACCCGACATGACCCTTGCCTCGTTCCCGACGCATGTGAGTATACTGAGTCCACCGAGCACACTTCTCTCCGCATCTGATGTCTTCAGGGTCACACTGACCCCCGGCTCGATATGGTCACCGACGAAATCCAGAGCTGAATCCCCGACCGACACGTTGTACGTGATCCCCCCCGTGCCGGGCATCACGTGCGGCTCTCCGCCGGGATCGATCAGCCACGGATTCTTCAGCGGAATCCTTGGATTCGACACTTTTCCGGAAACGGCCTTCTCTACCAGATACTGCTTGTTAGTCCTGAGCATGATCACCACCTGTCGGTCCAATGGCTTCGTCGAATCGTTCCGGACAGGATTCTGAACGAAAGACGTTGCCATGTCAACCCCCTCACAGCTTTCGCCCTCAACCTGCCCATCCACCCGAAAAAAATGACCGCCCCGTTTAAGGGACGGTCATTAAAGATCGTGAAAAGGGCCGGATCAGCGAATCACCACTATCCTGCCGTACATATCGTCCCCGTTGGCCGATTCCACCCTGAATACGTAAACGCCCGAACTCACATCCTGGCCTTTCTTGTTCTTCACGTTCCAGTTTACAATTCCGTCGCTGCCGTCGGCGCTGTAATGCGACCCCTCCCATATGAGGTCCCCCGAAACGGTGAAAATCTTGATCTGAGCCTCACGCGGCACGTTGAAGAACTTGATCATCCTGTCGGGATAGTTGTGATAGTACGGCGTCGTCTCTTCAGAGGTCCCCGTACGGTACGGATTGGGAACAGCGTATATCTTGCCCATATCCGATCCGGCGCTGACCGTCATCTCGAACGCTATGCCCATACTATCGCAGTCCACAGGATTCCCCGGCGTCACGGGATTGTCGAGGTCCTCGTCACAGACGAAGTTATCCTCCTTGTTGTGTGTATTGAACCCCCTGAAATATCCCCTGTCAAACGTCGTCACGTTGTAATAGTAGGTGAATCCGCTGTAGGCATTCCCGTCGACCCACTCGTAATACCAGTGGCCATTATCGTCCTGCCGCGGCCAGGCTGGTTCGATATTGTCGTTGAAATACTCCCACAGCCACCTCCACTTCAATGGAACGTCCTCGATAGCATCGATGATAGAAACCTTGAAGTAATCTTCTTTCGAAATCTCGACAATTGCCTGCTGGTCGCTCGGATACGGCGACAGCCCCCGCCATACGTGGAATCCCTCGAAATCCTGGACATCGAGTAAAAACGCGGCGGCCTGCCCGTACTGACTCGTATCTATGAGCCCCGTGCTGAAATGGACCTCGAAACCGAACTCGAGTACATCGGGCTCCTCGCCGGGAGGCAGACCGATCTGGACCAGTGTCATCGGGATAGGGTCTCCCGGCGTGTAGCTGTCGGTGCCGATGTTGACGATCTTCTGGTACGTCCTGTCAAACATGTCGACCGAGGATATACTTATCGGGATGCTGGGCGATACACCGACCTCGTGCGAATCCCGGTTCATTTTCTCGATGAGGACCTGTCTGTCGACCCAGCCGTTGGCATAGAATCCTGAGAAGGAGATCTCGACCCCGTCGCCGGCAGTGTGCTCTCCGTACCAGTTCGTATAGTCCCTCGAGCCTATCACCTTACCGGTGCTGTCAGGAGGAGGATACCAGCCAATGACGATATCCGAACCCCTCCTCTCCACATAAAACGAATCGGGTGCCTGTGGCACGAGCACCATCGTATCTATCTCGCTCTGAGCCCTCGCTGACCCACACATACCGGTAGCCAGAACTGCAAATAACAAGAAAATTCTGACCCAACGAATGGAAATCACTACTCCTCCTTATCATCCCCGGGAAAGGGCGATCGGTCGTGTATTCTATTCATCCAGAATTTGCCACTCGGCAAATATTTCGTCCATGATCTGATAGACCTTGTCGTGTTCAAAGAACCACAAAGGAAACCCGAAATGGAAGCTGTCCGCCGGATGAATGGTGACCGGCTTGCCGGCCGCGATATCATCCTCGAAGCTTATTCTGTACTTATTGATAATTAAGGCGATCGTCTGCTGGTCGAGCGGCGAAATCGTCGAGCGCGCAACCATCCTGTACATCGGCCTGAAACAGTTCTGCGAATCGACTATATCCTTGAATACCATCCAGTACTCCGGATCATACACCTCTACGTAAGTGAATCCCCCCGGAACCGGATTCTGCAGATTGAAGAAACAGGTAGGACACGTCACTATTTCATCGAGATTCAGCGTATCGGGAAAGCCTGGATAATCCACTATTCCGCCTTCTCCACTGACACCGGTCTCCTTGAACATATACCTCAGGACATCCCTTTCAATAGACCGGGTATAACCCGGCGCCATCTCGTCGCCGGCGTAGAACTGACCCAAGACTTTGTCGACCACTCTGACGCAGTAGTCCTTGTACGGCATCGAGTTGACTCCGCTTGTATCTTCGGGATCGATAGTCGACATCTCGTCCTTGAACGATGCGGGAAGCAGCGGTGCCGAAAGGAACGCGTCTACCAATCCTCCTGACCTGTCGGCCCTGCCCGACGTAAGCAGGTGCCCGCCCTTTGCGAGGTATAGTGACAAGTAATTGACCGTGAGCGTAACTCCCTCCCCGGCCATTGTCTCCGGAGTGAACGGAATCAGCTTGCGCCAAGCCGTGTTGATCGACGAGCTGTACGTCCAGATGATGTTAGCATACTGCCCGATCTGCCTCATCTCGGGCGGCCTTTTATTCTGCGACGATACATCGTAGATGTCCCTGTCAGGAATGAAATCAGGTGTCTTCCCGCATATGTCTATCCAGAATGCATCGTGCACTTCTTCGGAAGGATCGGTCATCTGCGGAATGAAGGCTCCGAGCGGATAATCGTCGACCCACAGAAGATTCCTCTCCATGGAGAACGGTATGATCGTGATCTCTATTTTCCCGTAAGTGATCTTCTGGCCGTTGTCGACTACCTCCACCAGGAACCTGTGAATTCCCGAGTAATACGTCTTCGGCTCAGCCGTTTTAATGAACGGACTCGCTGTGACGGCCCACTGGGAGGGATCGTCCAGCTGCTGGACATCCCAGCCGTACCTGTAGCTCTGGATCTCGCCGCCATAGTCATCCGCCGTTGCGTCCCACCAGAAGTTCAATGGCACACCTGGAGGGAGATCGTTCTGAACGTAGTTATAGTCCGTTCCCTGGAACCCGTTGCTGCCGAGATATTTCTCTGTCACAACGAGTTTCGGACCGGTTTTATCCGATACGAGAAACTGCCTGAAGTTCGTACTCTTCGCAAACGTCGCGGTCACTGCCCCCGCGTCGTCCTTGGCCATCAGTACAAATATATGGCTCTTGGTAAGCTCGAGGATCTCGTCGTCGCCGATTGTGGTCTCCCTGCCGGAATCCCCCTCAGCTCGATAGAAGATCCACGGACCCCACATATGCTCATAGTCCTCGGGATTCTCGTTTAGATCGTTGAGTATTTGGAAAGTCCCGTCGTAATTACCATCCTTGTCGACGACCTGCGACCACATGTAGCGGATCGAATCGGGATCCTGAATGTTATTAGGGCCGTCGATCGGGTCTGTGCCGGTCCATCCGAAGGTAATCACGGTGCTGTACGTCGTCGTTGCATCGCTCGGTTTATCAATCTGTACGGTCGGAGCGAGGGTCCAGGCTGTAAATGACCTCTGCGCCGCTTTCGATCTCTTTCCCTCCAGATCGACCGCCCTTATGAAGAACGTATGGGTCTTGTCGTATAGCGTGTAAGAAGGGTCCTCTTCCCAATCTCCGACTAGATCGTCGGCGGGAACGTGGAAAACACTGTCATGGACCACGGTGGTGCTCCAGCTGTCGATCCCCGTCGTATCGGCGGGATTGAACCCGATAGGATCTCCCTCACTCACCACGAATTCGAAATACGCTATCTCCCCGTCGGGATCCCAACCACTCCAGTAGAAATGGACCTGGTATCCGGTCGTGTCGCCCTCGACGGGACCGCTCGAGAGCCATATCTCGGGAGCATCGTTCTGATCCGATTCTCCCGTATAGACGCCGTTAGAACAACCCGCCAGCAGCGCGGCCACGGCCAGGAATGAGATAATCGTCACATAAAGCAGAGTTTTTCGCATTTGACTTTCAACCTCCTGAGACCCGGGAATCGCACCCTCAGGCCCGGTCGTCACGTATCATCCCTAGTACACCAGCTTTATGTAGAACCAGCCGTTGTACGTATATATCCTGGCGTAGTTGGCAACGCCCCTATCCTGGACGATCCAGCTGCCCTCAGAGATGCGCACCTGGCAGGGATCGTTGTCGACAAATTCGGGGCTTTTACCCCTGATAGCCTCGATAAAGATAGACGAGGCGTGGAAGTCCGATGCGATTACGGTCAGATCCTGGTTTCCCATCCAGAGTGGCGGAGTGTCGACAAACGCCGGATCGGGAAGGGAAGTTTCCGGATCCATTGGGACGACGAGCCTGAAAGTTATTTCCTGCATCATCGTATCCGGTTCAAAATCCATCAGCCACTCTTCCTCACCGCGGAAGTAATAATCCTCCTCTTCCCCCACGATCGAGTACCACCAGGCCCTTACTGCGGATCCCGGTGGATCCCTGTGATCGTCTCGCCCTCCGCCCATTATATAGAGCCTGTAGATCAGGTTCCATACCTGGTTTTCCGCATCCGGTTCGCTACTGGCAGCGGGGACGTAGTCTAGCTCATCTCTGGTCGCCCTCGGCATGCCGATCGCGATAAAAACAGTGTCGCCCTTTATCTTCTCAAGATACAGATCAGGCAAGGACGGTATCGAATCGTATGCGATGGATATATTGTCGATAGTCGGCGGGAAATTACCCACGAACGAAACAGTATCGGGCGTATGGTCGTACCTGTACTGTTCGTCGAAGGACTTGGCGAGGAAGAGATAGTCGTACGGACCGATCATCATCGTCATCGAATCCTCGTCGGTGTTACAGTTCGTATCCTCCGCTTTCTTTTCAGGCATCCAGGCAGGCTTGTGGCTCGAGACGCCGCCGCTCAGGCCGTATCCCCAGCGCTCGAATTTGAACTGGAACCTCATCGGGATCGGCGGATCTGTAAATTCAAGGCTGTCTCTCGCATCGTCCCAGCCGAGATAGTGCATCCTCAGTCTCGAGTTGTACGGCAGCGTATCGGGTTCGTCGTCGCTGAAGTTAATCGTTTCCTCGTGCGGATTGCCCGCCTTGTCTGTATAAAAACTCTCTCCGAACAGGATCCTCGTGTCGGGGTCATGGTTGACGACGATCTGGAAAACGCCCTCGCCGGTTACAATATCGGCTCTTGATCTTGCTCCCGCCTCGTCTCTCGCCGTTACCCTGAAGTAGAAATCACCCTCTGAGATCCTTGCTGCGCCCTGGTTTTCCATGCATACCTGCACAGTCTCAGGCGGATCGTATGTTGGAATGTGCCAGTCCGGAATGCCGTCGCCGTTGAAGTCGGGATATATTCTGCCGCCGTAGATCCACTGGTATCCACTGATCATGTTGTTGCACGTGTTTCCGACAAATGCGACGCAGAAAGGCTCGAACATGCTGATCGTGTCGATACTTCCGGGAATGTAATGCTTGTATGGTATTGTTTCACTTTCGTACCAGAAATCGACCTCGGGGATGCAGTTGACCTTTGCAAAGAACTGAACCCTCGCCGGTGTCTGATCCATCTTCCCGCCGTCATCAACGGCGACGATGTGGAACGCCTGCCTGTTGAGCATCGCACCCGTCGTGATGTCGAACCCGGTAAAGACGATCACCGTGTCGTTAGTTGTGGTAAACGTTCCCGCCTCATAATCGCTCTTCCTGGCCTCGGGATTCCAGTCGAGCAGCTCGAGCTCAGGATCGAGATCGGGCCTGAGCGTTCGCAGAGTATCCGAGCGATACCACATGAATTGGGTCACAATGCCGTCCTTGTCCTCTCCATTCCAGTAAAGGTGGACTCTGTATTCGGCATTGGTGGTCTCCGGAGGAGCAACCGTGAGGAAAGTTTCCGGCGCCCTGTTCCTGTCGAGGGGATCCTGTTCCTGTCTGCAAGCGGGCAGCAGGACAAGCACGACCAGGACCGAAAGCATAAGTAATCCTATGATATTCCTGAAGTTGAAACGTTTCATTTTCACCCTTCTTTGGGACTATTTCGTAAGGATATATTTTTCTTAATATCTCTCCTAACCTACATATAATATATGTATCTGGAAATCCGCATGTCAATATATTTCGGGGTGTTCAACCCATCGGAGTATCTGTTTCCGATGCCCGGCGACCTGATCCGTCCGATCGACCGTTCGACCTCTGGAACGCCGCCTGAAAATGGGCGAAAGACAGCAAAAAAAAGGAGGCCGGGGATCGAACCCCGGCCTCCGAAGAAAATCCTCAAAGGATTC
>CBDUYR010000048.1:0-20130 GCA_965371515.1 uncultured bacterium | reverse complement strand
ACGAAGATATGCAGAAGGTCGGGCGAATGGAACGGGCCCACCCAGAAAGCCCTGACGTCGAACGGCAGGAGAGCCGGATCGGACGGCTTGTATATATATCTCAGCTTGTACGCGATCAATCCGAGAAAATGTGAATAGGCGGCGAAATGCCTTCCCGAGATCAGTGCCGGTACGAGGACGGCGCCGACGCCCGCCGCCGAGGCCGCGAGGCGCGGCACCAGGCCTTTCCTGCCCGACGCGGCATACCTGCCTGCCAGCATCGCTCCGGCCAGGCCGGCGCAAAGCGCGGCGATCGGGGATGTCGGAAATCCGCCCGCCCTGAGAAACGGGACTGCCGCACCTGCCGCGGCGGCGGCGGCAACAACGGCCCAGCCGGCGACCGTCTCGCCATTTCCTCTCTCCCGTTTTTCCCCGCTCTTCATATTTTTCCCGGACACGACCCGCACGGCGAGAAAGAGGACGAGCGGGACGAGATAGAACTGCGTTCCCTGCCACGAAGCAAGCGCGAGAAAAAGAAAGGCGGCCGACAGGGCCGCGGTAACGCGGCTTCCGGTACGGACCGTTCTTATGAGCAGCCAGGCGTGAAAGACGATGAGAGGCAGGGCAAGGTTCTCCCTGATGATGTCGAATCCGCTCGACCTGCCCGCCACGGGAAGGGCGACGGCGAAGAGAAGGGCCGTAACGATACCCGAGCTCCTCCTCCCCCACAGATCGATCGACAGAAGAGAAAGCGGTACGGCGGCCAGCGTAAACAGAAAGACGGAGAACCAGCGGATGAACACGTCCAGCGGGGGCCTGCCAGCGGGGATGAGCCTCCACGCGAGGCCGTAGAGATATTCCATCCCGATGGAGGTCTCCTCGAAGACCTTCAGGCCTTCGGGGTACTGCGCGTCGATATCGAGGCGGGGGACCGTCTCTCCGGAGGCGATCATCCGCGTGTAGCGGAAATGGGCCGCGCTTTCGGCTGAGAAACGTTCACCGCTCACGCGTGACCTGTACACACATCTCGTCAGATTTGCGAGGCAGAGGAGGAGAAGGAGCAGTATGACGAATGTCTTACGGTTCATGAGAGGCCGCTGCCGTGCGCCGTGCCACATCCTTGATAAAAGGTCGGTCTACCGGCCAGAATACATCCCTCTGCTCAGCGGTGTCATCCCAAATCGTATTGACCGTCGAGGTGTGCCTGCGATAATTTCGAAGAGAAGGGAAAGAACATCGACGCGGCACAGAAAGGGGACCCGATCATGAGAGCAAAAGCATTCGTACTGATCAGTCTTGCAGCCGGCGCCTCGAGGGAAGTGCTCATGAAACTGCGGAAAATGGATTTCGTCGCCGAGGTCCACGCGGTATCCGGACCGTATGACATGATAGCCGTAGTGGACGGCGCAACGTTCAACGAGATCGGCAAATCGGTGCTGGAGAATCTCCAGCCCGTCGCCGGCATCCTGAAGACGACCACATGCAACGTGATATTCCTTGAGAACTGATCGGCCCTGAATACGCCCAATGATCCGGAGGACAGGATTGAATCCCGTACTGAGAAACATAATTCTGGTCGTTGCCGTAGCGGCGGTCCTTGCCGGGGGCCTCTGGTGGTTCCATTACCTGCCCGACGACGCCTACATCGGGATGAGGTATGCCCGGAACGCGGCCGGCGGCGAGGGCCTCGTCTTCAATCCGGGCGAGCGGGTCGAGGGCTATACGAATTTTCTCTGGGTCATCATTCTGGCCGCCGCGGCAAAAGCAGGCATTCCGCTCGTACAGGGAGCGAGGATCCTGGGCCTGCTCTTTTCGGCAGGAACGCTCGTGCTTGCCTGGCGCGTCTGCAATGCCTCGATACCTCCCGGGGAAAAGAAATGGTCCGGAGCGGGAGTCGCGATGGCCGCGCCGCTGATCCTCGCCGCGTCGGCCCCCTTCGCCACGTGGGCTCTCTCCGGCACCGAGATCCCCCTGTTCACCTTCCTCCTCACCGCGGGAATGCTGCTGCTTTCGACGGGCCGTGGACCCCGCCCCGTCTTTGCCGTCTTCGCAATACTCACGCTCGTCCGGCCCGAAGGCGCCGCGTACTACATGCTGGCTGCCGTTCTCCTCATGGTGCGCGGAGAAAAGGCGCGCAGGGTCGCAGCCGAGGGAATCCTCGTAGCATCACTGCTCATCGCTCCCTACATCTTATGGAAGATCTCCTATTTCGGCGGTGTCCTGCCCAACACCTTCTACGCCAAGACAGGCGCGCCCGCGGTCCAGCTCCGTAACGGGCTCTCCTATATGGGGCATTTCGCCGCATGGTATATCTGGCTCCCCGCGGCGGCGCTCTTTTTTCTGCGCGGCATCGGAAGAAAACACCGTCGCGATTTCGGACGGACGGTCGTCCCGCTCTCGATCATCGTCCTCAACTGGATCATTGTGACGGCCCTCGGGGGGGACTGGATGCCGCAGTACAGGCTTCTCGTCCCGTGCCTCCCGGCGATAGCGGTCATGGCCGCGGCAGCGATCCCCCGCGCCACGATGCTTCAGCAGACAGGACAACAGGGCCAGGGCGGAGCCTGGCAGTCTGTCGCGCTTGCAGTAATATTCGCCAGCCTGGCGATGGCTCCGGGTTCGTCCGGTTATGATGGTTTTATCCGTGAACGGCGTGCCGTCAAGACCTTCGAATGGGTCGGCGAGACACTGGGCGCCCGGCTGCCCGAAGGGACGATCCTCGGATGCGGATCTACCGGAGCGATCGGATACTACAGCGGCCTGCCGATCGTCGACATCCTGGGGCTCACCGAGCCGGAGATTGCCAGAGAGGGAAAGATCGTATCGAATCAGCCCGGGCACATGAAGACCCTGGGATCGCACGTCCTGGACAGAAAACCCGACCTGCTGCTGCTCGGAAATATCCAGATACATCGCGGAAGACGACAGGAGGACCTTGAAAGGATCAAGGTCCAGGAAATGGATATCATCCTCGATCCGCGTTTCAGCTCCGATTACGAGTTCATGAACCTGCCTCTGGGCGGGGGATTCTTCCTCTCCTGCTACAGACGTTCCGTTTCGCCCGTCTTTTCCGAATAGGCAATGTTCGCGAGGGAAGGTATCACGAGGGGGATCCAGAAGATGATCTCATGCCCGATCGGGATGAACATCGCATTGAACGCCACGGCGATCTGCTGAACCATCAGGAACCTGCCCAGTCGCGCCCGCTCCCCTTTCGGGTCCGAACGCATCATCGACCGTATGATGAAGATGTTCCTTATGAAGATCGTCGAGACGACAATCAGGCCTGGCAGGCCCAGCTCGGAGAAGATCTGCAGGAACGCATTGTGAACGACTTTTGTGAATGGAAGAAACCGTGAGGCCTGGTAGATGAAGTTCCCTATTCCGACGCCGAAAACCGGATTCTTGAGGCCCAGTATGACAGCGACCTTCAGGGTCTGGATCCTCACCATGATCGCATAATCCTGCGAGACGTATTTCGCGGCCTCGTAAAGAGAGTTGATGCGATCCCAGTACAGCGCCGGTGCCGCCACTGTCAGGATGGCCACACCCACTGCCGCGATCGTCATGACCGCACGGTTCTTCCTCTCGATGACGAGCAGGACGGCGAGGATCACCAGCAGGCCCACGAATCCGCCCCGCGAGAAACTGAGCATCAGGACGAAGACCGTACCTGCCAGAGCGGCCAGGATCAGGGGCCTGATATACCTCGGCCTGTCGAATTTTGCCAGCAGGAAGAGCAGGATGGGGATTATGAAAACCTGGTGAAAGGCAAAGGTGTTCGCCTCGAACTGATAACCTTCGTAACGAAGGACCCCTTCTTCCCACATGAGTGTTTTTGATGCAAACGCGCCTGGCGGCGGGATGATGAATGGAAGAAAATTACTGATCATCGTCGCAACGGTCAGAACTATGAGAAATGCGAGGAAGTGTTTCCTGGAATCTGTCAGGAGCAGCACCGCCGCAATGACCACAAAAACACCCGTCAGGAATTCGAACGCGTCCATCGACACCGGCAGATCCTCGGCAAATGCCATCGAATGAAACGCGATCAGAAAGAAGGCGAGCATCAACATCGGAAGGAACCTGTCTCGAAAGACCAGCCTGCGTCCATCGAGCCAGCTGGCGATCAGCGAAATCACCAGCAGAACGAACAGCGGCCTGAACAGCCTCATCGGCAGAAAGATGTCGAAGTTGGTGAATCTCATGAACAGAATGATCGCCAGTACGTACTCCGGTCTCGAAACGAGGAAAAAAATGACCGGCAGCCCCAGCAGCGCCATCAGCAGAAGTCTTGTCGCCCCGGACGGAAGCAGCACGGCCGCCGCGGTAGTCAGCGCCGCCGTGGCGAGAAGCGCGCCGACAAGTCTCCAGCGGACTTTGCGCGGTCCGTTGTCATCCGTTCCGCCGCTGCGGTTGATATCCTGCGAATCTCCGTTCATCTGCCCGTTTCCTCCGAGACGGCATTTTCCGCCGATATCTTTTCACGGACCGCGATGATGAAGCAGGCCCAGAGCACACTCGCCATGGTCAGGATCATCACGATCTGCTTTCTCTTCGGCCAGCTTCTTTTCTCCGGGACTACGGGCGGATCGATGACACGGATGGTGCTGACCCTCCTGTTCGCCGAGATCCTCGAATCCTCGAGCTTAAGCCTCAAGTAGGCCAGGGCGAATTCCTGCGCCATCCTCTCGGATACCATGCCGAGATATTCGGCAGCCAGTCCGGGCATCTCGGAAAGAGGCGGGAAAAGACCATCTCCACCTCCCGTCCTGGTGGCTCTGTCGATCTCCTCCCTGAGTTTTTCGATCTCCAGGTCGAGCCTCGCCAGATCTGGGGAACCCTCCCGCCGCGTCATACTCAGCATGTTTCTTTCCACTTCGAGGGCGCTCACCCTGGCGGCAAGCGCGCCGGTTATCTGGAATGCAGCCTTCGCCTGGCTCTCGAGCTCGAATATACCGCTGGAAGCCATGAATCCGCTCAGGACCGAGTCCATTTCCGCCATGGCCAGCTCTCCCCTGGCAAGCGCCTCTTCGAGATACGCCACTTTTTCCTCGGCGTTCTCGATACTGAGTTCCTGGAGGATACTGTCCACGAACTCTATGTAGGCGGCGGTCATATCCCTCGCCAGGACCGCGTCGGGCGCCTCGACCGCTATCTCCAGGACTCCTTCGTCCCTGACGTTCACGTACGTCCTTTCACTGAGCTCCCGTCTCGCCTCCATGATGGAATCCTTGCCGTACATCTCCCTGATATCGAACCGCGAGTCCATCAGACTTGCCATCTTGTGACTGCGCACTATGTAGTCGATGATGAAACTCCTTCTTACACGGACGATCGAGGCGTATGACTCGCTGAATGCTCCCAGGCGGGAGAGGAAACTGTTCGATCCGGTCAGCTCCTGTTCTACGCCTCCCGGGATGAAGGCGACCATCGATATATACTTCGCGGGCAGGACCAGGCTGATGACGATGGCTATGACGAATCCCGCCGCCGCCGCCAGGGCTATCGTTTTCTTTCTGCGCAGAATCACCGACAGGAATGACAGCATCCGTATCTCCTTGCTCAGGAGCCCTCGAGCCTCTGCAACAGCTTCAGGAGCTCTTCGTCCCCGGGAACGAGCTCGAGCGCCCTTCTGATCCACATGATCGCCGCACCACCTTGCCCCTCTGCGTATTCCATCCGCGAGAGGAGCTTGCAGGCTACGATCATCTCATTCCTCCGCCCGGAGTTCCACGCATGATTGTACAACGTCCGGGCCTCGGTGCGCATCCCCAGTTCATCGAGAAGATAACCGTATTCGAGAGCCAGCCTCGGGAAATCCGGAGCGGTCTCCCATGCCAGCGCGTAATATTCGCGGGCCCGTTCTTTCTCCCCGGTCCTGCTCGAGACTCTCGCGAAGTTTATCCTGTTCTCGACGCTACCCGGATCTAGCCTCAAGGCCTCCGAAAAGGCATCCATCGCCTTGTCCTCCCGGCCTTCTATCATGTAATGGTTGCCGAGGAAGGTATATGTGGCGCTCCTGTTCACTGCGAACATCTCCTTCCCGGAGACAAACGTGAAGAAGAGAACGGCGACGACTGCAGCGGCGGCGGCTTCCTTCCACCTGCGTGCCGATATCCTTCCGGCCGTCCATGCCGTCAGGTATCCGGCGGATGAGGCGAGCACCGGAACCGACGGCAGCCTGTACCTCGTGTTGAAGTAGAAGAACACTATAGCCGCCAGCGACGATGCGAGGAATATCATGAAGGGCGACTTCCCGGAACTGTACCTTATGACGAGGATCGCCCCGGTAAATGCCAGCGCCGATATAAGCGCGAACCTGATGATCAGCAGCCTGAATACCGGGCATTCCTGCTGCATGATCACGATGTCAACGATGTCGCCGAGCTCTCCCCCGTTCCAGAAGAGCAGGAACTTGCGGCCGAGCAGGCGAAGCCAGCCGCCCGTATCGGTCACTATCCTTTCACGGGCACGTTCAGACCAGTACGCCGACACCTCGGCATCGGTCATCTGTCTGCCCACGGCTCTTTCGGCGACGATCCTCGAGTCCTCGATGAGGCCGAGCATATCGCGTCTCATTCCCTCGGGTGGATTGTACAGCCCTCCGGCGCCTTTCATGTTGCCGACGTAGAAGTTGATCCCTCCGTGAGACGTAACGGGCGCCGGCGTCCCGGTCCGCGAGGCGTTGTAGATCGACGCCGGGGCGAGCATGATGGCCAGCCCGGCGGCATACAGCAGGGGCAGCTTCCATCTCTTCCTGCCAGTCGAGGCAGCGAACAGCCAGGCCGCCAGCAGAGGAGCCAGGAATAGAAAAATATTCGGGCGTCCCGATATGCCAGCCCCGATGAGGAGACCGAGAAACACAGCAGCAGCAGAGGCCGGCAGTGTTCGCCGGCCCGGTTTCATTCCGCCGCCTCCCCTGAGGGCGCGCGAAAGTGCCAGTGCCGTGAAAAAAGAAGCGGCCATGATCAGCGTGACAAGAGAGGTCGCGAGCAGGCTCCCCTCGTAGAGAAGCAGCTGCGGATAGAGCAACATGAGCGCGGCGGCCGTGATCCCGGCGATGTCTCCCCGCACATTCTCCTTCCGGCCGTCTCCTGCCCCGCCTCCGGCAAGCAGCCTCGCAGAGACAAATACGAGCCAGATCGTGGCAAGCCCCGCAATGACCTGGATGATCCTCGGCGCCAGAAGCCCGTCGCCGAATATCCTGAAGACGGCCGCGAGGAATACGGGGTACAGGGGATTGAATGTCAATCCGCCCTGCGGCAATCCGCTTCCCGCCCCCAGCGCGGACCCGAGATCATGGTAAAAACGCATATCGAGCGGGAGTATCTCCCCGAGATCGCTTCGTGAAAACTGAACGAGAAAGACGATCCTTACAACGGCGGCCACGACAAGGATCGCCGTCACGGCCAGGCTCGGCCATCCGTAT
Source organism: uncultured bacterium (assembly GCA_965371515.1). Classification (GTDB taxonomy): domain Bacteria; phylum Krumholzibacteriota; class Krumholzibacteriia; order Krumholzibacteriales; family Krumholzibacteriaceae; genus JAUWCL01. The sequence continues at coordinate 12,719 of CBDUYR010000048.1, read as the reverse complement.
CTACTGCCGCCACGCCTTGCGGCTCCGTCATATTCCGTCCGCTTATTCATCATGTCCATTGCCGTTTTCGTTGTTCCCACCGGCACCATTCTCCCCGCCCTTCTTCACCATGTGCGCCAGCGCCCTGAACGGGATCAGCAGGGCCTTTATCATCATCCATCCGTTTCGCCGGGCCGGCCTGTACAGGAAGCAGGCGAAAAGCCCCGCGAAAGCGTAGGATATCACGGTGGCCACCGCCGCTCCCATGCCTCCGTACCGGGGGATCAGGAACAGGTTGAGCGCAATGTTGACGACCGCTCCCAACCCGTTGCTTATGAAAAGAAAATTCAGCCTGCCTTCGTTGAGCAGCCACCGGCTCATCGCCACCTTGAGAAACACGAACACCCCGGCCCATATATGGACCGAGAGGATCGGGCCGGCCGCCGCATACTCCGCTCCGAAGATCAGGACGATCACCTTGTCCGAGGCAAAGGTGAAAAAGACCGCCACCGCCAGGCCGAGTCCAGCGAGAAAGTCGTACAGCTGCTGCAGCCTGGCATAGTATATCTCCTCACCTCTCGACTTGGCCTTGATAAGGGCAGGGAATACGGAAATGGCAATGGCGGTAGGGATGAAATACCACGTCTCGGATAGACGCACCGCAGTCGAATAGACACCGACCGCCTCATCGCCCGCCATCTGTCCGAGCATCACCTGGTCGATCTTGAAGTAGATGATCGCCAGGGCGCCGGAGAGAATCAGTGCCCAGGACTGGCTGAGCAGGTTCTTCGCCCTGGCCATGCTGAAACGCAATTTTCTCAGGCGATGCCCCTGCGACCTGTAAGAGATCAACAGGCCGCTTCCGGCAACGATCGTGTCGATGACCAGCGTCGCAGCGAATACCGTCACCGGCGCCTCCATCACGATCGCAAGGATCCTCAGCAGGTTGGCAATGACCAGTGACACGCTCTTCGCTATGACGGTGTGTTTCGACTGTACCTGCGACTGGAACCACATGTCGATGCTGTCGAAAGCATGAAAAAACAGGGTCAGCGCTGCTATCCCGGTGACCATACGTACGAGTGGATCGTCTCGCCTGACAAAATAGATAGCCATCAGGACGAGCGTGAATCCGGTCAGCCCCCCCACCAGCCTCAGTACGATCGTAGTGCCGAGGATCTCGTCCTTCGCCTCCGGCTCACGGACGATATCCCTGACAACTATCCCATGCAGGCCGAGAGCGGCCAGCGGGCCGAACAGCCCGACGAACGCCACGCTGTAATGAAGGATACCGAATTGCTCCGTGCCGAGATATCTCGCCACCCAGGCCATCACGAAAAGGGCGAAGAGTATCCTGAGGATCCTCAACCCGAACAGCCATCCGGTGTTCTCGATTATCTCCCTGAGGGTGCTGCTGACTCTGAACCTCTCGATGATCAATGCGGTTTTCGCTCCTTCTCTGCCGGGCACGGCTCAACGCCCATATCCCGTTGACCAGAATGGGATTATATGCAAGGTCCACGCGCATTGAAAGGGCAAAGGGAATCCAGAGCATTTGCGCCGGCAGCAAAATGATGGTATACTTAGTAGTACAACCGAATGTAATTGAGGGGGTTACGCATGAGACGATCTGTTATTTCATTGATCATCATCCTGTTGGCAGCCTCAAGCTCAGGGGCGCAGGACAAGTTCGGAACAATAGACAGGGATCTGCTGCTGAAGATAGAGAGGCCGAGAAGAGATCCCGGCCGATCGATGCTGCTCGCACCTGAGCCCACTCCCAACCAGATGCTGTTCGATGTGATCCACTACGACGTCGACATCGCCTTTAACGATAACACGAGCCGCGTCGAGGGAAGAGTTACCGTCCTTGTCGCGAGCACCTTCGATTTTCTCTCCCAGATCGATCTCAACGCCGATCCGGTTCTTAATATACATTCCGTCGAGATGGAAGGATTCGGGACCCTGACATTCTCGCGAAGCGGCGACGTTCTCAGAATCCCTCTGCCTGCCGGCCTTGCCGCGGGAGAGCGGGTGACCTTGACTGTATATTACGAGGGCTATCCGGCCGCGTCAGCTAACAGGGGGCTGTACTTCAAGTTAAATGGTCCCGTGCCCGTCATCTACTCGCTGAGCGAACCGTGGAGCGCCAGAACGTGGTGGCCCTGCAAGGATTATCCCGACGACAAAGCTACATTCGATATCGCCCTGTCGGTCACCCCCGGCATCTTCGCAGCTTCGAACGGAAACTTCATCGGCCAGGCCGACACGGTATGCTGGGCGCAGATCTACACGAAGTATAGGTGGAAAGAAAACCACCCGATGGCGCCATATCTCTTCTCGATAGCTGCAACGGAGTACGTCATCATGACCGATCAGTTCATCCATAAGGGCGGGGTGATGCCGATAATCAATTATGTCTACCCCGAGCTCGTCACGGCGGCGGAGACGGACCTCGATATTACCGTTCCCGCACTCAATTTCTTCTCGGGGCTCTACGGCTTGTACCCCTTCATCGACGAGAAATACGGCATAGCGATCTGCGAGATAGGCGGCGGGATGGAGCACCAGACCCTTTGCAGCTATGGCGCGGCGCTCCTGACCGGCGACCACAGATACGACTGGCTCTGGATACACGAACTCGGGCACCAGTGGTTCGGCGATCTCGTCACATGCGCCGACTGGACCCATATCTGGCTCAACGAGGGTTGGGCGAGCTACACCGAGGCCCTCTGGTTCGAGCACCTTGGCGGCCCGGACGACCTGCATGCCTACATGCAGACGATGGACACGCCGCTCTACTGGTCCGGGCCTGTCCTGCGCGATCCCGACAGAAGCGAAACGTGGTACTACTTCAACCGTGTCGTCTACGACAAGGGCGCATGGATAGTGCACATGCTGAGGCACGTGATGGGCGATGAGACGTTCTTTAACGCCACAAGGGCATATCTCGCCGATCCGCAGTTCAGGTACGGCACCGCCGACAGCGAGCAGTTCGAGGCCTTTTTCGAAGGTTTCTACGGCGCCCAGCTCGACTGGTTCTTCGATCCCTGGCTGACGCGTGAAGACAGACTGGCCTACGAATTGCAGTGGAGCGTGTGGGAGGAAGAGGGCCGTCAGTACCTGTCGATAGATGTCACACAGCTCGTCGATCCGCCGTACACGATGCCGGTCGATTTCCGAATATTCTATGGAGCAGTCAGCTCCGATACGATCCTCTGGATCGACGAGACGGTGGAATCATTCATATTCGAGACATCGAGCCTGGTGACCGGCGTGCGGTTCGATCCCTACAACTGGATCCTTTGCGACGTCGACAACATCACGTCGGATTCAGAGTCGCCTCCCGTGGTGCCGTTTCTGTCGCAGAACTGGCCCAATCCATTCAATCCATCGACTACAATCCGTTTCTGTATCGACAGCCCCGGATCCGTGCAGATCCGCATCTACAATACGCAGGGCGCGCTTGTCAGGACTCTTGTCGACAAACGCCTCGGAGAGGGCACGCACGATGCTGTGTGGAACGGGAAGGATTCTGCGGGAATGCCCGTTTCCTCGGGAGTCTACTTCTGCCGGATGACCGCCGGTGAACAGGCATTTACGAAGAAGATGATCCTGCTCCGCTGATATGGAGAATTGCATTTGGATACCTTTGACTACTCTGAAGAGTTCGAAGAACTGATCGTTCGACTGCACAGAGGAAAAGAGGGCTGGCCCGAATATCAGAAGTATTTAAATGCTCATCTTGGTGGTCCCACCAGTCGTATTGTTAAATTCAAAAAACAATTGTGTCGTGATATCGAGTATCACTGCGGAAGCTTGAAGGACAAAAGGATCCTGGATTTTGGTTGTGGAACAGGGGCAACAACTGTAGCCCTGGCAGAGCATTCTACACAAATATGCGCATTTGATATTGACAGGGAGAGCTTTGAGATCTGCAGGAAGAGGATAAGTGAACATGGCCTGGAGAGCGGCGTACAATTCTTTTGCGGTGACGACCTGGACAAGATCAAAGATTCCATGGGCACTTTTGACCTGATATTATTGAACGGCGTCATTGAGCATATTCCGCTGACAAAGACCGGGTTGAGAAAAAAGATAATACGCTCTCTGTTTACGCTGCTGAAAAAGTCAGGTTATCTGTTTATAAACGAGACTCCTAATCGGCTCTGCCCCTTTGACGGTCATTCAACTCAATTGTGGTGGATTCCCTGGATGAAACCCGGGTCCGGCCGGGCATATAGAAGAGCGGTGAAGAAAAAGAGGCATTCAGATATTCCAACGACGAGTGAAGGGCCCCTGGGACTGGAAGAAGTCGGGGCATGGGGCGCAACTTACTGGGAGATAATGAGCTATCTTGGCGAAGAGAGCTTCATGTGCTTAAATACAATGAGTGGTCATAACAGACATGTTCAATATTTCTCCACTGGAAGCTGGAAGCGGATCGTTTTCGAGTTTGTGACGTACTGGTCGGCTGTGAAGCTGCTACACATACCAATTACTGCTTTTTCACCCGTCATCAATAATCTTGTCATACAAAAGCGCTAGCCCCGGCGTGGCCTCAGCGCCTACATGAACAGCAGCGGCAGCTGGTCGGCAACGAGATACCCCTCGACGGTCGGGACCGCCCGATCGCCTTCGATCTGTACGAGTGAGATGTCGAGCAGTTCCTCGAGAGTCTCCTCCCAGCCCGAGTGCTCCTTCAGAAGGTCCAGCTCGACTCCGAGCAGCGTCCTGAATCCGAACATCAGGCGCTCCGCCCTGATCTGCTCTCCTGAAAGCTCTTCCTCGCCGGCGGTCGGCTTCTCCCCTTTTTCAACGGCGTCGAGCCACTGATCCAGCGACCGATGGTTCCACCGCCTGACCCTGCCGTCGAACGAATGCGCGGAAGGCCCCAGGCCGAGATAAGGTCTCCTGAGCCAGTAACGCATGTTGTGCCGCGAGTAATTCTCCCCGCCAAGAGCGAAGTTCGAGACCTCGTAGTGGGTATAACCGCCGCCGGTAAGTACGCTTGAAGTCTCGAGGAACATCTCCCGCTGGATCTCCTCGCCCACACTGACCTCTTCGCCGGCCCGCATCCTCTCTCCCAGCGGTGTGCCGGGTTCCACGGTAAGCTGATAACACGAGATGTGTTCCGGCTTGAACTCGAGAGCCTTCTCGAGATTTTTTCTCAATCCTTCGAGCGTCTGTCCGGCCATCCCGAATATCAGGTCTATCCCGGCCTTTTCGAATCCCGAGGATATCGACGCCTCTACCGCCGCCACGGCCCCCGCGGCGTCGTGCCGTCTCCCGAGGAAAACAAGCTCCGCGTCGTCGAATGACTGAACGCCTATGCTTATCCGGTTGAATCCGCCCTCGACATACGCCTCGAGCGCGGCCGGAGTGACATCGTCGGGATTTACCTCGATGGTGACCTCCGCTCCCGCTTCGAGCCCCGGCATGCGTGACACAATGCCTGGAAGTTTCGAGACGAGATCAGGGTCGACGGCCGATGGCGTGCCCCCGCCGACGTAGAACGAGCCTGTCGGTTCTGTAAAATCATTCCCGTACATCGACGCCTCGGTTTCGAGCGCGTCAATAAATCGCCTGGCGATACCATGTGATGACGAAGAGCCGTGAAGATCTGTTACGGAATAGAAATCGCAGTAGGCACATTTTGTCCGGCAGAATGGTACATGGACATAGATGCCGGGAGAATCAATCATCCTGGGTCTTCAGCACGGCGACGAACGCAGTCTGCGGGATCGACACCTTTCCGACCGTCTTCATCCTCTTTTTTCCCTTTGCCTGCTTCTCGAGCAGTTTACGCTTACGGGTCACGTCACCGCCGTAACACTTCGCAAGCACGTCCTTGCGCATGGCCGAGATCGTCGAGCGCGCGATTATCTTTCCTCCGATGGCGCCCTGGACGGCGATCTTGAACATGTGCCTCGGGATCTCGTCCCTCAGCCTGTCGCAGACCTGCTTGGTCCTCGTCCTCGCCCTGTCGCGGTGCACGATCATCGCCAGGGCGTCGACCTTCTCGCCGTTGACGAGGATATCGATCTTTACGAGGTTGTTCTCTCTGTAATCGATCAGCTCGTAATCGAACGATCCGTATCCCTGTGTGATAGTCTTGAGCTTGTCGTAGAAATCGTGTATGACCTCGGCGAGCGGCATGTCGAACAACAACTCTATCCTTCCCGGCGCGGGGTAACTGAAATTCGATTTCTCGCCGCGGCGGTTGAGACAGAGCTGCATCACCGCACCCATGTACTTCTCCGGGAAGAGTATGCTGGCGCGTATGTACGGTTCGAGCGCACTCTCGATATGCATCGGGTCGGGATAGTACTCCGGATTGTCGACCGCCACTTCTTTCCCGCCGTCCAGGACAAATTTGTACAGAACGCTCGGAGCGGTCAGGATGATCGACTGGTTGAACTCCCGCTCGAGCCTCTCCTGGAAGACCTCGAGATGCAGCAGCCCGAGAAAACCGCACCTGAACCCGTGACCGAGCGCCGCGGAGGAATCCTTCTGGTAGATCAACGAGGCGTCGTTCAGCTTGTACCGCTCGAGCGAGTCGGCAAGGGCATTGTAATCGTTCGAGTCCATTGGATAGATCGAGGAGAATACGACCGGCTTGACCTCCTTGAATCCAGGCAGCGGATCCGAAGTGGTATCGCCCTCGCTGACGATCGTATCGCCGATCCTCGTGTCGCTTACCGTTTTGACGCCGGCGATGATGTACCCGACCTCTCCGGCACTGAGCCGTTCCTGCTTCACGTGTTTCAACTTGAAGACCCCGACCTCTTCGACCTTGTAGACGGTTCCCAGCGACATGAATCTTATCGAGTCGCCCGGCTTTACCGAACCATCCATCACGCGGCAGTGGATGATCGCCCCTCGGAACGGATCGTACTGCGCGTCGAAGATCAGAGCCCTGAACTGATCGTCCTCACTCCCCCCCGGCGGGGGGATCTTCTCGACGATCGCCTCGAGAATATCTTCGACCCCGGTACCGTCCTTGGCCGAACAGAGGATCACTTCGTCCGAATCGAGCCCCAGTTCGATCTCAATCTGTTCTTTCGACATATTCACGTCGGCCGATGGAAGGTCGATCTTGTTGATCACGGGGATGATCTCGAGCTCGTGCTCCAGGGCAAGATAGAGATTGGCCAGCGTCTGGGCCTCCACTCCCTGGCTCGCATCTACGAGGAGCAGGACACCCTCGCACGAGGCGAGCGCCCTGGAGACCTCGTACGTGAAGTCGACGTGCCCCGGCGTATCGATGAGGTTCAGCACGTAATCCTCGCCCGCCTTGCTCCTGTACGGCAAGGCCACGGTCTGGCTCTTGATCGTTATGCCTCGCTCCCGCTCGATATCCATCGTATCGAGCATCTGGTCGTGGAAGTCGCGGTCGGTGACCAGCCCGGCTCGCTGGATCAGCCTGTCGGCGAGCGTCGACTTGCCGTGGTCTATATGGGCCGTTATGCTGAAATTCCTGATGTTCTTCATGATCAGCAATCTACATGTTTCCAGGGCAAGAGTAAAGAACGGCATCTCTGGAAAAGAAGGCCCGCCTCCGCTGACGCGGGGCGGGCCACAAGTCAATCACCGCCGACCGACTCAGCTCAGCCGGCAGGTGGCTATCCCATCATCGACGCGATATCTTCATCGACGTCGCCCGTCTGGGCGATGCCGAATTTCTCGACGAGAATATTGGCCACGTTCGGCGAGAGGAACGCCGGCAGCGTCGGGCCGAGCCTGATGTTCTTGAATCCAAGGTAGAGCAGCGCGAGCAGTACGGTGACTGCCTTCTGCTCGTACCAGGCGATGTCGAACGCCAGGGGAAGATCGTTTACGTCCTCGAGCTCGAAAGCCTCTTTCAGTTTCAGAGCCGTCAGGGCGAGCGAGTACGAATCGTTGCACTGCCCCGCGTCGAGGACTCTCGGGATACCGCCGATGTCTCCGAGATCGAGCTTGTTGTAGCGGTACTTCGCGCATCCGGCTGTAAGGATGATGGTGTCTTTCGGGAGATTCTCTGCGACCTCGGTGAAATAGGAACGCTTCTTCTGCCTCCCGTCGCATCCGGCCATGACTACGAACTTCTTGATCGCCCCGGACTTGACGGCCTTGACGATGTCGCCGGCCAGAGCGGCGACCTGGGCGTGCGCGAATCCGCCGACGATCTGCCCGTCCTCGATCTGTTCGGGAGCGGCGGATTTCCTGGCCATCTCGATGATTACCGAAAAATCCTTCTTCCCGCCGTCAGGACGGCCGGGAATGTGACTGACGCCGGGGTATCCCGCCATGCCGGTAGTAAAGATCCTGTCCTTGTACGAGTCCTTCACAGGCGTGATGCAATTGGTCGTCATGAGGATCGGGCCGTTGAACGACGCGAACTCGCTGCCCTGCTTGTACCACGCGCCGCCGTAGTTTCCGGCGAGGTGCTCGAACTTCTTGAACGCAGGATAGTAGTGTGTGGGAAGCATCTCGCCGTGGGTGTAGATATCGACACCGGTTCCGGCGGTCTGCTCGAGGAGCTCCTCGATATCCTTCAGATCGTGGCCGGAGACCAGTATGCCGGGATTGCCGCGTACACCGGTCTTGACCGTGGAGATCTCCGGGTTTCCGTAGGTCTCCGTATTGGCCTTGTCGAGAACGGCCATCGCATCGACGGCGCATTTGCCGGTCTCGAGCACGAGAGCGGTGAGCTCGTCCGCCGAGATGTCCCGGGTAGTGTCTGTCAGAGCCTTCATGATGAACGAATATACGGCGTCGTCCTCGTAACCGAGGACATGCGCGTGGTGGGCGTAGGCGGCTATGCCCTTCAGCCCGTATATGACGAGTTCCCTGAGGGAGCGCACATCCTCGTTCCCGGTCGAGAGAACGCCGACTGTCAGTCCCTTTGCAGCAAGATCTTCGTTTTCGCCGGGGGTCCAGCTGGCCGACTCGTGCAGGTCGCCCTCGAGTTCCCCGCCGTACCTGGCCATGAGCCTGTCGCGCAGTGAAATGCCTTCGTCGGCGAGCTCGATAAAACGATCGTCGTCGAAGTTGCTGTTCGTGATAGTGGCAAACAGTGCTCTCGTCAGAAATCTTCCCGCCTCGAGGAAATCATCGCTTCCCTCTACAGTTCTCGAACCCGGAATCGATACCCCCTTCGAGACGAAGATGAGCAGATCCTGGAGAGCGGAGGTCTCAGGCGGCTTGCCGCAGACGCCCACTTTCGTGCAGCCCGTGTTTCCGGCCGTTTCCTGGCACTGATAGCAGAACATATTCATGGTCGGGTCTCCTTTTACTGTCTGAGGCCATCCGGCCCGCGTCGATCTCTTCTGCGCGTCACCGGGAAGCCAATAATAAGCGCTGCGGGGGAACGCAGCCTTGACCGGGGTCAATTCGGGGAGTTTTTTTTGAATATTTCGACTATTGATATTGAACCCTTCTTGATGCAGTATACCATGATTATGAACACCATCGAAACACTGATGAAAACGGCACTCTTCCGCGATCTGGGCGAGGAATCGCTGGCAAGGCTGTCGGAAGGCAGCCGCAGGCTCGAGATCGCACGCGGGGAGCATATCTTCTTCGAAGACGATGAGGGCAGAGACCTGTTCGTCCTTGCAGAAGGTGGTGTGAGGCTGTACAAGCTCTCCGAGGACGGCCAGGAGACGACCGTCAAGCTCGTCAATCCCTTCGAGGCATTCGCCGAATTCGCCCTGTTCGGCGGTGGAGGCTACCCGGTCAACGCCGTTGCCGTAAAATACTCCGTCGCCTATGCCTTCTCCGGATCGACATTCCAGGCTCTGTTCGAGGATCGTGCCTTTCGCCGTGAATTCATCTCGACCCTGATCGAGAGGCTCCGGTACCTCTCGCAGAGGATCCACTACCTTACGGCCTACGACGTGGAGCAGCGCTTCTTCCGTTTTCTGTACGAGCAATGCGGACCTGTCGAGAAATGCAGGGTCGAGATGCCCAAGAAGGAGATCGCGGCCACCATCGGTACCATTCCCGAGACACTCTCGCGGCTGATCCTCAGGCTTCGCGACAGGGGCGACATCGAATGGAAGGGCTCGACGATCACACTGCGGGAGGGATTCTGGAAGGAACGGGGAATGCTTTCCAGCGATGGACAGATCGCAGACTGACCTGTTTCTGAAAGCTCGATGATCATGGACCTCCAGGACGTATACAGGACCATTCCCCACCGGTACGAAAGCACGAACCACATCCTTACATTCGGGTTCGATATGCCGTGGAGAAGGATAGCGGCTTCCGCCGCTGTCCGTACGGCCGGAGATGCCGGTGGAACCGGCTCCGGCCCCTGGCTCGACCTCTGCAGCGGCACGGGCGAGATGGCCGACCTCCTGTCCCGCCGGTCGCCGGGCGGCACGGCCGTGATCTCGGCCGATTTTTCCGTCCCGATGCTGCGCGAGGGAATCAGGCGGCGCGGCGCGGGAAAGCTCATCCCCGCGGCAGCCTCGGCAGATGCTCTTCCCTTTCCCGACGCCTCTTTCGGCCTCGTGACGGTGACCTTCGCGGCGAGGAACCTCCGGAGCCGCGGCGGGCTCTTCGCCGACTCGCTCGGGGAGATCAGGCGCGTACTGAGGCCGGGGGGGATCTTCCTGAACCTCGAGACGAGCCAGCCCGGGTCAGCGCCTGTCAGGGGCGCCCTCCATGCCTACGCCGGAGGTATTGTAGGCTGGCTGGGAAAGGTGCTGACGGGCGAGAGAGACGGATACGCATACCTCTCCGGCTCGATCCGATCCTTCCCGGACCCCGCCGAACTCGCCTCGGAGATGGAGGAAGCCGGGTTTTCGCAGGTCACCTGGAAAAAGCTCATGTTCGGCGTAGCCGCCATTCATACGGCGATCGCCTGAATATGCCACACCGCCAGGATCATTCCATTTAAACTGTACACGCCGCGGATCTTCTGAGAATATCCTTCTGATGGATATGAACGATAATACCCGCATCTGGAAGGAAATCAGGGACGAGTTCTCCGTTTCCGACGATATCGCATATTTCAACCACGCCGCGGTCAGCCCCCTCTCGGTAACGTCACGTGAATCCCTGGACAGGCTTTCCGGCATGCTCGGCGGCGGAGTCCTTGCCGAAGACGATATCTTCGCGCGTGTCGCGGATGTGCGGTCCGGTGCCGCCAGGCTGATCGGCGCCGGAGCCGACGAGATAGCCTTCGTCAAGAATACGACCCACGGCGTACTGATAGCCTCGGGAGGCATACGGTGGAAGGAGGGCGATAATGTCGTCATGCCGTCCATCGAATTTCCGGCCAACGTCTACCCCTGGATGGGGCTGTGGCGCAGGGGCGTCGAGCTCCGCATGGTCGAACCCAGCGAGGGGCTGGTCACCGCGGACATGCTTGCAGACGTCTGCGACTCCCGCACGCGGGCGATCACCGTCAGCTGGGTGCAGTTCTCGACCGGACACAGGATCGATCTCGACGAGCTCGGCGATTTCTGCCGCAACCGGGGCATTTTCCTCCACGTAGACGCAATACAGGGCCTGGGCGCCCTAGATATCGACGTAAAGAGATCGAAGATCGATTTTCTCTCGGCCGGCGGACACAAGTGGATGCTCGCCCTTCCCGGCGTCGGCATCTTCTATTGCCGCAAAGAACTGCTCGACGAGATAGACGTCCCCAATCCGGGATGGACCGGTGTTGTGAATCCGAAGGATTTCCTCGACTACGACTTCACCTACCGCGACGAGGCAGAACGGTTCGAGGAGGGCTCCCCGAACCTCCACGGAATATTCGCACTGGGCGTATCGATAGACAGGATCATGAAGCTGGGTAAAGACAAGGTCGAAAACAGGATCCTCTCGCTGACCGGCCGTCTCGCCGAAGGCATCGAGAAAAACGGGTTCAGGGTCAGGAGCCCGTTGGGAGACGGGGAAAAATCGGGTATACTTTGTTTCGACAGCGAAAAAGAGGACGCTCAGCCGATCTTCGAGCGGCTGCGGGAGGCCGGGATCATCTGCAGCCTCAGGGAAGACACGGTGCGGCTGAGCCCCCACATGTACAATACGGAAGAAGAATGCGAACGCGTACTCGAGACTGTTGCCGGCCGCTGACGACCGGCGCGAAACGGAGGCAGGACGATGAGCAAAGGAAAATCGAGACCGATCCTTCAGGGCCTGGCACTGATCATTATCGGGCTGATCTTCATTCTCGGCAATTTCGGGGCCTTCCATCCTGACTGGGAAGTGGCCTTCACCTGGATGATCATGATAATGGGCGTGCTCTTCTGGATCGGATTCCTGATGGATAAGAGCCGGGACTTCCTGATCATGCCGGGGACGATCCTTGTGATCTACGGGGTCGTGTTCTTTCTGATAGCAAAATACACATGGGCAACGATCGGAAGCCTGGGGCCTGTCTTCATCCTGGCTCCCGCACTCGGCCTTTACTTCACATACCTGATAAGCCAGAGAAACCGGAGCGTATTGATCACCGCCGCCGTGCTGGGAGTGATCAGCCTGATCTTCCTTCTGAACAGTGTTCCCGTATTTAAATATATCTGGCCGTTTATAACAGCCGGCCTGGGCATTTACATAATCATGAATCCCGAGAAGAAGATCGACGTAACGGGAGGAAATACTGATGCGTGATCCCGGGTACGCCGGCGCGAAACGGAGGTAGGACGATGAGCGAAGGCAAATCGAGACCGATAGTTCCCGGCCTGATCATGATCATGGTCGGAATAGTATTCCTGCTGGGCAATTTCGGCGCGCTCGACCTC
>CBDUYR010000047.1:0-21793 GCA_965371515.1 uncultured bacterium | reverse complement strand
TTCTTCGTGCTGCTCTCGCCGATGACGACCAGGATCCTCAAGAATAATCCGGCCGATGAGGATCCGGAAGAGAAAGATACCATCGCTGCAGGGAACGATCCGGAAATGACCGCCTCGAAGGGCAACTTCGAGGAGAGGGTCACTTCGACGAGGGTCGATCTCGAACGGCTCGATGCCCTGATGGACCTGGTCGGGGAACTGATAATCAGCAGGATAAAACTTGCCAGTCTGGCGGGGAAGATCGGATCGAAATCGCTCAACGAAGAGCTATCCTCCTCGGGAAAGTTGATTTCGGAGATTCAGAAGGAAGTGATGGAGGCAAGGCTGATACCGGTCGGCCAGGTCTTCCAGCGTTTCAAGAGGCTCGTCAGGGATTCCTCGCTGGCCCTCGAGAAGAGCGCCAGGCTCGATATCGTGGGCGCTGACATCGGCCTGGACAGGACCGTGCTCGAGGCGATGGTCGATCCGCTCATCCATCTTCTCCGCAATGCCATTGACCACGGCATCGAGTCTCCCGGAGAGAGGATAAACCTCGGCAAGCCCGAAACGGCCAGAATCGTACTCAGCGCCAAGAGGGACAGGAATTTCGTCGTTCTCCAGGTGACCGACGACGGCAGGGGGATAGACATCGAAAAGGTCCTCGAGAAGAAGCAGATCGAGATGGACGGGGCGAAAGTCGAATCGATGAGCGACGACGAGCTCTGCAGAGTGCTTTCCACACCAGGATTTTCGACTCGTGAGGAAGTAAGTACGTTCTCCGGCAGGGGAGTCGGCATGAACGTTGCGAGGGAAGCGGTAAACGCGCTCGGAGGATCGATGAAGCTCCACAGCGAGCCTGGAATAGGAACGACGGTCTCGCTTCAGCTTCCGATCAACGTTTCGATAATCAAGGCGCTTCTCTTCGAGGCCGGGGATGAGGTGCACGCCCTTCCGGCCGAATACATATGCGAGACATCGCGCCTGGAGCGTGATTCGTTCAGGACAGTAATGGGACGTGAAGTCATACAGTACGCCGATGAGGTCGTGCCGATCGTGAGGCCGGACGATCTGTTCGGCATTGAGACGCCCGCAGGCGATTCGCGGTACATAAAGCTGATTCTCGTCGACACCGGAAACGGGAAGGTCGGCCTGGTGACAAAGAAGATACTCGGTCATCAGGAAATCGTGATCAAGGGGCTGCCTTCGCTGATTCGCGGAGCCAGCGGTATCACCGGCGCGACGATTCTTGGCAGTGGAAGAATAGCTTTTATTTGGGATCCACGTTCTCTATTCAAAGGAAGGTGTCTGAATGAGCCCCATTAAGAGGCCGTCGTATCTGAGGATCGACGCATTGAAGGAGCTCGGGAACATCGGCTCGGCGCATGCCATCACCGGGCTCGCGGAACTGTTGAAGAGGAGGATCGATGTCTCCATAACGAACGTGGATATCATCCCGCTTCAGATCATCTACACGCTGTTTAACGGCCCGGAATCGATGATTTCCGTCGTTTACCTTGAGGGCTACAGCGAAAATTTCAGGGGCATGATGTTCCTGTTGTTCCCTCATCCCGAGGCGGAAAAGATGGTCGAGATGGCAACGGGCCAGCGCGTCGAGGGACCGAATATAACCGACGAGTTTGCTCTCTCCACCCTGAAGGAGATCGGCAACATCATGTGTGGCTGCTATCTGAACATCTTCTCGACATTTCTCGGAAAGAAGATTATGCACTCCGTTCCCCAGGTCTCATACGACATGCTCGGCGCGGTTATGGATTCGATCCTGGTCGACCTGAGCCTGGAATCGGATTACGCGATCGTTCTGGAGACGGCATTTGCATTTACCGAGAACAAGGTCAAAGGATTTCTGTTCTTTATACCAACGTCGGATTCTATCGAAACGATTTTCGAAGCGATAAATGTTGATTAGAAGAGAAAGGAGACAACAGTGAAACCCAGAGTATTGGTAGTGGATGACGCGATCTTCATGAGGAAGATGATTTCGGACATTCTCGAGGGGAATGACATGGAGGTCGTCGGAGAGGCCGACACGGGCGCGCTCGCCGTTGAGAAATACAAGGAACTCAAGCCCGATCTCGTAATAATGGACATCATTATGCCCGAGATGAACGGGATCGATGCGGTGCGCCAGATCATAGCGAACGACTTGCAGGCGAAGATCGTCATGTGCAGCGCGCTCGGCCAGCAGGCTCTCGTTCAGGACGCAATGGCGGCCGGAGCGAAAGACTTTCTGATCAAGCCCTTCAACCCTTCGAGAGTGATCGAAGTGGTTTCCAAGATCCTCAACCAGGTTCAGAACGTCTGAGGGAGGATCGAAAGGACCTGATATGCCCGAACGTAAAAATCAAGAGAGGAGCGTTCTTCTGGGCTTTGCCGAAAGGGTCGATCGAAATGACCCCGGGGCTTTGAACAACCTCGGTGTGCTCTACTACCGAAAGGGCGTGTACGACGAGGCGATAAAGCAGTTCAAGGATGCTTTGAAGATCGATCCGAGATTTGAACTGGCAAGGGAAAACCTTCTTTATCTCTTTTCAGAGACTAAGATGGAGGATCCCGACGTAAGCAAGTGGAAGAAAGAGGTCGAGGAAGCTCCCTCCAACGTAGAGGCCCTCCTGAGGCTCGGTGTGAGCTATCAGAACATGGGCTGGCTCAATGAAGCTGCCGAGACGCTCGGCCAGGTCGTGGAAAAAAATCCCGACCACTACATGGCAAGGATTCGCTTCGGCTCGGTACTCAAGGCGCAGGGACTGCACCAGCAGGCGCTCGAGCATTTCCTCAACGCTGAGGACAATGTCAGCAAGTCGGCCGTGTTCCATACCGATCTCGGTGAGATCTACTATAACCTCGGAAGGACAGATGAAGCGATATCCGAGCTGCGGAACGCGATCAAGATCGACGCCGACTACTGGCGCTCGCACTTCCTGCTCTCGTTTGCCTTCGGCGACATCGGTCACTACCAGGAAGCCCTGGAGGAGAGCCGCGTGGCGTCCAAGCTCAACCCATCTTTCCAGAACACGGAGGCCAACCTCGCGCTTTCCGACGATGACGGCGAGCGCGGCCGAAGCTCGGGTCAGGACATCCCGAGCCTCGAGAGTACGGCGTTTACTCTCGGTACAGCCTACAGGGAACGCGGCTATTTCAAGGAAGCCCTGAAGGAGTTCCGCAAGGCCCTGCAGGACATGTCCGAAAAAGATCGCGTCTATGTCGAGATGGGCAAGGTGCATCTCGCCGAAAAGGACGGGGTGGAGGCCCTGGAGCTCCTGTTAAAGGCATTGGAGGAGAATCCCGATAATCCCGAGGCATTCCTGCTCTGCGGGACTGTCTATCACGAGGCGGGAGACCACAGGATGGCGGCGGTCTGCTACCTGCAGGCGTTCAGGCTTAACTCGGCCGACGCCGACACGATGAACGACCTCGGAGTGCTCCTTTATCAGGTAGGACTGATCGAGGAGGCTGAGAGGATGTTCAAGAAGGGACTGAACCTCAACCTGTACAACCTCGAGTTGAACTACAACTACCTCACCAGCATCCTTTTCCGCGAAGAATACCTGATGGCGGAGAACCTCCTGCAGAGGCTCGAGGCCTTCACGGGGAAGAGCGCGATCCTCTACGAGAAGAGGGCGCTGCTTCATTACAAGCTCAACAGGATGACGCTGGCCCTGTTCGATATCGAGAGCGCCCTGGCCTGCGACAAGCATCATGCCGACGCTCACTATCTCAAGGGCCTTATATATCTAAGAGAGGACAATTTCAAGGGAGCGATCCAGAGCATACTCGATGGCGCTGCGATCTATCCGGAGTACACAGGCATGTATTTCCTCATATCTCACGGGGAACATGTCACGGTCGATTCCGTCCGGGTCGACTCGAAGTTTCGCAACGAGCCCGACGACGAGCTCATCGAGCTGCTGCAGGCCGGAGTGAGCCGCAGGTTCGACAAGATCCGCGAGAGTCTCGAGTCGTTCGTAGTCGACGGAAAGAAGTACCTGGAGAAGATGAAGAACAGCCCTGCGTCCGCGAAAGCCGCTCCCGCAGCCGCGATCCCTGCTGAGGTGAAAGCCCCCGTCGAGGAACCGGCAGCTGGATCGACATCGACGAAGGAAAACAAAACGGCGGACACGAAGAAGAAGTCCGGCGTGAAGAAGATAAAGGATATGTCCGCATCGGAAGACGACGATTCCGTCGATCTTCTGGAGGACCTCGAGATCGATCTGTAGAAGCCGAAAGGAAAACGGACAATGGCGATCCAGGCATCAATCGAAGAACTCGGGCTGTTCGACCTGTTCCAGGTCCTTTACATGAACGAGAAGACCGGCAGGCTGATCATCACCGACGTCGAAGGCAGCCGCGAGGCCCTCATACTCTTCGATAGTGGCTCGATATGTATGGCGTCGATACATGACAGGTCGCCCAGATCGATAGTGGATCTCCTCGAGGAATGGGGAGTCACGGACTCGGGCTCGATAGTGGAGATCGAGAAGGCGCTTCCCAAATACAAGAGCCTCATCGAATGTCTCGAGGCGCTCGGAATCTCTTCCGGAAACCATCTCGAGAACTTTTTCGGAGCGAGGATCCGCGAATCGGTCTACGACATCCTCAAGTGGGAGAAGGGTGATTGCCGCTTCATCGAGGAGGAACTCGACGAGAGGCGGGAAGTCATCGTCAGACTCAACACGGAGAACCTTATCCTCGAGGGCGCAAGACGCATCGACGAGTGGTCGAATATCAAGAACAAGGTGCCATCGAGACACTCTGTCTTCAGTCTCTGCCAGGGTAACGAGGAGGGCCAGGCCCTTAACCTCAAGCCGAAAGAGTGGGAGATCCTCTCGTTGATCGACGGAAACAAGTCTGTCAACGAGATCAACGATAAAGTCGGCGAAGAGTTGTTCAGCGCCAGCAAGCTTATCTACGGACTCGTGGTCATGGACGTGATCGAATTGGTCACCGACGATATCGATCCCGAGGTCGGAGCGGGTAACGAGAAGCGAATCGAGGAACTGCTCCGGAAGGGCCGGAACTACTACAGTCGACTCAATCTCGAAAAAGCGGCGGCGGAATTCGAGAAAGCCATGCAGATCGACCAGGAAAACTTCGAGGCTTTGCGTATGCTCGGCGAGATATACTACAAGATGGACCGGCTCAGCGAGGCTCTCGTCTACCTGAGGAAGGCGAGGGAAATGAGGCCGAACAACCAGAAGGCGATATTTATCAAGGGATACCTGCACGCACGTCTCGGCGAGGTCGAACAGGCGATCGCCGAGTGGGAAGAGCTCCGTGAGAAGACAGGGAACACGAAGATCATCGACCTGGTGAAGCACCGTATCAACGTCGCGCGCGAGTGGGAGAAGGTCCTCCAGGAATACTAGGCCACACCCTCCCGCAATAGCTCCTTCATCAGAATAATCCTATGCTTTTATATTGACTGTCGTCCCTTTATGGGTAGAATCACGTCAGACGATCATCAATGGCAATTAAAACATCGTTCTGATATTTCGATCTGTAGAGGAGGAATCCGGCATGCTCGAACTGTTCTCAAGAAACTGGTGGGTCTATGTGGTCAGGGGCGTTCTGGCGCTGATCTTCGGTATGTACGCCTGGTTCATGCCCGGAGTCGCGATGAAGATCCTGCTGATGTTTTTCGGTATATTCGTACTGATAGAGGGGCTTTTTGCCATCGCTGGATCAATCGCAGGGAGGAAGTACAGCGACATCTGGTGGATCGTTCTTCTAGAGGGGATAGCAGGATTGGTCCTCGGGTTGCTCACACTGACCCGCCCCGGGTTTGTAGCAACTGGAATTATTATATTCATAGCGGTGTGGGCCATCTGGGGCGGGCTGTTCAGGATAATCGCGGCAATCAGGCTGCGGAAGGAACTCGACAGCGAATGGCTCCTCGTCTTCGGAGGCGTCGTCTCGATACTTTTCGGGCTGATGCTGTTCAGGCACCCCGGAACCGGCATCGTGGCGATTTCCTGGCTGATTGGCTTCTTCGCGAGCATGTTCGGTATGCTCTTGATCAGCTTCGGCATAAAGGCGAGGAAATTCCAGAAGGAAGCCCGATCGGCGGTCTGAGATTCAGGAAATTTAAAGGATGCTGATCGCGGGGATCTAGACGACGACGACTTTGTCGTTGTCCTGGATTGTCGCCTTACGCGTCATCGATGTGACGGCGAGGCCGCCGATCTGTACGGCGATGGCCTCGCCGTTTGTCTCGCTTACGTCGACGTGGACCCTGCAGAGCTTGTCCATTTCGGGGCCCTGCTCCATCACCGCGGCCTGCGATGTGATCACGCCGTGCCTCAGCATATAGGCTGCGATGCTCGATCCACCGGCCCCCGAGCCCAGATCTTCCCACATTCCCATTACCGGTGAGAAGTGGCGGGAGTAGCAGATGCAGTCGTCGTTGAGGGAGTCGGTGGTGAAAATGTCGGTCGTCTGCACACCGAGCCTGAGGTTCATCAGTTTGAGTTTTATCAGGTCGGGGCACATCGATACGAGCGTTGCTGACCTTTGTACTGGTATGACAAGCTGATATACGCCGTTGAATACGATTTCCACCGGGAGGCCCGTCATCGTGATCTCGTCCTCGGGGATCCCGAGCGTAGACGCGATTTCCGATACCGGGATGTCCGTCGAACTGAACTGCTCGATCGACCGGTGAATCATGATCTTCTTCAGTGCGCCGGGTACACCGCCGGAGTTTAGAGGTGCCGAATCCGGTCCGCCCGAGTCGTACTTGTCGTCCCCCTCCTCGAAATGAAAATCGACCATCATCACGCCGGCGTTAGTCTCGATCGATTTCGTGGTGACGCCGTCGCAGAGTGTGACGATACCTTCCTCGACCAGAGCGAAACAGGTGGCGATCATCGCGTGACCGCTGAAATCATACTCGCTGCTCGGCGTGAAAAATTTGACCTTGTAGTCGGCGTCGGCCGCCTGGGGCCTCGTCACGTAGGTCGATTCGAGGATGTTCATCTCCGCCGCCACCCGCTGCATCTCTTCCAGGGACAGCCCTTCGGCGCCGGTAGCGACCAGCGCAGGATTACCACAGAACGGAGAGGTGGAGAAAACATCTATCTGTTTGAGTATCAGTTCTTTCATTTATCGAACCCTTTGCCAAGGATAAAACAGATATATGCATAAAGAGTACCAGTACGGGGCCTCGGGAGGCGTTTTGTCGGCTGTGGAAGCGAAATTCTGCCGCGGCTGATAATCCTTACAGGTTGCCCCGGCCTGTTGTATAATGCTGCACGATTATTCAAGTCCTATTCGGAGGAGGAGGACATGGGGGTAAGTTGTGCTCGTCCCACCGGCGGACCCGTTGGAGAGCCCGCCGCCGGGAATGATGAAAACCCGTCAGTAGAGAAAAAGGAGGTGAGGCCGATGGTGTCAGTCGGAAAGAAGGCCCCCGACTTTACCGCTCCGGCCTATCACAAGGGTGAATTCACAAGCATCCAACTTTCCGATTTCCTCGGGAAGTGGGTCATACTCTGCTTCTATCCGGGCGATTTCACATTCGTCTGAGCTACCGAACTGTCGGCGGTCGCCGACGCGTTCCCTGAATTCCAGAAGCTAGGAGTCGAGGTGCTCTCGATGAGCGTCGACAGCATGTTCGTCCACAAGATGTGGAACGACAACGAGCTGTCGAAAATGGTCGATGGCGGCGTTCCCTTCCCGATGCTCTCCGACGCGGGGGGCAAGGTCGGAAAGGTCTACGGCGTTTACGACGAGGATGCCGGGGTGGAGAACAGGGGAAGATTCCTCATCGATCCGGACGGCGTCATACAGGGGTTCGAGGTGCTCACGCCCCCCGTGGGACGTAATGTTGCCGAGACAATAAGGCAGATCCAGGCCTTCCAGCTCGTCAGGAAGAGTGCGGGCAAAGAGGCGACGCCCTCGGGCTGGAAGCCGGGCAAGATGACACTGAAACCCGGGCCCGATCTCGTGGGCAAGGTCTGGGAGGTCTGGAAGACAGATATGGCACGCGACTGATCGTATGAAAGAAAGAAAAGATCATCACATGACCCCGGAGGAGTTCAGGCTGCGGGGTCATGCCGTCATAGACTGGATCGCGGATTACCAGAAGCGGATCGAGTCCTTTCCCGTCCTGTCCCGTGCGAAGCCCGGCGAACTGCGTGCCGCCCTGCCCGATGAGCCTCCGGAGACGGGCGAGGATTTCGATGCGGTCATGAAGGACCTCGACGATCTCATCCTTCCGGGGATCACGCACTGGCAGTCGCCCAACTTCTTCGCCTATTTCCCTGCGAACGCCTCGGGGCCGTCGATCCTCGGCGAGCTGCTCTCCGCCGGCCTCGGAGTACAGGGGATGCTCTGGGCGACCAGCCCTGCCTGCACCGAGCTCGAGACGCATGTGCTCGACTGGCTCGTCAGGATGCTCGGACTGCCGGATAAATTCAAGTCGGACGGTGACGGCGGGGGCGTGATCCAGGACACCGCATCGAGCGCCACTCTGTGCGCGCTCCTCGCCGCGAGGGAGAGGGCGACCGGTTTCCTGAGCGACGAGAAGGGTTGCGACGGCACGCTCGTTGCCTACGCCTCCACGCAGACGCACTCATCGGTCGAGAAGGCGGTCAGGGTTGCGGGCATCGGCAGCGGCAACCTCAGGCTTATTGAAGTGGACGAAAACTGCTCGATGCGTCCCGACCTGCTCGAGTCGCAGATCGCTGCGGACAGGGAAGCGGGACTCATTCCCTGCTTCGTATGCGCGACGGTCGGCACAACATCGTCCCTTGCGGTCGATCCGGTGCCGGAGATCGGGCGGATATGCCGCGACGAAGGGATCTGGCTCCATGTCGATGCTGCGATGGCCGGTACTGCGGCGCTCTGTCCAGAGTACAGATTCATCAACGAAGGCGTCGAGCTGGCCGACAGTTACTGCTTCAATCCCCACAAGTGGATGTTCACCAACTTCGACTGCGACTGTTTCTTCGTTGCCGACAGATCGGTCCTTATCCGGACGTTGAGCATTCTGCCCGAATACCTGAGGAACAAGTCGACCGAATCGGGAGCGGTCATCGACTACCGGGACTGGCATATCCCGCTCGGAAGGCGCTTCAGGGCGCTGAAGCTCTGGATGGTTATAAGGCACTACGGCGTCGAGGGGCTGAGGCATCACGTCCGCGCCCATGTCGGGCTTGCGCAGGAGCTGGCGGAGCGTATCGAGAAATCTGAACATTTCGAGCTCGCCGTACGGCCGCTGCTCAACCTCGTCTGCTTCAGGCACGGGGGGGGAGACGCATTCAACATGCGGCTGATGGAAGATCTCAATTCCGGCGGCAGGATATATCTCACACACACGAAGCTGGACGACAGGGTTACCCTTCGCTTCTCGATCGGCCAGACGAACACTGAACGGCGGCATGTCGATGGTGCATGGGATCTTATTCAGAAGACATCACTGAAACTTGAAAAAGAGCGATAACAGTTGATTCGTGGGAATAGACCCGGGGAAATCCATAAATGAGATTCAGTTGGAAAATCACCGGCAGAGTGCTGCTGATAGCTGTATCCGTTGCGGCTGTCGCGTATTCTTCAGTGATGATGATCAGATATCCGGGCTGGGTCGTTGACGACGCATTCATCCTCTTCAGGTACGCGGAAAATCTGGTCGATCACGGCGAGCTAAACTGGAACGTCGGCGAAAATCCGGTAGAAGGATATACCGGGATCGCTATGGTCTCACTGATCGCGCTGGGGATGAAACTGTCGATCTCGCCCATCATCGCTGCTCACATTATCGGAATAGCCTGCTATTTCATCGGGGCGATTCTATTGATCCTGATTTTTCGTGGATTTAACCTGGGCAGCGTATCCGCGTTGGTTCTCTACTGCACAGCGCCGTTTCTGTTCACACACGCCTGGAGTGGTCTCGAGACTACGATGTTCAACACGGCTATTCTCCTGGCGATCTATGCATTTTCCGTCAGGAACAACGCGTTCTTTGTCGGGGCGCTCCTCATACTCGGGTTCACACGTCCCGAAGGCGCTGTGATCTCTATAATCCTGATTGTGTTCTACAGGCCGGTCTCCAGGAAGACGATAATCGCGTGGCTCGTTCCCTGCCTGATCTATTTCATATGGAGATGGATATATTACGGTCAATTCCTGCCTAACACCTTCTACGCAAAATTGTCTCAAGCGGGAATAAGTATGGAAAACCTCATAATTCTGCGAAGATTGCTAGTCACATATCTTCCCCTGCCGGGTCTTCTGGCACTCATATTTATTGGCCGTGACCACTTTAGAAAGCACAGGCGCCTTGTATTTGGAACAACCGTGTTCACCTTGATCATCATCCTCACTTATCTCTGCTCGAGGCTGATGATGAACTACTCATACCGGTTTTTTCTTCCCTTCTACATCCTGGCGCTGGTAGCTGTAGGCGGAATACTTTGCCAGGTCAGGCCTACCGTGAAAGCTATAATCCTGATCGTGCTGCTCGTTTCAATGCAGGCGGCGTCCAATGTCGAGCGCCGGAAGATGAAGAAGGAGATCGAATATTCCTCGACTCACTTCAAGGTATTGCGGGATATTCATATACCTGCGGGAAAATTTCTCCGAGACTGCGTTCCACCCGGCGAGTGGCTTGTGGTTCACGCCGATGCCGGAGCAATACCGTACTACTCGAAGTTGAAAACGATCGATTTCGGGAGATTGAACGACGAATATCTTGCCAGAAACATTCCCCGCCTGACCGGAATAGAAAACTATCGGGATCTGTCCAGGGAGACAAGAGCACTTATCAAAACACTTCAATCATACGAAAAGGGACCGTCCGATGATGAAAAGACCTTGCTGGCAGAGTACTTCTTTTCCCGCAATCCCGGGGCAATCGCCTTCACCAGCTATAACTTTATGAGACTGGACCACGGGCATGAATCCAGGATCATCGCGAAAGACAAGAGGTTCGACAGCTATGCTCTTGTGAAGAAATTCAAGTCAAAAGAGAGAAGAAGATATTTCGAGTTCATCTACCTTCGCGACGATATCAGAATAGCGGCTAATATCCCGCTGCTGGAAGAAATCAACAGCGAAGGAAAGGAAACTCCGCCGGAACATATCGATAGTGGAGTCGAAAAAGAAAAAATTAATGGCAAAATCCGGGCGGCATCGAATTCTCCTGATGCGCTCTGGGCTCTCTCGTGCGGCGATATCGGAATAGTAGCGAAGCTGAAGTGCTACGAGATCATCGCGATGACTTGCTCCAATCATGAAAAAGCGCCCGAAGCCCTGTGGCGCATAGCGTTTCATACGATACTTCCCATGAAGAGAATCGAGTACTACAGGAGAATCATCGACAATTATCCGGAAAGTGAACGCGCTTCGGAAGCCAGTTTCATAATAGGATTCGTATACCTGGAAGATTTGTCGGATACTTTGACCGCTATAGAGGCTTTTGATATGGCGTTAAAGAATTATCCCGAGAGCGAGATTGTTGAAACGGCAGAAACCATGATAAGGAGACTCAAGGCTGGCAGGGAAGATCAGCCTTGAGGGAGGTGGATACTTTGGACCTGAGCGTGACTGCATGGCGGCCGGAGAGATCGATCCGGTCGACAGCGACGGCCACAGCTGGGGAAGCTGGCGCGCCCACCTTGACGATATACTGAAGGCCTTCGCGGGAAGGAAGAGAGATGCCGATGGATGCTGAAGAGATCAAAAAACGTTATTCGTCAGGGGATGTGGACAGGAGAGAATTCCTCAAGTTTTCCGGGGTGATGGCGGCCGTGCTCGGAGGATCCGGATTGGGGATGTTCGGCTACGCCGCAGGCAAGGACCCGCGCTCCTACACCGGCACCGAGACATTCCAGGGCGCCGCGCAGACCTTCGATCGTCTGAAGCACGCCGTCAGCGGAGCGGCCCACGACAAGGTCGGGCCGACAAGCAGGGTCGATGCGAGGACCGGGGTGATCTTTGCCAGGGTGCCGGGACTGATGAGGACGTGGGACGCGGAGAAGGGGCTGGCCGGCCTCGACGATCCTCTCAGGGAATATTATGAGAAGCACCCGGAGGACCTCGAGACTGACCTCAAGCTCCGCAGCGAGATCTACCCGAACAGGAGGAAAGACGACAAGGAGTACGGGGAGAGGTTTATTCTCGCCGAGGCGTGGTCCCATGCGATGGGCGAGGTCTGGCCCGAAGGGATAACCGAATCTCCCGAGATCTCCGACTTCCCGAAGGGAGAGGGATTCGGGTATCCATCCGGGCCGTATAAAATGAAATCGCCCGGTATGACGTCGAAACTGATAAAGCAGATGTCCTACCAGTTCGGATCTGTACTGACCGGCGTTACCGAGCTCAATCCAGACTGGGTCTATAGTTACCCGATGAGGGGGCGCGGGTTCGACGCTGGCAAACCTCTTGAGATACCGAAGCACTGGAAGTACGCCATAGTGGTCGGCACGCCGATGTCGTGGGACCCATTCTATGCCAACCCGAATTACGGTACGTCGCACGACGCATATTCGAAATCAAGGATCGTCGCCTACCGCCTGGCAGCCTTTATCAGGCTGCTCGGTTATCCGGCCCGGCCGCACACGCCGGGGATGGACTACGATCTGATGGTTCCGCCGGTAGCGATAGACGCAGGCCTCGGCGAACAGGGGCGCCACGGTGTTCTCATTACGCCGGAACTCGGCTCGAACTTCAGGCCGGCCGTAGTGACGACGGATATCCCGATGGAGCCGGACAGGCCGATACGCTTCGGCGTGAAGGAATTCTGCAAGACATGTAAAATATGCGCCGATCAGTGCCCGAGCCGCGCGATCTCGTTCGATACCGAGGTCGAGGTCCGGGGATACAGGCGCTGGAAGATCGACAGGTCGAAGTGCCACAACTTCTGGTACTCGAACCTCGGCAATATCGGCTGCAGGCTCTGCGTGGCGGTCTGCCCCTACTCGAGGAAATCGAACTGGCTGCACAGGACGGCGCTCAAGGTCTCCTCGAACGATCCGACGGGCCTGTCGCACCAGGCGCTGACGGCGATGCAGAAGGTTCTCTTTCCCGGGAGAGAGGCGAAGGAATATTACATGCCGTCGATGGGGGGTTTTAACGCGTCGTACAGGAATCCCCCCTGGTGGCTCAAGACGGAAGATTTTATCGACTTTTGACGGGAGTTCGGAGATATGAGATTCTTTACCAGCGGAATGTTCTGGTTCATCGAGGGCGTTTTCTTCGTTGTGCTGATTACCGCGCTGAGGGCATGGCTGAAGGAGAAGGGCGCGCTGATGACGTGGTGGAAGTGGTTTCTGCTCATCGCATGGATACTCCTCGCCGGATTCACTGCGGCCTTCATCGGGACCAATATCGGGGAAGGCGAGTATACGGCGGCCCTGCGTGGCGGGGGCGCTTCTGCGATAGTGGTCCTCGTCTATGCGCTTATCCTCATGAGGGTACTCGGGGTCAGCGGCGGTAAAAAAAGAAATTCAGGATCTTTATAATCCCTTGATCGCATCTAGCATCTTTTCGATCGGCTGAGCTCCTGTGAGGACAACCTTGTCGTCGATTACGATTGCCGGCACTCCCATTATATTGTGCTTGAGCAGCAGGTGGGGGAATGTCGAGCCCTCGATCATGTCGGACCTGATCTTTTCGTTCTCGAGGGCCAGCATGTTCGCCGTCGCGACAGCGGGAGGACAGTAGGGGCAGGTCAGCCCGATGAACACCTCGATATGGACCGGACTGTCGATCTTTCTGATCCGCTCAAGGAGATCCTCCGGTATCTCTTCCTTGTCGCCCGATACGGCAAGGACCACGTGCGTGAGCGAGTTGATCTCGTAACCGGCCGGGATGCCGTAGAACTTGATGCCCGTATTCTTACCGTCCTTGTCCAGGACTGCTATAGCGGGGATCTTGTCAACGCCGAGATCTTCCGCACGCCCCAGGTCCTTCACGAAATCGAGCACCGTGATCTTCAGCTTGTCCGAGATCTCCCCGAACTCCTCGATGAAGGTCCTCGTATCGGCGCAGGTATTGCACTCGATCTCCTGCGTGAATATCACGAGCTCCACCTCGTCTTCCATCCTCGAGAGGATCTCCTCGAGCTGTTTCCTCGCTTCTTCGTTGAGCATCGGCATTTCGACCTCCTCCATCATTTTTACTGTTTTTCGACTATCCGCCGCTTTTCACGCTTATCTGTACCCATGGTTTCCTATCTCCGTATGGAAATCAAGTATTCAGTCCATTTCGGATCATTGAACGACAAGCCGGGGAGGAGTATAGTATGCGAAGATAGACTGGAGGCGTTTCATGAAGGCGATGATCCTCGAAAGAATCTGCGATCTCGGTGAATGCGGCGAGCCCCTGCGCCTGGCCGAGTTGCCCGATCCGGAGCCCGGCAGCGGCGAGGTCCTGATAAGGGTCTCTGCCTGCGGCGTCTGCCACACCGAGCTCGACGAGATAGAGGGAAGGACTCCGCCTCCGGTACTGCCCGTCGTTCCGGGACACCAGGTGGTCGGAACGGTCGAGAAGTCAGGGCCCGGGGCGAAAAAATTCCAGCCCGGCGTGCGGGTCGGGGTGGGATGGATATATTCAGCCTGCGGTGAGTGTGATCTCTGCGTATCGGGACAGGAGAACCTCTGTGCGGAATTCCGCGCCACAGGCCGCGATGTCAACGGCGGGTACGCAGAGCTCATGATCGTCCCTGAAAATCACGCCTTCCCTATACCCGGCCTCTTCACCGATGTCGAGGCGGCTCCGCTTCTCTGCGCGGGGGCGATCGGTTACCGCTCGATGAATCTCACCGGGATATCCGGAACGAAGAGGCTCGGGCTGACCGGGTTCGGCGCATCGGGCCATCTCGTTCTCAAGATGGTCCGGCACAGGTATCCCGATATGAAGGTATACGTCTTCGCGAGGAGTCCCGGCGAGCGGGAGTTCGCCCTCGAACTCGGCGCCGCGTGGGCCGGCGATACGACAGACAAGTCGCCCGAGAAGCTCGATGCGATCATCGACACGACCCCCGTATGGAAACCGGTCGTCGAGGCGCTGCGCAACCTCGCGCCGGGCGGCAGGCTCGTGATAAACGCGATCCGCAAGGAAGACCGCGATAAGGAATACCTGCTCAACATCGACTACACCGAGCACCTCTGGATGGAGAAGGAGATCAAGAGCGTGGCCAATGTCGCCGGCAGCGACATCGCCGAGTTCCTCGAGCTCGCCGCGGAGATCCCGATCAGGCCGGAGACGGAAGTCTATTCCCTGGAGGATGCAAACAGGGCGCTCGTGGAGCTGAAACAGAGAAAGATCCGCGGCGCGAAAGTGCTCAAGATAAAGTGAGAGCCGGAATGATAGAGGATCCTGAAGCCATCCCCGTATTGGCCTGCCTGCCGCTGCCCGCCATGTTTCTTATAGCGCCATCCGGCGCCTGATGATACTCTTCCGTGACGTTGAAGCTGAGATCATGGATCCCCGGTACGGAGAGAGCGAGTGGGAGAGATCAAGACAGAATTCTTCGACGGTATAGCCGTAATCGATCTCGGCGCGCGCAAGCTCGTCGGCGAGCATGACGATTACGACCTCTGGGGCGAGGTCGAAACACTGCTCAAGAACGATAAGAAGAAGATCATACTCGATCTCTCGAGGCTCCAGTGGTCGAACAGCACCGGCATAGGCATCCTCATCTCGGCCTGGACGATGGCGCAGAAGGAGGAGGCGGAGCTCGTCGTGGTCAACAGCTCGGCGAGGCTTGACAACATATTCAAGGTTACCAACCTGAAGTTCATCATGAAGATATTCGAGACGGTCGACGAGGCCATCGGCTATCTCAAATCGATCTGGTGAAGTCACAGGGCCCGATTCCGCAGATATTTACGCGCCTTGACATAATCATCGCATCAATATACCTTGCTACCACGTATCTGGAATCAACGACTCAACACCTTAATCCTTATAGATGGGGGTAACTTCATGAAGCACAGGGTATTTGTCGCCATTCTGGCGATTATGCTGCTCTCGACGGCCGCCCCGGCCGAGGAAGGCATGTGGCAGCTCGACAAGTTCGACGCGGAGCTGTTTGCCCGCATGCAGGAGCTCGGGCTCGAGCTCTCGCAGGAGGAGATCTACGCGCCCGGGGGCAAGGGCATCGCCTACGCCATAGTCAACCTGGGTGGCGGTACAGGCTCGTTCGTATCCCCGTACGGGCTGATATTGACCAACCATCACGTTGCCTTCGGGGCCCTTCAGAGGGCCAGCTCCGAGGAACACAACTATATCGATGACGGCTTCTACGCCGACAGGTCCGAAAGGGAGCTCCAGGCGCACGGCTACGAGGCCCGCGTTCTGATATCGATCGAAGAAGTCTCGGACAGGGTCCTCAAGGCTGCCAAGGGCAAGAAGGGCGCGAAGCGGTACGAGGCGATAGAGGACGAGATCAAGAAGATCACGGCCGAGGCTGAAGAGGGCAGGGACGTGCGCGTGACCGTGGCGAGCTTCTACGGCGGAATGCAGTACAAGATGTTCACATATTTCATGAGCAAGGACGTCCGTATCGTATACGCCCCCCCTAAATCTATCGGCAACTACGGTGGTGACATCGACAACTGGATGTGGCCCCGTCATACAGGCGACTTCTCGTTCCTCAGGGTTTACGTCGCACCCGACGGCAGCTCGGCTGAATATTCCGAGGACAACGTGCCCTACGAGCCGGCAGTTCACCTTCCGATGTCACTCGAGGGTGTCGGGAAGGACGACTTCACGATGATCATCGGTTTCCCCGGCCAGACGATGCGCTATCGCTCGTCGTATTCGACCGACTGGTCGCAGAACTGGCGCTTCCCGGGCCGGGTCAAGTTGTTCGGCGAGCTGCTGGACATCATAAACAAGGCCAGCGAAAATAATCCCGGCGTCAAGATCAAGATGGCCAGATTCGATGCGATGTTCAACAACTCGATGAAGAACTACGAGGGTCAGATCGAGGGATTCAGGAAGGCCGGACTTCTCGAGCAGAAGATCGCCGAGGAGAAGGAATTCACCGAGTGGGTCAATGCCGACAAGAAGCGCAAGAAGAAGTACGGCAAGGTTCTGCCCGCCATCGAGAAACTTTATGAGGAGCAGGCCCTCTACCGTGACAAGGGTGTCATCGGGGGCTTCATCAGCTTCATGAATCAGATGATGAGCGCTTCAGGAACGATCTACCGGTGGACCGAGGAGAAGGCAAAGAAGGATATGGACCGCGAACCAGGCTATATGGAACGAAATATCCCGCGGATCAAGCAGCGCCTGGAAATGATAGACATGGGATACGATGAGGGTGTCGACCGGCAGTTCCTCAGATATTTCATGCTGACGGCCCTCGACCTTCCCGAAGCACAGCGCATCAAGGCGTTCGACGAGATGCTTGCCGGATACTCCGGTACGGACGAAGAGAAGGTCGATGTACTGATCGACGACCTCTATGCTGGAACGAAACTTGACAACGCTGAAGAGCGCATGAGGATGTTCGATCTCTCGCGTGACGAGCTGATGAAGGAGGGCGACACCTTTATCGACTTCTACGCGAAGGTATATCCTGAGTTCAAGGAGATAGAGGACCGCGGCGAGGAGTTTGCCGGCAACATCTCCGCCGTTCGCCCGTTGTTGATCGAGGGCATGAGAGAGTGGAAGGGCGGCGCCTTCTATCCCGACGCCAACGGTACGATGCGTCTCACCTATGGCACGGTAAAGGGATACAGCCCGGCTGACGCCGTCAACTACAACTGCATCACGAGGCTCGGCGGTGCCATCGAGAAGAACACCGGCGAGGAGCCGTTCGACTGTCCCGAGAAGCTCGTCAAGCTCTGGGAGAAGAAGGACTTCGGCAAGTATGAGCACGGATGTTTCGTTGACGTTCCTGTCGACTTCCTGTCGACGACCGACATCACCGGCGGCAACTCCGGCAGCCCGATCATCAACGGCAAGGGCGAATGCATCGGCGCCGCATTCGACGGCAACTGGGAGAGCATCTCGGCCGACTACCTGTTCAACTCCGAGTTGAACAGATGCATCAGTGTCGAGTCGCGCTACATCCTGTTCGTGCTCGACAAGTTCTCCGGCGCATACGAGCTGCTCGGAGAATTGACAATACAGTAAAGGTCCTGCACTGCAGCGGCGGTCTGGCGCCGCAGGCGCAGTTTTCGGGCGGGGGGACGGAGCGTTTCCCCGCCCTTCTTTTCATACGGGAAGTGATCTCTTGGGAGAGCTGTTCGCACTGACGACCGCAGTTGCCTGGGCGATAGCAGTGATCCTGTTCAAGAAGTCGGGGGAGAAAGTCCCGCCCTTCGCCCTCAACTTCTTCAGGG
This sequence comes from uncultured bacterium, assembly GCA_965371515.1. Lineage (GTDB taxonomy): Bacteria > Krumholzibacteriota > Krumholzibacteriia > Krumholzibacteriales > Krumholzibacteriaceae > JAUWCL01. The sequence continues at coordinate 3,500 of CBDUYR010000047.1, read as the reverse complement.
TGGCCGTATCGTCGGTCCTCTTCGTGCTGATGTTCATCATCATCCGCAAACCGATATTCGGCGTGGCCCCGCTGACCGACTACCTTATTCTGATTGCCAGCGGCGTGATCGCGATCGCGATATCCGACACCCTCTTCCACATGTGCCTCAACCGGGTCGGAGCAGGCCTGAACGCGATCGTCGACGGACTCTATTCTCCATCTATAGTCTTCTTCGCCTGGCTTCTGATCGGCGAGAAGCTCGGGTCCTGGCAGCTCGCAGGTATGGGCGCCGTGCTGCTCGGTGTATTCATCGCCACAAAGCACGATCCGCCCCCGGGTACGACGAAGCGGCAGCTGATATTGGGGATCACGTGGGGAGTCCTCGCCATGCTTACTCTCGGTATCGGTATCGTAATCGCAAAGCCCGTTCTGAACCGCTCGCCTGTACTCTGGGCAACGGCTGTTCGCCAGATAGGAAGCTTCCTTGCGATGCTTCCCGTGGCGATCCTTCTCCCATCGAGACGGAAGATATTCTCGCACTTCAGGCCCTCTTCGTCGTGGAGGTACATGATCCCCGGCACGGTGATCGGGTCGTTTCTCGCCCTGATCCTCTGGATCGCCGGGATGAAATACACCCAGGCGGGCACGGCGGCGATCCTGAACCAGACCAGCACGATCCACATAATCATCATGGCGACGATATTCCTCGGTGAGCCCCTGACCAGACGCAAGGTCATCGCCGTTGTGATGACGCTTGTCGGCATATTGATGGTGACTGCCGGGTGAACCGGCCGGATTCCCGCATGATTCTTTTTGAATATAGTTACTCTCATGATGTAGTATTCCCGTAATCATGATATCGAAGATACTCAAGATACTTGTCCCCGCTGTGGGCATCGTTGTGTTGATTACGGCCGGCATTCATACGACGCAGAACGCGTACCGCGTCAACCAGTGGAATAACGGCGGAGAAATGCGCAGCGATATTGATGTCGCAGGGGATTCCACGCTCGTATTTACCAGGGTGGATGATACCGATTTCAATACTCTCCCGATTCCTGAGGTGGGAGATTCTCTGCTTTCCATCAACGGAACTCCGGCCTCATTAGGCGTTCTCCTTCGTGAAATAACGCTGCACCCGGCCGGCAAAGAAGTGAATATCCTCTTTAAGGATTCGAACGGGGACACTCTTCGGGCTACGGTCGTGACGACACCTGTATCGAGGACGCTTTTCGGCTTTGTCATTTCCATCTTTGTGCTCAGAGCCCTGATAGGGGTCGCCTTTCTGGTTGCCGGATTCTGGGCCTTAATAAAGCAACCTGACTCAGGTACCGTGAAAACCCTCACGATGTTCTGCTTCTCGATGACGGCCGTCCTCATTGTCCTTTTCAGATTCGGTTACGAGCACATCCCGGTGATGCAGATCGGGTTGATGGATCATCTGATTTCGGTGATGCAGATCCTGGTCGCCTTTACCGGGGCATTCTGGCTGAATCTCCAGTTGCTCTTTCCAAGACCGCGCGGATTTGTCAACCGGCATCCCGTTGTTGTTCACGCCCTTATCTACGTTCCCGTCATCGTGCTTGAGGTGTTGTCCTTCCTGATGGAGGCCGAAGCGATCCATGTCTCCATTGCTGTACTGATAATGGTGCATATTTTCACAGGATTCGGGTTCCTTATCGGCACAAACATCAGGACGAAGGACAACCTTGAGAAACGGCAGACCCGCCTCGTGTTGTGGGGGACAGGGACAGGTATATTCGGGTTCTTTTTCGTCATTCTGCTCCTCGTTCTTTTCCGGAGCTGGTTCGTCAGTCAGTCAATGCACCTTCTTATCGGCATGTTTATCCTCGTTTTTCTCGGGCTGCTGCTCTCCCCGCTCTCGTTCATCTACGCATTCGGTAAGTACAGGCTCCTCGAGGTGGAGGGCAGGATAAAAAGAGGAACGAGGCGCATCGCTATCACGGCGGCGCTGCTCGTTATCTTCTTCGCGATCCTCTACAGCCTCAGTGGATTCATCCTCTCGAAGATAGGCACGCAGAACCAGGCGCTTATCCCGGCACTGGCGCTTGCTCTGGCCGTCGGGTTCATGCCGGCGCAGAAGAGGGTCCAGGGTATTCTCGAGAGAAAGATCTACCCGGAGAGGACTGAGCTGAAGAACATGCTGGTCGATTTTCTCTCGAACGCCCTCACCGCGTCCGACCGCGACACATTCTGGAGCGAGCTTGAGGCGAGACTCTGCGATGTCCTCAAGGTCGATGCCCTGATCACGGTCCTTAAAGCCGGTGATGACAGGCCGATGGTTCTCCTCGGCGGGGAAGAGACCCCATTCCTGCCGGAAAACGACTTTGCCCGGGCCCTTTCGACTTTCGAGGACAGGCCGTTCATGGTTGACGAGATCCTGGCGACGGAGACGATCCACTTGACATCGCAGGAACGGGAATGGCTGGAGAAACATAATGTCGCTGTAGCGCTGCCTCTTGCGAGCCGTCACAAACTGATCGGATTCCTCGCCATCGGGATGAAGAGGACGCGGCAGGATTTCGAGGCGGCCGACGTCGAACTGCTCCGCTCGCTATCGTTCCAGGTGGCCGTCGCCGGTGAGAACCTCAGGCTGCTCGAAGAGAATATCGAGAAGCTGAGGATGGAAAACGAGCTCTCGATGGCACGCAAGGTACAGGAAGGGCTGCTCCCCGCTGTGATGCCTGATACTCCCGGTCTCGAGGTGTTCGGCACGAGCCTCTCCTGCCTCGAAGTGGCGGGGGATTATTTCGACGTCATAAATCTCGACGATACGAGGACTGTCCTTGCTATCGGAGACGTCTCGGGCAAGGGGGCAGGCGCGGCGATGCTGATGTCGAACCTCCAGGCCTCGATCAGGACCGCCGTGCGGATCGGCTCGGACCTCAAGACGATGATAGAGCATATAAACGACCTGATATTCGACAACACCCAGGCACACCAGTTCATAACCTTCTTTGGCGGGATCTACGATCACGTGACCGGTCAGTTCGAATATGTGAACGCGGGGCACAATCCTCCGCTGCTCGTCAAGAAGGATGGAAGCCTGACGCTCCTCGAGAGCGGGGGCCTGATCCTCGGAGCCATGTCAGACATGACCTACGAGCAGGCATCGATAAAGCTCGACAGGGGCGATCTGCTATTTCTCTACACCGACGGCCTCAGTGAGGCGGAGAACCCGGAAGGCGACATGTACGACGAGGAGAGGGTAGAGGAGTTTGTGATACGCAACCGTGACCTCGGTATCGATGAGATGGTAGAACTTCTTGCCACCGAGGTGAAGGAGTTCATGGACGGCACGGAGCGCAAGGACGACCTGACCCTGCTGATAGCACGGGTGAAGGATTGAACCGGACAATCAACGATTCCCCATAATAAAAAGGGCCGGACGGGATGTCCGGCCCCTGCATTGAATTCTTCAGGGTTACAGCTATCTCAGATAGACGATCTTGCGCGACTTCCCGTAGTCGCCCGCGTTCATCCTCATGAAGTATATCC
>CBDUYR010000046.1:0-22368 GCA_965371515.1 uncultured bacterium | reverse complement strand
CCAAGAAGGACTTCGAGATCGCAGATCTGGGTGACCCCCTGTTTGTAAGGCAGAGCATCTTAGGTGCTCTGATTACGCAACCCGGGGACAGCCACGAGCGCGACCAGCAGCATGCCGACGAGACTCATCACGGCGCCAAAGACAAATGTGGCCGATGGTGATATCTGCTGCCAGAGAATACCCGATATAAGACCCCCCGGCAGTGCGGCCAAGCCTATCGCGGAATGGAACGCCCCGAGCGCCGTCGCCTTGAGTTCGGCGGGCGCGAGGTCCACAACGAACGCCCTCTGCACTCCGTCTATCATCCCGTAGAATAATCCGTAGAGAGCGAAGCATGTTAAAACCATCCAGGGAGTCGCCGACAGCCAGAGCAGGACCGAGATCGCGCCGAAGAACGGGTAGCAGAACATCAGCACGGGCTTCCGCCCTATCCTGTCCGACAGTGCACCCGCCGGAATCGACACGATCGTATAGACGACATAGAAGACAACGTAGAAGAGTATGGCCCTCACGTCGGTGAGCCCGACATCTTTCGCCCTGAGCAGCAGGAATGGATATCCGAAGTGTCCGAGAGTAAAAACGGATGAGGCAAATATATAGAGTTTGAGATTCGAGGGAAGGACGCGGAAGCTGATCTTCCGCCTTTGGGTCCCTGATTCTTCCTTTTCCTTCGTTCCGTTCCTGCACCTCTCGACGATGAGCAGCGTGAAGAATATCGCTATCACCCCGGGGATGATCGCCACGAGGAAAAGCTTCCTGAATCCCAGTGTGGGCAGCAGCAGGAAAGCCGCGAGCGCGCCGAGGACAGAGCCGATCCCGTCCATCGACCTGTGGAATCCGAACGCCCTTCCCCTGTTCTCCGCATCGACCGACTCTGCGATCAGGGCGTCGCGAGGGGCGTTGCGCAGCCCCTTCCCCACCCTTTCCGTCAATCTGATGCCGAGCACTCCTGCCCATGAGCCTGCAACGGCGAACAGCGGTTTGGCCAGTGCGCTCATCGCGTACCCGGCAACGATGAACGGCTTGCGCCTGCGCACACGATCGGACCACATCCCCGATACGGCCTTCAGAATCGAGGCGACAGCCTCGGCCCCTCCTTCGACAAGCCCGACCATCATCGCGCCGGCTCCAAGGACAGATATCATAAAGAGCGGCAGCAGAGGGAAGATCATCTGGCTGGATAAATCAGTAAAAAGGCTTACGAGACCGAGGAGATAGACATTCCTGAAGCGCTTTTCTGCCATCAGCTCTTGACGCCTCCGAAAGTCAGGCCGGAGATGAAAACCCTGCTCAGCAGCAGGAAGCGCCATATCAGACTTTTCAATATCGTCATGATTATCGCTGTGGATTATATGACGGATCCGGCTCCAGGTAGAATATAAATCTGACCGGAGTCTACAAAGATGTAACCTCCCTCCCCTTTGAACCGACACTGACATTAAGAGCCGCGGTAGAGCTCTTAAACATCAACCATGGAGGTATCGAGATGAACTCGATCACAGGAAAGAAAACGGGATTCGAGAGGCTGGTCAGGTTCACTGGCGGCGCAGCCCTCCTCCTGGCACTGTTCGGCCTGGTACTCTTCTCACCGCTCTCCGCCAGTGGACAGGACGGTCAATACGGATATGGAGAGGGCAGGGGCGGCAGAAACTTTGCCGACAGGTCACACTCCGGCCCGCACTATATCGGAGCCGATCCGGTAGGACATGTGGAATATCTCGAGATCGTGCTTGATCTCTCGGAGAAACAGGCTGAGGAAATCAGAGGAATACTGGCCAAGCAGCACGAGAAGAGAATGAAATTCGACAGCCGTATGATGACCGGGCGCCAAGACAGGGAAATGTACGGCAGACACGAAGCTCGAAGGAATCGTGTGCACCGTCACAGCGACTGTGATAGAGTCGACCGCACAGAGATGCGGGGCCGCATGCGCAGAGAGAGACGCGAATTCGAGAAGAACCGCGAGAAGATGCAACGCCGCATCAAGAGGCACCGCGACGAGACCGAGGAAAAGTTCGCGAAGGTCCTGGACGAAGACCAGATGAAGAAACTTCGCGAGCTCCACGAGCTCAGGAACGATCACCGTGAAGAACGTCGGGAACGGCGCGCCAGGTAGCTTTGAGCCTCAGCGCCGCATACGTAATGAGCCTGCCTGTTTCGAGAGAGAGCATGGAGACCGAGGAAAGATACGATCAGAATATCATCAGCGAAGTGCTCGAAGGAAAGTCGAACGAGTTCGGCAGGTTGATAGACAGGCACAGGGAACACGTCTTCCGGATCGTCGGGAGACGCGTTCCCCGTGAGGACGTCGATGAAGTGTCTCATGACGTGTTCGTAAGGACCTGGTCTTCCCTCGCTTCATATAGGGGCGAGAGCCCCTTTCAGTGGTGGCTCTCGAAGATAGCGGTACGGACATGCCATGATTACTGGCGCGAGCGATACCGTTCGAAGGAATCCCCGATGAGTTCGCTCGACGAGGAACACGCTGACTGGCTCGAGAACACGAAAGCGGGAGAGCCGGAGACATCTTTCGACAGGACCGAGTCGAGGATGATGGCGCGGGATGTCGTAATGAGGGCCCTCGCGCACCTCTCCCCCGCCGACAGGGCAGTGATCGAGCTCGTCCACCTCGAGGAGAGACCGGTCAGGGAGGCGGCCGACCTGCTCGGCTGGAGCGTTGCCAACGTAAAGGTGAGAGCACACAGGTCGAGAAAGAAACTGAAGAAGATACTGGAAAAGCTGGAGGAAAGAAAATGAACCAGAATGAAAGGGACAGGATCGACAGGCTCCTCGCCGCCGGATGGCGGGATGCCGGCGAGATCAATCCGGGAGAGGACTGGAAGGCGGGCGTCATGTCCACGATCAGGACTGCTTCGTCCGCTGCGGAATATTCCTCGACCAACGGATTCAGCAGCCTCGTCCTTCGCGTCTCGATTGCCGCGGCGGCGGCCGCACTAGCCCTCGTGGCATGGACCCTGTCGACCGGCATCGTGCCGTACCAGGACCTGGCCGTGAAGCTGCTCGACGATCCGGCGAGCATGCTCTTCTCCTCGCCGTTCGTGTAACGGTCCGGCAGACGAGCAGGGAAGGAATTGACAATGCAGGGAAAGACAAGGATATGGATCGGGATGGTTCTGCTGTTTCTCAGCGGCATCGCCGTCGGATTCTTCGGTTCTGGCCTGATCATCAGAAAACACGTGAAAGAGTTTATCGAGAGAGGGCCTGCGCACATGAACGCCCGTGTCGTACATCATGCGCTCAGGGGAATGGATCTGACCGACGAACAGCACACTGAGGTCGACAGGATCATCGAGGAAACGATGCCCGAGATGAACAGGCTGTCCTCTGAATTCGGCGATTCTCTTGAGACAGCGGCTACGCGGCAGTTCGACAGGATCAAGGCCCTCCTCGACGAGGAACAGGTGAAAGTCCTCGAGGAAAGGATGGAGGAGATCCGCGAGATGATGAAGAAGAGAAGAAGCGGGCGCCGCGGGCGCGGACCCGGGAGAGGAAAACGCCACGAAGATGACCATTCGGGCGACTGAGAGGAACTCGACTGCGCTTGACCCCGGTCAAGGCAGCGCTTTCGCCCGAAATATTATTATTCGATAGCATGACGTTAGATAATTTCGGAGATATTTGATAAAATGCTGATTCGGCCATCATCAATCTTGATTGCAGGAAGATATTTGAAACTACGATTCCGAATAATCATCGCACTGTCCACCGCAGCACTCCTCGCTTCGTGCGGCGTCGGCTTCAGGGTCGGCCCCGATTACGAGCGTCCCGAGGAAGTGGTGGAATTCGACGCTCCCGACTCGTTTGTTCAGGCCGACGGCGACACCACCTCGGTCCTTCCGCAGATCCGCTGGTGGGAGGTCTTCGGGGACACCACTCTCAACAGGATCGTTGAGGAATCGGCAGTGAACAACCTCGATATCAGGAAGGCCACAGCGTCGGTGGCAGAAATGGCCGCCTACAGCCGCAAGGCACTAGCCGACAGGCTCCCATCGATTATGATGGGCGGTGACTGGTCCAAGCAGAAGTTGCCCGACGCATACAACACCCAGGGCGGTTCTGTCAGCGGCACAACGGAGAGCTGGAACCTCTCTCTCGGTGCCTCGTACGAGTGGGACCTCTGGGGCAAGTGGTCGAGGGCCCACGAGGCGGCCCGCGCCGATCTCGCCGGGTCGATCGAGAACAGGAACACGATCATCCAGTCGATCATTGCGGAGACAGCGACTCTCTACTTCCAGATCGAGGCTACAGAGCGAAGGATCCAGATATCAGAGGATCTCATCGACAGCTACGCGAAAAGCGTGAGGACGATCGAGGCGCGCTACAAGCGCGGTCTCACAAACGTCCTCGACCTGACTCAGGCGCAGCGCTCGCTCGCCAACGCCAGATCGATACTCCCCCAGTACAGGCAGGAGCTCGGCAAGCTTCAGCACAGACTCGCCGTCATACTAGGCCGGTACCCTGAATCCTCTCCTCCGAGGGAACATCCCGAGGATTATTTCAAGCGCCTCGCCCCCGTACCGGCAGGACTTCCCTCCGACCTTCTTGCGTCGAGGCCCGACGTGAGGGGAGCCGAGGAGAGGCTGCGGGCGCTCAACGCAAGGTACGGCGTAGCCATAGGCAATCTCTTCCCCAGCATCACCCTCACGGGCAATTACGGTTACACGAGCAGGGAGCTCGACGGACTCTTCAGGCCCGACCAGATTCTGTGGAACCTCTTCGCAGGGATCACCCAGCCGATATTCAACTCGCAGATGCTGCTCACCGAGAAAGACGCGGCGCGGGCGAGATACGAACAGGGTCTGATTGACTACGCCAAAACGGTACTCGGCGCTTTCGCCGAGGTAGAGGGCGCCCTGTTGACCAGGAAGGAACAACTCGAAAAGCGCGAATATATCATCGAATTTCTCGATAAGGCACGCATTACACTCACCATTGCACAGAGCAGGTACGACCGCGGTCTTATCGAATATATTACGGTACTCGATGCGTGGGCGGCGAGGTTCCAGGCAGAAGACAGCCTCGTTCTCGTTGACCTCGCCATACTGACCAACCGCGTCACGCTTCACCGCGCCCTCGGCGGCAACTGGATCGAACCCGATAATACGGAGGAAGAGAACCGATGAGTCTCAAGGAAAAGATACTCGAATTCAGGGACAAGAGGCCCGGCGCCTTCCAGGCATCTGTCGTTGCGCTCCTCATCGTTGCGGCACTCATGATATTCGCTGTGATGATGACATCACGCGAAGAGGTGACGAGGCAGCGTATGACACTGCCCGCTCCGAGGGTGAATGTGAAAGCAGCCGATGTGGGCCCGACGAGGGTCAGGATCACCGGCGAGGGCACCGTCTCTCCCCTCCGTGAGATCGATCTCGTGCCGCAGGTAGGCGGCAGGGTCGTGTTCATGTCCCCCGCTCTTGTCGACGGCGGGATGTTCTCGAAGGGAGACGTGCTTTTTCGCATCGATCCGGTCGATTACGAGTTGGCCGTAAAGGCGGCCCGGGCACGGGTCAAGGACCTCGAGAGCAGACTGATGCTGACCGAGGAAGAGGCCGAGGCAGCCCGCGAGGAATGGGAGATACAGAACGGCAGCGATGACAAGACCTCCCCTCCCCCGCTCGTGGCGAAAGAGCCGCAGCTTGCCGCCGCAAATGCTGCGCTGGCCGGAGCGAAGGCCGATCTCGACAAGGCGAGACTCAATCTCGATAGGACGAATATCAAGGCCCCGTTCGACGGACGGATCAGTTCCAAGTCTGTCGACCTGGGACAGTTTGTCGGCGCAGGCCAGAGACTCGGAACCCTGTTCTCAGTCGAAGCGGCCGAGATCTCGGTTCCGCTCGAGGACGTCGACCTTCGCTGGATCGATGTACCCGGTTTCACAGCCGGCGACACCGGAGAGTCGGAGGCAAGAGTCATCGCCGATATCGCCGGCCAGACGGTAATCCGTGAGGCGAAACTGATGCGCACCGAAGGCCGCCTCGACGCCAGGACGAGGATGGTCAACGTCATCGTCCGGGTAGAGCGGCCCTATGACAAGATGCCGCCGCTCGCGGTGGGTCTCTTCGTACGCGTAGAGATCGAAGGAGTCACCCTGCCGAACGCTATCTGGCTCCCCCGTGGCTCGCTCCGTGAGGGAAGCATCGTCTACATAGTGGACCACGAGAGCAGGATCCGCTTCAGACAAGTCGAAATTGCCAGGTATGACAGGGACGAGGTCCTTATCCTTTCCGGGCTGGAAAGCGGAGACCTGATCGTCACTTCACCGATGAAGATAGTAACTGAAGGCATGAAGGTAAAACACGGTAAGACGGGGAGCTCTGGAAAATAATGGATAAGTTGATCGGCTGGTTTACTGAAAACCACGTCGCTGCAAATCTGCTGATGGTCTTCGTGCTGCTCGCCGGCCTGTGGACCGTTCAAAATATCAAGATAGAGGCTTTCCCGGATTCTTCTCCGGATATGATCTCGGTATCGATGGAATATCCAGGCGCCTCACCCGAAGAGGTCGAGGAAGCGATCATCCGCAGGATCGAGGAACGTGTTGCCGGCCTTGCCGGGATTAAGAGGATCACCGCATCGGCTCGCGAGGGATTCGGAACCGTCACGATCGAGCTCCTCAGCGGATGGAGCCTCGTCGATCTGACCAACGATGTCAAGAGCGAGGTAGACCGCATCAGGACCTTCCCCAACGAGGCTGAGAAACCTATCGTCAGGCAGATCGTGCGCAAGATACAGGTGATAAATATTGCCCTGTACGGCGACGCGCCGGAATCGACGATCAAGCATCTCGCCGAGAAGATGAAGAGCGATCTGGTCAATATGCACGGTATAACCCTCGTCGAGATCTTCGGCGTTCGGCGCGCCGAGATCCATATCGATATCTCGGAGACAAACCTCAGGCGATACGGGCTGACGCTCGACCAGGTCGCGGCCATCGTGCAGAAATCCAGCCTGGACCTTCCCGCCGGTTCGGTCAGGTCGAAGGAAGGGACGGTCCTCATAAGGACAAAGGGCCGCAGATATACTGCCGACGAGTATGCCGACATCGCTGTAATAGCGCGCCCCGACGGGTCGAAAGTCACGCTCGGACAGATTGCCACACTCACCGACGGATTCGAAGACAACGATCTGAAGGTCTCCACGAGAGGTAAACCGGCTGCTTTCATCGAGGTCTACCGCGTCGCCGACCAGAGCGCACTCGAGGTGGCATCCACAGTGAAGAGGTACGTCGGAGACATCCGCGACGATCTGCCCGAGGGAATGGACGCGGTATTTTTTCAGGACAGATCGACCCTCCTCAAAAGCAGGATCAGTCTCCTCATCAAGAATATGGCGCTCGGACTCGTCCTCGTCATCATTCTCCTGTCGCTCTTCCTCAACGTGAAACTCGCCTTCTGGGTAACGATGGGTATACCGATATCTTTCGCCACGGGCCTGTGGCTGCTTCCCCTTTTCGGTATCTCGATCAACATGATCTCACTCTTCGGATTTATACTGATCTTGGGAATCGTCGTCGATGACGCGATCATCATCGGCGAGAACATATACAGGAAGCGCGAGAAAGGGGTCCCGCCATTTGAGGCGGCCGTCCAGGGAGCCTCGCAGGTGAGCAAGCCGGTCATCTTCGCCGTACTGACGACGATAGCGGCTTTCTGGCCCCTCCTGATGTTACCGGGAACCCGCGGAAACTTCATGCGCAATATCCCGATCGTGGTCATCGCCGTCCTGGCCGGATCGCTGATCGAGGCGCTCCTGATACTGCCTGCTCATCTTGCCAGAAGCCGGTTCAAGACATTCAACCATAATCCGGGAGAGACGCGGACCAAGCTGGCTGACAGATGGTTAAAAGACTTTGTAAGGGGACCTTACAGGCGTTTTCTCGCGCTCTGCCTTAAGTGGAGATATGTCACTGTGGCAGTCGGTGTGGCCCTTCTGATCTTCACGATAAGCATCATCGCCAGCGGGCGGATAAAGCTTACATTGATGCCGCGCCTCGATGCGGACTATCTCTCATGCTCCGTAGTGATGCCTCCGCGTACGCCGGTCAGCCGTACCGAGGAGGTGCTTGCCCGTATAGAACAGGCCGCTCTCGAGACGATGAAGGAGGCGGACAGCCGGCGGCCCGATGACGCACCGTCCGTGATGGAGGAATATTTCACACTGATCGGGGTCCATATGGGCGGACATGGACCTTTCGCTACTTTTGAGATAGGCGGGCACCTGGCCCAGGTACACATTCAGCTTCTCGAGGGAGAAAAGAGAAACATCAAGTCTCGATACCTCGTCGGCCAATGGCGCAAGAAGGTCGGGCGAATCCCCGATGCCGAAGCTGTCTCGTTCAAGGGGCAGACAGGAAGGGTGAACGCACCGATCGAGGTACACCTCTCGTCAGACGACAACGTCAAACTCTTCGAAGCTGTCGAAGCCCTCAAGACCGAACTGAATGCGTACCCCGGACTGATCGAGGTCGCCGACGACTACATGCCCGGCAAGCAGGAGATGCAGCTCAAACTCAAACATGAAGCGAGAAGTCTCGGTCTGACGCTGAGCGATCTTGCCCGCCAGGTAAGGGCCGCCTTCTACGGCTCCGAGGCCCTGCGCATGCAGATAGGCGAGGACGAGGTCAAAGTCCTCGTGCGATACCCGGACGATGAACGCAGATCGATCGGAAACGTCAGCGGTATGCGGATCCGCATGCCGGACGGCACCGAGGTACCGTTCAGGCAGGTCGCCGAGGTAAACACCGTCCAGGGCTATGCGACCATCTCGAGGGCTGACAGAAAGCGGGTCATCGCCGTATCGGCCGATATCGAGGAGGGACAGGCCAACAATACAGAGGTAAACCGCGCATTGGAGACAACGATACTTCCCGCTATGCGTGAATCACATCCCGACGTCCGGTTCGCCGTCGAAGGAGAGGGACGCGAAGACCAGGAATTCATGTCGTCGATCCTCAAGTCGTTCGTCATAGCGCTTTTCCTGATCTATGCGCTCCTCGCCATACCTTTCAAATCGTTCACACAACCGCTCATAGTAATGACGGCGATCCCCTTTGGAATGGTTGGAGCAGTCCTGGGCCACATCGTGATGGGCTACGATCTGAATATGATGAGCCTCTTCGGAATAGTCGGCCTGTCGGGAGTGGTCGTGAACGACTCGCTCGTACTGATCGAGGCGACGAACAGGATTCACGGGGGCGGCAGGACGGCGATAGAATCGATCAGCACCGCCGGCGAGCTGAGGTTCAGGGCGATCATACTCACCTCATTAACGACGTTCATAGGTCTGACGCCGATGCTTCTCGAGAGATCTCTTCAGGCAAGGTTCCTCATCCCGATGGCTGCCGGACTCGGATGGGGTGTGCTGTTCGCAACGGGGATAACCCTGATTATAATCCCGAGCCTCTACCTGATACTGGAAGATCTGAAGATACTCGGCAGAAAGATATTCCCTGTCGTTTCGGACTGACCGGCGAAGACAGCCTCAGTCCTTCATAAGTACGTATGGAGAGAGGTCGAGCTGGAGGTTCCGCTCGATCTCGGATGCGGTCTCCGGACCTGTTTCCGTAAAGACGAAGGAGAAGACGCGATAATTGCGCCAGTCTGTCTTACGGAGTTCCAGCACCTTCGTGAAGTTGGCCACGAAGCCATCGTAATCTATATCCTTTACCCTTGAGACGGAAACATCCTCGGGTATGAAAGCTACATACATCGAGTAGACGCGATCTTCTTTCCCGTCAAATATCGCCTTCCAGTCGGGTATCTTTCGCTCGAGAAAATATTCGTGAGTATTTATTCCCCAGGCATACCAACCGAAATCCGTCCCGCCGAAGCCCGCAAATCTCATCGGATTGGCCTCTATAGGAACGATGTCACGACCGTCTACTCTCATCTCGATATGGATCGGGAAATTCTTCAGGTCGGCCAGCTTCCCGATACGGGCGAGCGGTCCTGTGAACATCTGTAGCCCGTATTCGACGATCCTTTTCGAAGTAACATATGTAGTATCGCTGACATCGGTCCCCGAAGAGAAGAGATGATGAAGGACATTGAGGATCACGGGCCGGCCGATCTCGTCGTAATAGACGTCGATCGCGAACTCCTCACCCTTTATGCCTTCCTCGATAATAAACTTACCCGGATCAAATACTTGTCCGGGATACATCCCCCCGAAACTTTCGAGATCCTCCTCTATGGACTTCAGTGCGGCGGGCCACTCGGCATCAGATTCTACCTTGCGGACCGCTACGCTGAAGAATCCCACGGCGGGTTTTACGATAAACGGCTTGGGAAGTTCGGATGGATCAAGGTGCCGCAGCGCCTCGAGATCGATACCGGCATAGAAAAAACCGGGATGATCCTCTTCGATCATGCTGCGGAAATGGATCTTGTTTTTCAACCGGTCGATCCTGGCGGGCAGTCCGGACGGTTCGAGGTTCTTCGCGATCCACCCTATCGCATCCTCAGAGCTGGTATATATCAGTGGATACTTTTCCTTGTTGGCCCTGGCGGCGAATTCCACCTCGTCGATAAGGTTGAGATCGTACTCCTCGGCAATAGCCTCGGAGACGCCGTTACGCAGCACAGGCGTCCGGAGGCGCTGAAGGGTCGAGGCGAGGAAGTCGGACACGTACGGCCTGTCGAGGATTATCATTTTTTATGTTCCCTCGGAAGCCTTCCCACAGGCATTACGTACAGCGGCACTTCTTCTTCGGTCATGCCGATCAGATTCTTCAGTGAATCGTCTGTGAAGGCGCCGATGGCGCAGGTTCCGAGCCCGAGCGATCCGCACTGGAGGTAAACGTTCTGAGCCGAGTGACCGAGGTCCATACAGACGTACCTGTCTGTGCCGCGCTCCCCGTATTTCTCCGTGCATCTCTCGTAGACGGCAGACCAGACGATCGAGATCGGCGCCTCGCCTGCGAACTTCTGACTGAGGCACGCGGCCTGGAGGTCGATCCGGACATCGCCGTCGACGAGCCTGTGGATCACGTGGCCTTCGGGAACGTACCAGTAGATCCCGGGCAGAAGGCCACTGACGTTACCGGCGACGAGATATATCTCGAGCGGATATCGGGCCCCGGCTGACGGCGCTGTCTTGAATCCCCCGCGTATGAAATCGGGCAGACCCTCCCTCGTGTACGTGATCCCGTAGGCGGACCAGAGAAGCTGGGAGACCTCTTCCAGCGTAACGGGCTCATCTGTATAGCTCCTGACCGATCTTCGCTCCTGGAGGACCTTCTCTATCGAGAACTCGCTGTCCAGGACAGGCTTCGGCAGTTCTATTGTCGCGAGAGCGTTGTGCTCGAGGGTATACTTGCCGCTCCACGCACCCGAGGGCATCAGGATACAGGCCGCAAGCAGTACAATCGTCAGGTATCTCATCGGGGTCTCCTTTCGCATCTTGGAAAACATGAAAAGGAGATTAACCGTTGTCGGGGATATAATCAAGTATTCACCGGCAGGAATCGGGGTCGCCGCCATATGCCGCCCGGTCGATGAACCATACGAGCGGGCCGTCGGGAGAGATCATCGCTGCGGGATATTCTGCTTCAGCCAGCCGGCCGGCGAAGAGTATGTCGTGAAGGACATCGGCCTTCGATTCCCCCGAGACGAGGAGGAAGATATTTCCTGCTGCATTCAGGACCGGAAGGGTGAGTGTGACTCGCTCCGCCGGTTCGATACCCGCCGGTCCAGTCACGGACGAAACCCACTTGTGCCTCTCTTCGATTACGGAATCTCCGGGGAATATCGAAGCGGTGTGTCCGTCATCGCCGAGGCCGAGCAGGATCAGGTCGAACTCGGGGAATCCATCTTCCTGAATCCCGAAAAAGTCCTTTAGTTCCTTCTCGTATATCTCCGCCGCATCGACCGCTGTCGGCGCATCGACGGGGATGGCGTGAATGTTTCCATCGGGGATATCGATCCTGTCGAGAAGAACCGGTCGGATATTTCCGAAATTGCTTTCAGGATCGCCGGTAGAGACGAATCTCTCGTCACCCCAGAAGAGGTGAACCTTCTCCCAGTCGATGCCGGCAGAATCTTCAGCGAGTATCTCGTAAAGGCGGCGCGGAGTGCCTCCTCCTGCGAGGGCGATCGAGAATGGGCCGGGCGATCCTGCGGCCAGTTCCACAACCGCCGCGGCCGCGGCAACGCTCATCGATTCGAGGTCATCGAATACGCGAACGGCGCGCTGCATCTCTACCCGCCCCGCCTGACCGACCAGGCGCGGCCGTCCTGCAGGAGCAGTTCTGCCGCTTCATCCGGCCCCCATGTCCCGGCCGCGTAACGCGCCAGCGGCAGTCCACGGTCAAGCGCCGGCTCGAAGAGTTTCCAGGAGGCCTCCACTTCGTCGGCATGGACGAAGAGTGTCTGATCGCCCGTCATGATATCGAGAAGAAGGGTCTCGTAGGCGTCGGGCAGCCTGCCGAATGTATCGGCATAGCTGAAGTGAAGATCCTGCGGCTCAAGAGTAAACGGCTCGCCCGGTTTCTTGACGTCGAAAGAGAGCGTGAAACTCTCGTCGGGCTGGATAGTGATGTTAAGGACATTGGGACGAAGCGTGCATCCTTCCATCGTCTGGAAGAAACAGACCGGCGGATTTTCGAATACAACCGAGATCTGCGTCGTCTTTACCGGCATCCTCTTGCCTGTCCTGATATAAATCGGGGTCCCCTTCCATCTCCACGTATCGACATGAAGCCGGACGGCGGCGAAAGTCGGTGTCGCGGAGTCCTCGCCGGTCCCTTCTTCATCGCGGTACCCTGGCATCTCATCTCCAGCGTCGTACTGCCCGAGAACGATGTCCTTCGGTTGAAGCGGCGTGATACTCCGCAAGACCTTGATCTTCTCCTGCATTATCGCGCGGGCTTCGAACGCGCCGGGCACCTCCATCGTGATCAGGGTCAGCAGCTGGGCGATGTGGTTCTGTACCATGTCCCTTACCGCTCCGGCCGTATCGTAGTATTTCGTCCGGTGCTCAACGCCGAGGGACTCGGCCACCGTGATCTGTATGTGGTCGACACGATCGCGGTTCCATATCGACTCGAAAATCGCGTTTGCGAAGCGGAAGACGAGGAGGTTCTGAACCGTCTCCTTGCCGAGATAGTGGTCTATCCGGTAGATCTGGTCCTCATCGAACCAGCGATGTATATGCTCATTGAGCTTTTCCGCTGAATCCAGGTCACGGCCGAACGGCTTCTCTATGACGAGCCTCGACCACCCTTCCGAGTCGGCAAGTCCGGCCTCGCCGATATTCTCTATGACAGGTGGGAAGGCGTCGGGCGGCAGCGCGAGATAGAAGGCCCTGTTCCCGGGGATGCCGTGTTCCTTCTCCAGCTCTGAGAGTCTCTCCCCGAGAAGTGTGTAATTCCCGGCCGATCCGTCCCCGAGACAATGGTAGAAGACACATCCGGTGCACCATTTCGCCGCGCCCTCTCCCCCCCCGAGACCAGATTCAGAAAGGGCCTCTAGCGTCAGGGCCCTGAACGTCTCGTCGTCCATCGGTTTTCTGCCGGTGCCGACGACTATGCAGTCGGGGCCTATCCTCTCTTCTGCGAAAAGATGGAACAGCGCGGGCAGGATCTTTCTCTTTGTCAGGTCGCCGCTGGCGCCGAATATCGTGAAGATGTGCGAAGGTATGTTCATTTCGACCTCATCTCGTGTCCGCCGAACTGGTTCCTCATTGCGGCGAGCAGCCGGTCGGCGTAAGAATTGTCATCCTGCGAGCGGAACCTCTCTGACAGGGCCAGTGAGATCACCGGCGCGGGAACACCGAGATCGATCGCCTCGATCGCCGTCCATCTGCCTTCCCCCGAATCGGAAACGAACGGCGCTATACCGGCGAGATCCTCGTCGCCGTCCAGGGCATCCGCGATCAGGTCGAGGAGCCAGGAGCGGACTACGCTTCCGTACCGCCAAATCTCCGATACAGCGTGGAGATCTATGTCGAACTCTTCCTTCGCCTTCATTATCGCGAATCCTTCGGCGAACGCCTGCATCATCCCGTACTCGATCCCGTTGTGCACCATCTTGACGAAGTGACCGGCTCCGGACGGGCCGACATGTCCCCATCCCATATCGGGAGCGGGTGCGAGAGTCTCGAGGACAGGCCGGAGTGTATCGACCGCCGCTTTCTCCCCGCCCACCATCATGCTGTATCCTTCCGCCAGTCCCCACACACCTCCGCTCGTGCCGACATCAACCATGTTCAGCCCTTTTTCCAGCAGAGCTGCGGCTCGCCTTTTCGTATCCGTATACCGTGAGTTCCCCCCGTCGATGAGGATATCGCCCTCATCGAGATGAGGCATCAGCTCTTCTATCACCGAGTCGACCGGGCCTCCGGCCGGCACCATCAGCCAGACGATCCTCGGGGCTTCAAGCATCCCCGCCAGCTCCGCGATCGAGCCGGCCCCCCTTCCACCCTTCTCCTCGAAGGCGCGGACCGTCTCCTCGTGACGGGCGTACCCCGCGATCTCGTGTCCGCCTTTCATCAGCCGCTCAGCCATGTTGCCGCCCATCTTCCCCAGCCCGATCATGCCGATCTTCATCGTGTCACCTCCACGTCCAGGTTCCCCCGCTCGACTCAGCGGCGGATATATTTCCAGAATAGTTACAGTTTCGGTCAGAATGCCGGATATGTCAAGAACGTCGACAGCTCGACTGATTCTGTCTGTTCCATCTTGCATAAATATCGGATGCCCGTTAATATGGGCTCTCGATCCACGAGCCATCCCGCGGAAGGACAGATGCAGAGAAACTTCAGGAGAGATCTCGAATCACTCGACGGGATATTCACGTTCGCCGGCGAGTTCGAGAACGATAACGGTTTCGACGACTCTCAATCGTACTTTCTCGACCTGACGCTGGAAGAACTCTTCACTAACCTCGTGCGGCATGCGCCGGGGACCGACGTAATCGAGATAGAGATCGAACTGGAAGACGATCTCCTGACCATCCGACTGACCGACCGGGACACGGAGCCGTTCGACGGTGACTCTCTCGGGGATGTGGACACGAAGGCACCACTGATGGAACGCGAGCCAGGCGGGCTCGGCATCCATCTCGTGAAAAAGATGGCGGACGGGCTCGATTATGATTACGATGAGGGTACTCTTGTTGTCACGGCTAGAAAACGCCTGGAGGACGAATGATGTTCGACATTACGGTAGCGGGCGACGGGACGATCAGGCTCAACGGAAGGCTCGATTCGAACCAGGTCAACATGACCAGGGAGATCCTCGAGAAAGTGGGATCTACGACGACCATAGACTTCGCTGAACTTCGCTACATCTCCAGCGCCGGACTCGGCCTCCTTCTCGCCACCCAGAAACGGCTCAACGACAACGGTTACAAACTCGAGATCGCTAACATGACCCCTCACATCCGCGATATCTTCACGATTGCCGGCTTCGACTTTATATTTGACATAAAGTAAAAGTTCATTTACTCTCCTCTCACAAGCTCTCAACTACAAGGGATTTAAAAGCATCTGCTGCACGAGAGTGACGGCTGTGGCACGGGCCGGTTATCCGGCATCGTCCTCCGTCACCGGCCTTCCATGGCGCCGGACGGAGGACATTTTTCCAAACCGGTCTGCCAACTTTTTCGCGGTTGGCCTGTATTTATGTCGACAACGGATTCATCGCTGGTTATCGAAACGCTCAATGGAGACAGGGAAGCGTTCGGAAGGCTAGTGGAGAAGTACGAACGACGGATCTTCAACCTCGCGTTCAGGATCTGCGGCGACTACGAGGATGCCATGGATGTCACACAGACAGTATTTGTAAAGGCCTTCGAAAGGCTGGAGACCTTCGATCCATCGAGGAAGTTCTTCAGCTGGCTTTACAGGATGGGCGTCAACGAATCCCTGAACCAGGTGAAAAGACAGCGCAGGATCGTGCACATCGAGTTCGACCTCCCCTCCCGCGCTCCGGGGCCGGAGCAGCAGATCATACGCAAGGAGTCGAACGGGCTCGTGCAGTCCGCGCTGAAGAAACTCGGCGAGGATCAGAGGGTGGCCATCATCCTCAGACATTTCGTCGACCTCTCTTACCGTCAAATGGGCGACGTGCTGGGGATTCCCGAGAAGACGGTGAAGTCCAGGCTCTACTCGGCAAGACAGCGGATGAAGGAAATTCTCACCGGGGCAGGGTAAATCATGAGCATAGACGAATTCTACATAAGGCTGATGAACGAGGAGATCGACGGGATCATATCCGGCGGGAACGCGGAAAAGCTCGCCGCTTATATAAAGTCCGATCCCGAGGCTCAAATGTACTATGAGGAACTGAAAGAAACGGTCGGAGCCATAGACGGCGCGGGAGAGCTCGAGCCTCCCCCGGAGCTCAGGGCGAGGATATTCGATTCGATATACGGGCGCTCCCGGGAGGAGATCTCGGTACAGGCAGCGGGCGGACGCACCTTCTGGCGGTCATTCGCTCCCGTCTTCGCCGCCGGTGTCGCGGCGGGATTCATCATATTCGCTGCGATAAGTCCGTTTACTGACCGGACACCGGAGGAAAACGGTTACGGAGCGACGATCGGAGCCGCTGAAAGTGAGAAAAGCTCTACCGAAGCATTCGATGCCTTCGGCGTCAAGGGAAGCGTGCTGCCCGTAGTAGAAAGCAGCTCCATGACTGTCACGATAGACCTGGCTTCCGATGTGGAGACCAGCGTCCTCCTCGAGTTCGAGGGCGACGTCTCTTTCGAGTCGATCAGATCGAACGAGGGAGCGGCCTACCAGATGGAAGTCGACGAGAAGAGCCTCCTGCTCGTACATCAAGGCAAGGCTAAATACGTCATCAGGTTCAGATCGGCGGAGACCGCGGCTGTCGTGCTGCGTATCTTCACCGACGGCAAAACGGTCACAGCCATGAGATTCGTCGCCGGCGGATAAAATAATCCGGCGCGGCCGACCAACATTGAGGGAAGTCGGCTGTATTTAGGGTGAACAGTAAATTAGCGAGCGGTAGAAACCCATTCCCAAAAAGGAGGTCATCAGATGGGGAAGAACAAGGTTCTGCTGGTGGTTGTCCTGATCGCAATCGTAGTGGTTGCCTACTTCGCCTTCTTCCATCCTCCCACAGGCCGTGACGGCGCTGAGGGAACGATTGGAGCGGTGGACAAGTATCGTAACCAGCAGATAAGCGACAAGGACGTTGTACTGAACTTCGAGGGGGATTACGAGTCGGAATACACGATGGACAACACGATCTCTCCCGAGGAAATGGCGGCTCTCTTTGAGCGAACTTCGCTCCAGGAGAAGTCCAACCTTCTGCAGAGGTCTTCGATTCAGGAGAAAGCGGCATTCGCCTCTATTGCTATCGATCATGCGCGCTTTTCCCTGATCGAACGCGCGACCCCTCTGGAACGTATTTCGATGTTCGAGCGTTATGCGCTTCAGCAAGGGGCCGGTCTCCTCAAGAGAACATCCTTCACAATGGAGGCGTTCAACAAGCTCCCGATGCAGGAGAAGGCCGCGATCATAGAGAAGTTCTCCATCCAGGAGAAGGCCTCTCTGATGAAGAAAGCCACTATCCAGGAAAAAGCCGCTATCATGGAGAGGCTTTCCCTCCAGGAGAAGGCCGATATCATGATGCGCGCCTCGATACATCAGAAAGCGGCGATCTTCAACCGCACATCGATCCAGGAGAGACTCGACATCATGCAGCGGTCCTCGCTACAGCAGAGGGCGACAATATTCAACCGCGCCTCGATAGCCGAGCGTGCCTCGATCCTCGAGAGGGCTACTTTCCAGGAGAAGGCCGCGATCTTCAAGCGCGCCACCATCCAGGGAAAGATGAAAGTCTTCAAGGAGCTCGGACCGTACGCGCGCACTTCCATCCTCGAGAGGCACTCGCTCACGATGGAAGCCTTCGACAAGCTCCCGATGCAGGAGAAAGCCTCCATCATCGGCAAGTTCTCGATCCAGGAGAAGGCCTCCCTGATGGACAGGTTCTCGATCCAGGAGAAGTCCAATATCATGCGGAAGGCATCGCTCCAGGAGAGGGCCGACCTGATGCAGCGTGCTACGATACAGGAGAAGTCCGCGATCATGCAGAGGACCAGCCTTATGGGCATGGCCTTCCTCTTCGAGAAGGCATCGCTCCAGGAGCGCTCCGATATCATGCAGCGCAGTTCGATCCAGGAAAAGGCCTCGATATTCAAGCGAGCCACTATCCAGGAGCGCGTCGAGCTGATGCAGCGCTTCTCCGTACAGGACCGCAGGTCGCTCCTCAAGAAGTCCTCGATCACGATGGAAGCCTTCGACAAGCTCCCGATGCAGGAGAAAGCCTCCATCATCGGCAAGTTCTCGATCCAGGAGAAGGCCTCCCTGATGGACAGGTTCTCGCTTCAGAAAAAGTCCAACATCATGGAGCGCGCCTCTCTTAAGGAAAAAAGCTCGCTGATGAAGCGGGCCAATATCCAGGAGAAGTCCTCTCTGATGGAGAGGGTCAACATCCAGGAAAAGGCCATGATCTTCAACAGGTCTTCTATCCATGAGAAGTCGAATATATTCGCCAAGGCAAACATCCAGGAGCGGGTCGACATGTTCGAGCGTTGCTGCATGCAGGAGAAGGCCTCGATATTCGACCGCGCCTCGATCCAGGAGCGGTCCGAACTGATGCAGCGCCTCTCTCTGCAGGACCGTACTTCGATCCTAAAGAGGGCCTCGATAACGATGGAAGCTTTCGACAAGCTCCCGATGCAGGAGAAAGCCTCCATCATCGGCAAGTTCTCGATCCAGGAGAAGGCGTCCCTGATGGACAGGTTCTCGGTCCAGGAGAAATCCAACATCATGCGGCGCGCTTCGGTCCAGGAAAAGGCATCGATATTCAACAGGGCCTCCCTCCAGGAGAAGGCCTCGATAATGGGGCGCACCTCGCTGCAGGAAAAGGCGTCAATATTCAACAGAGCCTCCATGATGGAGAGATCGTCGATGCGCAGGGAGATCTAGGGATCTCGACTTTGACATGAAGTGGAAGAAGTGGTGTGTGGTAAGAAGGAGCAGCCCGGCACTGACCGGGCTGCCTCCTTCGTACCGCATCTTATTCAAGGGAAGAAGATGAATCGATTCACAGCGACAGCCGGATTCATCACACGCTCGATCCCTATCCTTATCGCCGCCGCGGCGATATGTTTCGTTCCGGGCCGGGCATCGAGCGAAAGCGAGGATGAAAAACCCTACCAGCTCAAATACAGGACGTACGAGACGGAAGACCTCAAGGTCTTCTACTTTTACAAGGAGCAGGAGTACGTCATAGAGCACATTTCCCGCTGCTTCGAGAACGCATTCCGCTATCACCAGAAATTCTTCGACTACACGCCGAGCGGTCCGGTGACCGTCTACTTCAACGACGACGACGATTACGGTTATGCCGGAACCACAGTGATCCCCAACAACTGGATCACTCTCGGCATCGAACCTTTCGAGTACGTCTACGACACGTGCCCGACAAACGAGCGGATGAACTGGGTGATGAACCACGAACTCGTCCATGTTACCGCCTCCGACCAGGCGACCGGGTGGGATTCCCGGTTCAGGAAGCTCTTCTTCGGCAAGGTCCACCCCGTCGCCGAGGACCCTCTCTCGATATTCTACGCATACCTCACAACGCCGCGCCTGTACGCACCGAGGTGGTACCACGAGGGAATAGCCGTATTCATGGAGACCTGGATGGCGGGCGGGATCGGCCGGTCGCTCACCGGGTACGACGAGATGACCTTCAGGGCGATGGTCCGCGACAGCATCGAGTTCTACACCGTTGTTGGCCTGGAGTCGGAGGGCACGGCGAAGGATTTCCAGATCGGCCAGGTGTCGTACCTCTACGGCACGCGCTTCTTCAGCTATCTCTCCCTGATGCACGGCCCCGATTCGGTGGTCGAATGGGTGCGCCGTAACGAGGGAAGCGGCGCCTACTTCTCAACCCAGTTCCGCAAGGTGTTCGACGCTTCGATCTACGAGAAGTGGAACGAATGGATCGAATTCGAGAAACAGTGGCAGGAGACAAACCTCGACTCGATACGTCAATATCCCGTAACACCCGCCCGGCCGCTCTGCGAGCGTGCGCTCGGCTCCGTCTCGAGGGAGTTCTTCGATGCGGAGAGCCGGACGCTCTACGCGGCTGTGAACTATCCCGGCGAGTTCTCTCATATCGCGGCGATCAATATCGACTCGGGAGAGATGAGGAAGATCTGCGAGATAGAGACCCCGGCCCTCTACTACGTCACAGGCCTCGCTCATGATCCTGAGAGCGGGACCCTCTTCTTCACGACAGACAACAGCAGGGGCTTTCGCGACCTCAACTCGGTCGACATCGCCACGGGAAAGACAAAGGTACTCTGCAAGGATAACCGGACAGGCGACCTCGTCTACAGCAGGGCAGACTCGACGATCTGGGGCATGAGGCACGACAACGGATTCACGAGTATCGTGATGTTCCCTCCACCGTACGAGGACGGGTACGAGCTGCTCAAGCTGAGGTACGGGTACGACATGTTCGACATCGACATCTCGCCCGACGGGAAGTGGCTCACCGGTACCATGACCGACATAAGCGGCAACCAGCGGCTGATCAGGATGGAAACGGCGAGACTGATGATCGGGGACGGCACCTGGGAACTGCTTCACGAGTTCACCGATAACAACGCGGCGAACTTCGTCCACTCGGCCGACGGGCGGTATCTCTACGGAACCTCCTACTCTACCGGCACCTCGAATATCTTCAGGTTCGATTTCGAGGAATGGAAGATCGAAGCGCTGAGCAACTTCGAGATCGGGGCCTTCCGGCCCCTGCCCGTGTCGGACGACTCGCTCATAACCTTCAGGTACACCGGCAGCGGATTCGAGCCGGTCATGATCCCCGTTAACCCGATAGAAGACATATACGCTGTAAAATACCTCGGACAGGCTGTCATCTTAGAGCATCCCGAGCTGGAGGACTGGATGCTGAGCTCGCCGCGTGAGATCGAGATAGACTCGCTGAAGACGTACGAGGGCGAGTACAAGGTGACACGGAACCTCAGGGTCACGTCGCTCTACCCGATCGTCGAGGGATACAAGGATTACGGCACCATCGGACTGAGGTTCAACATGATGGACCCAGTCGGTATAAACGCCCTAGACATGGCTGTTTCCTACACGCCGAACACGAACCTGCCGGAGAACGAGCGGGGTCATTTCAGGTTCAAATACTCCAGAGGCCGATGGGCCGCCACCGGCTATTATAACCGTGCCGATTTCTACGACCTCTTTGGCCCGACGAAGGTCAGCAGGAAAGGGCACTCGCTAGCCCTGAACTATGACTACGGATTCATCGTCGACAGACCGAAGAAACTCGGACTGAACGTCAAGGCCGCCGCCTACGGCAACCTGGAATACCTCCCCCATTACCAGAACATCCTGGCAACGATGAAGGATTTCTACACCCTCGAAGGGTCCCTGAATTACAGGCATGTGCGGAGGACGATAGGCGGGATACAGGCGGAAAAGGGAATCAAATTCTCCCTCAACGAATATTCCTCGCTGGTCAATGGCGAGCTCTATCCATTATTCTGGAGCACTCTTGATTATGGATTCCTTCTTCCGTGGGACCATTCCTCGATATGGCTCAGAACGTCGGGGGGCTTCTCCCTCGGCGACAGGAAGGAATCGAACTCATACTTCTTCTTCGGGGGATTCGGGAACAACTGGGTCGACCACCAGGGAGTCGACAGGTACAGAGAGTTCTATACCTTCCCCGGAGTCGAGCTCAACGAGATCGGCGGCACAAACTTTCTCAAGGGAATGGTCGAGTGGACGCTCCCGCCGCTGAGGTTCTCCTCTCTCGGATGGCCGTCGCTCTACGCCAACTGGGCGAGCCTCGCCTTCTTCGGCTCGGCGATCGCGACCAATGTAGACGCCGACTATGAGGGTGTCGAGATTGCTAACGTCGGCTCGCAGCTCAACCTGAAGATCGTCTTCTTCTCTTCCCTGCAGACTACCTTCTCGGCAGGTTATGCCTTCGCCTTCGAGGACGGCTACGCCCCAAGGGAAGAGTTGATGCTATCCTTGAAGATACTGAGGTAACAGGCAGAGATATTATAAGTTGAACTACCTCATCGCAATCATTCCTGTCCTCGTGTTCCTCCTCGTCCTCAAGGCGATGGACAGCTTCAAGCTCGTCCGTTTCCGTCACGTGGCTGCGAGCCTCAGTGCCGGATCTGTCGCGGCGGTCGCAGCCTATTTTATTACTCAACAGCTCAAGCCTGCGACAGGGCTTGAGCTGACCCCATATGCGAGATATGTCGCTCCCTTTATCGAGGAAGCGCTCAAGTCCGCGTGGATCGTCTGGATTCTCGCCCGCCGCAG
>CBDUYR010000045.1:0-22789 GCA_965371515.1 uncultured bacterium | reverse complement strand
CTAGCCTTCCTCCTCCTCGATATTGCCGTACCTGTAGACGAGGGCCAGTCCAAGCGTCTGCTTGAAGCGCCCGGCGAGATCGACGTCCTTGTCGTAGCGGAAATCAACGTAGAGGTTCACGGCAAGGTAGCCGGTGATTCCCACTGACAGGTTGTGCTCCCACCTGACGTCGGGAGTCTTCCAGTACTCGCTGTTCACCTGGCCGACGAGATTTTCCGATTCGGAGTTGGCGAGCGCCTGGTAGACGTTGAGCTTGCCGGAATATATGAGTTTCCCGTCCGCGAACGGAAAACGATAGTCCGTGTCGAACATGAGGCCCTCGTCGTGCTGGGTCACCGTGCTTCTCGCCGAAGTAGCGGGGTCGAGCACGTCCCTGTCGACGACCTGCCTGGCCGCCACGCCGAACCGCATCAGCCAGTGCCTGTCCTCCGTCTTGGTCAGGACCTTCGCTATACCAACCGATTCGGTGAACCTCATCGGGTTGACATAGCGGTACTGCTCCGGATCGCTCCTGTCCTGGAACTGGCTCTCCAGACGTACCGAGCCGTACGGGTCGACCGATTTGTATTTCGTGTAGCGGAATACCGTCTCGAAATCGATCTGGTCGTCCGATTTCTCCGGATGGCGCCAGTTACCCGTTTCCGATTCCTGGCTGTGCGTCATCCCGTATTTAAGCCTGAGCGTGTTCCTGTTGTTCCAGTTCTCGGCGAACTGCTTTGCCGCCAAGAGGTTGAAGTTCCACACCCATGTGATGTTGCCGACCTCTCCCCCCGTCCAGTTATCGCTGTAGTAGCTCTGGGTCAGTGTCAGATCGGTCTCCATGACGTATTTCCATGGCTCGGCCGCGTTCAGCGCCGCAGGGATGCCGATCAGCAGGGCGGCCAGGACCACAATAATCCTCGGTCTCATAAACTCTCCTTTCGGGCATTTCTCAGGCAGTCTCTTCCCTGTAGAGATGGACGTCCGTCTGCGGGAACGGTATCGAGATACCGGCGGCGTCGAATTCCTTCTTGATCTTCTCGGTCAGATCGAATTTGACTGCCCAGTAGTCCTCTTTCTTGACCCATGGACGGAGCACGAAATTGACGCTCGAATCTGCAAGCTCGGCGACCGCGATCTGGACCGCGGGCTCGGCGAGGATCCGGCTGTCGGCCGCGACGATATTCTTCATAATCTCGTGCGCCTTATCGATCGGCGAGCTGTAGCCGATTCCCACGACCATGTTAATCCTGCGCTCGTCGTACCCGGCGTAGTTCTTGATGATGTCTCCGTTGATCTTGTTGTTCGGCACGAAGATCTTGACGTTGTCCGGCGTGGCGACGATCGTGCTGAACAGCTTGATCTCCTTGACCGTACCGGCCACGCCCGCTACCTCGACGTAATCGCCGACCTTGATCGGACGGAAGACGAGGAGCAGGACGCCGGCTGCGAAGCTCGATAGCGAGCCCTGCATGGCGAAGCCTATCGCGAATCCGGCCGTGGCGAGCACCGCGACGAACGACGCCGTCTGGATGCCGAACTTCGACAGGGCGGCGAGCACGGTGAAGATTATGATCGTTGTGTGGACGATGCTTCCGACGAACGAGACTATCGCATCGTCGGTCTTCGATTTCTTCAGGATCTTTATTACGATGCGCTTGAAGATGCCGGCGGCGATACGTCCTATGATCAGTATCGCGATCGCCGCGACGATCTTCAGTCCGTAGTTCCTTCCAAAATCGACGAGAAATACAGTCCAGTCCTCCATGTTCATTCCTCCAGAGGTTAAGGTATCGAAACGTCTTTCTTCATTGAATAGTGGAACAGATAATAATTATTATCTTGATTGCATTCAACACATTTCATGACGATCCGGGCTTCGTGCAACCGCCCGAATCGGGTTGACACGGCCCGTTTCGATGTTAATATCAGTATATGAATCCCTGTTCGCGCATACCTCACGGATCGATCTCGGATACCTGGCGGTTTCTGCTGGGGTACCTCAACCGCTTCAGCGGCCTTTGATTTCTCACGATTCAAATATTCCCGATTGAAATTCTGAAGCGAACTTACCTCAGGCCGGACTGTACCGGCCGGCAACGCATGTGACAGGAGATCGATATGAAAATCATCATACTTGGCGCGGGGCTCGTGGGAGGACCGATGGCGAGGGACCTTGCGGCTGACGGGGATTTCGAGGTCAGCGTCGCCGACATCAGCGGCGGGGCACTCTCGAAACTGGACGAATTCCCCGGTATCGGCAAGATCCAGGCCGACCTTTCGGACAGCGAAAGGGTTAAGGAGCTCGCCGCCGATTCGGACTATGTGATCAACGCTACGCCGGGGTTTATGGGCCACTCGGTCCTTCGGTCTGTCATCGAGACCGGTACGGATGTGGTCGACATCGCCTTCTTTCCCGAGGACCCCTTCACCCTCGACGGTCTCGCCCGCGAGCGGGGCGTTACGGCGATCGTCGACTGCGGCGTGGCGCCCGGCATGAGTAACGTGCTCGTCTCGTACGCCGCCCGCAGGCTCGACGAGGCTTTGCGCGTACTGATCTACGTCGGAGGGCTTCCCTTCAGAAGGATCTGGCCCTGGGAGTACAAGGCCGGTTTCTCCCCGATAGATGTGATAGAGGAATACACGAGGCCTGCAAGATACGTCGAGAACGGCCGGCTGGTCATCCGCCCGGCCCTGTCCGATCCCGAATATCTCGACTTCCCCGGCATCGGGACCCTCGAGTCTTTCAACAGTGACGGGCTGAGGACTCTCGCCGCGACGCTGGACATCCCCGACATGAAGGAAAAGACACTCCGTTACCCCGGACACATCGAGAAGATCGCGGTGCTCAGGGAATCGGGATTCTTCTCGACCGAGGAGATCGAGGTAAACGGCACAAGGATCAGGCCGCTCGATTTCACGGCAAGGCTTCTCTTCCCGTTATGGGAACTCTCCGAAGACGATCGCGACCTGACCGTCATGAAGGTGATCGTGGAAGGGACGAAAGACGGGGCGGCGGCAGGATACGAATTCGACCTGTTCGACAGGCATGACGAAGCCTCCGGCGTACATTCCATGGCCCGGACGACCGGGTACACGGCGACTATGGCGCTGAGGATGCTCGCCGGAGGCATTTATAAAAGAAAAGGGATCATCGCGCCCGAGTTCATCGGCGAAGATGCGAAGTGTGTGGAGTACATGTTCGCCGGGCTTAACGAACGCGGTGTGATCTATACTGAAAAGACTGTGATCCCCGTACCTGATCGTGTCGGATCGAATCAGTGACCCAGGGCGTCGTGCGGGGTTTCTGACAGCCGCTGTGCCCTCGGCACCATCTCTATGCAGTTCGTCGGGCAGGTATCGGCGCAGATGCCGCATCCGTAGCACCTGTGCCTGATGATGACAAGCTCCCCCTCGTCCATCACGCGGGCTCCGAATCTGCACGCCCTCTCGCACATACCGCACGACGAGCAGCACCCCTTGATCGTACTCTCGATGAACCGGCCGCGCGCCGGTTTGTCTTCAGTACGTTCGGTGAAGAAAGCGCAGCAATCGTCGCAGCAGAAGCAGATACCCTCGATTGCAACGTCGCCTCCCTTTCTCGCAAACGTCCGCGAAACAAGTTCCCATTCCCGGGAGTCGTCGATCAGTGTCAGCGCTTCGTCCCTGGAGATTTCCCTCATCCCCGCGGGATTGGCCGGTGAGTCATCGCTGAAACTGAGGCAGACTTCCATCGGCGATCTGACGCACTTGCCCTTCTCATCCCTGCACCAGCAGATCGATACCCAGAACCTGTCACGAACGCCGACGATCTCTCTCGCTTCGTCCTTCGTGCAGACTGAATGGCTGACGGGCGGATTCCAGCTCACTTTCCGTCACCCCCGCCGAGATTGAGCTCGAGATAGACTGCACCGCAGATCGGATTGAACCTGTACGGTTTGATCTCCCCGAATCCCATCGATTTGTAGAACGCTATGGACCTCATGGGATCACTCCCCGGCCAGCAGGAACACGGCGAACGAGGCGAGCCAGTGCTCCCCCTCGTAGTTACCGCTCGCGACATGCGCCAGAGCCTCTTCCGCGTGCAGGCAGGCCGCATCCTCGAGGATCTCCCGTCGAGGATCGTCATCGGGAAGGGCCATGGCAATCCTTTTCATGCACCACGCCCGGCTGAGATTGAGACCATCGAGGTGGACGATCTTCGGATCGCTTCTGTCAGAGACCTCTACCGGCTCGAGAAGTGATTCGGGCAGACCGTGACGAAGCTCCGGCATGAACCTCTTGAGCCACTTCACGTAATCGTCCTGCGGAAGAATCCTCGTCATAAGGTCGGCGATCATCAGGCACGGGGAAAAGAAATCGTCGCCGTCAGGCTCCCATCCGGCCGGACAGGCGGAGATACATCCGTAATAATAGTCCCTGCCGGCGTCGCCGATGATTTTAACGAGTTCCATGTTTCCCGTCGACCGCGCATAGTCGAGCGCGAAAGAGAGCCCGAATGCGGTGTTGGGATGCACCCCTCTCTTTATCGGGTATGTCTGCTTAGGAAGGAATTCGAAGTAGTTCTCGACGATCACGTCGACGAGCGGCTGCAGGTTCTTTTCCCATTCCCTCGCCGCCGGATCTGGGCAGCGGCCGGCCTCCTCGGCCAGTTTGAGAAGCCAGGCCCATCCGTACGTGCGCTCAAAAGAGGCCCTGTTCTTCTGCCCGAAGTACTCCGCCTCGACAAGGATGTTCTCCGCAGAGAGGTTCTCGTCGAGGGCATTCCTTATATCCGGTGCCCCGGTCATGTCGGGGAAGAGCCCCAGGAGCCGGACAAGCATCCAGTGACCGTGTACGGACGAGTGCCAGTCGAAGCATCCGTAGAAGGCCGGGTGAAGAACCGCCGGGCCTGCCACCTCGGTGCTGTCGTTCATCACGTGGCCCGGCTTGTTGGGGAATTCCCTGTGCACGCAGTGAAGCGCTATCCGCGCGAATCCCGACGCTGTTTCCTCCGTGAGAGCATGCTTTTCGAGGCAGGCGATCGTCTGATTCCCGGCAAACGCTGCCCCGGCGCAGACCGCCAGAAGCACGGCGATAACGGGCATCATTCGAGTTCTCATATCGCACCTTCCCTGTCCCGTTCGATCAGGGCTCCCAGATCTCGGGGATGAAACTGCCGAATGTATTGACCTCGATCCGATACGGTCTGACTATGATGATCGCATAGTTCGGATCTTCCGGACCCTTGAAGATCTTCGAGAGTTCGTCGTTCCAGAAGGCGTCTTTTTCGGCCTTGTCGGTCGTTATCTCGGCTCTACCCTGCACCTGAATGTAGTAGTCATATTTACTGGGGTCCAGAACGCCGCAGTTCATGTGGACTTCGGGATTGCTCTCGATCTGCTTGACCTTCCGCGCGCTTATGAATGTCGAGAAGCGGATCGTCATGTCGTCCGAACCGATGCCCATGACGTACCTGCTCCATGGGTTGCCATCCTCAGTCACCGTCGCCAGGCTTGCCACGAAAGGCTGCCCGATGATACTCATGATCTTGTTCCTGATCTCTTCCACAAGTCGCCTCCATATGACTAACTGTCGATTGCCGTCAGACCTTGCCGCCCCTCGCCTTTACGAGCTCCTGCCAGAAGGGCTTGTAGAGGAAGCTGTCTTTGTCGAGCGAGCAGATCCTCTCGAACATCGGCTTTGTCACTGTGACAGCCAGGATGCCGGGCGGCAGGTATTGCCTCATCGCAACGTCCGTAGCGCCGATTATCGCCTGCGGCACCGAAACATCGTCGAACATCGACAGGAGCTGACCGCATCCCGCGCTGAACGGGGCCTTTATCGGGTCGGGATCGCCCGGCGCGGCATGATACTGGGCCGCGTAGACCATCAGAGCCAACTGGTCCGGATTTACGAGGAATGTTACCGATTTCAGTCGATCGTATTCGCTTTCCTTCATCGGCCCGATCAGGATGAAATCGTGCTCCGGCTCGTATGGTTTCATCGCGTCGATCCACTCCTCCATCAACTCGCGTGAGGCCTTCAGACCCTCCTTGCCGTAGAGGAAATCGATGAACGCCTCGCGCGGCATCGTCTCTATACCAAGGAGGTTACGCCCGCAGCCGCCGCAGCCAAATGCCTCCTTCGAGAACGAGGCGGTCTGACCCTTCAACCAGCCCTTATAGAATGCGAACACGCATACATGCTTTCCTGGTTTCGGCTCCAGGACCGGCTCGAACTCCTCCTTTGAGGGCGCATCGTAGAGGCCGATCAGAGGCAGATCGATGCCTGCGATGCGAAGGAATTCGGAAGGATCGCGCTGCATTTCGTCTCCTTTCTGCACAAGATCATCTTCTCTCTCACTTCCCCGACTTATCCCAGAGCATGATCAGCACCATCTTGAAACTCTCTCCCGCCCTCAGGGAATGCGGCTTCCCCGCTGGCATGATTATCATCTCACCTGTGCCGACCTCTATCATCTCTCCGGAGATAGTGATCTGCGCCTTGCCGTCGATGACGTGTACGAGCGCGTCGAATGGGGCCGTATGTTCGCTGAGGCCCTCTCCCGCGTCGAACGCGAAGACGGTGACCGTACCTGTCTTCTTCTCGATGACCGTCCTGCTGACTACCGATCCTTCCTGGTACTCAGCCAGCGTGGAGGCCGACCGTGCTATACCCGGTTCGAGCCCTTTCTTTTTGTCGTCCATGATCGCCGCTCCTGTTTTCAGAATTCTGAATCTCAATGCCGCTCAATGGTACAGTCCGCAAGCTCGCTTTACAATCGATAAGCCGATCTACGGAAATACATGCTCGATGCCGGCGTCGAGGCGGCATACAACGAGCTCACCGGCGCTCAGTGCTGACGCGAAGGACCGTCACTGCAGCAGGACGAGGCTGACGGCCATCATCGCCATGCCGGCGAGAAGGCCGTAGAGAGCGACGTGATGCTCGCCGTACTCTTCCGCGGCGGGAAGAAGCTCGTCGAATGATATGAACACCATGATGCCCGCCACCGACGCAAAGAGGATCCCGAACACTGTCTCGTTGAGGTACGGCGCGAGGATGAGGTAACCGATGACCGCCCCGGCAGGCTCGGCGAGCCCGGAGAGGAACGACCAGCCGAACGCCTTCTTCCTGTCACCTGTGGCATAGAATACAGGCACCGACACGGCGATGCCCTCCGGTATGTTATGAATCGCAATGGCTATCGCTATCGAGACGCCGAGGGCCGGATCCTTGAGCGCTGCGGCGAATGTGGCCATACCCTCGGGGAAGTTATGCAGGGCGATTGCCAGGGCCGACAGGACCCCCATCCGCAGAAGCCTCGGGTCCTTCTCCCTCGCCTCGTCCGACATCTCCTCGAGCATGTGCGCCTCGTGCGGGTTCTCGTAAGAGGGAACGAGCCTGTCGATTCCGGCTACGACCAGCATCCCGCCGAAGAAAGAAACGATCACCACCCAGTTGCCCCCCGCTGTTCCCAGTTCCGCGGTCAGCGATTCTCTCGCGGTCCCGAGAAGCTCGATCATCGAGACATATATCATCACCCCGGCAGAAAACCCGAGAGAGAGACAGAGCAGTTTCCTGTTCGTGCGGCGCGCGAGAAATGCGATCGCGCTCCCGATGCCGGTGGAAAGCCCCGCCAGTACGGTAAGGAGAAAGGCGAATGCGACGTCTCCGCTCATGCCTCCTCCCCGGCCTTCGTCTCGACCAGGCTGTCGTACGCGGCAGCGTATGCTATCCCGGACAGCGGGGTCAGGAAAAACAGGTAGACCAGGAAAGTGATTACTCCGAGGTTCCCCATCTCGAGGACACTCGGTATGACGAGCAGTATGCCCAGGACCGCCATGATCAGGTGGAGAAGGAGAATCTGCAGCCTGTTGCCCTCCGTAATCCTCGTGCTGAAATTGAGAGCCTCGTCCAGATTCAGCTTCCTGTCGACCACGGCGAATATCCCCATGCCGAACCTCGCCCACAGATAGAGGCCTGGGACGATGAAGAACAGCAATCCTGCTGCGATGATAAGTGGAATGATGATTGTGACGAGCCAGACCTGGACGAATCGCCTGAACGGTTCGAACATCACGGTCGGCGAGACGTCCTCATCGCGCACCAGCCTCAGGCAGAAGAGATACCAACCGGCCTGGAGTACCTGGCCGACCGTTATCTGAAGAATGAGCACCATTGCGCTTCCGCCTGGCATCATGCCGAGCCCGATGCAGAGCAGGGCAAAGAGGAGCATGATGGCAAGACCTCGCAGGATCACATTCGGGCGCATTTTAATCACATGCCACGCGCAGGCGAGCCACCCCTCTACGCCGACAGTATATTCTCCGCTCATCTTCACACTCCCTTTATTCGAACTCACGGACCGCTTCTAGAAGAGCCTTCTCTATCTCGGGCTCTCCCATTGAATGCCCTGATCTCTCCGCAATTATAAGCTTCGATCCGGGGATTCTCTCGTGGGCCCTGAACGCGAACAGTCGTGCGCAGCCGCCAGCGACGACGCCAAGAATCGCGGCAAGCATCATCCACGCGGCAAATCTCCTGTTCATGGTTTCCTCCTGAGATCTTCCACGATCCTCTGATAAAGGTCAACGTCGAGCAGTCGCCCGAACTTCGTGCCTACCTCCTTGAGTTTGCCTGCATGCGTGAAATCGAATGACTTGAAGAGGTGCTCGCTGATATCGTTTCCCTCCGTGATCCTCGCTATCAGGGCGTGGATCCCTGTCTCGGCAGCGGCTTCGATTATCGCCCCGAGGAGTGTACGCCCGTATCCCCTTCCCCTGCTGTCCCTGTCAACGTAGACCGACACCTCGGCCGTCGAGGCATACGCTTTCTTCGGTGAATATTCGTTGAGTGATGCATATCCGACGATCTTCCCCTCGAACGAGCAGACCATTACGGGAAAACTCTCGCCGTGCCGCTCGAGCCAGAGCTGCATATACTCCTCGGACCGCGTCTCAAGGTCGAATGTCGCGACTGTGTTGAGTATCGCGTCGTTGTATATCTCCGTGATCGCGGGCAGATCTCTGGACGTGGCCCGTCTAATTTCGATCATCGTAGGGCCCTCCCCACAATCGAGTACTCCGACTCTGTCTTGACCTTTCTCCTGTACTCCATCCTTTATTTCCTTTCCTCACCGATCTTTCGCAGTCCGCGGCAACTGAACTGGAAGATCATCCCCGCTATGCTGAGCGCAATCCAGGCGAGTATCACGACCGGATTCGTCTCACGAAGGCTTTCGACCAGCATGAACGGATCTCGGAAGAGGTCGCTCGGAATTATGCCGGTGCCGAAGAAATAGAAGCCGCCCGTCACGACGCTCCACGCACCGATCAACGCTGTCGAGATGATGATGATCGGCTTCTGGAAGAAGCAGGCGAGGATGCCGGCAACTATCGCCGCGGTAATCGGTATGATGATGACGAACTCGATGTTGATCGCAATTGCTATCAGGAACCCGAGCTGCCAGCCGGCCAGAGCGCCGAGCAGGAAGAGCCCGATGAAATAAAATGCCACGGAGAGCGAAGCGCCTATCATCCCTCCGAAAATCGCCAGTATCACGAGGACTACCATGTTCGCCGTATAGTTCGCGCCAAAGTAGTAAAAAAGCACGGCGCCGGCTATGAATCCCGCCACTCCCAGAACGACCTTGAAGATGCTGTAACCCCAGAAGCAGACTATCGCCCCGGCTATGATCGAAAAGATCGCGAAGGCCCACTGTGATTCAAACATGTCCCTGCTCCTGTCCGCGCCGCCATTCGAAAGGGGCCGCGAAAGCGGCTGCGTTGATGAGATCCGCTTCCATGGAAGATATTTAGATCCCCCATCGCTCGAACCGATATTATATATGCGACCGGTGTCACGTTTCCAGAATAAATATCGCTCCCCGGCGACCCGGCACATTCGACTTGTAACGGCGGCGCTTCCATTCTATGATTCGATCTGTAATGGCCATTCACGTCTGCCCGGGGAGAGCGATGAATCCAATAGACGGGATCAAGAAAACAATCACCTTCCTCACCATCGATATATGGAGGATGCGCCTGGATGATTTATCCAGGATGCGGGCGCTGCTCGTCAATCAGCTGAGGATCCTCATCCTCTCGCTGAAGGGATTCCAGGAGGACAAATGCAACGTCAGAGCCTCGGCGTTGACTTATTACACACTTCTGTCGATCATCCCCGTAGTCGCAATCGTATTCGGAGTCGCGAAAGGATTCGGATACGACAAGGTGATCGTGGAATCACTCTACAATGATTATCCCAGCCAGAAACTCGTTATAGATAAGGTCGTTGAATATTCCAATTCGGTTCTGGAAAACACGCAGGGAGGAGTTATCGCGGGCGCCGGACTGATCATCCTTCTCTATACCCTCCTCAAGGTGCTCGGGAACTTCGAGGCGGCGTTCAATGATATATGGAACATCCACAAGGATCGCAGCATCGTCCGGAAGTTCAGCGATTATACTTCGATCCTCATCGTGTGTACGGTTGGCTTCATCGTGTACAGCAGCATGTCGGGATTCATCGCCGCCAAGTTCACGGCATTCCTCTCGAGTACCATCCTCAGGGAAGCGGAGGGCCCGCTGACGTGGCTTCTCTTTAATATCCTGCCCTTCCTTCTGATCTGGGGACTGCTGACATTCATCTACATCGTGCTTCCAAACACGAAAGTCAGTTTCAAGTCCTCTTTCTTCGCAGCCGTCGTCGCAGGATCGCTGTACCGACTTATCCAGTGGACATATGTGGTCTTCCAGATCGGTGTGGCGAAGTACAACGCGATATACGGAAGCCTCGCCGCACTGCCTCTTTTCCTGATATGGATCCAGATGAGCTGGCTGATCATCCTTCTCGGGGCCGAGATCTCATTCGCTATTCAGAATGTAAATACGTACAAGTCCGAGATCGACTCCCTCCATATCAGCTGGCGAAGCAAGAAACTGCTCGGTCTCACGGTAGTCTGGAAGGTGATCAGGAACTTCGCCGACGGCCTGCCGCCCATGACCGCTGTGGAGATCGCCGAGGAACTCGGGATGCCCATACGGCTGGTCAGGCAGGTCCTTTCAGAGCTGACCAGTACCGGGATGTTCTCCAAGACGGAAAGGAAAAAGGGACAGGATTCGGCATTTCAACCGGCATGCGATATCAAATACTTCTCGGTGAAGTGCGTACTCGATTCTTTCGAGAAGATTGGAAGCGGCAATGTTCCGGTAAAGGAATCTCCGCAGTTCGCCAGGCTCGCCGCCATCGTTGACTCGTTTGGCGATGCCATGGAAAACTCGCCGGAAAACGTGCTTCTCAGCGATATATAGGGCCCCGTATCGAATCCTCAGTGGATGTAGCTTCCCCCGTTGATATCGATAGTGCAGCCGGTCGCGTGGTCGAGCTTTCCCGATGCGATGAACGCAACGAGCGGAGCAACGTCATCTGCGTCTGTCATCTCATCGAGCGCCAGTTCGTTCGCCACCATCTTGTCCCCGTGCCTCTCGAGATACTCCTCGGTCATCGGGGTGCGGACGTAACCGGGCGCGATGGCAAACGACTTTATGCCCTCCTTACCGAACGACCTGGCGATTGAGCGGCTCAGAGAGATCATGCCACCTTTTGATGCCGCATAGGCGAGATACTCTGCCGTCTCTCCCCTGAACGCCGCCCTCGACGCGATGTTGACGATCCTCCCTCCGCGCCCCCTGAAATGCTCTATCGCCTCTCTGCAGAGGACGCCTGCCGAGGTGAGGTTGACGGCGAGCGTTCTCTCCCATGTATTCATCCATTCGCCGTGCCCGCTTTCCGTGTGCGCCGGTATGAAGATGCCGGCGTTGTTCACGAGCAGGTCGATACCACCGAGTGCCTCCGCCGCCGTGATGAACAGGTTGCTTGCGGCATCTGGGTCGAGAAGATCAGCCCCGAAGGCCTCGGATCCGTTACCGAACTCTTTTGCCATCTTCCTGGCCCTCTCGCCCCCGGTATTGTAATGGACGGCTACGACCGCCCCGCTATCGGCCAGTGTTATGGATATTGCCTCGCCGATGCCGCTGCTGCCGCCGGTGACCAGCGCTCTTACTCCGGTAAGATCTATATTCATCGTCAGGTCCTTTCTCATGCATGTTTCACTGTGGCGATACTACACCGCCCGGCCCTCTCCAATCAACGCGATTCGACCCAAAACGGAAACAGCCGGGGCCTTTCGGCTCCCGGCTGCACCGCGGGCTGAACGATATGAGATCATGCCTGGTCGTCAGATGAGTCCTATCCTCTCGAATCTCGGGCGCATGACCTTCATGTCGAACGAGAACCATCTTACGATCAGCTCCCCCTCCACGTTGCCTAGAGGCAGGCATCCCCACGCCCTGCTGTCGTAACTGTTGTCCCTGTTATCTCCCATCATGAAGATATACCCTTCTGGTACCATGACCGGCGGCATGTCGGCCATATACCCTTTCCCAGGAATGTGCTGGATAGTGTATTCCCTGCCGGCAAGCAACTCCCTGTAGAAAGATACGCCGTCTTTTGTGCCTGCCGCTCTGCGGTCGACTGTCCGGCCGTTTACGATCAGACGGCCGCCCCGCATTTCGATGATGTCGCCCGGGATTCCGATGACCCTCTTCGTGTACAGCTTCCTCTCGTTCTCCGGAAACTTGAAAACAACCATCTCGCCCCTGGAAGGAACGCCCCATTCGAATACGCTGGTCTTCGTGAAAGGGACTTTCAGCCTGTAAGCGAGCTTGTTGGTGAAGAAGAAATCGCCTTCGAGGATCGTGGGATTCATGGATCCTGTCGGCACGTGATAGCTTGCGAATACCGATGACCTGATACAAATGAGAACAAGCAGGAAGACGGAGTAAAAAACGAAATCCCTGCTGCGGTGGAATTGTACGATCTTTCTCATACCTCTCCTCTCAAACCATACCCGGCCGCCCGAACGTTTCTATCTCTTTCTACGTCCGGCCGGTGTTCTGGTTTCAGATTTTATTGAGAGGCGTGGTTTTCGGATGAACCGGATCAGTCCCGGCCTCCTGCCTGGAGCATCCGGGATTGAGGGCGGCATGAATGTGTACGCGCAGCTGCGGCTCGCAGCCGCCCATAATGGTCAACGCTCCGACCGCCGTCACTGAAGGATCTTTTCGCTCTGAATACCGATGATGTCGGTCGCTTTCCACTGTTCGTCCTGCAGAAGCATCCTGTACTTGACGGCCGGACTCTCCCTTTTGTATTCGAAGGCCTGGCATGTTACCCATGCCTCCTGCTCCGAAACAGATTCGAAATCGACCACCTCGAATCGGACCCATACGCCCCTGGTCTCCGGGAGGTTCTCATATCCGTACCTTGATTCCTTCATCCTGGATCCCGGCAGCACCTGAGAAAAGAGGTCGCTGAAATAGTCTATGAAGTCCCTGCTTGGATCAGATCCGAGCACGGTTATGTATACATATTTGTAGTCGTATCCGAACCTCTCGTGATGATTGTACATATGGCGGCGCAGCGCTGTCGCTACGACGAGCTCGTCACCTTCCAGCGAAGGAGGATATGCCTGGAGCTGTTCCTTGCAGCCCGTCATGCAGCACGTCGACGCAATCACCGTCAGAACGGTAAGGATGATCATCCTGTTCATTATTCCTCCACTCGATTCTTCAGCACACCGGGGCGGTCATCCAGGTTCATGATCAGAATTTCTCCCTGAGTTCTTCTGGAAGGCACTTTTTCGCGGCCGGCCACCACTCGGGAGGTTTCGTGCGTTCCTGGGGGTTCCAGTGTCCGACATAGACAGCGTCGTCGTTCTCGCATACGAAGTAGTAGAACTCGTTGCTCGAGCATCCCGCCGAGCACGTTCCCCATGCGTCCCTGAAAAGGTAGTCGATACCGGTGTCCGTCCTGCGGGGATATATGTTCGGCGAGTCGCCTAACGGTCCTACGCACGTTGCGGAAGTAACATGCGGAAGCTCGGCGTACCTGCCCGCCAGCGCACGATAATCGAGCAAGCCATCGAAATAAAGATAGACCTTCCTTAGCCTGTTGACCGTCTTGACGTCGTATGGCAGGTACCGGTCGTTGAGTTCCGTCCATTCTACATATTCGCCGTCGAGCACGGTCGGAAAACTCTCCTCGTCGAATACGATCATAATCCTGCCGTCCTTGCAGGGTGGCTTGAATCTGATGTAATACACCGTTTCGATCTCCCTGCCGAACGCGCCCCTGATCAGGGTGATGTCGTAGAAGACCCTCTTCAGCAGGAACCTGTTCAGAACAACATCGTCGTCCATGTAGAGGGCTATCTGTTCCGCTTCCTCGACATCGTCGAAGATGGAATCGTC
Source organism: uncultured bacterium (assembly GCA_965371515.1). GTDB lineage: Bacteria > Krumholzibacteriota > Krumholzibacteriia > Krumholzibacteriales > Krumholzibacteriaceae > JAUWCL01. Next base: position 8,513 of record CBDUYR010000045.1, on the reverse strand, counting down.
CCCCTCGTATTCGCCGAAATCATCCGTTTTGGGGGGAACGCATCCCATAGACGGCAAAAACAGGATCAGCATGAAAATGAGCAGTAATATCGCGGGGGTCCGGCCATAATCGCCGTGTTTTTCAGATTTCATCGTCACTCGCTCGCGTTGAAGGTCATCTGTTGACAACGAGGGTCGCCGCAATCAGATCGTGCAGCGCCTGCTTCCTCTCGGTAAATCCGGCGATTATATATCCTATCGATAAAAACAGTCCGGACAGGATCTTCGACCAGAACCTGCCGTTGGCCCTGCCGAACGAGATCCGCCTGCCCTCCATGTCTGTGACCACTATACCCATGGCCATCTTCCCCAGGGTGGCCTGCCTGCCGGAGCTTTCGAGTACCGTGTGATAGAGCCAGCTGAGCAGCAACTCGGTGATTCCAAAGTACATCATTACCAGCGGTGCAATGATGTCTTCGTCTACACCTGAAAGCCCCATCGGCACTCCAACTATGGTGACCACAACCAGCATCATCATGATGCCGATGAAGGAAAGTATGATCTCGTCGATGAAATAAGCAGCGAATCTCTTCCAGAATCCAGCGTAGTACGGCCGGAATGCCGGGGGCGGGGCCAGCCTTGTATGGCCCGGCGGCACCGCAGGCGGCGGAGGGGGCTTTATCCTATTTGGCGCAGGCGGAACGTTGAGGGAGCCGCCTGCGGCATCCTTATCGGTCGATTGTGCCGGTCCAGCGGAGTCCATCAGCGGGCTGCCGCATTTTGCGCAGTAATTTCCGTCGTCAGAATTCAATGTGCCGCATTTTCTACAGTACATCATCCACTCCTTTGCAGTCCGGCTTCGAGCTGTTCGTACTCGGTGTCAAGTATGCCGTACTCGACTAAATCCTCCCATGCTTCGGACTTTCGAAGATGGGCTCTGAGGAGGCCCTCGCGTTTCATGCCGAGTTTCTCCAGCACACGCCCGGATGCCTGATTGCGCGCAAAATGGTGAGATACGACCTTGTGAAGCCTCAGGACGGTGAACGCGTATCCCAGCAGCTTCTCAGCCGCCTCCGTCGCATACCCCCTGTTCCAGAATTCCCTGCCGATCCAGTATCCTATGTCGGCCCGGCTCTGCAGAAGATCGATGTCGATTCCAGTGCTGCCGACCAGCTCCCCTCTCTCCTTGTCGTCGATCGCATAGAAGAGGGCCAGCCCCTTGTCACGAATCGCTTCGTGTGTACCGATCCATTGGGACGCCATTCCGGCCGTGTAGGGATGCGGGATCCTCAAGGTCGTGTCGGCTATCTCCGCGTTGCCGGCGAGCTCCGCTATCCGGGGCGCGTCAATGCCCACGAATGGTCGGAGGATCAGCCTTTCTGTCTCGAGCGTCGGTTGTTCCACACGTTACCCTGTCGTCTACGTAAAGTGACGGATCACGATGTCAATCTCGTACCTGTCACCCGCCATGTCCCGGCGATCTTTTCCAGTATGAATGTCTCGCCCGGAATCGAGATACCCGAAGCATTCCAGCTTGTATCCACCTCGGCGTGGGTGGAATCGATAATCCGGACATCCCTTACCGATATCGTGAAAAACCGCGTGGGCATGATCGGCTGCCCGTCCTCGTTCTTGAAATATGTGGTCCATTCGGAAAACTTGTGCACTTCGAGCTTCGCGCCCTTCAGCCGTGCAAGAAGCTCGTCTGCCGGATCTGAGTCGAGAATGCTGAGGAAACATACTTCGAGTTTGGGACGGTTCTGCTCGACAAACCGGTCGATATCGTAGTTCAATGTTGCGGCCAGCATGTCCCTCGCTATTGCAATCTCGGGATTATCCGCATCGTTGAGGGTGTTGATGGGCTGCACTTCGTCGTCAGCGTACTCTCCGCTACATCCAGTCATTATCAGTATAATAGAAATGATGACTGCCAGTCTCTTCATGAGCCTCACGATCCTTCCGACCTGTTTTCAGGACATGTTGAACGGCGGAGAGAATTGTACCATGCCCCCCGATTCCTGCAAAGCGCCGGGTTGCAGCCCGGCCACCATGAAAACCTCGTCAGGTACATCGATCCCGATTTCGAACCCGTGTATTCTCGCCTTCTCAAATCCGAACCTCGGATAATATCCGGAGTGGCCTATAACTATGACGATCCTGTGACCGAGTTCTCGCGCAATCTCCATCCCTGCCCGTACAAGGGCCGAACCGGTACCCCTGTTCTGTTCTTCGGGGTCAACGGCCATTGGTGCTAGGCTGAGAATCGTTTCAGCCGGCTGGTCGAACCGGATAAGGTTGATGAGGCTGAACATGATATGCCCTATGATCCTGCCGTCCGATTCGGCGACGAGCGAGAGTTCGGGGATGAAGAATTCAGAACTCCTGATCCCGGCGATTATTCCCACCTCCTCTTCCCCGTCGAATGCGAGTCTGTTGATTTCGGCAATGGCTTCTTCATCGCCTGGACGTTCAGGTCTTATTTCGATCACGTTATCTCCTTCAGTGGATCACTGATAAACGCTACGGCTAATACTTCATGCTCATCGCAATATACGCATTTAAAGACCATGTAGATTCATCATCTGTAAATATCACGCTCATACTGGGAGATATCTCCAGAAAAAGGCGCCGCTGAGCCTTGTCACAACACCGAACCTTCCGTCCACCCCGGGTTTGTCCCATTTGGCTGTGATCCTTTTTTCGATATCCTCACCTTCAGGCACCAGAACACGACCAGAGTACAGCAAATCCATATCGAGGTGGTACCATCCAATGCCGCCCTGCAGGTATACCTGCGTCAATCCGTCATCGCCTAGCGAAAATGGAATCCTTACGGCCGGCACCATGGAAAACATCCAACCGTCGCCTTCAGGTTCCTCCCACATAACTCCAACCCCGAAGAAATCGCTGGCCGGTCTGGGCTGAAGAAAGTAGTAGTTCATCGACAGGCCGAGCTGCAGGCCCGGTCTGACATCGAAAAAGAAGGTGCCGGTCAGGTACCATGAGGGATCCCAGATCAACGCCTTCGAATCTCTGAATCTGGCATGTCCCGCTCCAACGCTGAACAGGCTCGAGGCCTCGCCCGGTGGAGCGGCGATGGTCATGATGACAGCCAGCAGGATTCCCGCGGATACACATCTGGCAAGCCTGGTCGGTATGTTTCCGAACATATCCAATCATCTTTCCAGGGGCGTTGACAGTAACTTCTCTATCAGCAGTTCCCCGATCTCGAGTCCGAGCCCAAGTGTGATACCGGTAAGGCTGTGAACGGTAATTATACCGTTAAGACTCTGCGACAGGCTCCTGCCGCTTGAGAAGAGTGACGCGATGACCGTCGCGGCCGAATAGATAACCACAATAAGTACGGCCAGCAATATGAATTTCCCGATCCTTACCCGGCCCATGCGGGGAACGATCGCTTTATAGTAGATCAGCACGGCGGCACCAAGCGCCGCATAGTACAGAAAAAACTCGATGAAGTACCTCGGCTCGGTAATCCTGAAGATGAGAAGATGTACGAGCGTCACAATGAATACGGAAAACACCATATCGCGGGTGCTGCGGTATTTCAGGACCGAATAGAAAGCTGCGCCTGCGAAACAGAAGGCAATGAACATGTAGGCAAGATTAAGATTGGAGAATGCGCTCGGGCCCTTGCGCAGCACTGCTAGCAGAAGGCCCAATACAAAAGTCGTTAACAGAATGATCGTCGACCCGGCGATCGCCCTGTTCCTGTCCGTCATACCTGTTTACCCCCTCCCGCTTCAGAAATTTTCTTTTTCGCCGTCTTTTTTCCGATGCCTTCCCGTCAGAATAGCAGCGACAAACAGTATCAGGGTCAGCGCGAAGTGCAGGATCACGCCCCCGATGTCCCTCTTCCGGGACATTATGATCAGGATGAGCGGCAGTATCCGCTTCATGTGATATTCTATATGATGAACGGCTGTCTTAAAACAGTTTTAAGCTTCTCAGGCGCCGTCTTTCTGAAATCACTGAGGTAGATCTCGTGGTGCTTCTGTGCGGTCCCTTCAAAGCTCCCGCCTTCACCGCTTATGAGCTCGTGGATCTTCATGATGTTCCCGTGTTCCTCCGAATACGGACCGATATGCATGATCTGGGCTGATAATCCCTCGTGTAGCTCATCCAGCCGGAGCTTTTCGAGAGAATCCGCCGGCGCCTTGCCTCCCGATGCATCTTTCGCACCGTCTATCATCTCCAGTGTGACTAATCCCGGCTGCAGGATCATGAGGGTCCAGCGCCAGTTCTTCTTCTTTCCGGCGATAAAGTCGTTCATATCGTCCGCCCACCATAATCCCTCCAGCGGCATAACAACGTAATCCGACTCAAGCTGCTTCTTCGATATGAATTTAGTCTTGTATGAAACGCTGAAGAGTGCCTGTATGGCGTTCTGGAAGGCCTCGTTCCCCGGCTCGGCGTCGATTCCGTCTATCATGAGATATTTCAGCGGAGGAACATCTACGACCACAGGATCCCTGCCTGGAGGACTATACAGTTCCCGGTATTCCTTCTTCAGATCGAGCTTCCTGTACATGCGATCAAATCCTGCCCGGATTGACGCAGATCGTCCGATATTACGCTTAATCTTCAGACTCTTCGATTTCTTCAGCGCTATCCATTTTTCTCTTCGAGATACTTCGCGATCTCGTCCGCCCTGAGCTTTCTCACCTGGGAATTGTTATGCGGCTTGTACGTTTTGGTCCTGTACAGGGGCTCCTCCGAAGGACAACTCTGCATCGAGTTTTTCTTAAGATAGGCGAGCACGTCCTCCTTGCTCTTAAAGATCTTGTACAGATTGCGGCCGTTCGAGTATTCAATCTCGTAGATCTCGCAGGGGCCCTCATAGATCGCTTCAGCGGCCCTTAGATACAGCTTGGCTATCTCCAGTGAATTGAACGGGTACTTGATCCTGTATTTGTTCTGGGAATCCGCTTCCGCGCAGATGCACCTTCCGCAGGTGGAGCAGACATACTGCCGGTGAGTTGTAAGACAACTCTCCGGATCGAGAATCGGAGTCACTCGCGGATCCTTGCTGTAACATTCGGGGCAGGCCATCAAATCTCCTTTCATTTTGTCTTGCACGTTCGATTTATAAAAACTTGTACGATATTCCCGCAGAAATTACTACTGAAACTTGGACTGTATGGATAATCTGACTGAACCTCTAGTGGATACTTGAGCCGGAATCGGTGAAATCACCGATGATCGGTTTCTCCGCTGGGATAATATCGATCCAGTTTCTCCTGGTGTACGGCATCCACTCATCGTTTCTGATCCTGTAGAAAGGACTGTTCGATCCAAGATAGAAGACACCGTTCTTCTCAGATCTCATGAACAATCCAAGACAGACCGTGTCATTCAGTTCGGGGTGGAGTCCTGACAATTTCGCGTTCTCCCCCAGGCTGCCCTGCTGCATGAAATGGCAGGAATTGATCACTGCATCGTCATCCTTCATTTCCTCGGGGAATTCTACCCTTACGTCGAGATGAACCTCTAAGAAGTTATGCTTTGCCCCCATCATGTTTCTCTCGACATCGATGTTTTCGAGATTTTCAATCTGACCGATTATCAGGAGATCGCACGAATCGCCCAGTTCGATAAGCTTCTCCATGGATATTCCCCAGTACTTCGGTTCCACGTAGGGCTGAGGGGCGGGTCGGCTCAGTCTGTTGCTCAACCAGTATACGAGGGCAAATAATGCTACTATTGGTAAAAAGCTCATTGTACTGCAGTCGTTTTGTTAGATAATTGCAATCGTCGCTGTCAGAAAGAACCAGGCAGCTCCCTGATTTTCATGAACGTATTCAGTATATCACAACCGGCGTCTTTGTCAATCCGGTCGGAGCGTGAACCCGGGCATGGACAAAATCGATAATCCGCCTATACTTTCATTGTCGATGAGGTCTCAATCAAGGAGGCAGCAGCTACAAATATTAATAATTAATGAGAAGAGCCCTTTACGGGACTTCAGGATACCGATAGTGAGTCATTATAAATGGCAAGATACGTATCCTTCGATTAGTATGGTTGCTGAGTTGTCTTCTTTGACTGCAATCCGAATCGGCACTGAGGGGATATAAGCCCGCAACCCTTATATTCCCTCACTTTTTTATAGTCCACGCTCGAGCCTACAAACCACTAGTCGATATTCTCCGCACAACACCCCATGCACCGTCAGTCCTCTTCAACAGAATGAAGTTGTAAGTCGCTCCCAGTGTGCCGTAACTGTGGATCAGGTGGATCAATGCCGTATTCTTCGCCTTGTCAAACCCGATCTTCGAGACCGATATCAAACCATTTGAATCCGGATATCGCCTGTAAAACTCTCTGAAGAAACTGACGTCTTCAATCCCATCCAGTTCGGTTCTTGTCACCAGATGATACTCGTATAACAAATTGAATTTTCGCTTAAGGAACTCTGTGGATTCGTTTTCCTTCCTCCAGTTCTCGATAACATTTTCCGGTATACCCTCGTTCTCGATGTCGTCGACAAACTCGTCCCTCCAGTACTCAATAAGTTCGTTTGTCTCAGAGATTATGACAATCGACCCGATTTCGCTCTTGTGATTCGAGAGCAGATTGCGCATGTAGATATGCTCGATACTGAGTGAATAGATAGAGTATTCTTCTCGTTCGGTCTCGTCTTCGTACGGAAGATTTGGCTCGGCGTACGGCTTGGCGCAGCCGCCAAGAAAGCACATACTGAGGATCGCCGCTGTTACAGCAATTTTCATAATCAGATGATACATAATATCAATACATTGCTGATACTCTTCGCGAAACACCTACTAATTCCCAAGATCCATTACGCTTTTTGAAGTAAGCGATTTTCCTTGTTTTCGGACGCACTCGATCTCCACTACAGCGATAGGCATTAGAATATATCAGCAGGGCTTGCATGTACTCCGAATCATATCCAACTCTGGAAAACGTTAAATAACCTTGGGCGTCTGGATGCATTTCATCGAAATTATCCCAATCGGGCATTAGCGAATCATAATAAGCTTCATCGTATTCTTCAACTGAGAGGCTGGTATCCCCATTGGACATAAATATCTTGTCCTTTGAATGATCCGAACTATCTTGAAGAGCTTCAAGGTATTCGATTTCCGATATTAGCATGTAGTCGACTGAAATCTTGAATTTCGCTTCCAGCTTTTGCGAAATGCCGCTATTTCTAGTTATAAGAGAATCTATTGTCTCTCTTCTGAGTTCTGGCCACTGTTCTTGGAGGAAGTCCAGGTGAGTGCCTAAACACCAGGATTCGGTTTCACTGTTGATAAGAATAATTTTGAAATCAATTCCGTATTCCTCTTGAATCAGCACAGACATTACATCATATGACGATTGCTTACAGGAGTTTGCTTCGCTCACTCGCCCGGCAGAGCTAAATAACAGTAAAATATTGCCCATTAGTATTGCAATAGCAGCTGGTTTAAACATATAGATTTTATCTCCTATTTGTTCTTCCATAAAAACATAGGCTTTGAAGCTTCTTCCAAGAATAATTCCCTTTTTCTGGTATCCAAGTTATACAGATACATATCGTTTCCTTGAGTAAATACAATCATTTTATTTCCAATCCAGTTAAAATCTATTCCTCTGACCTTATGAATGATGTCTGGATTTTGAATTTCTAACACCAATGCCTCTGGTGAAAAGAACATTCCAATATGATAATCATCGAAAGACCATGACAATTCACTTACGCCTCGATTTTTCGCCTTTCCAGGTCCTCTGTACAGTTTTTCCAGAGAACCGCTTTCGACATTACAGATCCATAAGGTATCAAAATACTCCTTTTCGACACGCTCTACCTCCACAAATGCGACGTGTCGTTTATCACAGGATATTGCAGGCTCCAACGCTCTGGCGGTCTCTGCGACAAATGTCATCTCGGCGAAAGGTCAAAGAACTGCAGCCGCGAACACTTTGTTATACGTAGGACAGTCCTCGTAGAACTTTTCGCACTCTAGTCAGACTGCTCATCTAGCCGCTTGGCTCGTGCAGTCGAGGAATCTGATACTTCTATAGCCTTCCCGACGACGTTTGCTCCCGGCAGATCCGACTCAGCAAGGATACTGTCTCTTTCATGCTGAGTAAGCTTCTTCTTTGAACTATCAGTAGTTGTCTCTGTACACGCCGCTATTGAGGCTAAAGCCAATATAACAATAAGAATCCTAAGCATCAGCTCACTCCTCATTGTTGATTTTCTTCAGGGCTATCCATGACTGGCCGCAGTTTTGCGATCATTCTATTATAACATGAGGTGAATTATAGGGTTATATAAAATCGCAGGTCAATTTTTTTCTATTCGCAGTATTTCAGATAGCATCGTGAGTATCCGTGAAGTGACCGTCCGGGTCGCCAGACCTGCAGCCACGAACACTCTGTTATACGAAAATCTAGGGCGTATCACCCACCTTTTCATCATAACTAGAAATCATGTAAACGTGCGTATTATAGTGGACCCCGAAAATGGGACAGTATGATAAGGTGTAAAAGTACTGTTCCAG
>CBDUYR010000044.1:0-23034 GCA_965371515.1 uncultured bacterium | reverse complement strand
GCTAAGACTGAGCCGGCAGCAGATGAAGCGCTGCCCGTTACGGACTCGGACGACGATGACAAACCTGAAGATGTCGAGGTCGTGGCCGAGGAAGTAGTAGAAGAGCCTGCTGTCGAGGCACCCCCCGCTGAGCCTGTATCCGACGAGCCGGAAGCCCCGGTCGAGGAGAAGCAGGAGGCGGCGGAAGAGCCTGAAGATAAAAAGGGGACCGAATAGTCACCCTGACTATCTATGCAGTTTGATGAACGGAAGTGAGGGTGGTGTTCCACCCTCATTTCTTTATCAGTCTCACGGAAACGGAGACAATTATTGAAAACAAGCGGTGAAGAAGCAAGACCGACATTCTCGATCACTACACTTGGCTGCAAGCTGAACCAGTACGAATCGGAATGCATACGGCAGGCCCTCGTCGGAAGGGACTGGGAATTCAGGACATTCGGCGAAAATGCGGATTACTACATCATCAATACCTGTACCGTGACAGGCAAGACTGACTCCCGGTGCAGGAACGCCGTCCGAAGGGCCAGAAAGGCCGCTCCTGAATCGACCATCATCGTTACTGGCTGCTATGCCGAGACCCAGGCCGAGAGCCTCGAGAAGATGGCCGAGACCGATCTTGTCATCGGAAACGACGACAAGGATTCGATCGTATGCATCCTCGAGGACCTGGCAGGCGTGAATTTCCCCGGCCCGCCTTTCGAAGGATCCGAAAGCTATGATATAGCGGAGTTTCACGAGCATTCGAGGGCGTTTATCAAGATTCAGGAGGGATGCGATGCATCATGCACTTACTGCATCATTCCCAGGGCCAGGGGACGGAGCCGGAGCGTCCCGTTCGAGCGCGTTATCAGGCAGGTAAAGAAGCTCGAAAAAAACGGCATCGAGGAGATAGTCCTTACCGGGATCCACATCGGAAGGTACGGAAAAGACATCGATGACGGGCCGCCGCTCGACGGCCTGGTGGAGTCGATCCTGACTGAGACGCGCAATCTGAGGATAAGGCTCAGCAGCATTGAGGTGAACGAGGTGACGGACAGGCTTCTCCGCCTTATATCCGTGACTGACAGGCTGGCGCCGCATCTTCACATACCCATGCAGAGCGGGGACGATATCATCCTCGACGCGATGAAAAGACCTTACGACACATCATTTTTCAGGGAAAGGATCGAGGCTGTCAGAGAACTCTCCACCGGCATCAGCATAGGTACCGATATAATAACCGGATTCCCGGGAGAGGACGAAGCCAGTTTCAGGAGAACGTTCGATTTCGCTCGATCGCTTCCGCTGACCTACTTTCATGTATTCTCGTACTCGAGGCGTCCGGAAACCCCGGCAGAGACGATGGACGGCCAGGTCGATCCGGATATCCGGAAACGCCGCAGCAGGAAGCTGATCAGACTTGGAAAATCAAAGAAGAGGGAATTCATGAGATCGCGTCCGGGAAGCCGCGAACTCGCCGTGATCCAGGGAAAGGCAAGACGCTACTCGCGTTTCTCAACCGCTTTGACAGGCAACTACTGCGAAGTGAGCGTCGACTGTCCTTCGTCGCTCGATGGAAAACTCGTGCCTGTCGACATCACTCATTATTCGAGGGGCAGGCTGTACGGAAGGATCGGATCATGAGCCCGTACAATGTCTATCTCGAGTGCTTCGGTTGCCAGATGAACGCATTCGATTCTGAAATACTCGAATCGATGCTCGAGGACGAGGGGTTCGGGATATTGCAGGATCCGTCGGAAGCTGACGCCATCCTCGTCAACACCTGCAGCGTCAGGGAGAATGCCGAGAGGAGGGCGATAGGCAGGCTCAACGACCTCTCCAGGCATAAAGGTGCAGTACTGGCAGTCTGCGGCTGCATGGCGCAGAGGCTCGGCGAAAGGCTCTTCGAACTCGTGCCGGCACTCGATATCGTAGCAGGGCCGGACAACTATGAGGCGCTGCCTTCCGCCATTTCAGCGGCCATATCCGGAGATGTTCGAAAGGTCATGGTCGAGAAGGACGGCTCTGTCACTTACAGGCTGCGGAGTGTTTCGGGCTCTTCGCCTTCCCGTTATCTTTCCATAACTCGAGGCTGCGAGAACTACTGCTCTTACTGCATCGTGCCCTACGTCAGGGGGACTGTCCGGAGCAAGGACGTCGACGCCGTAATCGAGGACCTCGGACTTCTTGAAGCATCTGGAGTTAAAGAGGTCACGCTTCTCGGCCAGAACGTGATGGCCTATCGTTCAGGTAATTACGGATTTGTCGAGCTTCTCGCCAGAATACTCGAAAATTCGCATATAGAAAGGATTCGATTCCTCACTACGCATCCCAGAGATGTCGACGACGGGATATTCACCCTTATGGCGAAAACTGACAGGGTGTGTCCGCACATACACCTGCCGTTTCAGGCGGGGAGTGACCGGATCCTCTCCATGATGAACAGGGGATACACGAGGTCAGGATATCTCGAAATCATCGAGAGGGCGAGGGCGATCTGCCCCGATATTGCTTTCACCACCGACGTGATCGTGGGATTTCCGGGAGAATCGGATAAGGAGTTCGAGGAGACACTCGATGTCGTTGAGAAGGTGAGGTTCGACTCGGCTTTCACATTCAAGTACTCCCCGAGAGATGGGACAAAGGCATCAGATCTCGCAGACGACGTGCCCGTCGAGGCGAAGAAGTCGAGGCTCGGTACCCTCAATACGGCCATACAGCGAGTAAGGAGAGAGATCATGGCTGCCCGCATCGGATCGGTCGAGGAAATCCTCCTTGACGCTCGAGTTAAAAAGGGAGAATATCAATTCCTGAAAGGAAGAACTCCGCATTTCAGGAACGTGCTCGTCGAATCGGAAAACCTGAATCCGGGTGATACTGTAAGCGTGGTTCTGAGGGAGCTTAGAAACTTTACTTTTATCGGAAAAGAGAGCACTGGGAGGTAACTGGCGTGTGGATCATAAGAGGAATCATACTCCTTCTCGGCGTTATCGGTCTCGTGTGGCTGGGAACGCTCAACGCCGGAACGAAAGTGACCTTTCGTTTCTTCAACTGGACCTATTATAACCTTCAGCTCAACGTGATCCTGGTCGTAACGTTTATCGCCGGAATGCTCATATGGGCAATCGGTTCCTGGATCAGGGAAGCCCAGCTCCTCCTCCGTGTCAGCAGGGAGAAGAAGGGCTGCCGTAAGCTGCAGGATGAGCTCGAGGCACTTCGGAACCTGCCTCTTGAGGAAGAGTCAGAAGAGATACTGCCGGAGGACATGCCCTGACGGATGCGTGATAGAGTATGGATGCCGTTAATATCAGAATGATAGTAATTGGAGCACTTGCCTTCGCCGTCGTGCTGCTTTCCGCGATTATCCTCCTGCAGAGGAAAAAGCGTGGCAGAGCCAGACGGAGCAGCTATATCGAGGCTCTCTACGCCTTGATCGACGGAAGGAAGGACGACGCATACACTCTTCTGACGTCAGCGGTCCGAAATGGCGAGGACGATGTAGACGCCTACATACAGCTCGGCGACCTGATGCGTGAGAGGGGCCAGGCCGAAAAAGCCCTCCAGCTGCACAGGGGGCTTACTGTCAGACCCGGATTGAACTTTGATGACGAAAAAGCCATTCAGCTCTCCATAGCGGAAGATCTCGCTGCACTGGGAAAGACAGAGCGTGCCGTGGCCGCTCTCGAAACGGTGAGGAAAAAGAAAAGGGACGTCGCAGTGCTGGCCGCCCTGCAACGTCTCTACCATATACAAGGGAAGTTCGATAGGTCCTACGGCGCCCTCCGAGAACTGTCCCGCATCGATGATTCAGTCACTCCCCGCATGAGAGCGTCCTACCTGACATCGGTGGCCTGCGCCCTTATCGAGTCGGGCGACAGTGAAGGATCGGGGAAATATCTCGAAAGGGCGATGAAGGAGGACGGGACCTGTACAGGCGCACTTTATCTCAGTGCCGGCCTTGCTATGGACAAGGGAGACCTCGACAAGGCGTCAAGGAGCTGGGAAGCGCTGCTCTTGATCGACATGAGCTATTTCTCCGAAGTCGTGACAAGGCTGGAGAAGGCTCTCTTTGAATCGGGAAGGTTCGACGAGCTCGAGGGCATTCTGTCAAGGTTGCTCGCTAAATATCCGACCGATTCTCCGCTTCTCGCCTCCCTCGCAGGATTTTACGCAAAGAAGGGTGAGATATCACGCGGTATCGACCTGCTCGAAAGCGAGAGAGGAAGGATAGCAGGCGACAACAATCTGGGAGTTTGTCTGGCGTCTCTGTATATCAAGAACGGTAGAACCGATGAAGCTCTAAGCGTGCTCGAGGAGAACGACAGGATTCCGGCAATCTCGAACAGCTGGAAATGCGGCAGTTGCGGGGAGACTTACGTAACAGACCTTGGATTCTGCAGGGCTTGCTGCAGTTTTGATTCCATTCAAAAAGATGAGACCACTCTGTAAGGCAGTTATAATCGCGGCCGTCGCTGCGGCCTTTCCTGCGCTTTTGCCGGCAGACGCCGGTACCGCCGGTCTGAGGACTATCCGCGGCCTGTTCAACACCAAGGAATACAGGAAAGCCGAGGAGAAACTTCGGGAGGAGTTTCCTGGCATGCGTGGCAGGACACGAGACCAGGCAAGGCTGATGCTGGCCGATCTGAGAACAGATACTTACGGGGCGAGCGTCATGCTTGAGGATGTCATCAACACCGGCGATGACAGGGAGGCATTGAGAGCCCGCGTCGAACTCGCCAAACTCAGTTACGCAACAGGAGAATATCACAAGACCATCACGCTCCTCAAAGGCATAAGGGCTGAGGGAAGGGGGAGCGCCAAATACGAGGCCGTCTATTTCAGAGGGTTGGCGAGAAAGCAGCTGGACGATCTCGAAGGCGCAAGAAGTGATTTCGAGAGGATCGACAGGGGCGACTACCTTCACTGGAGTTACATTGCCCTCGCCGAGATAGACATCCGCTCCGGCAGAATCGGCGATGCGATTGAAAGGTACGAGACTATCGCGGCTGGTCACTCAAGCCCTATTGCTGGTTTTCGCCTGGGCGAATGTTACGAGATGACCGGAGAGAGGGAAAAAGCCCTTCAGACATACAGGAACGTATTGAGGAATTTCCCCGGGTCACCGGAGGCGCCGAAGGCCAGGGAAAAGGTCCAGATGATCGATTCCGCGCTGAAACGTCCCAGACCTGAAAGAAGCGGGGAGGGAGGTGAAGAGGGAGAGACTCACTTCCGGGGAACGTCATCACAAGCAGACGTATCTCCCGGATACACGCTTCAGTTCGGGGCTTTCAGCGAGAGGGGGAACGCCCATGCGTTTATCTCCGATCTCGGATCCATGATAGACGATCTGCACATAGAGGTAGCCGAGATTGGAGAACGACTCTGGTACCGCGTACGTGCCGGCAGATTCGATACCCGTGAGGAAGCCGAAGAGGCTGCTCTCAAAGTCATGGAACGTACCGGCTATTCGAGCAAGGTCCTCCCTGTCGAATAGATGTCTTCGTCCAGGCTCACACCTCTCATGTCCCAGTACCGGGAGATAAAGGACCGTTACAGCGACGGCATCCTCTTCTTCCAGGTCGGAGATTTCTACGAGACATTCTACGACGACGCACGCGAGGTCTCGCGTATCCTCAACATCGCCCTTACATCACGGGACAAGAAGAATCCGGTTCCGCTGGCGGGAGTCCCGGTTCATGCCGCAGATGCATATATAAGCCGTCTTCTCGAGGCGGGAAAGAAGGTCGTGGTCTGCGACCAGGTCGAAAAACCCGTTGATGGTAAAAAGATCGTCCGCAGGCAGGTTACAGACGTAATCACTCCCGGAACATCCCTATCACCGGCCACGCTTTCCGACAATGCGAACAACTTCATCCTTTCCATCAAGTCGGACGATGCCGGGGTGGGCTTCGCCTTCATGGATCTCTCCACAGGAGAGTTCAGTGCTGGCGAGGACGGGCCGGAATCTGTCGAAAGCATGATCGCCGGCATCCCTGTGCGGGAAGCGATTGTCCCGGAAGGTTCGACCGGATCGGCTGAGTTCACCCTTGGACTTTTTCCAGGATGCCCTATTGACACTCAAGCACCTTTTGAATTCGGGGAAGGAGAAGCTCGCCGATTGCTCACAGGCCACTTCGGTGTTCCAGAGTTTACGTGCTTCGGTCTCGAAGAGAATTCTCTGGCACTGTCGGCGGCCGGGGCCCTGCTTGGATACGTCAAGCAGCTACGCAGAAGCGGTCTGGAACATGTGACTGCCATCAGGCGCATCGTCTCCCGTGACACACTCTTTCTCGACCGGGAGACTCTGAGAAACCTCGAGATATTCGAACCTCTTCGCGGCAATACAGACGAGACGACACTGGTCCACCACATAGACAGGACAAAGACGGCCGGCGGCGGCAGAGAGCTGCGCAAATGGCTGATGAGGCCCTCGAGGGACGTGCGCGTTATCGATGAGCGGCTCGACTCAATAGAGGCGTTTTCGGGAAACAAATCAGTCCTGAGAAGGCTGCGTGACGCACTAGAGGGAATGCCCGACACCGAGCGGATACTCTCCAGGATAGTCACCGGCAAGGCAGGCCCGAGGGAACTTCTATCCCTCTCGTCCACACTCGAAAGGATCCCCGCTGTCGCCGGCATCTGTACGGAAATCAAAGCGGATGCTGTACGGAAAGCTATATCGGACATGGGCACTCCCGTCGAGGCAGCCGGACTCATCGAAAAGAGCATCGTGCCTGACTGTCCTGCCCACATGCGTGACGGCGGCTTCATCCTCCGCGGTTTCGACCCGGAACTGGACAGGCTGATCGACGATTCGGAAGGGGGCAAGAGCTGGATAGCCTCTCTCCAGGAGACGGAACGGAAGCGGACAGGAATATCTACACTCAAGGTCGGCTTCAACAAGGTCTTCGGCTACTACATCGAGGTGTCCAGGCTCCACCAGGAGAAGGTACCTGATGATTACATCGGCAAACAGACACTTGTGAACTCACAGCGGTACATAACCGGGGACCTCAAGGAAAGAGAAAGCAGTATCCTCACGGCGGAATCGCGAAGGATTGAGATGGAACGCGAGATATTCGCGGGAATATGCGCGGATATCGCGGCCGAGAGTGCAGGCCTGAGGAAGATCGCGGCGGCGGTCTCCCGTATCGACACCCTCTCGTCCCTGGCGGATCTTGCGCTGGAGAGAGATTACTGCAGGCCGTCGATGAACGATTCGCTGGATCTCGTCATCACGGGAGGCAGGCACCCCGTGGTAGAGAACCTTTCCGGAACGAACTTCATTCCAAACGATCTCGTTCTCAGGCCTGACGAGAGACAGTTGCTCTTCATCACCGGACCCAACATGGGAGGGAAGTCGACTTATATCAGACAGGCTGCCCTGATCTCAATAATGGCGCACATGGGCAGTTTCGTTCCGGCATCGAGGGTAGAGATGGGAATAATGGACCGGATATTCACTAGAGTCGGTTCGAGCGACAACCTTGCGAGAGGACAGAGCACCTTCCTCGTCGAGATGGCCGAAACGGCGAGAATCCTCCACGGCTGCACATCGCGAAGTCTCGTACTCCTTGACGAGATAGGCCGCGGTACAAGCACGCTCGATGGCTTGAGCATCGCATGGGCCGTCACCGAATATCTTGTCGAGGATGAAGGCAGGCGGCCCAAGACACTTTTCGCCACGCATTATCACGAACTGACCGATCTGGCCGCGAGGTTCGGCCGGATCCATAACGTCAGGATCGCCGTAAAGGAATGGGGCGATTCGATAGTATTTCTGTATCATGTAGAGGAGGGGAAGACCGACAGGAGCTATGGTATTCATGTAGCGCAACTTGCCGGACTTCCGTCCAGTGTTGTAGACAGGGCCGGTAAAATCCTTGAAATGCTGGAAAGAGACACTATCGCACCAGATACAGACGCGATCGTCGTTGAAAGACAGATGAACCTCTTCCATCCGTCCGATGAACTGCGCGACAGACTCAACTCTTTGGATATAGACCAGTTAACTCCCATTGAGGCCCTCGCGTTCCTCTCCGGGTTGAAGGATCTCATCTCAAGAAACGAAAATTGACCCCGAATGGCTTGATTTTTGCTGATTTTCCCACGGAAACCCGCGTTGCAACGCATTATTCCGGAGGGAAAAGTGAAGGCGGCCAAGATAGCCATTCTGGGCGGCGGTGAGGACGAACTTAACATCCTCAGCGAATATCACAGAGATCCCGGATTCGAGATTCTCGGAATCTACGATCGCGATCCGAGGGCCGTTGCCATGGAAGTCGCCGAGATTATCGGTGTGTCAGTCTACACCGACAGATCTTTTCTCCAGGCCTTCCAGGAGGCGGACTATGTAGTCGTATCTGGAAAGGGCGGCCCCTTCAACGAAGAGATCGGGATGCTCTCCCGCACGGGAGTCAAGATACTTAATCCTTCGGAAGCCGCCTCGGACATGGCTGACAGCGCTGCCGAAAAAGAGAAGACACCCCCCGATAAATATCCGTGGCCGAAACATCTCGAACAGGCTCTCCAGTACATAAACAAGATAACTGACCGTGACAGGCTGCTGAAATGGCTCCTCGAGATATCGGTAAGAGCCGTCGAGGCCTCCTCCGGCTCCATAATGCTCCACTCCGAGCAAACGGAAGAACTCTATATCGGGTACGCGATGGGTCTCAGCGACGAAGTGATCTCGAGCACGAGACAGAAGGTAGGTTCGGGTATCGCCGGAAACGTAGCCGAGACAAGAAAAGTGATACTCGTACACGATCTCGTCGACAATCCACTGTACAGGGATGGTCGAGAGAGAAACACGATCAGCAGCTCGATTTCGGCCCCGCTCACTGTCGGCGATACGCTGATCGGAGTACTCAATGTATCTACTATCGAGGGCGAGCGGAAGCTCGACGATAATGACCGGAGTACGATAGATATTCTCGCATCAAAGATATCTCCGATACTCGCGCAGCATCTCAGGATAGACACGGAGAAGATACGGGACACGGAATTCAAGATAAGGAATTATCTCGAATCGCTCTTCCAGAGAGATATCGAATTTCATGACAAGTTCCTCTTGCTATGTCGAGCGCTGGCAGACATCCTTTCCGCCGATACGGTCACTATTTATACAGCCACTGACGAGGGTGACTGGCTCATCCTGGGTGGAAGCGACCAGCAGATACATGACGGAGGGGGAGCCCCCCGCATTCACTGTAGAAAGGGAAGCCTCGCCCGCTCCTATGTCAACAGGGAAGAGGTGATGATGACTGAGGCGAGCCATGACGCCGGCCTCAGGATCTCTGGACGCAGAGACGCCATAACATCAATATACATACCGCTAGAGCACGATGACCCCCTGGGCGTGGCGCTCTTCGAATTCTCAAGTCTCGATTCGCTCGAGAGCTTCCTGAAGATAAAGGAAGTACTGCGCTTCCAACTGGGGTTCTTCGTCTATACACAGCTGAGAGAACTTCGACAGGCCCGTAAGATGGACAGCCTTGAAGACCTCTCCAGCCTGACGCCGGCACTCATGGGAGCGCCTGATCTGAAAGACAAGATAAAGATGCTTCCCGCACTCATCTCGCCCATCATCGGCGCTAGCAAAGGCAGTTTTCACTTCATCGGCACAAACGAAGAAGAGAAATCCTATCATGGATTCCCTGATGAAGAACAGGAATGGTCTATCATCAGGACATGCGACGAGCAGATGCTCGCTCGTGCCATGGACAAGGGAAAGCCTGAATGCATCAGTTTCCTTTCGAGTGATATTGGAACGTACGATAATCCGCCGCCTTACAGGTCGCTCGTGATCTATCCTTTCATCGGAGCGAGGGAGTTCAAGGCATATTATATCGGTTATGACCGGGTTCCCGGATCGCCTCTCGACCCCGCGATCTTCGGGACGCACGAGCTCGATCTCCTCTCCAGGATCTCTGAGATACTTCTTCCCATACTGCATGACAGCGGAGTAGAAAAGAGGGACAGAAAAGCTGCCTCCTTCGACGATCTTCTCCGTTCCAACCAGAAGATACTGATCGAACGGTTAAATGAGGAGATCGAACGGGCCGAGAGATATCACCATGGGTTTATCGTAACCCTGTACCGGATAAAAGGCCTTAAAGAGAAGCTCAATACTGACTACAACACCACACTCGAGATTATCAACGAATTGAGTATCGGGATTAGAAAACAGGTGAGGAAGACCGATTATTTCTCCTGGATCGAGCCGGACATCTTCGCTGTAATCTCCCTGGAAAGCCATCACAGGATCGAGTTCCTCGAACGACGTCTGCTCGAGTTAATAGAGACCTCCCTGAAGATCAGGAAGCTCTACAACGAGAACGAGATATTTCCCGAGAGTTCCTATGCCGTGTATCCCGGCGGTTCGGAGACATCAGCCGAACTCATCACCGAAGCTAAAAACCGTTTCTGAGCTTCCCTCTTCCGCTTTATTCTCCGTTGCCATCACGCGAAATACTGTGGTATCTTAACGTCTCGGATGGCCCCGCCACCGGGAGCCCCATCCGAGGGGTGGCTACAACAGCATTAAAAACAGGATGTTACCGTGGTAAGTATCCAAAAACTCACGCCCGAGACAACGGGAAAAATTGCTGCAGGTGAGGTTGTGGAGCGCCCGTTCAACGTAGTCAAGGAACTCATCGAAAATTCCCTGGATGCCTCCGCGACGAGGATCGTCATTGAGATAGAAGGTGGAGGTAAGCGTTCGATCAGAATCGACGATGATGGAACTGGTATCGCCGCTGACGATATGGCGAAGGCAGTAGAGAACTACTCTACCAGCAAGATAACTGTTTTCGAGGATATCTACCGGGTACGCTCACTCGGGTTCAGGGGCGAGGCTCTTGCAAGCATCAACGCGGTCTCGAGAATGACGATCCGGTCGATGGAGGAGGGGGCGGATGTAGGACGCGAGATGCACTGGGTGGCGGGTGAGATCCGAAACGACGGCCCGTTCGTGAGGACCAGCGGCACGGAGATCGTTGTGGAAGACCTCTTCTTCAATCTTCCAGCAAGGAATAAGTTCCTTTCATCAGATTCTTCCGAGACGAGAAGGATCACATCAGCCATGCAGGGTTTTGCACTCGCATGGCCGCAGACGGCATTCGTGATGCGGAGCAACGGGAGAGAGATCATGTCCTTTCCCGCGAGCACTCTCAAGGAACGTGTCGAGATGGTTCTCGGAGCCTCCGTTTTCCCGCACCTCAAGCCGTTCGCAAAGACCGACGGCCGAATCGAAGTCAGCGGATACACATCGATGCCTTCGATAACAAAAGGAACCCGCTCGTCCCAGTTCATATTCGTCAACGGCAGGGCCGTCAAGGACAGACTTCTCGGACACGCCGTCCGGCAGGCGTATCAATCGATTATTCCCGCTGACAGGTTCCCGATCGTCGTCCTGATGCTAGACATCCCACCCGGTATGCTCGACGTCAACGTTCATCCGGCGAAGGCCGAGGTGCGATTCGAAAATGAGCGGGATATTCACAGGCTCGTATCCTCGGCAGTCAGGGAGGCGCTCGGAGACAAGACCATCTCCTTCAGGGAGAAGGTCGAATCAGTTTACAAGAACATATTCCCCGGCGACGAATCGACTGGCAGAGTGGTAGAGGGCCACCCTTCGGGCACCGCCAGGGCCGAAGAACCAGGCAGGTCAGACTGGCTCTTCCAGGAGTCTCCGCAGCCTCTTTTCGAGAAAGATTCCAGCGAAATACGCGGTCAGGTGTCTACCGGTCTTTACTGGCAGCTCCACGACAGCTACATCATGATCCAAATCAGAGGCGGCATGGTCATAATAGATCAACATGCCGCTCACGAGAGGATCCTCTACGACAGGGCAAGAAGTAACGTCGGAGGCAAAGCCCCGACAGTCCAGTCGCTTCTTTTCCCCGCTACTCTCGAGCTATCACTCGATGAATTCGACAGTTTCGAGAAGATCATAGACACACTGCCGAACCTCGGTTTCGAGGCTGAACCATTCGGCATGAGGTCAATAATAGTCCGCGGGATACCGGCTGGAGTCCGGAACTGGGAGGACGGAAAGCTTCTCCGCTCGATCCTTTCGGATCTGGGTGGAGGACTGCCGGCAACCGATTCCATCCTCATATCGTTCGCGTGCCATTCAGCCGTCAGGGCAGGCGATCCTATGACCTCTGAGGAGATGGAAAGCCTGACCGACCAGCTCTTCGCGACGGAATTTCCATTTACCTGTCCCCATGGAAGACCGACCATGCTGCGCGTCGAGATGCGCGAGCTCGAGAAGAGATTCCATCGCACCTCTAAACCGGAGGGGTAGATGAAAGTCGTCGTCGTCATCGGGCCCACTGCCGTTGGCAAAAGCTCTCTCGTGATGGAATTGGCCGAAAGGCTCGGCGGAGAGATCGTCTCGATAGATTCCAGGCAGATCTATCGTGATCTCGACATCGGCACCGCCAAGGCGTCTGCCGACGAACGATCCAGGATCAGGCACCACTGCATCGATATCCTCGACATCACGGAAAAGAGCAACGCTCGATGGTTCGCAGATCAGGCCCGAAAGGCCATCGAAGACATTAGGGTCGGCGGGAAAATCCCGTTGCTTGTCGGCGGCTCCGGCCTCTACCTTCGTTCGGTGACGCACGGTCTCTTTGAGATAGACCTCGTCCCATCCGAACGCATTAAATTTAAATCAGGCATCGAGGGCATCACTACCAAAGAGCTGTATTCGAAGCTGAAAAAAGCCGATTCCGAGAGTGGAGAGAGGATACATAAAAACGACCGTTACAGGATCATCAGGGCTCTCGAGATCTTCGAGCTCACTGGAACACCAATGAGCGAACACTTCAGGCGGCAGCAGGAAACGAGTAGGAACGGCATGCCTGAGCTCGTAAAGATCGGTCTTGATATGGAGAGGGAACAACTCCGCACGCGCATCGCCGAAAGGACAGAGGCGATGTATGATGCTGGCTGGCCAGAGGAGGTCTCCGGTCTGCTCGACAATGGAGCCGAAGCGGGATGCCCGGGACTTGAAACACTTGGATATCCCGATACAATCAGGTTCGTGAGAGGAGAACTAAGCCGGGATGCCGCCATCGGGAACATCGCTGTGCTTACGGGGCAGTACGCCAAGAGGCAGATGACGTGGTTCCGGAAGGAGACGGGGGTCACCTGGCTTGACGCAGGCAGGAAGGGACTTGCAGAATCGGCGCTCAACATGCTTGACAGCGCGGGTATCAGTTGATAACTTCGAAGTAACTGGAATTGTGTGCGGGCATAACTCAGCTGGTAGAGTATCAGCTTCCCAAGCTGAGGGTCGCGGGTTCGAATCCCGTTGCCCGCTCTTTTTTATAGAGCGCGCAACCTGTATTTACAAAACGGGTTGCGCGTTTTTCTAATTCTCCTGAAAACGTCCCGGAAATACTGATGTCGGTAAAAATCGTGGAAATATGCGGCAGTAAGGGATTCTTCCGGAAGGGAGACCGTATAGTCGCCATCGACGGAAGAAAGGTCGGCGACCAGCTTGATCTGTACTATCTCCTGTCCGGGGTCGATTTGCCGCTCTTCAGACTTGAGCGGGAGAACGGCAAGAGGGTAGAGAGGAGGATACGAGTCGAGACTCTCGAAAGAGCTGCGCCGGTCTTCGAGGAGATGCGCTTTATACATTGTGCCTCGCGCTGCACCTTCTGCTTCGTCGACCAGATGCCGACCGGGATGAGAGAGACACTTTATTTCAAGGACGACGATTACAGACTCAGCTTTCTTTTCGGCAATTACATCACCCTGAACGATATCTCACGGTTCCAGATGAAGCGGATCATCGAATACAACCTGTCGCCGCTCTACGTGTCCGTGCACGCTACGAACCTGAAGGTGCGCACGAAGATATTCGGCCGACCGATGAAGAACGATATCATGAAAATCCTGTCTGAGCTGGCCGACAACGGGATCTCGATACATGCCCAGGTGGTCGTCATCCCGGGACTGAACGACGGACGCGTTCTCGCCAGAACGATGAGGGACCTCTTCACGTTATACCCGGCCTGCAGAACCCTTGCCGTGGTGCCGGTAGGCCTGACCGGACACAGGGAAGGCCTGACGAGACTTAGAAAAGTCTCAGCCGCCGAAGCGAGAGAGATGATAGATTATGCCGCAAACATGAACGGCAGATTCAGAAATAATTCTGGAGGCCATGATTTCGTATTCATGTCAGACGAGTTCTACCTTCTTGCGGACAGGATCTTTCCCGAGGCAGAAAGGTACGGCGGCTTCGATCAGATCTCAAACGGCGTCGGCATGAGCAGACTGTTTATCGACGGCATAAGAGAGAGGATCAAGCACCTGAAAAAACGAAGAGTCCAGCCATCCGGCATTATGACCCTGGTCACCGGGCGCCTGGGAAGCAGGTTGATGAAAAGGCACGTGCTTCCAATGGTAAACAGAGCGCTGCCCGGGCTTACTATCGAGATCCTCACGGTCGTCAATTCCACATTCGGCAGGTCGGTCAGTGTATCCGGGCTCCTCTCCGGATCTGACATATCGGCCGCCTTAAGACGATCTGGCGGCTCGAAAGGTATACTGGTGCTTCCCCCGAACACCATCAATCACGAGGGAAAAATGATCGACGATATCCGTCCATCCGCGCTGGGGAAAAAACTCGGGACAAAATTTATCGTTCCCGCAGAGGATTTTCTTGAGGACAGGGTTCTCAGAGCATGCAGGAGGCCTGTCAGATGAAGAAGCCCCCGACAGTAGCGATCATAGGCAAGATTAATTCAGGCAAGTCGACACTCTTCAACCGCATCATCGGCTCGAGGAGAGCGATAACTCACGAGACACCTGGCGTCACCAGGGATACGATGGAGGGTACCACTTCCTGGAACGACAGGGATTTCATCGTAATCGATACAGGTGGTTTCGGATTCGATTCGGACGACCATCTCCAGAAAAGTATAACCGAAAGGATCGAACGGACTATTCGCGCTGCACACTCGATCATCCTGCTGGTCGATGTCGACACAGGCCCGACGGACGAGGACGAGAAACTGCTCTCCAGATTCCGCGATCACAGGGACCGCATGATCCTCGCTGTGAACAAGGTCGAGAACGCCCAGGACGAGATCGAAGCGAATATCTTCTATCGTCTCGGATTCGACAGGCTTTTCATGATCAGCGCCCTTCATGGCAGGGGAGTGGGCGATCTTCTCGACGCAGTGACGACCGGTCTCCCCGACAGCGTTACCTTATCAGACCAGCCTCCGGAGATGAAAATCGCCGTTACAGGAAGGCCCAATGTGGGAAAGAGTTCCCTCATAAACGCTCTCTCCGGCGAGGATGCACATATCGTATCTGAGATACCCGGGACTACCAGGGATACCCTGGACATAAGGATAAAGTATCACGGCCGGGATATAGTCCTGGTCGATACGGCCGGTGTGAAAAGGAGATCCCGGACCGAGAAGGGGCTCGATTCGATAAGCAGCCTGATGAGTATAAGAAGTGTAGAGCGCGCCGATATAATTCTCGTCATGCTCGACGCCACTACCGGGATGATATCGAACCAGGACACGCGTATGGCTTCTCTCGCACACAAGGCGAGAAAAGGAGCTCTGATCCTGCTGAACAAATGGGATCTCGTAGAACGGCAGACCGACACATTCAAGCTGTTCGAGAGGAAGATCAGGGAGGAGATGCAGTTCCTCTCCTATGCCCCGGTACTGTCGATCTCGGCTAAAACTGGTATGCGCCTCTCGAGGATCATTCCGACCTGCCTCAGGATACACGAGCAGCGAAACAGACAAATCGCTACCTCCGAGCTGAACAGGCTCTTCGAGGATGCCGTCAGGAAGAATCCTCCGAAGTTCCATGCCAGGGGCACCGGGAAAATCTACTACGCAACCCAGACGGGCGTGGAGCCTCCCACCTTCACCTTGTTTGTAAACAAAGCAACCTATTTCCCTCGTGCTTATATACGTTATCTTAATAACCAGGTAAGAAAAATGTTTACCTTCGAGGGGACCGCGGTTAGAATCTCCCTGAGATCTAAAGGAGAGTCTTGATGGATACCGCATTGAGAATCGCGCTGCTTCTCGTAACGAGTTATTTCCTGGGAGCGATACCGTTCAGCTACATAGCCGGGAAGCTCCTCAGGGGGATAGATCTGAGAGAGCACGGCAGCGGAAATCTCGGAGCGGCTAACACCTTCAGGGTACTGGGAAAAGGAGCAGCCATCCCGGTGCTCCTCGCCGATATTGGAAAGGGCTACCTTACCGTCAAACTGGTGGGGTTGTACGGCCTCGAAGGCTATGAGTACATGCTCATAGCAGCACTGGTCGTCATCATCGGACATAATTACTCGATGTTCGTCGGTTTCGCCGGAGGAAAGGGTGTTGGTACGACCGCCGGAACTTTCCTCGCAATGTCACCATGCGCCGTCCTGGTTTGCCTCGGAATGTGGATCCTTATTCTGATGATTTCAAAGATAGTATCGGTAGCCAGCATGATTTCCTCTGTACTCCTTCCGGTCGCTATCGTGCTGATGAACAGATTCGCTTCCTGTTCTACACATGTCTCGGTCCTGTATCTCTCTATGGTGGCTACGCTGTTCGTTATCTTCAAGCACAGAGCCAATATCCGCAGGCTGCGGGAGGGAACCGAGAAAAGGATATTCTGACAATTATGGCGGAAATAAGTAAATCGAAGCGTATTGCGGTCCTCGGAGCAGGCAGCTGGGGAACCACTCTCGCTATCCTGCTGAACGACAACGGGCACGAGGTCGTTCTCTGGGAGTTCTTCAGCGACCTTGCCGACATGATTGCCAGAAAGAGGGAGAACATAAAATACCTTCCCGGTGTGGAGATACCCGCCACCGTGACAATAACATCCGACCTTGAACTCGCCCTGGAAGGCTGTTCTCATGTGCTCTTCGTAACTCCGAGCCATACGATCAGAAGCGTTGCCGTTCTGGTCCGTTCCGCCAGGTCGTTCAGTAAATCGTTCGTCATCATCAACGCATCGAAGGGTCTGGAAGAAAAAAGTCTCTGCAGGATGAGCGAGGTGTTGGGACAGGAGCTTCCCCAGACCAAGGGCAGGATCGTCGGGTTACTTGGCCCGAGCCACGCCGAGGAAGTAAGCAGGAAAATGCCCACCTCGATAGTGGTCGCCGGCTCGAACCATGAGATTCTCGACAGGACACAGCAGATATTGATGAACGAGTATTTCAGGGTGTATACGAACACAGATCTCATCGGCGTCGAGCTGGGCGTCTCCCTGAAGAACACGATAGCCATCGCAGCCGGCATCTGCGATGGGCTCGGATTCGGAGACAACACGAAGGCCGCTCTCCTGACGCGTGGACTGGCCGAGATCAAGCGTCTCGTCTCGAAGCTCGGCGGAAAGGAAGAGACCCTCAGTGGTCTTGCCGGCGTGGGTGATCTCATCGTGACATGCATGAGCAGGCACAGCAGAAACAGATATGTCGGAGAACAAATCGGGCGGGGCAAGAGCCTCAAGGAGGTCCTTGACGGGATGGTGATGGTAGCCGAGGGCGTGAAGACGACGAAGGCCGCAGTGGCCCTTTCGCGGAGAGCTGGCGTGGAGCTGCCGATCGTCGAACAGGTGTACCGCGTCCTTTTCTACGGAAAAGATCCCAGGAAGGCTATCAGGGACCTGATGGTCCGGAAGGCAAAGAAGGAGATGTATCGCTGAAACGGAAAGGTTCCAGAGTATGATGAAAGTTCAGAAACTATACTACTCGATCGGGGAGGTCAGTGAACTTCTCGATGTAAAAGCTCATGTTCTGAGATACTGGGAAACCCAGTTTCCCATGCTCAAGCCCAAGAAGAACAGGGCCGGAAACAGGACCTATAAGGTGAGGGACATCAAGTTCCTGATGACGATCAAGAGCCTGCTCTACGAGAGAGGTTACACAATCGCGGGAGCACGCCAGAAACTGAGGGAATCGAACAACAATCCCGACGCCCTTATCGAGCAACTGGCAATCCCTTTCGCCGATCCATCAAGGAGAGAGAGACTGCTTTCGCTGAAGCAGGACCTTCTCGAGCTGAAAGAGATTGTCAAGAGCCTCTAGCAGGCCGGAAAATCAACCTTGTAAATCGAGTCGCAACCGATATATATTATGGTCTGGTCGGGGCGTGGCGCAGTCCGGTAGCGCACTTGCATGGGGGGCAAGTGGTCGCTGGTTCGAATCCAGTCGCCCCGACCAATCTTCATTCCGGGGGGCTTTTCATGTCGATGCTCCCCAGCATCCCGAAACGGAGGACGGTCCTTGAACGAGGAATTCGGCGCAGTGATACCGGCTTTCAACGAAGATGTACATATCAAGGGCGTAATCCTTGGCGTAGCCGAACAGATCCCGGCCTCGAATATCCTGGTGATAGATGACGGCTCGTCTGACGGCACGGTGGCAGAGGCCGAGGGTTTGGGAGTCAAGGTCGTCAGGAATCCAGTAAATCTCGGAAAGGGCGCCACTCTCCTGAAGGGCTTCGGGCTTATGACGGAGAAGCCCGGTGTCGAGGCTGTGTTCACCCTGGACGCCGACGGTCAGCACTCTCCAGGTGAAATGTCCTCATTCATTTGCGCCTACCGCGAAAGCAAGGCCGATATAGTCATCGGCAGCAGGATGGCCGATACCACGGGAATGCCGGCGCTTCGAAAATTCACAAACTGGTTCACTTCGACAGTCATCAGCCTGCGGGCCGGAGTAAGGATCGATGACAGCCAGTCTGGATACCGGTTGCTGAGGCTCTCCATGGTAAATAAACTGAATCTGGTGACCCGCAATTTCGATCTTGAGAGCGAGATCCTTATCAAGGCCGCACGCCTTGGAGCCGTTATCGTATCTGTACCGATTGCCACGATCTACGGAGAAGAAAAGAGCAAAATCAATCCACTTGTGGACACATGGCGATTCCTTAAACTGGTCATCCGGAGCTTTCTCTGGTAATATCCGCTTCCATATGGAAAAGACGATTCTCATAACGAATGACGACGGAATAAGGGCAGCGGGCCTGAAGACTCTCGAGAGTTCCCTTTCCGGACTGGGAAGGATCGTGATGGTCGCTCCCGAGAACGAGCAGAGCGCCACTAGCCACGCCATAACCCTCGACAGGCCACTGCGCATAAAGGAATACTCTGAAAACAGATACAGTGTGACAGGCACGCCGACCGACTGCGTGCTGCTTGCCGTCAACAGAATCCTCGATGCCATACCCGACCTCATCGTGTCGGGGATAAACCACGGCCCGAACATGGGGGAGGACGTTACATACTCGGGTACGGTAGCCGCGGCGATTGAAGGCAACATCCTCGGCATAGACTCGATTGCGATATCGATCACGTCCTGGGACCCGGACTCGTTCGAAGCCGCGGGAAACATCTCACGCTATCTCGCTTCTCGCATGCTGAACAGGGAAGGTATGGGGGAGGCGTTTATGTGGAACGTCAACATACCCCCTCTCCCAGAGGAAAAACTCAAAGGGATACGTGTCACGAAGCTCGGATCGAGGGTATATAACGACTCAATCGTCAAGAATACCGACCCGAGGGGTAAGGACTATTTCTGGATAGGAGGGGGGAAACCGGGCTGGCGCCTGGACGAGAAATCCGACTTCTCCGCGGTAAGCGGTGGCTACATATCAGTCACTCCTCTCAAGGTCGACATGACCAATCACAAGAGCATCATCGAGCTCGAACAGTGGAAACTCGACTGGAGACCATGACCGATTACGGGATAGCAAGAAGGCGGATGGTGGAGGAGCAGCTCGTAGCCCGAGGCATAAGGGACGAGCGAATAATCGAGGCCTTTCTCACCGTCCCGCGTCATCTGTTCGTCGATCCAGCCATCAGGTCCCGTGCATATGACGGGTGCTCGTTCCCTATAGGGTACAACCAGACGATCTCGCAGCCCTTTATACAGGCGGCGATGATGCAGCATCTCGGAATAGCAAGTACCGACCGGATCCTCGAGATAGGAACAGGCTCCGGCTACCAGACGGCGATCCTCTCCCTGATAGCGAGGGAAATATGCTCCATAGAAAGGATCGAGGCCCTCAGCGCGGCGGCCGAGACAGTGCTGAAAAAGATCCCGACGGGCAGGATCAGGCTCAGGGCGGGAGACGGATCGGCCGGATGGCCGTATTACGCTCCGTTCGACAAGATCATCGTATCGGCTGCCATGAGTGAGCGTCCCGAAGAGCTAATGTCGCAGCTTGCCGACGGGGGATATCTCATCGCACCGGTCCAGGACGTGGAGGAACAGCTCGTGCTTTACAGCAAAACGGGTGAAGATATCAAGGAGCAGAAACTCTCCAGATGCTCATTCGTTCCCCTTCTTAAAGGAGTTGGCTGATTTGATGCCCTTTTTCGCTATTGCCCTCAATCTTTCACCAAAGGTGATAACCTTTCTCATCGCCATGCTTCCCATCTCTGAATTGAGGGGGGCAATACCATATGCGCTCTGGATAGGAAACCTCGGCTGGAAAGAAGCGTATATCATTGCTGTTCTCGGCAACTTCCTCCCTGTGATTCCACTCCTGCTGTTCATGGAGAAGTCCTCGGAATGGCTCATGAGATATCCCCTGGGAGACAAGTTTTTCACCTGGTTCTTCAACAGGACTAGGAGGAAGGGGAAACTTATCGAGCGGTTCGAAACGATCGGGCTCGCCATGTTCGTAGCCATACCGCTGCCAGTTACCGGGGCCTGGACCGGAAGCGCCGCAGCGATAATATTTGACGTTCCCCGAAAGAAGGCCGTACTAGCAATACTGCTTGGTATAATGATAGCGGGATGCATTGTCACCCTGGCCAGCATGGGGGTCATATCTTTCTGGGGGATAGAGGGAAAAGCGTAACCGAAATGATTTGTGTTGGAACGTGATAAATGATATTTTATCGATTGTCGTCGGGGTGTAGCGCAGTTCGGTTAGCGCGCCTGCTTCGGGAGCAGGAGGTCGCTGGTTCAATTCCAGTCACCCCGACCACTATTGTAATGCCATGCCGGATTTCGCTAAACCAATCCATATTATTAATCATACTGTGCGCTTTTCTGATTGTTTCCTGCACGCCTTCGCCACTCTATCGCGGGAACACCGGAAAACGGGCTGCTGAAACCCGGACTTCTTCGAAAGAGTATGAGGAACAGGGCCGCGAAGATCTGGACATAGTTCTGAGAAATCCGCTCGGCGGAACTGGCGTCGTGAAGATAAACAGCCCCTTCGGCATGAGAATGCACCCATCATACGGAACGCAGGAATTCCACCAGGGCGTGGACTTCGAAGCTGAGACCGGGGATGCTGTCTTTGCCGCAGCCGCCGGCAGGGTAACATATGCCGGTAGGCAGAAAGGGTACGGGAAAGTTGTTATCATCGATCACGGAAGGGACATATCCTCCGTCTACGCCCATCTCGCTGAAACGGCCGTCCGCAAAGGGAATCATGTGGAAAGCGGACAGCGTATAGGAAAGGTAGGGGTGAGCGGAAATGCAACGGGCTCCCATCTGCATTTTGAATTGAGAATATCCGGAGAGGCGGTCGATCCTCTCGATCACATGGAGATAAGATGACCGGAAAACACCGCGACGACATACAGAGACAATATTTCCAGGATATCAGCCGATATCCCGTTCTCACTAAGGAGCAAGAGAGGGATCTCTCCAGAAAGGCGCTTGCCGGTGACGAGGAAGCAAGGAAGAAGTTGATCGTAAGCAACCTCAAGCTCGTCATCACCATCGCCAAATCGTACTCATCTTACGGCGTTCCTTTTCTTGACCTGATAGAGGAAGGAAATCTCGGATTGATAAAGGCGGTAAGCAGGTTCGATCCGGAGAAGGGATTCCGTTTCAGCACGTATTCGTCATGGTGGATACGCCAGGCTATTGTCAGGGCGATATCGAACTACTCCAGGACGATCAGGATCCCGATCCACGTCTTTCAGCTGATGACCAAATACATGGGAATCGAGAACTCGAGAAAGTACAGTACGTCCAAAGAAAAGGCATCTGCTCTCGGAATATCGAATAAGCGGTTCAAGACGCTCGAGAAGCTGGTCCGCGACATCCGGGCTCTCGACCTTTCCAGTTCAATCGACACCTACAGCCAGCTGGCAACCAAGCTCGAGGCTGTTGATTACGCCGACCCGGAAACGATAGTCCTCAGCCAGATAGAGCACGAAGAACTCTCGTCACTGCTCGACCGCTTGTCGGAGAGGGAAAGGTTTATCATAAGGGTAAGGTACGGATTCGATGACGGAGAACCCAGGACCCTTGCCGAGACGGGGAAACTCATAGATGTGTCAAGAGAAAGGGTCAGGCAGCTCGAGATGCGCGCCCTCAGAAAACTGAAATTCCTCGTTGAGCCCGATAAGACAAACAATAAAGAATAAAGGAGGGAAAATGAAACCTGACATCAGCAAGTGGATCCGTGACATCCCGGATTTCCCCGAGAAGGGCATACTGTTCAGGGACATAACTCCGGCGCTCCTCGATCCGGTCCCCTTTATGAGCATCTGCGACAGCCTCGTTGAAAGATACGAAGACAGGGAGATCGACAAGATCGCGGGGATAGAAGCGCGAGGCTTCTTCTTCGCCTCGGTCCTCGCATACAGGCTCGGCATCGGCATGATCCCCCTTAGAAAACCGGGAAAACTTCCCTGGAAAACTGTGTCGAAGAGCTACAGCCTCGAATACGGCGAAGCTGCCTTAGAGATGCATGAAGACGCCGTCTCCGAGGGAGACAGGATACTCCTCGTTGACGATCTTCTTGCTACCGGCGGGACGGCAGCGGCAGCGGCGGAACTCCTCGAAAGTGTGGGGGGGAAGGTGGAGGAGATTGCTTTCGTCATAGAGCTTTCAGATCTGAAAGGGAGAGAGAAACTCGGGGACAGGGAAATATTCTCCCTGCTGATCTATTGATAAACTGTTTGCCTTTCATGCTGTTGATACTTAATATTCCCGTTATGAAATAAACGCCCCCGTAGCTCAGGTGGATAGAGCACCGGTTTCCTAAACCGGGTGTCGCATGTTCGAGTCATGCCGGGGGCGCCATT
>CBDUYR010000043.1:0-23118 GCA_965371515.1 uncultured bacterium | reverse complement strand
AGATGGTCGGGGTGACTGGATTCGAACCAGCGACTTCCTGCTCCCAAAGCAGGCGCGCTAACCGGGCTGCGCCACACCCCGACCCTGATAGAGATATCTATATAATGCATGCGGGTAAACCCCGACAGTTATTTTCCGCACCGCGCAGCAAGAACCGCGTTGTAGACTTCCATGATACTTTCGTAATGCCTGTCCCTGCCGTAGAGCCGTTCGGCCTTTTCCCTGCCGCGCCTCCCCATCTCGCGCCTCAGCTCAGGATTTGAGTTCATGCGGGCGAGGCAGCCGCGCAGCGCTTCCTCGTCCCCGATGGGAAAGAGCAGACCCGTCTCGCCGTCGTCGACCATCTCCGGGATACCGCCGATGTCTGTGGCTACGACCGGTTTGCCCGCCGCCATCGCCTCCATGATCGAGAAGGGGAGGTTCTCGTACCAGCGCGACGGCAGGACGATGAAGCGGGCCCCGGCGACGGTCCTCTCGAAATCCTCGCCGCTGAGGAAACCGGTGAACTCGATCCGGCCGTTCCCGTACTTCTCCGCCTCTCCCTTCAACTCTTCCTCTACGGGCCCCTCGCCGACGAGAAGCAGCCTGGCCCCTTCGATGGAGCCGGCGGCCCTGATCAATATATCGATCCCCTTCTCGTGACTGAGGCGGCCGGTATATATGAAATAATCTCCCTCTCCGGCGTGCGGCCGTATGTCGAGGTCGGTAAAGTTCGGCATCGCGATGACTTTATCGCCGTCTATCCGTCCCTCGATCATCTTCCCCCGCAGGAAGCGGCTCGGCGTTATGAATCTGTCGACGCGCCGAGGTACGCCCGTCATGCGGTCCCAGCACGAAGTGAGCATCGCGACGAAGCTCGCCGGGAGACTCCCCTTCTTGCATCTCTGCAGGGGAGCGTTCCAGTACCTCGTCGGAAGGCACCTCTCGCACACCTCGCCCCGGCTGAGAAATGAGGTGTTGGGGCAGACAAGCCTGTAATCGTGGCAGGTCCAGACAATCGGAATCCCGCGCTTTCTCAGCGGCTCGATTATCGACGTCGTCAGGTGCCCGTGGATATTGTGGAAATGGGCGATGTCGGGTTTCGTGTCGTCGGCCAGGCGGGCGATATTCTTCCTCGCCTCGCCGTTGTATATAGACTTCGTGAGGACCTTACACGCCGAAGCGGGCGAACCGCTCTCGAGTAGTGAGGGGAAATCGATCTCGCTCGAGAAGTACCCGGAATGGGGCGAGGGGACGTTCCGCGGATGTTTCATCGCGAAGTGGACGACCTCATGGCCGTTCTCCGCGAGAAGTTCGCTGAGGTTGAGCATGTGGGTCGAATCCCCGCCTCGTCGATAATGAAACGTCTGGACCATCAGGACTCTCAAGGGAACTCCTCCTCGTTCGGTCGAGTTTCCGGGCGGCCGGGCAGCCGCCCGGACTCCGAATGTAACCCAATAGTACCTTGATTTCAAAGAAAATGCACCACGGAGCACCTCGGCCCGGCGAGGTAAAACCGCTTGACTGGAGGGCATCCTTTTATTATAAAAATCTTATACCACCAGTGTTTACCGCTCTGATCGGAGGATTGAGTTGAAATCGAGGAAATTGGTCTCTCGCGCGCTGTTACTGTCTCTGGCCGTAATGCTCTTTGCCGTGCCGGTCCTCGGTCAGGCGAACAGCGGCAAAGCGGTCATATACATCGGCGGTTCGTACAACAAGGCGCTGGCCGAAGACGCCCAGAACGGATTCTTTGGCATCGACATGTTCGCCGGCAAGATGATGACCAACGAGCTCTGCCTTGGAGTCGCTGCCGGTTACGACATCGTGCACAAATACAAGTACACGGCCACGTCCGGCGGCGACTTCACCGAGAGTCTCAGCATCATCCCCGTCCTGATCAAGGCCAGATACTACTTCACGATCAGCCCGATGATGCAGTTCAACATCGCGGCGGGCGCCGGAGTCTACAGCACGATCTCAGATCTCGGAGGAAACTCGGTCGGCGGGATAAGCGGCAGCGAGAAACGTCCCGGAGGCTCGATCGGTATCGGCTTCGATTACTGGTTCCTTCTCACCACGGGAGTGAGCTTCGAGTTCGAGTACCACGCGTTCACGATACCCAGCGGCGGAACCGTGTTCAAGTTCTGGCAGGCCCGCGTCGACTACGGGATCATCAAGTTCTAGGGAAAAATCTTCCTCATGTGCGGATGGCGGTGAGTACCCGTATCTCGGCGCCGTCGTCTATCTGCTCGACAGGGCCGTACGTATCTCCAGCCTTCCTGAAGAACCTCGATACCATCTTCTCCTGTCCCGCACCGATCTCGAAGGCCAGCATCCCGCCCGGCCTGAGGAACTCGGGAGCCCCCGTAATCAACCGCCTGAAGATGTCCATCCCGTACGCGCCCGCGTCGAGGGCCACCCTCGGCTCATGATCGATGATCTGCGTGTCGAGCTTGTCGACCGACGTGGAGGGGATGTACGGCGGGTTGCAGACAACGAGGTCGGTCGTCCCCTCGAGTCCCTTTTCCTTGAACGGCTCGAACATGTCGCCGCTCAGAAGGGTCACCCTGCTTGTAACCCCGCATCTCTCGACATTGGCGGCCGCCACTCCGACCGCTTCCTCGCTGATGTCCGAGGCGTAGATCTCCGCGTTTTCGATTCTCAGCGCGAGAAGGACGGCGATGTTGCCGCTGCCCGTGCCGAGCTCGATGATCTTCGGCGCCTGTACGCCGGCCACCTGTTGCTGCTCGATGAATCCGAGGCATGTAAGGGTCAATAGCTCGGTTTCCTCACGGGGGATAAGCGCGCCCTGACGGCATTCGAGCATCTCCCCGAGGAACGGAGCCACTCCCAGGATATATTCGAGCGGCCTCCCCTCGGCCCTCTGCCTCACGATATCGGCCAGGTCGGGTTCCCCGCCGAGGATGGAGAGGTCGGCCCTTCTCAGGGCCCCGCCCGATACGAGGTCGGCGAAGCGGAGCGTCTCGAGGAGAGGGTCTTCGACCCCCTGTTTCTTGAACTCGGCGTATATCTCTGCAAGTCTTTCTATCATCACCCGCTCATCCGTTCCTGCCAGCCATCTCATTATAGACCGCGTCGTACATCCGCGCAACGGCTTCCCAGCTGTGCTCGACCCGTACGTGCGCCGCCGCTCTCTCCCCCGCCCGGGCCGCCTCGTCGGGGTGGCCGAGCACGAAATCGAGCTGCTTCACGAGCGAATCCGCGTCGGAGACCTGGAATGCAAATCCTATACCGTCTGCAACCGCCCTGTTCTCCGGTATGTCGCTGAATACGGTAGGCGTACCGAACGAGAGGCCCTCGAGCAAGGCAATCGACATCGCCTCGTACTCCGATGGAAAGACGAAGATCTTCGCATGGGCGTAGAGGGCGAAGAACTCGTCGCCCGTAAGGAACCCGACGAACCGTACACCCTCCGGGCTGTTTCGCTTGAGCTCCTCGAAATAGGCCTCGTCGGTCGCGGAGCCACCGCCCGCCACGATGAGAGGCATCCCCGGATCCAGTTTCCGGTATGCCTCCACGAGGGTGGTCAGGCCCTTTGTCCTCTCGATCCTGCCGGCCGAGCAGAAGAGGTAATTCCCTTCCCTCAGAGACCATTTCTCGAGCAGGTGCACGGGCGGCTTTTCGCGGAAGATGATCCCGTTGGGGATGTACCTTACGCCCGCCCCGAATTTTGAATTGTAATAATCGGCTAGCGGTTTCGAGACTGATGTCTTGATCCGGGGGACACGGATGAAGATACGCTCGGCGAGCTTTGACATCGATCTCGCCGCGGCGTTCCATTTCTTCCGGATGTACGCCTGGCCGTGGGAGGTGGCCACGATCCCGTACCGCGCGCGGGGGACCCAGGCGAGTATGCACGGGTCGGCGCTGTGTATGTGTACGATGTCGTAGTCGTGCCTGCGTGTATCGATCGAGGAATGCCACATGTGGGAGAACATCTCGATGTTCTTCTGCCTGTTCCCCTTCACCGGCACCACGACGGCGCCGTGGTAGTCGTCGGAGGGCTCGCAGTAGCTGGCGTAACCATATACTGTGATCTCGTGTCCCATCGCTGTCAGGTGGGGAAGGAGGGAATCGACGACGACCTCCACGCCGTGGTGGCCGGGCACTCCTTTTATTCCGAGGATCGCGATCTTCATCGGCAGGCTCCGGTCGGATCAGTCAAAACAGACTTCGCCGCCTCTCATGAGGCGCAATCTGTTGCGAATGACCCAGAGTATCGGCTTCCACAACTCCCTGCGCATAGCCGGCACAGCCGTGCCGGTCATCCAGCAGTGCTGCGTGCATTCCCTTACCAGCCTGCGGACCTCTTCGGCCCGCTCACCGTTCCAGATCTCGTCGAACGACTGCGTGTTGAGGTCGCCCATTACCCAGGGCTCCAGCGAGCCGTTGCAGGCGAGGACTTTCCCCCACGGATCGACAAAAAACGTGTCGGTGCCGGCGTTGCACGCTATCGGGCGTGGCTTGCCCTGCACGTGGTGCAGCAGCCCCAGATTGAGATAGGCGCGGAACCAGTCCTTGACCCGCATCTTCTTCGATTCCCGCGGCGACCTCAGCAGGGCCGTGATGAACTCCTTCATCTTTTCCTCGACATCGCCGTGCTCCTCGAGACTGTTGTCCTGTTTGAAGAAGTAGAACGAGTTGTGAACAACGGCGTTGGCGAACTCGACGTCCATCGCCGCCACGAGGGTGTAAAGGTCTATGAGATCGAGGCAGTTCTCGCCGGAGATAGTCATGGCAAAGCCTATGTCTTTCACGCCCATCCGCTTGAGGCGAAGGATCGTCCTCATTGCGCGGTCGAATCCGTTCTCGAGTCCGCGCAGTTCGTCGTTCAGCGCAGGCAGGCCCTCGATGCTGGCTCTGACGGTGATCTTCGGGAATTCACGGGCGATGTCCACGATGCGGTCTGTGAACCAGCCGTTGGTGCTTATCTCGAGACGGTTCGTCTTCGTATCGAGAATCTCGACGATGCGGCGTATATCGCCGCGGAGCATCGGCTCGCCGCCGGTGATGTTGAGGCGCTGCATCCCCCCGGGGATCTTTCTGAGGATCTCGGGATCGAACTCCTCCGAAGCCTTAGAGGGATTCTGCCAGGCGTTGCACATGCGGCACCTGGCGTTACACCTGTAGGTAGTGATGATGGCGCATTCCATTCACGCCCTCCTCAGCCATTTGAGGATCTCTCTCGCGTCGGGTTTCTTTCCGTACATCAGTATGCCCGTCCGGAATATCCTGGCCGACACCTTTCCTGCGAACCAGATGGAAAAAATCATCATTACGACGCTCAGCGCTATCTGCCAGGCGGGCGGCATCAGCACGTTGATCCTCATGAACATCACTATCGGGGTGAAGACGGGAATCAGGCTGATTATCGTCGCGAAGAGACTGTCGGGCCTCTGGATGACCATCATCGGCATGAGGATCGTGAAGACGAGACAGAGGACGACCGGCGTCTGCATCTGCTGCGCCTCCTGGTCGGTGTTGCACACCGAGCCTATGCCGGCGAACATCGTCGCGTAGAAGAGGAAGCCGAGCACGTAGTAGAGGACGAAGAAGCCGAGAGTCGCGAAGGAGAGGTTTCCGGCGAGCTCTGCAACCGGGCCAGCCATCGTGAGTCCGTAAACGGTCATGAGCGTGCCGAACACTCCCCAGATGGCGTACTGGGTCAACCCGACGGCCCCCACTCCAAAGATCTTCCCGAAGAGCAGGTCCTCGGGCCTGAGCGAGGAGAGGAGCACCTCGACTACACGGTTGTTCTTCTCCTCGATGATCGATCTCTGGACCGCAACGCCCCACATGAGGATCGTCATATAGAGCATCATTATGAAGAGGAAGCTCGACATGAAGATGAAATCGAACCCCCCGCGCTTCTCGGCGCCCTTCTCGGTGACCTGCATCATCTCCATATCGACGCCTTTGACGAGCCCTCTGACCTCGCCGTAGTCGAGCCCCCTTGCCGAGAGCCTCAGCCCGATGACGACGTTGCTCAGCGCACTCTCGATCTGTTCCAGTGTCTTTATGTCGCCGATGCGCTTGCCGAAGAAAGCGGCTTTTCCCGTATCGACGATGTCGGCGGGGATTACGATGTAACCGTCGATCGCGTCGTTCTCGACCTCGAGGTTCAGGACCCGCTTGGCCTCCTCGAGACCGGTCTCTTCGGCCTCGATCTCCCTGAGGTGGAACTTCGGCGTCCCATCGTCGAGGCTGTCGGAGAGCGCCGTCTCCATCTGGGCGTAAATATCGCCGGTCATGTCGATGACGGCAACTGTCGTCTGCGTCTCCGGGGAGAGTTTGTAGAGCAGGGCTGGAGCGAATATCAGCAGCCCCATGAGAACGGGGCCGAGGATCGTCCCGATGAGGAAACTCTTTTTCTTCACGCGATCGAGATACTCACGCCTGGCCACCAGAAGCATCTTCTTCATCGAGCTCACCCCCTTCCTCCCTTACCTTGGTTATGAATATATCGTGAAGCGACATCTCCCCGACCTCGAACTTGTCGACCTTGCCCCTGTCGAGTGCGTGGCGAAGCATGACGCCCGGATCAGCGCCCTCGACGAGCGTCACCGAGATGTCCTGCCCGAACTCGCTCACCTTCTCGACGTCCGGATGGACCTCGAGCTCGCGGGCATCGCCGGAGAATCTCATCGCGACGACATTCTTGCTGAAGCTCATCTTGATATCGGAGAGGCTGCCCTCGAGGACCTTCCTGCCCTTGTTGATCAGGCATATCCTCTCGCAGAGCTTCTCGACCTGGTCCATCAGGTGGGTCGAGAGGATCACGGTGCGTCCCTCGTCCTTCATCTCGACGATGACGTCCTTGAGGAGCTGAGTGTTGATCGGGTCGAGCCCGGCGAACGGCTCGTCGAGGATGACCATCTGCGGCTCGTGGATTATTGTCGATATGAACTGGATCTTCTGCTGCATCCCCTTCGAGAGCGCTTCGACCGGCTTTTCCTCCCAGCCGGCCAGGTCGACCCGCTCGAGCCAGCGGCTCACGCGATCCGCCGCCGTCTTTGCAGGCACTCCCTTTATCTCGGCGAGGAATACAAGTTGGTCACGGACCTTCATCTTGCGGTAAAGGCCCCTCTCCTCAGGGAGGTACCCGATCCTCTCCTTGAGCGCTTCGCTTAAAGGCTCGCCGAAGATCTCTATCTTCCCTTCGTCGGGCTCGATGATGCCCATCGCCATCCGGATCGTCGTCGTCTTGCCCGCGCCGTTCGGCCCGAGCAGTCCGTAAACCACGCCCGGCTCAATCGTGAGGGAGAGATCGTCAACGGCGGTATGGCCCTCATACCTCTTCGTGACATTCTCTATCAAGAGCAAAACGCTTCCTCCTTGAATGATGTATACGTGGCCGCTGCTGCGTCCTGTCAGATTTTCTATACGGCGGGCCGCACGATTATTCGGCCAGGCGCCGATTACTCGAGAGACTCCCCGCCGCGCTCGAGCATCGCCTTCATCTCGACAAGCGCCCTGTACCTGTGACTGATATGGTTCTTTTCGGCCGGCTCCATCTCGGCCGCCGTCTTTCCCGCTTCCGGGGCGTAGAAGACGGGGTCGTAGCCGAACCCGTTCTCTCCCACCGGCTCCATTGCGATGCATCCCTCGAGGATCCCCTCGGTGACCAGCGTGTCGCCGTCGGATCCCGGCGCGGGATAGAGGACCATGACGCACCTGAACCGCGCCGTCCTCTCTTCATCGGGCGTCCCTTCGAGCTCCTCGAGGAGCTTCATGTATCTTTCGGTATCGCTCAGTCCCTCTCCACCGTACCTCGCCGAACGTATACCGGGCGCCCCGTCAAGGGCGTCGACCACTATGCCGGAATCGTCGGCGAGGGCGGGAAGCCCTGTCGCCTCGTGCGCCGCTTTTGCCTTTATCATCGCATTTTCGAGAAAGGTCTCTCCGTTCTCCTCGGGCTCGGGATACGGCGCGAAATCATCGAGCCCGGCGAGCTCTATCCCCGAGCCGGAGAGGATACCGGAGATCTCGGCGATCTTGCCGGCGTTATGCGAGGCAACCACTATCCTCATTTCCAGCGGAGCCCCTTCTTCTGTTCCTTCATGATCCCGCGGATCCCCAGGCGGGCGGCCCGGATCATCTTCGTGAGGTCCTCTTCGGTGAAGGTACCGTCCTCGGCCGTCCCCTGTATCTCTATCAGCTCTCCGCGCCCGTTCATCACTATGTTCATGTCGACCGCGGCGGTGGAATCCTCCTCGTAGTCGAGATCGAGGACGACATTTCCGCCGACGATCCCGACGCTCACCGCGGCGACGAAGCTGTCGAGTGTGTCCGCCGCGATCCGGAGGCGGCGCAGGGCCGAGGCTACCGCCATAAACCCGCCGTTGACCGATGCGGTGCGCGTGCCGCCGTCCGCCTCGATGACGTCGCAATCGACGATTATTGTCCGCTCACCCATCTTCTCGAGATCGACTCCGGCACGTATCGAGCGTCCTATAAGCCTCTGTATCTCCTGCGTCCTCCCTTTCACCTTTCCTCTGATCGACTCGCGCGGTATCCGCCGCGGGCTCGAGCGGGGGAGCATGCTGTACTCGGCCGTTATCCAGCCTTTGCCGGTGCCCCTGAGAAAGGACGGAACGGTGTCCTCGACGGTGGCCGCGCAGAGCACCCTCGTGCGGCCCATCTCGAAGAGGACCGAGTCGTCGGCGCTGCTGATGAACTTTCTTTTGATCTTTATCTGTCTGAGCTCGCCGCTCTTCCTGCCGTCATGTCTCAGCATCGTTCCTCGCTTTCTCAGCCCCCCGGGCCAGCCACCTGCTCGACGGCCTCGATCGGTCTTCCCATGAACCTCTCCCCGACCTCCCTGAACCTGTATGGGATGTCGCTCAGATAGACATAGATACTTCCCCCGGAGTCGTTTCCCGAGAGGAGACCTGATGACGCGAGCGTATCCCTGACCTCGTACGCCGTCTCTGTCGCCGAATCGACGAGGACGACATTGTCGCCCATCACCCTCGAGATGACGCCCTTGAGCAGCGGGTAATGCGTGCAGCCGAGTACAAGTGTGTCGGCACCGAATCCCGTGAGAGGCTCGAGATATCGTTTCGCTATCATGAATGCCACATCGTCGTCGACCCAGCCTTCCTCGGCGAGTGAGACGAAGAGCGGGCAGGGATGCGACATGATCTCGAGCCCGTCATATATATCACGGAGGGCCTTCTCGTATGCCCCCGAGTTTATCGTAGCGGTAGTTCCTATGACCGCGACGCAGTTATTCCGCGTAGCGGCGGCGGCGGATCTCGCACCGGGAAGGAGTACGCCGATAACGGGGATCTCCTCCTCGTCGGCCAGCTGCGGAAGGGCGATCGATGAAGCGGTGTTGCATGCGACGACGATGAGCTTGACGTCCCTGCTCTTGAGGAACCTGAGATCCTCGCGGGCAAATTTCACTACCGTCTCGGCGCTCTTCGTACCGTAGGGCACCCTGGCCGTATCGCCGAAATAGACAATATCCTCTCCGGGCAGGAGGGTCATCAGCTCCCTGACGACGGTAAGTCCGCCGACCCCCGAGTCGAATACGCCTATCGGCCTGTCCCTGCTGCCGTCCATCTATCGCTGCCGGGCCGGGTTGGCGCCGGGCTACCTCCATTTCCTGATGTCGAGAGGTTTGCTGACTCCGTAGTGTCCCGCGAGGGTCTCGACGGGGTATCCCTCGATGAGAAACTGGAGCCTGCCCGCCTGCGGGAAGTTCGCGCCGATCGTCCTGATTATCGTGGTTATCGTGTAATATTCGCCCGTGCTGCCATCGCCGGTCGTTATCCCCCTGTTGAAATCGAGGTAGAGCGTTTCGGTCTCCTCGACCCAGAAGACCTGGAGGATCCTTGTCCCGGCCGGTATCGCGGAGACACCGTTCCTGTGTTCCGGGCCGGCCAGTAGGGCAGCCATGACAGCCTTCGCCTCGCTCTCGACGCCCTTCCTGACTGGGATCTCCCGGGTCTCGGCTACGAGGCCGTCTGCGTCGCGCCCTGCGAAATAGAGCGTCACGCTCCTCGTCTCCTCGGCTACCTCCTGTATCCCGGGCAGCGCTTCATCCTCGCCCGCAGTCCACCGCTTTACCGCATAAATCGTGACGATCACGACGGCCAGAACGATGATCGCGACTACTATCTTTCTGCCGAGGTCCGTGACTCTCACCCCTTCGCGCGGCCTTAAGGCCGTGCGCCTACTCGCTGCCCCGTATCTCCTGAGCGCCGGTACCGGAGTACTTGGCGCGGTATCTCCTTATTGCCTCGGCGATCCCACGGGCTACCTTCTCGCGGAACCGCTTGTCGGCCAGCAGCCTCTCCTCGCCGGGGTTGGAGAGGAAGGCCACCTCGACCAGCACGGCCGGCATCCTGCATCCCTTCAGGACGATCAGGCCTGCCTGTTTCACGCCCCTGTTCCGTAAATCGACGACCTCTCCGAGTTCTCTTTGTATAAGTTCGGCGAGTTCGCTGCTCTCGGTGACAAACTCGTTCTGCACCATGTCCCACAGCATGAACCCGAGATCGTCGAGCTCCTCGGGGCTCACGCCCGCTCCCTCGAACTGTATCGAGGCGTTCTCCTCCATGGCAAGCCTCGTCGCTTCCTCGGTCTTCGCCTGTGAGAGGAAGAATGTCTCGTAGCCGCTTGCGTCAGGATGGAACCAGCCGTTGCAGTGGAGGCTGACGAATATGTCGGCCATCTCCGAGTTGGCAATCTCGGCCCTCCTCATCAGGGGGACGAGGACGTCCTCGGTACGCGTCATCACTACTTCCATATCGTAGTCGCTCACGAGAATATCGCGCAGTCTCATCGCGATGTCGATGTTCACTTCCTTCTCCATCAGCCCGGTGGGACCGACCTTGCCCTTGTCGATGCCGCCGTGACCGGCGTCGATCGCGACCCTTACGATGTCGCGCCTGCCCACTCTGCGTGAGTCGTCGAGGATCTCGGTCATCCTGCGGCCGGCGAAATCGACATCCGGTATCTCGGGCAGTTCGCCCTTCTCCAGGTGGATCACGAGCTTCCTCTCGTCGTCCCCGGGGGAGACGGAGCTTATGAACTCGACGCGGAAGCTCTCAGCCGTTTTCTCGACGTCGAAGAAGAGGTATGAGTCGTGCTCGGTCTGCTCGGCCCTGACGCGGTTGAAGAGGCCCAGGCCCTCCGTGGCGTTTATCTTCAGCGCGTTGAGCCTCCCTCCGTAGACCTTCAGCCTCAGCAGGCCGGGCGTCTCGCTGTCCACATGGTAGAGAAGCTCCTCGGTAAGAGTCAGGACGGCCCTCGTGCCCTCCTCGCCCTCTTCGAAATCGACCGACGTGATATTGTACCGGGGAGAGCCGATCGTCAGCACGAGCCTCTCCTCGTCGAGCTCGACATCCTCGAGAGTCATCGGAGCGAGGATGTTCGATACAAACTCGAGCGGTATCATCACAGAGCCGTTGGCATACGAGACCGGAATCCTGATCAGGATCGGCTCGTCGTCGACGACGACCACGCGAGTGTCGATCGTGAACATGAACGAATGGCTTTCGATGCGCAGGACGAGCTTTCTCGCGCCCGCGTTCCAGTATCTCGTCGCCCTGAATATCCTCGCGAGGTCGTAGGCCGAGATGAAGAGTTCCTCGCTCGGCCTGGCAAGACGGTAGAGGGGAACGTCCTCGGTCGCCCGTTCGTCGCCGTAGACCACGCCGAGCGTACGGTCGGGATCGACCATCTCGGGATCGTTCGCCAGCGCAGCGCCCGCCAGGAGTGCCGCAAACATCACCAGTGCCGTTATCGTCAGTATGTGTCGCTTCATATCCGCTACTTGCGCTCCTCGTCCTTCAGCGCCCTCTGCATATCCCTCT
Organism: uncultured bacterium; assembly: GCA_965371515.1. GTDB lineage: Bacteria > Krumholzibacteriota > Krumholzibacteriia > Krumholzibacteriales > Krumholzibacteriaceae > JAUWCL01. The sequence continues at coordinate 11,290 of CBDUYR010000043.1, read as the reverse complement.
TCGCGTCGCGCTCGGCGATCGCGTGCCTCTTGTCATAGGCGCGGCGGCCCTTGGCCAGCCCCAGCTCGACCTTGACCTTCCCCGCATCGTTGAAATAGAGCTTCAGCGGGATGAGGGTAAGACCCTTCTCCTGTATCTTTCCGAGGAGCCGTTTGATCTCCCTCGCGTGCATGAGAAGCTTTCTCGTCCTCGTCGGCTCGTGGTTGAACCTGTTCCCCATCTCGTAAGGGGCGATGTGAGCGTTGTACAGGAAGATCTCCGCCTCCTCGACGGCGGCGTACGAATCCTTCAGATGGGCACCGCCGCCGCGCAGGCTCTTCACCTCGGTCCCCCACAGGACTATACCCGCCTCCATCGTCTCGAGGATCTCGTAATCCCGCCTTGCCTTCCTGTTTGTGCATACTATCTTCATGTCGCTGATACACCGCCGCCGCACATGCCGTTCGCTCATTCGGGCGAAAACGGCGAAAATGACACACAACAGCGTTGACTGGCCGTCTTTTTTCGGCCAGACTCGCTCAGGCGAAAAGTACCAGAGAGGATAAACGTTCGCAAGGCATAAGATGACAGACAATAACGCGCAGAAACGGTATCACCCCGCCTTCCGCGGGCTGTCCTGGGGAGTTCCCCTTGCAGCGCTGGCGGTCATCGCCGCCTTCCTGCTCTTCGGAGAAGAGGAGGAGAAGGGCAGAGGCGTCGAAGTCAGCCCCCCCGCCCCGGCCGGAATACAGAACACAGGCTTTGCCCAGATCGACTCGATCATCGCCGACGCGACCGAGGCGTTCGAGAAGAGAGACTACGATGAGTCTGCACGGCTTCTCTCCCGGGCGCGATTCTTCATCCATACCGGCATAAGCGAGAGAAGGCTCGACGTAATGCCCCGCAACCTCGAGCTGATCCTCGGCCTCTCCGAATTCTACCGGGGATATCCCCTCAAGGGGATCCTCCTCGTCACGTGCGCAGCCGAAGTGGAACCGCGGAACGAGACGTACGCGTGGTACCTCGGCCTGATGCATCTCTCCGAGGGAAATAATAAGGATGCCAGGAAGTATCTCGAGAGGGCCGCGGCCCTGGGGGGGATCTATTCGGACTCCTCGGGAAAGATCCTCGAGGAGATGTAACGGCCTACGGAGGGCCCGGCATCCAGGCGATCTGCTTCTTTCCCTTTTCCACCCACACCTGCCGGCCTGCCGATTCACAGACGAGCCTGCCGCTCGCATCGTAGTATCTCAACGACACCTCGTGTGATCCCGGCTCGATCTCCATCCTGAATACGGCGATCTCCGACGGCAGCGTCTGCCATGACCTCGTATCGGCCCGTTCGACGAGTGAGAAGAATTTCGCCACCACAGATGCGATCCTGCCCACGTCGCCTTCGAGCTTGTTCTGCGCGAGGAGCTGCAAGTAGGTCCGCAAAGCCGATTTGAGCAGAATCGTCCCGATGTCTCTCCTGAACGCCTCCATCGCCGTTTCCTCGAGATCGTCGAGGGTTACGGCCATACCCGTCTCGACCCCGTCTATGACGGGCCGGCAGGAGACAGCGCCCCGCGGCATACGTACGTATTCGGGGAATGTGAAGGTGAATACGGTCCCCAGCCCGGCGTCGCCCGAGAGGAAGGACGACGTCACCGGATAGACCTGCTGACCGGCGTTGCCCGGGAGGGTGAAATACCCGAACGTCCTGCCGTTCACCTTCTCGAAGTACCCCCTGATCTCACGCGAGATCTTTACCGGCGCCCTTCCCATCTCGGTCAGGACGACAATCTCCGTCAGGTGGGAGTTGGGAGTCCAGGGTACAGCCTCCGGATAGAGATCTTCGACGCGGCTGTACTCGATCCTCGCGTCGTCGAGTTTCCCCTCGTTCTCGTAGAGGACCGCGGCCACGTATCGCGCGAACGGTACGTCGAGAAGCGAGTCTTTCTCGGCAGTGACAATGCCGAGATATTCCTCGAGGCGATTGATCACGCGGTTCCTCTCGACGTAGGCGCCACCCCGGTCGCCGGCGCCCCAGTACGAGAGCAGAAGGTATGTGTTGAGGAGGATCTTCTCGTGCGGTTCGGGCTGGTATTCCTTGCTTCCCTCGCTGACGATCGAGGTGGAGAGAATCTCCCCGACCGAAGCCGTCCCCTCGATCTCATCGAAGCGCCGCTCTGCCGCCTGCATGTCCACGATCGCCGAATCGTACATGCCTGCGGCGAGACGTACCTTGCCCCGCTCGAGCATGAAGAGGCAGCAATCCTCGTTCGACGAGGAGAGGACCAGCTCGTCGAGTGCGTCTATCGCACGATCGTACTCGCCGTCGTAGTAGTAGACGCCCGTATCGTTCATGCGGGCTGTATATGTAGCGCAGCCCGCCGCAACTGCGAGGACCGCTAGGGCCGTGATGACGGTCTTCCTGATCATTTCATCAGCCTTCGGGTTCTACCAGCGCACCGAGCCCTTCGTGCTGCCCCGCTTGAACTCTACTTCGTCGATCCAGGTGATCAGCAGGGTCTCGATATCGACGATCGTCATCGTGATGAGGAAGTAGTTCTTCGTCTCCCTGCCTTCCGTCTTACGGATGTTGCCGATCGATCCGCGCATGATGTAATGCGCTCCGACGAACCGGCCGAGCTGCGCGGCCTTCCTGTCGTCGTAGAGATCGGTCGCCTGCATGTTGAGCTGGTCGAGGGCCTGGTCGAAGGCCTGGTCGTCGACGAACTGAGCGACTCCGTTCTTGATCAGGGCGGTACGGACCTTGTCGAGGATCATCCTCGTGTCGATGTGCTCGTCGGTGTTGTTCTCGAGCGCCCGCGCGAGGATCATGACCGGCCTCTGGCCGTTGTGCGCAGCGGCGTAATGTTGGGAAAAACCGTTCGCCTGAATCGAGGCGACCATATTGTCGCTTATCGACAGCAGATCGGCGCTCGAGTAATCGGCGTCCTCCGCCGTATCTGTCTCGAGATCGATATCCCACGTCTGCTTCGGCGCGCATCCTGCCAGAAGCAGCAGGCACAGAATCGCTGCGGATAGTCTGAACATCGTTTCCTCCCTTATCAGGACCGCTGACAGTAAAACTGGCGATATAGTACGCCCGCACGCCCGATTGTGCAAGAATCTACGCCATCAGGGCGGTCTTGACAAACTATCCGGCGTTAATTATTGTACTTACCTGCAAAGAAGATGCCTGAGTGGCGGAACTGGTAGACGCGCTGCGTTCAGGGCGCAGTGAGGGTAACCTTGTGGGGGTTCGACTCCCCCCTCAGGCATTTTTTCTTTATATCAGGGAGAAGAAGATGGAGATCACAGTAACTTTCCCGGGAAACAAACTGACCAGTGCTCAGGCGGGAACTCACACCGTCCTGACCGACCAGTCGATCATGGCCGGCGGCGACGGAACGGCCCCTGCGCCTTTTACACTGTTCCTCACCTCGCTCGTTTCGTGCGCGGGAATCTACGTCGTGTACTTCTGCGAGAAGAGAGGTATCCCGGTAAGTGATATAAAGGTCATCCAGCGCGATGAACGCGATCCGGAGACGGGCAGGGTGAAGAGGGTCACAATCGAGATCGAGCTGCCTGCCGACTTCCCCGAGAAGTACGAGAAGGCTCTCCTCCACTCCGTCGACCTCTGCGCCGTCAAGAAAACGATGCTCGATCCGCCCGAGTTCGATGTCAGGACCGTGACGGCCGGCTGACTACTCGATCTCCGTGATCGAGATGACCTCTATCTCTCCGAGGCCTTCGAGCTGGTCCTTCGTCTCCTCGTAGTTCGTCATCACGACGATGATGTTCCCATCGTAGCCGAAATGCTCCTTCGCTACACGCATGACGCCGTCTGAAGAGACCGCTCCTATCCTGCTGCGGTACTTCTCGATGAAATCACCGCCGAGATCATGGAACTCGAGGTCAGTTATCCACTGCGCGATGTCGGAGTTCGTCTCTATGTCGAAGGGGAAGAGGCCCGATATGTAGCGCCTGTTCCCCGCGAGCTCCTCGTCGCTTATCTTCTCGTCGCGGATCAGCTCGATCTGCTCGAGGGCAACGTCGATCGTCTCTCTCAGGGTGGCGTTCTTCGTGTAGGTGAAGACGCCGAAGAAACCTCCGTGGCGGTACTGGCCGAGCACGCTCCTCGCTCCGTACGAGAGGCCCCTGTTGACCCTGATCTCGTCCATCAGCCTCGACGTGAATCCTCCGCCGAGCACGCTGTTCGCGACTTTCAGCTCGAAATAGTCGGGCGTGTTCTTGCCGACGGCGATATTCCCGATCCTGATCTGGCTCTGCGTGAGGTCGGGCTTGTCGATGACGATCACCCTGCGGGTCTTCGCCGGCTGCTTCTCGAGGACGGCGATACGGCTGTCCTCGGGGGCGGAGCCCTTCCAGCCTCCTAGTTTTTTCTCTATGAGCTTCCTGGCCCTTCCGGCGTCGACGTCGCCGACAACGGCGAGTACGGCGCCCCCGGGCACGTAGCGGCTCCTGTGGAAACCAACGACGTCATCGCGCGTCATCTCCCTTACGCTCGCCGGGTAGCCGGCGACCGGGTTGCCGTACGGATGCGGGGCAAGAAGAAGCTTGAAAAACTCCCTGTTCGCCAGCGAGTAGGGATTTTCCTTCACGCTCATCGCCTCAGCGAGAACAATCGACTTCTCGCGCTCGAACTCGTCGGCGGGAAAATCGGGTTTCGTCACGATGCGGGCGAGATAATCGAGTCCGAGTTCGAAATCGCGGGAGAGGAAATCGCCCGTTACAATAGCGTAATCACGTCCGGACCAGGCTTCGAGCCTGCCGCCGACTCCCTCGACCGACGAAGAGATCTCGTCTGCGCCCATGCCGCCGGCGCCCTTGAGCAGGAGCCTGGCGGTCATACCGGCCAGACCCTCGCTGCCCGGTTCGTCGTTGTACGAGCCGGCGGGGACCAGGAGCCTCATCGTCACGAGCGGGACCTCGGTCGTCTCGACGACGAAGACCTTCAGCCCGTTCTTCATGACGTACTCCTCGTAGTCGGGGAGCTTGACGTCCCTGGCGCCCGCCGTAACGGGCACGGAGGCGGCGATCACGGCCGCCGCGATCAGTACTGATAATATCCGTCTCATAGTATGACCCTCCTATGCCTCGGGCACCAGCGTCACCACGGTCCTGTTCCTGCGCGAGAAATATTTCTTCGCCGCCTCGCGCACCTCGTCGTTCGTCACGGCCCTGTATCGGCCCGGCACGTTCATGATCTCGCGGTAGTCGCCGAAGAGGATCTCGTACCTGCCGATCTTCCTCGCCCTGCCGTTTACCGTCTGCATGCTCCTCACGAAATCGGCCTCGAGGACGTTCTTTGCCCGCGCGAGCTCCTCATCGAGGACTCCGTTCTCGGCGACGTCGGTCAGCGCAGCGTGGACGAGCTGCTCGGCCTCGGCCGTCTCATGGCCCGGCTTCATCTTGATGTTGAACGAGAAGAGATACGGGTCGATCCTCCACGGGAAGGAGGACTGCACCGACATCGCGACTCCGGTCTCGCGGACGAGCTCTCGGTAGAGCCTGGAGCTCCTGCCGCCTGTGAGGATCTTCTGGAGGACATCGAGCGCGTATATCTCGTCGCTCCCGATGTCGGGAGCGTGATAGGCGATCATCACGGCGGGCAGCTCCGCCTTCCTGTGCACTTCTCCACGGCGCTCGCCCATCTGCTCCGGCTCGACGGTACGGACACCCTTCGGCTCCTCCTGGGCCGGTATGTCATCGTAGTATTCGTGTATCAGCTTCATCGTCTTCTTCGTGTCGAAGTCGCCGGCGACGATGAGGATCGCGTTGTTGGGAGCGTAAAACATCCTGAAGTACTCGACGCAGTCGTCGCGGTCTATCGCCTCGAGATCGGACATCCAGCCGATGACAGGCCACTTGTACGGATGGGCCTTGAACGCGAGGGCGTCGAGGTCCTCCCACATCTGCCCCTGAACCGAGTTGTCGATCCTCAGGCGGCGCTCCTCCTTGACTACATCCATCTCACTGACGATGAACTTCGGGTCGAGCGCGAGCGATTTCATCCTGTCCGAGTCGAGGTCGACGCAGAGTTCGAGCCCGTCGCTCGATACATCCTCGTAGTATGCGGTCATATCGTCCGAGGTGAAGGCGTTCGAGTACCCGCCGTTCGCCTCGAGGACGGCATCGAACTCCTTCGGGCCGTACTTGTCGGCGCCGTTGAACATCATGTGTTCCATGAAATGCGAGATCCCCGTGATACCTGCGCGCTCGTTGCGCGCCCCCACGCGGAAGAATGTCTGGTAGCTGATGACGGGCACGGAGTGATCCTCGACGAGGATCACCTTGAGGCCGTTGTCGAGAGTTTCCACGGTGGCGTCGATAGCCACCTCGATAATATCGCCGGCGGTCGCGGATACCGCAGCGGAAAGAACGAACAGCATGGCGATCAGAGCGACCGCCGGCATCCTTCTCTTCATTTTTCCTCCTGTGCGATTGAAACGGACCTGCCCGGACCTGCCCCCGCGGCAGCCGGTATATGCGAAAGATAACGAAAAGCGAGGCGTCAGGCCACCTTTCGCCTGATCCGCTTCCTTGTTTTCTTACGATTATAATTGCGGACGAGTTCCATGAAAATCCCGAGATCGTTCTCGAGGTCGGTCTGAGTCCCGTCGAAGTAGAAGCTCCTGATGGGGATGTTCTCGTGGTCGGCGCTGACCCTCGGGTAGATCGCCTCCGAGACGATGCCGTTCATGCAGGTAAACGGACTGATGTCGATGATGCCGTCCGCGCCCTTCCCGTGCATGTAGATCGACTTGCCGACGCTCAGGACCATTTCGCCGTGAGAGCCTTCCACCGGCAGGTAGGGTGCGGCCAGGTCGAGGACCTCTTTCACGTCGTGAGGCTCCTCGACGCCGACGAACTCGTTCTGCAGCGGCGCGAGCAGCTTCCTCTCGTATCCATGCTGAAAGTGCCGCTTGATCATCGCGCCGAGCATGTCCATCGTAAAGGTCTTTCCCAGCCTCTTGAGGTTCCTGACGTTATCGCTGTCTGTGTAGTGGACCCACTCGGTGATGTCCGAAAGCCACGCCTGGGCGCCGAACGGCTCTAGCCGCCTGATCAGATCCTCGTTGCTGAACGTGCTGAGGCGGCAGAAGATCTCGCCGACCACTCCGACCAGCATTACGTCTTTATCGAAATCGACCGGCACGGCGCGGAAGATGTCCCTCGCCCCTTCCATAGCACCGACGAGCGAATCGAGCTTCCTTCCGATAGGCTCGGACCTGTCGGCCATGGTATCGCAGAAGAGTTTCAGGGATCTCGCGTGCGCTTCGTCGGCGGCGCCCGGCCGGGTCTCGTACGGCCTGTATATGTGGAGCATCTTGCGGAAGGCGTCGCTAGCCACGAGCCCCCACCAGCCGAGCTTGACTACATCGCCGGCGTTCTCACCGAGACTCGCGTACCCGTCGGCGCTCGTCGGCGAGACTATCAGGACCTCTCCGTGCCCCATCTCTTCCATCACCTGCTGGGTAAATGGCGAGTACTGCCCGAAACGGCAGGGGCCGCCGGCGGTCGGCATGAAGAATGCAGTCTTCGACGGGTCGAACCCCGGCTGCTCGATGACGCGGAGCAGGTTGCCGATCGTGACGCGCGCGGGGAGACACTCGTCGCCCGAGGTGCACTTTCCCGCGTACTCATATGTCTTCTCGTCACCCTCCGGCGTGGGCTGCGTATCTATCCCGATGTACCTGAAGGCCGAAGAGAACGCCTCTGCTCCTCCGGAAGACATTCTCGGGACGTAGAGAGTTCTTCCCGCGAGGGGGTTTCTTTTGTTTTCCACCATCTGAGGACTCCTTTGCTGTCGAGATATGCCTCGCAGCGCGTCATTATGCCAGCGTCGTTGCCATGCGCATCGAACTGAAGCGTAAGATAGGGTCGGACCGCCGCCTTGCCCGTGAAGTGCTTCACGTATGAATCGGGTCCGCACTTGAAGTTCGTTATGTATATCATGTGCAGGCTCTCTCTTTGAGCCGCATACCGCGCGGCCTGGAGGATCTTCCTGCCGTAGTTCCAGAACATGTTGGCGCCGAGGTCGCGAATGCCGATCCCGTCGAGATCGATGAAATAGATCGGCACGACGTTGGCGCCGTAGTAGTCTCGCAGCTTGCCGGGGACGTTGAGGTTGACCTCGCGGTCGACGATGTTGTAGGGACGCCCGACGAGGATGATTCCCTGCTCGCCCGTCTCCTCGAGGATCTTGAGAGCCTTCGCCCCCTCCTCGTGCACAGCCTCGCGGAATATCCTCTGCGCCTCGTAAGCCGCTTTCACTGCCTTCTTGTGATAACGCGTACCGATTCCGAATTTCGCGGCGAATCCGCGCAGTTCCTTCTCGACATATTTCTCGCCCTCACGGAAATGGACGAGCGGCGCCGAGATGAAATCCTCGCGGCCGCGCAGCGAGGGCATGCTCCTTATGACAAAGGGCAAGGTCTGTCCCCACGGGCAGACGTACGAGTTGACCTCGGGGATATCGGTCTCCGCGTCGATCACGTTCGGTATGAGAATGCTGTCGAGGCCTTCCTCCTCGAGGAGCGACTCGACGTGGCCGTGCGCCACCTGGATCGGAAAGCATGGCTCGGAGACGACCGCCTCGACACCCTGGTGGGCTATTCTTTTGTTAGTCGCCTTCGAGGTGACGACCTCGATCCCCATCGCCCGCAGGTAGGTGCTCCAGAAGGGGTAACGGTCGAAGAAGTACATCGCACGGGGATAGCCTATCCGGTACGAGCCCGTCGCGACGGGCAGATCGAGCCCTGCAGCGGCGGCTGCCTCGGGAAGGTAGTCGCGCTCGAGGAGCTCGTCGTATATCGCCATGAGATCGGGGATGACCGGTTTCTTCGGCACCTTGGCACGCTTGCGGTACTTGTCGCTGCACTTGTCTCCCCAGTAGGTGCGTTCGCCCTCGACGGTGAACTCCTGGATGTCGCAGTAGTTCGTGCACCCCTTGCAGGTGAACTCGCGGATACTGTAGTCGATGTTTTCTATCTCGTAGCCGCGGAAAGTCGTCTGCAGTTCGAGAGAATTGACCTTGTCTTTCGCCAGCAGCGCAGCGCCGACTGCGCCGATGACACCGTTGTGCGGCGGGACGATGATCTCGCGCCCGAGGACCTCGCTGAAGGCGGCGGCAACGGCGTCGTTGTAAGCCGTTCCGCCCTGGAAGAAGATCACGTTGCCTATGCGCCGGCCGCGAACGACCCTGTTGAGGTAGTTCTGCACGACAGAGTAGGCCAGCCCCGCTATGATGTCGTCCTTCTCCGCCCCGCGCTTCATGTATGCCGAGACGTCCTGCTCCATATATACGGTACACCTCTCGCCGAGGCGCAGCGGCTTGTCCGAGGCGAACGCCTTCTCTGCGAACTCATCGATGATGTTGATATCGAGTTTCTCCGCCTGCTCCTCGAGAAACGAGCCTGTGCCGGCGGCGCATGCCTCGTTCATCGTGAAGTCTGTGACGATCCCCTCTTCTATTCTGATGTATTTGGAATCCTGCCCGCCGATCTCGAATATCGTGTCGACCTTCTGCTGGAGCAGCCGGTCGCCGATGAAGGTAGCGCCGGTCTTGTGGGCGGTGATCTCGTCGTTTATCGTGTCGGCGCCAATCAGCTCGCCAACGAGCTCTCTTCCCGAACCTGTCGTGCCGACACCCCTGATGCGCACAATGTCGCCGAGCTCGTCGCGGAGCTCATGGAGCCCGTTGCTAACGACCTCTATCGGGCGCGCCTGCGTGCGCAGGTAGATCTCCTTTATCATGTCGCCGTTGTCGTCGACGAGAACGAGGTTGGTGCTGACCGAGCCGATATCGACGCCGAGGTAGGCGTCGATGGGCAGAGTCCTGCCCTCGAACGAGTATTCCTTCACACGGTCACGCAGAAAGCTGACCTTGTCCCGGGTGAGGACATTCCACGATGGGAACGACTTGCCGAGCGATTTTCCGCCGTTATCGAGAACGCGGAGGAACTCTCCCTCGTTGAAACCGTCGCCGTTGCCCAAGGCGATGATAGCCGCGCCGATCGCGCCGGCGTAGACTCCTTCCTCGGGGACGAAGAAGTCGTTCTCGTTCAGCTCGAAGACCTCGCGCACTGCGCTCGCGACGCCCTTATTGAGAGCGACACCCCCGATGAAGGCGGTCCTGCCGTGAACATCCTTGCCCTTTACGATATTGCTCTTGAAGTTTCTCGCCACCGCCTCGCAGAGCCCTTTGAGAACCTCTTCGGGCTTGTATCCCTTCTGCTGGGCGTGGATCATGTCCGACTTGGCGAATACGCTGCAGCGGCCGGCGATCTTCGGCGATCGGTCGGTCGAGAGGACAAGGTCGCCCACCTCTTCGATCCCGAACCTCAACCTGCTCGACTGCTGGTCCATGAACGATCCGGTGCCGGCGGCGCAGTCGCCGTTCGTCTCGTAGTCGACGATCCCGGTGGCATCCCCCTCGCACGAGACGCGGATGAACTTCGAGTTCTCGCCGCCCATCTCGAAGATGTTTTCCACGTCGGGATATAACCTCCCGATGCCCGTGGCGGCCGCCTTGAACTCGTTCTCGACAGGTATGCCGAGGAGTTCACCGACGAGCTTACCGGCTGATCCTGTGATCATCACGCTCTTCAGCTCGCCCGGCTCGAGCATGGAAGTAATGCCGTTGATCTGCTCGATCACGGCATCGATCGGCCTGCCCTGTATGCGGCTGTAACCTGAGACGGCCACGGCCTTGCCGGGCTCGGGCGCGTAATCGAAGACGCTGCAGACCGCGTCACCCGAGTCGGCGATTTCCCTGAGCCGCTCGCGCGCCCCGAAGAGGGCGCACTTCGTGCTGACCGTTCCAACGTCTATTCCGAGAGTGATTCCCATTCGATATTCCCTCCGCGAACTCAGCTGCCCGGTGCCGGGCCGCACCATATCAGATAAGCATAGATGTTGTTTTCGTATTACAGCCCCATTAATAATCAGGGTAAATACTATGGTGATATAGGATTGCTACAAGCCGAAAACAGCGAACGGTCGGATTTTACGGGTGAACTGCGCTATACCGGGGCCGAACGGCAGGAGCAATCCGGATAATATTGTATCTACTTCATATCTCTGTTCGTATATAATAAATACAGGCTCTTAAATTCGGGGACATATTCAGAATGATAGGCAAATCGATTTCACATTACCGGATCGTCGAGGAGCTCGGCCGGGGCGGGATGGGCGTCGTCTACAGGGCGGAGGATACGAAGCTGGGCCGCACCGTAGCGCTCAAGTTTCTTCCCCGGGAGTTCACCCGTGACGAGGAGGCCGGGAAACGCTTCAT
>CBDUYR010000042.1:0-24635 GCA_965371515.1 uncultured bacterium | reverse complement strand
ATGGCCCGGTTCACAGGAGGCGACGGGCAGCCGTACCAGTTCCCGTCGAGCGAGGTGACTGTCCTCGTCGGCATGATCAGCGAGGTCTGGATGGGGCCGCAGGGGGATCCGCAGGCAGCGCCCGGATCGGACGACGACAGGGTCGTCATCTCCCTCGGAAACTCCGATTCGGTCTGCGTCTTCCGGCACGAGGTCTACAATGCCGGAAACTTCGCCGACACTTTCAGCATCGTGCTGGCCGACTCGTCGCTCATCCCGTCCGACTGGCAGGTCGAGCTCCTCGGCCCGGGGGACGTTGTCCTGCCCTCGCTGTCGGCCTGGACAGCCAGGCTCGGCCCGATCGAGATCGGTGGAAGCAGAGATGTGGCGGTGAGGATCTCGGCGAGCGCGGAGAGGCTGCGTAATTTCACCGGCAGGGAATTTGTATTCGACGTCGAGGCGAGGTCTCTCGTCGACGATTCTGCCCGTGACGAGGTCCGCGACGTCCTCGTCAAGGCCGACATGCCGCTCCTCTCGGTCGAGCAGTCGATCCGCGAGCCGAACGCGATGATCGGCGACATCGTCAGTTTTATAATCACCATCGAAAACATGACCGAAGAGACGGTGATCGACAGCATCGTCCTCGTCGAGAATCTCCCCTCCGGGCTGAAGTTCTCGAAGGGTTACGACCAGCCGGTCATCGAGAACAACAGGCTGATCTTCGATCTCGGTTCTCTTCCGCCGAAAACGAAGAGAGACGTGATCATCAGGGCGACCGTTACTGCCGGGCAGGAGAAGGACGAGCTCGTTTCGACCGCCTGGGTATACGGCGTGACGCAGTACGGCGAAGAGACCGAGAACGGGCCGGCATACGCATCTGTCCGGCTGTACGAGGGCGAATTCACACGCAGAGGGATCGTGCTGGGAAGCGTCTTCATCGACGGCGACGGCGACGGGATGCGCGACAAGGGCGAAGAGGGCATTCCCGGAGCGGCCGTCTTCTACGAGAAGGGTACATTCGCCGTTACCGATTCGAGCGGGCTCTGGTCGATTCCGGGCGTCGAGGAAGGAAGGCACGTCTTCCGTGTCGATCCCAAGTCGCTGCCAGATTCGCTGGCGCCGGGTCCTGCCGGACATTTTGGAATGGGTATCGCCGGTCAGTATCTGATCGATCTCACCCCATCGGGCAACCGCCGCGTAGATTTCCCCCTCCAGGTGATCGAGATCGCCGGGGAAGGGGACGCATTCGCCGCCATCGAAGGCGACACTGCGACGGTTACCCGACAGGGCTCCGCCGGTACCGCGACTGCTGCGACATCATCACAACCGGAGAGCTACGGCACGCGAGATGACGCGCAGTCTGGGCCGGCGGGGCCGGAGAGCACAGTCGATTCAGCGGGTACGTACGATGCCCTCAATCTCCCTGGAACCCTCTTCGCCGCGGGAAGCTCGGTGATGGAGGAGATCCCGCTGAGAGAAGTCGCTGCGCTGAGCCTGTGGGTGCGGGAGCATCCCGGCTGGAAGATCGAGATCTCAGGCTATTCGGACAGCACGCCGATCAGGACGGCCGATTATCCGTCGAACTTCGAGCTCTCCCTCGCCAGGGCCCGCAGCGTATTCCAGCTCCTCAGAATGAACGGCATCCCCGAAAAGTCGATGGACTACACCGCGTACGGCGCGAGGTTCCCCGTCGCGAGCAACGACACGGAGGAAGGAAGGGCGAAGAACAGGAGGGTCGAGATCCGCGCCGTTCCTCCCGAGGGTTACACGGGAGAGGATCCCGATATTCCCGCTGCCCTCGCGTTGCCCGACATGACGGCGCCGAAGGAATTCGTACTTGCCGACGACGCCGGTATCTGCGCCGAGATCGTCAAGCCCGCCGAGGGGACAATATTTACCGACAGGGACGGGATCGACGTCGAGATCGTCGCTCCGCTCGTATCGACGGTGGAGCTCTACGTGAATAACGTCCCGGTAGGCAGGGAGAAGATCGGACAGAAGCAGATCGACATCGGCGAAAGCACGATGGGATACATATTCTACGGAGTGAAGATCTCGCCGGGGCTGAACAATATCCTCGTTGTCTGCCGCTCCCACGGAGAGAAGAACGTCTGCGTACGCCACGTCTATCTCGCCGGCAGGCCCTCGTCTGTCCTCGCCGAACACAGGGATGCGGAAGTCCCGGCCGACGGCAGGTCGAGGCCCGAGCTGGTATTCCTCGTCAGCGACGAGCATGGCCTTCCCGCGAGGGACGGATTATTCCTGACCGTAACAGGACCCGACGATCTCATAGGAGAGCTCGACGCCAACCCGCAGCTCGCCGGCGTGCAGGTCGCGACTGTGGACGGGCGCATCTCACTCGATCTGCCGCCCTCGGCATACTCGCGCAGGGAGAGGGTTGCCGTAGCGCTGGAGGGCCTTACCGCGGAGAGCCGCCTCGAATATGTCTCGCCGATGCGTGACTGGTTCCTCTTCGGATTCGGTGAGGGAGATGTCGGATACAGCAGCCTCAAGGGGACCGGCTCGACGCACAGAACGTACGAGCGATATCCCGATGGTTACTACGCCGAGGGCAAACTCGCATTCTACGGACAGGGCGAGGTGGCCACGGGCCACCTGCTGACGATGGCGATCGATACGAGGCCGATCGTCGAGGACAAGCTCCTCGACCGGATCGAACCGGAAAAATATTACCCGATATACGGCGATGCGAGCGAATTGAGATTCAACTCGTACTCGAAGCACGGTACCTACGCGAGGCTAGAGCACCGATCGTACTCGGCGATGGTCGGCGATTACAGGACCGAGTTCGGAACGATGGAATTCACGAAATACGACAGGACCTTCTCCGGATTCAGGGGAGAGGGACGCCGCGGGCGCTTCGACGTCGCCGGCTTCATGTCATACAGCGATCAGATCACCGTCCAGGACGAGATGAGGGCGAACGGGACGAGCGGTTTCTACTTCCTCAGCAAGTACCCGCTCCTCGAGAACAGCGAAAAGATACGGATCGAGGTCCGTGACAGGTTCCGTCCGGAGAAGATCGTCCGCGTCGACTACTACAGCGTGAACAAGGATTACGACATCAACTACATGGACGGCTCGATCCTCTTCAAGCGGCCCATTCTCGCATTCGACGAGGATTTCAACCCGCGGCACATCGTCGTCACCTACGAGTGCCGCTCGACTGGCGACAAAAATATCGTGGCGGGCATCCGGCCGACCGTAGAGCTTGCCGATTCACTGATGATGGGAGTGACAGCGGTAATCCAGGACGAGGGCGAAAAGAACTACACTCTCGTCGGCGTCGACCTGGCGGGCCATCTCTGGAAAGACCTCTTCATCGAGAGCGAATACGCGCGCAGCGACAAGCTCGTCCTCGGCAGCGGAGACGCCTTCAGGTTCAAGCTGATGGGCCGGCACGACCGGATGCTGAAGTGGAACGCCTACTACCGCGACATAGATGAGAACTTCTTCAACCCCTCCTTCTCCGGCGGTAAGACAGAGCTGGGCAGCAGGAAGATCGGCGGCGACCTCGACTGGAGGATCGGCAGGGGCTGGTCGCTTCTGTCGAAGGGATATGGTCACAGGTATGCACAGCGTGACGAGAAGAAGGGGTATTTCGACGTGAAGGGCCACTACCGCTCCGGTGCGCTCGACGGCTCTTTCGGCCTGGCGCACGCGTCGTTCAGCGATACGAGATCGGGATCGTCCTCGTCAGGGCTCCTCGTCGCGGCCGGCGGATACGGCAGTGATAAAACGAAGGCGGAACTGCAGCTCGACAAGAACGTCGCCGGGGAAGAAGTGCCGGAATATCCCGACCGGATCCAGGCGAAGCTCACGCAGAAAATCTGGAGATACCTCGACGGAGTGTTGTCCTACGAGTACAGGTCGAGCAGCCGTTCGGGCTCGAGGCACCTCACGCAGCTCGGTATCGAGTCGCGCATAACGGAGGATCTCAGTGCATACTCCCGCTACCGCATGGAAGGGGCGATGAGCGGCGAGAGGTCGCAGGCGATGATCGGCATGAAGAACAGGTTCAGACTCTCTCCCGGGCTGACATCGACCCTTTCGATCGAGAAGCTCTCCACGGTGAGCGGGCAGGACCTCGAGGACTTCACCGCATTTGTCACCGAGTGGCTCTACACGCCGCCAGGGAAGGACCACAAGATCAAGGGCGGATACGAGATCAGGCTCGAGCAGGAGAGGACGAAGCATCTCGCCGGGTTCGCCGCGCTCAAGCGTCTCAGCGAGACCTGGGCCGGCCTTATAAAGATTGATGCCTGGTATTCCGACGAGGACGTGACGCTCGACCAGTCGAAGAGCGCGGGCAGACTCGGGTTCTCGTACAGGCCGGGACACGGCCCGCTGACTATCCTCTCGATGGCAAAAGGCACTTACGAGAAGAACAGTCCGGCACACCCGCTCGCGATCGACAAGGCGCTGACCGTGATGACCGAGGCGAACTACCATCTCAGCGACAGGTGGGAGCTCGAGGGTAAAGTCGCCGGCAGGTGGGTGCGGAACTCGTTCAGGTATCTCACTGTGAGCTCGTCGTCCTACATGTACCAGACCCAGCTGATCAGGCTGTTCGGAAAGGCCTGGGACGTGAGCGTCGCCGCGCGCGTCGTGCAGCAGATCGAGACGGGCACACTGAGATATGGAGGCGGGGTCCTGGTCGGCAGGATCATCAGGGAGAATGTCTGGATCGGCGCGGGATACGATTTCGGCGGGCACAGGGACGCCGATACGGTAGTCAACGAATTCACGCAGAACGGTTTCCATATAGGGATCAAGCTTAAGTTCGACGAGAAGCTGCTCGGCTATTTCAACGGCAGCGCGGGAGATTGACATGACGGTCGCTGAGCGCAGGAATGGAAAGATGATGAAACGCGGGAAGATAATAACGGGATTGAAAGCGACGGCCCTGCTCGCCGCTGCATTGATGCTCGCAGCCGGCAGCGCCGGCGCGGGAGAAACGGTGATCGGCGGGGGATTCGAGGACGGATCGTTCGGAGGTTCGTGGGTACACGGGGCGGCCGCCATCGGCGGGCCGCAGAATTCCTCCTGGGCCGACCATGCGGTCGTGCTCGACATGCCTTACACGGGATCATGGTCCGCGTTGCTCGGATTCAAGTACACGCCGGTTCACAAGAACCGCTATGGCTACATGTACACGGAAGTGACCATCCCTGCCGACATATCGAGCGCCGTCTTCTTTTTCCGATACAGGCAGCAGGGATTCGACGGCTCGGGATACGATCCGTTCCAGGCGACGATCCGCGACCAGTCGGATAATGTCCTCGCTACCGTCGTGGACGTTTCTTTCAACGACATGAGCAGCAGGTTCAAGGACAGCGGCTGGGTGGACGTCACCTTCGACATGAGCGCGTATGCGGGGCAGATCGTCCGTCTCGATTTCCGGCAGCTCAACACTGAGGACGGCATGTTCGAGACGTGGGTCTTCGTCGATGACATCTCGCTCATATACAGAAAGCATGTGGATCTGATCGTCGACGGTGACGGCGACGACGTATTCGGAACCCCCGGTACCGGAGCCGGGGGAACATCTGTTTCCAGCGGCGTGGCGGGTGAGGCGGTGACCTACCTCTTAGATATCGAGAACGAAGGTCTCGATATCGACTCCTACACAGTATCCGCCTCATCCCCCGCCGGCTGGAACGTGGTCATCAGATACGGAGGGACAGACTATTCCTCGCCGTGGACGACGCCCCCGATCGGCCCCGGGACGTCGATCGCCGCGGAAGTGTTGATCACCATACCAGCCGGCGAGCCGATCGGCAGCTATTCGACGATCGTCGACGCGGTATCCGCCTCGTTCGGAAACAGGTTCGACAGCGTCACACTCGGAACGTACGTGGTCCTGGCCGACTTCATGCCCGACCTCGTCATCGACGGCGACGGCACGGGCGTGATCGATCCCTCCGGGGGCGGAGGCTATTCGACCGGAAGCGCCTTCCCCGGCGGCACGGTCGACTATGCGATAGAGCTGATCAACGCCGGGGCGATGCAGGACGACTTCACGATCAGTTTCGTCACGGACGCGGGTGTCAGCGCCGTGGTCATCGACGGCGGCACGACACATACCGGTTCATTCTCGACCGGGCCCGTAGCTCCGGGCGATTCGAGGACATATACGTTGAGGGTAACCGCGGGCGCAGCGACGCTCGGTGGAGATTACGACGCTCTGCTCTACGCCCTATCTGCCGGGGACCCGCTCGGCCGGGACGGGGTCACAGCGACGACGTCGGTCCTCGCTCCGAAGCTCGACCTCGTGATCAACGGAAGCGGCGACGGGATATACGATCCGACCGGATCGGGACTGGGCGGCACGAGCACCCTGTCGGGGCTCCGCGGAACCACGGTCTATTTCCCCGTCACTGTCCAGAACGAGGGGGGCGTCGCCGATGAGTTCAGGTTCAGCTGGACGAGGCCGGCCGGGGGATGGACTGCGGTGATCAACGACGGCACGATCGATCATCCGCTGCCCTGGACGTCGCCTGTATTCGCGCCCGGTGAACAGCGGGAATACGTGCTCGCAATCTTCGTACCCAACAACGCCGCCTTTGATACGTGGATCTCGATCCTCGACGCCGTGTCGGTAAACGACAATCGAATCTCCGAGAGCGTCACCGCAGTGGTCATGGTAAACGACAAGATAGGCGTCGACGTGATAATCGACGGAAACGGCGATGATGTCTACGGGGCGATAGGCACCGGACTCGGCGGATTCTCGTCTGTCACAGCCGATCCCGGAGATGTCGTCTCATTCGCGATTCTGATACAGAACGAGGGGGGCGGGAACGTTTTTGATTTGGAGTGGACCTCGCCGGCCGGATGGACTGTCCTGCTCGACGGACAGGCCTCACCGATCACGGGAACGGGTGAGGGACTCTACACCCTCCAGGTGACCATCCCGCTGACCAGCCCGGGCGGCACCTTCGACATAATCTTCGACGGCATGAAGAGCAACAAGCGCTACTACGTCGACAGCGTCACGGGCCGCGTAGTAGTGAATCCTCAGAGGATCGTCGACGCGGTCATAGACGGCGACGGCGACGATGTGATCGGAACGCCCGGCCTGGGCGACGGCGGATTCTCGAACCGCGGCACCCTGGCGGGCCAGACGATAGCGTTCAGTGTCGAGCTGCAGAACCAGGGGCCTTTCGACGAGAGCTATACCGTATCCTGGGGCGGGCCGGCAGGATGGACAGAGACATTCGACGGCGCGGGGCAGCCGTATGTCACTGCGGTTATCCCCGCGGGCGGCTCGGCGACTTATTCATTCGAGGCGACCGTTCCGATGGCGGAGATACCCGGCGATTTCGACTACATCATTGATATCGTCTCGAACGATGATCCGCTTAACACCGAAAGCGTCACGGCCCGCGTCACAGTCTACGCGACGCCGGCAGTCAGTCTTGTAAAGGCGGTCGACCTTCTGGCGGCGCGGCCGGGAGAGGTCGTCACATATACGATCACCTATTTCAATCCCGGGACTGAAGACGTTGTTGAGATAGAGATAGTCGATCCAATCTCGTCAGACGTCGACCTTGTCCTCGATGCCTTCGGGGCGGGCAGCGACATCGCCTGGACTACAGGCGCCGGGACGGTATACCTGACCGCCGATCCGGCAGATGCCGACGAGGCGCTGTTCAATTCGGGCACCGGTGTGCTCCGGTTGATCTTTTCGAGACAGGCTCCGTATACGCTCTCCGCAGGCGAGACGGGCGTTCTCGAGTACCAGGTGAGGATCAGGTAGGCCTGTTCGGCCTGACGCGGCAGCTTCATTGTCATCTGTCGCTATTTGTGATATAATTCCCGTATAACACCTCGGCAACACATCTGATTATACGGCTGGCCCATAGCCGCTTACTGTTCTGTCATCGTCTGGAGGAGTGCTGACGATGAGACGCGCCCTGATTCTTTGTATCCTCATTTCTGTTATTCCTTTCGCCATTATGGCCCAGGTTCCCGAGATCGGGCGGATCGCGATCTATGCCGATTCGCTGAGGACGACAAGTGAAGTCGACGTGCTTGCGCCCTACACCCTCTTCGACGTATACATCTTCTGCCAGCCCAGCATGAACGGTATGTACTGCGCCGAGTTCGCCATGCACTCCTCGACGGAGTCGATGGTTATAGCGAATCAGGAATGGCACGAGAATATATCCGTCATCCTGGGAAACCTGGCCTCGGGTGTAAGCACGTGCTTCCTCGACTGTCAGGCCGAATGGGTATGCCTGGTGCATCTCTCAATGCTCAATACGACAACTGATCCGGCCGTTCTTGAGATCGTCAGGCACCCCGATGTAGGCTATTACCAGTTCGCGAACTGTCTGGAGGACAGTCAAATAGAGCCGATATTCATAGGCCCGAAACTCTGTTTCAACCAGACCTGTGCTCCAGATACCGATCCGCCGGTGCCTGTCAGCATCGAGGTCGAGGACGACATCCACCTGGCCCTTGGATTCGATGAAGCGGTCTTCGAGCCGGACGCGACCGATCCGGCCAGCTACCGCATATACAGGACGGACGGGATCCCTGATACGATACCTGTCAACCTGGTGCTGCTGGAAGACTCGGAGGACAGGGTATGGATGGTGCTTGGCGGACTGCTTGGCGAAGCCCCGTATACACTGGAGGTCGACGGGGTAAGGGACGTCACCGGCAATCCGTCGGCGCCTGGGCCGGGTATCGCGTTCACCGGCGTGGATACGAGCCCGCCGGAACTGCTGCAGGGCTTTTACATGCCGGCGATCAATTCGATTGCACTGATTTTTTCAGAGGTTCTGGACGAGGCTTCGGCGGCGGATATCTCGAATTACTCGGTCGTGTGCCATGAATGCACGGTCACGCCGCTACCGTATGTTGCCTTCTTTCAGGCAGACGGTATGACCGTTCACCTGCGACTGTATGGCCAGGTCGTTCCGGACGTTACATACGAGGTCTGGGTCGAGGGAATAGCGGATGACTCTGGAAACGTGATGGCTGGCACCGAGATAGTAAGTTTCACGGCAGCCGACTGTCCGCCGTATGTCAGCGAGATATCGCTTGTCACGGATATGGCGCTCGATATCGTGTGGAGCAAGGATCTGGAACAGACCTCGGCTGAAGACATTTCGAACTATACGTTTTCAAGAAACGGGCCGCCGGCCGAACCAATGAACCTCATCTCCGCCGGGCTCAACGGCGGCAGGACAGTCAGGCTCGATTTTTCGCCGGCGATCGAACAGGAAGAGGCATATACGCTCTTGATCAGCGGAGTCATGGACACCTCGGGGCTGTATATGCACCCCGGGTCTTTCTCCTTCGTTCCGCTGGATACGATACCCCCATACATGATCAGCGCCGAATGCAACGGGCTCATGCACATCGAGCTGATCTTCAGCGAGGCGATAGACGACTATGTGGGTGGTCATACCGAATATTTCCAGGTCTTTCCGGCTGAGAGCCCGGAGGAGCCGGTGGCTCTGTCAGGTGTCGCCCTGTATGGTAGTGGCCTGCTCGTCCGTCTTTACCTTGCGGAAGAGCTGACGGCAGGAGTGGAGTATACGGTCCGCGCAATCGGGATCAGCGATGTCGCAGGGAATATCGCCCCCCTGCTTCAGAGGACAGTCATCTGCAACGATATTTACCCTCCTGAGGTCCTGGAGATATTCCTGCCCGACTTTACTCGTTTGAACATCCGCTTCAATGAGATGGTCAATGAGGCCGCCGAAGATCCGGCAAGCTACCTTCTGTACCTTGCCGCTGATTCGACTGCTACCATGGGAATCGATTCGGTCAGGATGCATGATACGGGGCTGAGAGCCGAACTGCATCTGACCACACCTCTGAGTCTGGGGGAGATGTATACGCTCAGGATGATCGGGATCGGTGACATGGCCGGGAACATGATCGATCCCGATTCGAGCTGGTCGTTCCAGGCCAGGGATAACATCACCCCGTCGCTTATCAACCTCACTGTGACGAGTGACAGCATCGTGCATCTGGAGTTTGATGAACAGCTCAATCCGGCGACGGCGGAGGATGTCACAAAGTACGCCGTAGTGGAGGCAACCGATACATCGGTTCAACTGCCGCTGCAGTCGGCTGACCTCGACGCCGGCGGAACCATGGTCGATCTCGAGATCGAAGGCGGGGCACCCGTCGGGACTGCATACAAGGTGCTGATCCGCGGAGTTACAGATCCTTCCGGAAACGCTCTATACGCCGAATCTGAAGATTTCGAATTTATCGACGATATCCCTCCGCACCTTCTTAATGCCGAGAGCCCCTCTGCAAGGAACGTCATTGTCTATTTTGATGAGATGGTCACCAGGGCGACCGCGCAGGATGAAAATAACTATGCTCTGCATGTTGAAGGGACTCCCGCTTCCGGGATCGATGTGTTAGACGCCGAGAGGCTTCCCGACCAGATGTCGGTCAATCTGGTGCTCGGCGATGATATGACGCAGCATGTTTTCTACCGCCTGATGGTATCAGGGATCAATGACCTCGCAGAGAACACGATGGCCCCAGATTCAGCTGATTTTCAGTACATAGACGATACCCCTCCAGTGATACTCGATGTCGATCTTGTGCAATTGATGAAACTCGTCATAACTTTTGATGAACCGGTCGATTCTGTGACCGCGGTCGACATGGGCAACTTCCTCGTTTATCTATCCTCTGATGCTTCGCAGCAGATCGCGGTGAATTCGATCGACTGGATAAGCGATGAGGTAACGCTGAATCTCGCTGTCGAGCCGATAGCCAATGTCGATTACACAGTCAGGGTCGACGGCGTCGAGGACAGGGTCGGCAATGCCTGTTCAGAGCTTGAAGAAACCTTCAGGAACTTTGTCTACGTGCCTCCTGCGAAGATGTATCTTTACTCTGATGAAAACCGGACTTCGAACGAAGTGGATGCCGATGTCCTTTACGAACCCTTCAGCATCTATGTCTTCGTCGAGGCGGGGGACAATGGAGTCTTCGCGGTTGATTATGCTCTCAGTGCTCCAGAAACCTATCTGATGACTGCTCTTACACACAATCCCGAATGGGTTGCTGCGTCGCAGGGAAATCCATACGACGGGCACAGCGTGACACTTTCAATGTGCGCGCAGGACTGGCTGTGGATCACCCACATCGAATGTATGTGTTTTGAGCCGGACGTTCAGGAGATAGTATGGATACGGCCCCATCCTGTTGCCGGGAAGATCCTGGTTGCTTCCTGCCTGCCCGGCCATCCGCTTGAAGCTGTAACACACACCAATACACTGCTGATCAATGTGACCTATGTGGGTGTAATGATCGACAGCTGGGAAGCTTCGTTCAGAAATGGCTGTGTTGAGTTGAACTGGTCTATAGTCGAGACGGAGGCGGTGCCGGCATTTGAGGTGTCAAGGGCTCTCGATGGATTGGACACATGGCGGCAGCTAGACGACGACCTGATCTTCGGCGATGGCCTGAGGTTCACGTTAGTCGACAGCGACCTCGAGTTCGGCAGCTCTTACAGGTACCGCGTAGAATGCATCGATGAAGACGGGCGCAGGGTCCTCTTCGAGACGGCCGCGGTCTCAACGCCGGTCATGCCGCTCGCGCTGCGGCAGAACAGCCCCAATCCGTTCAATCCGTCGACCAGCATCGGTTTTTTCCTCCCGCAGCCGGGGCATGTGCGCCTCGAAATATTCGATGTCAACGGGAGGCAGATCAATGTGCTGGCCGACGGGCACTACGCGAGCGGCGAGCACTCGGTCGACTGGGACGGGCGTGACCGAAGCGGAACAAATGTCACGTCGGGCGTCTATTTTTACAGGCTGATCGCTGGAAAAGAGAGCCTCTCGCGGAAGATGGTACTGCTCAGGTGATGCTCTACACACTTCATGAAGAGCTGATCCAGCTGGGTTCCGGGTCGATGTGGCGTGGTGGTCTTCCGGTTTCTCCGGCGAGCCTCAGACTGCCGCGACCGTCTCTCTGACCGCATCGATCACGTACTCGACCTCTTCGTCGGTCAGCTTCGGGTAGAGGGGAAGGCTGATCGTCCGCGCGCCGATCTCCTCGGCTACGGGGAACATCCCGTCCTCGAATCCAAACCTCTCACGGTAGTAAGTCATCTGGTGGACCGGGACGAAGTTTATCGAGACGCCGACGCCGCGCTCCTGGAGGCCGTTCATCACGGCGTCCCTCCTGGCCGGGTCGACGAGTATTGTCAGCAGATGGTAGGCGTGCTCCGCCTCCGGCCTTGTCGTATGGAGCTCGATCCCGTCGATCTCCGAGAATGCTTCTGTATATCGCTCAAAGATCTCACGGCGCCGCACGCCGTACCCGCCGATCTTCTTGAGCTGCTCGATCAGTATCGCCGCGTGGATGCTGTCCATGTTGTACTTCCAGCCGAACATCCCGATGTCGTACTTCTCGTAGTTGCTCGTGTACCTGTCGACGGCGAGCTGGTTGAACCCGTGCAGCCGGAGCATGTTGAGCAGCTCGTACTGCTTCTCGTCGCGGACCGTTACCGAGCCGCCCTCTCCCGAGGTGATGTTCTTCGTCGCGTAGAAGCTGAAAGCCGCGTACTCGCCGTAGTGCCCCGGCGCTTTGCCGCTCCACTTCGCCTCGATCGCGTGTGCCGCGTCCTCGACGATGAAGAGGCCGTGCCTGTCGGCCACCGCCCTGAGCGCGTCCATGTCGCACATCTGCCCGTAGAGGTGAACGGGCATTATTGCCTTCGTACGTTTGGTGATCGCCGCCTCGACCGCCTCGGGATCGATGTTGCCCGTTCCGCGGTCGACGTCTACAAGTACGGGGGTCGCACCGGCCATCAGCACTGCGTTGGGTGTCCCTATGAATGTCATTGTAGTTGTGATGACCTCGTCCTCCGGCCGCACGCCTCCGGCAAGCAGGGCAAGCTGCATCGCCGCGGTGCAGCTCGTCAACGCCACCGTATGAGGCAGCCCGAGGTATTTCGCCAGGTCGTTCTCGAATTCGTAGACAGTCTCGCCTGTTGTTATGAACAGGGATCCGAGCACTTCGCGGAGGCGCTGCAGTTCTTCCTCTTCGATGCCGTGCCTGAAATACTCGATCTTTTTCAATCCGTGCTCCCTTTTTCTTCCCCTGATGATGTCTTTTCGTCGTCGTCGGCCTGGCGCATAAAGGTGGCGTCCTCCCGCCTGTCCGGATCGACATGGACGAGGATCTTCTCGATATCTTCGAATTTCGTCGTCACCACTTCCACCACTTGGTCTATTATATCATGCGCCTCTGCAACGGTCATGCCGGGATCGACGACAATGTGCAGCTCCATCCGTATCCGCCTGGCGTAATACCGCGCCATGATGTCGTGACATTGGCGTACGCCGGGCACCCGCTCGACGATGAGTTTCACTGCCTTGCTGAACTCTGCCGATGGGGCCGTATCGACGATCTTGCGTAATGCGCTCCAGAGGATCTCCGCCGCCACGCGCACGATGAAAAACGAGACGAAGAGCGCGGCGTACGAATCGAGGACCCGGAGCCTGGGCACGAAGGATGCGGCCGTCACTCCGCCGAGTGTTACGACCGAGGACCACGCGTCGGAGCGGTGGTGCCAGGCGTTTGCTATCAGCGCCTCGCTTCCGACCCTTCTCCCGATCCTGACGGTGGCATGGTACAGCATCTCCTTTGCGGCGACCGATGCAGCCGCGATGATAATGGTAAAGCGGTGCGGCGCCGCTACATCGCCCCTGTATATGGCGAATGACGCCTCGTAGCCGATTTTCACCGCCGCTGCGAGAAGAAGCACGCCGACACCGATCGCGGCGAGCGTCTCGATCTTTCCGTGCCCGTACGGGTGCTCCTCGTCTTCTTTCTTGCCGAGAAAATGGAGGCCGATCAGTACGATGAAATCGGACACGAGATCTGAGATAGAGTGAACGGCATCGGCGATCAGCGCACGGCTGCGGCCGGCAAACCCGCCCCACAGCTTCAGCGCGATCAATGCGGCGTTGACGCCCATCCCCACCCAGGTGATCCTGCGGCCCGCCTCGAGGTCGTGGTGGTGATCGTGAGAGTGACTGCTCATTGAATCGATTCTACAGCCCGTGTCAGCGGAGGTAAACCATCTTTCTCGTCTGCCTGAACTTGCCCGTGCTGATCTTCGCGAAGTAGACTCCGGACGTTACCGCTCTGCCGGCGTTGTCCCGGCCGTTCCATTCGGTGACGTGCCTGCCGGATGGCCGCGCTGCGGCCGACACGAGCGTCCTGATAAGCCTCCCCGCCGTATCGTATATCCGGAGGTCGACGATGCCGGCCTCGGCAAGCGTGTATGCGATGTTCGTCACGCCGTTGAACGGGTTGGGGTAGTTCTGCTCGAGTGACGTGACGTATACGGGCGTCTCGTCCCCTTCTTCCTCATCATCGCCGATCGCGGTCTGGTCCTTGATGGAGAAGTATCCATCGCTGATCCCCTCGCCCGTGTTGAGCGCCGCGTCGTACGCGATGATCTTTATCACGCAGGAGTCGGCGTCCATCATCGGGATCTCCCACTCGCAGATCGAGTCGTTCGGCTCGTTGCTGAAGAGGCGTGTATAATCGGCGCCGGCGTCGACCGAAAGCCAGATGCTGACCGAGTCGACCACGTCATTGTCGGTCGCGATCCACTGGATTGCCAGCGTGTGGCCTACGTAGAACCGCTGCGCACCGTTCGGGTGTACTACCTGCACGACCGGATCGATCTGGTCGCCCGAGGTGCAGTCGCCGGTGAGATTGGACCAGCCTCCGGAATACCCCGCCGCGTTGACGGCGGCTACACGAAAGTACATGCAGTCGTAGATTGAATTATCAAAATCGAACGTTGTCTCGGATGCGGGCACTGAAAAGAACAATATGGTATCACCCGGGATGAAATCCGACAGCGGCGAGCCGTAAATGTTGTAGAACTCCGCCTCGCCTGGAGGCAGGCCGGTCCACGAGAGGTGGTATGTCTGCTCGTCGATGGCTGTCGCGAGAAGGTCCTGCACGAATGTCGGGGCTGCGAAATCGGCCCCGGGCCCGCCGAACACTCCCTGGTCGGCTCTCGAGCCGTCGGGATCTCCGGGCCCGGCCGGGTCGCCCCGGTCGATCGCGCCGGAATGCGCTCCGAGATGATAGTCGAACGCCGCAGTGTCTGCGTAGTGCGGGTTGCTGATGACGTTTGTCTCGTCGGGAGTCACGAGAAACCAGTCCTCGGGCGAGTTGCCGAAGGCGTTGTTGTACCTCATGTCTACGTTCGCCAGGCCGTTCGCCTGGAATCCATGGCCGCTGCCGTAAGTGAAGAGGTTGTTCTTAACCGTCACCGGCTCCATAATCCCGAGCATCACGTTGCCGCCCCCGTACAGCGCGGAGTTACGGTCGAATGTGCTCTGATCGATCCTTCCCCAGGCGCTGTCGGCGTAGAGGCCGCCTCCGAGCATTGACGATTCGTTGAGCGCGAGGATCGCGTTGTCGATATCGATTGCGGCCCGCCTGTGGTAGATCCCGCCGCCCATCGAGCCGGCGTTGTTGCTTGACACGAAGGCCCCCGAGACGGTGAGGCCGGCCCGCTCGGTGCAGATGCCGCCCCCGCTGGACTTGCAGGCGTTGGACGAGATCGTGTCGCCGTCAAGCGCGATAGAGCCGAACTTCGCGTAGATCCCGCCTCCGAAGGTGTAACCCGTGCAGTCTTCGATCACGTTGCCGGTCATGACGACATCCGAGTGGAGTGCGTAGATCCCGCCTCCGTTCTTCGTCCCGTTGTATTCGGCGAATGGGAATGCGCCGCTGATCGTGTTATCCGTGATTTCGGCCGACGCCTGGTAGAGGTAGATCCCTCCGCCGCTCTGGGCGACGCAGTCCGTGATCGTATTGCCCGCGATCGTAACCAGGCCGTTATAGCAGGAAATCGCACCGCCCCCGCTGAACTGGGTGCCGTTCGTGTATCCGCAATTCGTTATAGTATTGTTCGTTATCGATGGAGAACTGTTGTATGCGAATACCCCGCCGCCGTAGATCCCGTTACCGGGGAGCTGAGCGCCCTTGCCCGATCCACCAGTGATCGTGAAACCGTCTATCCCGCAGAAGCCGGTAACGCTCATGAACGAGACGACGCTGCCGAGGCTCTGGATCGTCGTGACGTTCACCGATGGATCGCGCGACGAGAAACCCGCGTCCCATCCACCGAGAAGCAGGATCGATGATTCGACTGTAACGGAAGCGTAGTAAGTCGCCGCGGCCACCATGACCGAGTCGCCGTCCCACGCGGCGTCGACCGCGTCCTGAATGTCGAGGGCTGCCCAATGGGGCAGCGTGTACGGATAGATGTTGCCGCCGGTGGAGGAGGCGTATACGTACGGCATGCCGATGATCCTGAAGTCGCCCTCGCTCGTGCCGTACCCGCCGACGTCGCCGCCGAAATACGCGACGACCTTGACCCTCATCGTGCGGACGGGCCATTCGGGGACGGTCCACAAGTAGCTTGCAGCCGAGCCGGGAAGGCCGCTGACTAGCGTCGAGTCGTAGCTTGTTCCCCCGTCGAGGCTGGCCAGCACGCTTATCGAGTCGGGCACTTCGCGCGAGGTCGTCCACGTGATCTCGAATTCCTCTCCTGCTTCGAGCTCCTCTCCGCCGTCCGGAGTGATTATATCTACGAAGACGACGCTGGGGATGTAGTCGATCGTGTAGACGCCGCTCTCGCCGATGCCGCATGCGCCGTATTTTATGTAAGCGTATCCGCCGTCGCCCCAGAACGGCCCCCAGCTGTTTTTGACGATCCAGGCGCCCGCGGAGCTGCATGCCGAGTCGTCCCAGCCGACAATGAGCATCGCATGGTTCGGCGTGTAGTCGTAGTCGTAGTCCCAGCAACCGCCGGTGTACTGGTAGAAGTCGCTGTGCACGTAAAATGCGGTAGTGACAGGGCCGTAGTCGTATATGGCCTGTTTTATCGAGGTCGTGGAATTGGATACCTCGGCGTATCCTGAGATCTTTGCCTTTGGCTCGCATGATGTCTGCGTGCAGGGATGGCCGTCGGACGCGGTGTAGGGGATGCACGCCTCGGAGACCGCCCCGTAGGTCTGGAAGATATAATAGGCCGACTGCATCCAGCCGCCGCCGCAGTCTGAGCCGTAGGGATTGCAGTCGATGACGGCCTGCTCGGAGAGATCGAGCATCCGCACGTCGTAGATCCTCGCGAACGACTCGAGCTGCGCGACCGCAGCGAATGCCCAGCACGACCCGCATCCGCCCTGGTTGGTGACGGGCGTGACTCCGTCGAGAGAGCGCCAGTCGAACACTGGAGGAACGGCGGTGCTACTCTCGAATGTCCTCAGCGGAAGAGGGGCGATACCGTCGGCCGGCGCGGGAGTCGGGAGGAGTCCGAGGAGCTGCTTTCTCTCCTCGGCGGAAAGGGAGCCGGGCCAGGTCTTTCCGGCCGTCCAGCTGCTTCCCCTTTCGGCGATCTCGCGGTTTATCCTCGCGATGCGCTTATCCTCGGTCTCTTCGGCGTTTGAGACGGCGGGAAGAATGAGGATCGACAGTAATATCGACAGAGAAAGAAGCAGGGCCGGCAAATTACGATAGCGGTCTCTCATAGGAACGGTCTCTCCTTTATAGCGGAATTCCGGCGAGATGTCTGTGACGGAATATAATACTGTATCTGTCATGAAAATAGGAATATGAGATCGGGCCGACAAGCGATTTCTGGATCTCCGGGGCCTTCGGCGGAGATCTCAGAAAAACGATTTCAATACTGGAATTCCAGTACGCAATTGACTATATTTGTCAGGCATATTTATCAGGCAATAATCCGGAGGTAACGATCATGAAGGAAAAGGTAGCAGCGGTAATCGAGGAGATCAGGCCCAATCTGCAGGCCGACGGCGGAGATATCGAGCTGATCGACGTGGTCGACGGCGTGGTTCAGGTAAAGCTCAAGGGCGCTTGCGCGGGCTGCCCGATGTCGCAGATGACCCTGACCCATGGCGTCGAGAAGGTCCTGAAGGACAGGATCCCCGAGGTCGTGAGGGTCGAGGCCGTCTAGATACAGGCACCGAATTCATGAATATCCGCGATTTGTTTTACGGGGGTGCAAGCCCCCTTTTTTATTGTTGTTAAGCCTCGTTCCAGCAGGTCCGAACTCTTCCTTCGTTTTGTCATAATTCTTGCAAATCACCCCCGTGGAAGTGATCGAAACCCGGAATTCGTCCGCACAGGAGTGCATCATGAGACGTATACGCGATTTTATCGGCATTTTTGCAAGGGTTTCAAACGCCCGCCGGAAGCGGCGCGGGCTCGGAAAACTCGGTTTTACGGTACTCGAGCTTTTTATCGTCGTGGAAATCATAGGATTTCTGGCTACTATAGTGCTTGCAAACTATCACCGCTCGAAGAAGGCAGCTCAGGTGGCCGTTACGCTCCAGAATATAAGGAACATCCAGGTGGCGCTGACCTCGTACTACGCCATGGAGGATGAGTTCCCCCCCACGCTGAACACGATCTGGCTCCAGTTCTACAACGGCAGGATCGTTGACAACCTGGAGTATATCGGCGGCACGACGGCGGCGAACCAGGGTGGATGGGATTTCTTCACCAGCAACAGTCTCGATATCAGGTTCAGCGGCCCGACCAACCAGGGATATGCGATAAGGAGTACCACGGCCCTCTTGCCTTACGCCCTCTATATCTACGGAGACGTGGCGACTGCGGCGACGATCGTCCACTGACCCGGCGCCGAGGCGCCATGGACGGTAAATCTACGTGACATCAACCGCATTGCGCGTATAATCGCCTTATGGATGATGGAAGGCGATTTTTCGTGTTCGACGCCCATTGCGACACCGCCCTGAGGCTCACCGGAGACAAGCCGGTCGATCTCGGAACAAGGCTTGCCGACGGGCATGTCGACCTCCCGAGGATGAAAGAGGGGGGAGTCGGCGCGCAGGTCTTCGCCTGCTGGGTCGACCCCGACCTCAGCGTCGAACGGTGGATGCCCGATACCCTCGAGATGATCTCCGCGGTCCGCAGACAGGCGGAGAAGCATTCCGATCGTATCGCCGTCGCCCTCTCCGGCCCTGAGATCGCGGAGGCGGGAGAATCGGGCAGGATAGCGGCGGTGATCGGAGTCGAGGGGGGGCATGTCCTCGGAGGCAGCGTTGCGAGGCTCGAGGAGCTCCACGGCGCCGGTGTGAGATGTCTTACTCTGACATGGATGAACACGAACGAGCTGGCCGACTCGAGCGACGGTGAGAAGAGATGGGAGGGGCTCAGCCCTGCGGGCAGGGAGACGGTCGCTGCGATGAACCGGCTCGGCATGGTCATCGATCTCTCCCACTCCTCGGACGAAACGTTCTTCGACGTATTGAAATCTTCCTCCGCCCCCGTACTCGTCTCGCATTCGAGCGCCAGGGCGATCTGTGACATCCCCAGGAACATAAGCGACGAGATGCTCCGTGCGCTGGCGGAGAAAGAAGGGGTGGCCTGCGTCAACTTTTTCCCCGCCTTCCTCGAAAAAGAGACTCACACGAAGGTATTCGAGATCTGGGGGCGCTACCGCGAGGAGCGGAGCCGCCTCGCCGCTGAGTACGGCGGCGACCCGAAGCGTGTCGACGAGGAGATCGGGGCGGGTTATATCGAGCGGATAAAGGAGATACCGATGCCCGGCATCGAGGCGGTAGCCGACCATGTCGAGCATATCGCTTCTGTCGCGGGAATCGCCCATACCGGCATAGGCTCGGATTTCGACGGCATAATGGTCGTCCCGCCCGGCCTCGAGGACATCTCGAAGGTGCAGGCGCTTGCGGCGGCCCTGGCGGCCAGGGGCTGGGACGTGGATGATATCACCTCCGTGATGGGAGAAAACCTCCTGCGGCTCTTCTCCACCGTCTGCGGCTGACAACGCCGGCTTCTTGTGTCGTGTAAATCAGTGAACGGGGGAAGGCAGTATTTTTATGTGGCAGACCACAAAGGAAGGGCCGCGTTTTAGCGCGACCCTTAAACTGCCAGATTGACATCTCCCGTGCATCCTGCCCTGATTTTTTTCAATGAGATTATTCAGATAGCGAGGAGTCAGCGCTTCCTCGATCCACCAGATCGATTCAATAATATCATCCGCCCCGCTCAACAACAGATGCTGCAAAAGCTGGTCTGTGGTAGAATATGGTGGGGTTGCCGCGGCGGGGCCGTCCTGATATTCTGATTATAACATCTTTGTGCGGGGCGGCACAAGTTCTTATAAACAATACTCTTTGCGTTAAGATACGTAAAACTGCATCTTTAATTCATGCTGAACTATAAGAATATATCTATCAATGCAGCGTTCGTAATCGTCATTGCATTGGCTGTGTGCCTGGTGTCCTGCTCCAAACATGATGATAGAGTCGATTTCTATCAGGGCCTGCCCGTTGAGCTGGTCACGATCCTAGTTGAAGGAGATGGCAGCCAGCTTGGCCTCTATATGCGGGAAAAGGGGCTTGAAAGCACTATGGACGCCAATAGGCATTTCAGTAATCTCGTGTACGATATGTCTCAGCAGGAATATCTCAGGCACGCTGACAGCCTGGATGTTCTCCAGAAACGTTTATGTATCGTGCTGGCCGAAGAGTTCAACTATGATTTCTTTCTGAACGATCTTGAGTTCCTCAAGACCTTTCCCCCCGCTAAACGGCAGGAGATCATGATTGCGCGAGCAACCATGTGGGTGATTGACAATAAGACAGATATGACGCATGAAGCAAAAGTCGATAGTATCACCGGATACTACAACATGATGGTTGGAAATGATGATACCCATGGTGAAGGTATCGCGAAGATGGCTCTGTTCAAAATATTCGAGGCTTCCGGAGATAGGAACAGAGCCAAGCAGTATCTCATTGGAGCGAGCAATGATTTTTCGGAAATCGGTTTTCATGAGCCTGCGTGTCAGGCGCTCGGCGGCCTGGGAGCCGTATATGGAAATGAAGGCGTGTTCGATTCAATGGAAATGTGCTTTCAAAGAGCCCGAGAATTGGCCGTCAACTATCAGTTATCCAATCAGATCAGCCGTATCAGCTATTTTTACGCCGGTTATTACTCTCGGAGGGGAAGGCTGGCGCTGGCGAACGATCTGATCAATGAGGCGATAGAGCTGTGCAGGACGTATAAAGGGGGATACTACGAGATACGATATCTCTACCATGCCATGGAATTCTATTCCAAGTATTCGTGCTGGGAGACCGTTGAGCGGTTGCTGGCGAGAGCGAAAATTCTTGGAAAAGTACATGATGACCTGAGGTATTCGAGGCATTTCGATATCTGGATCAAGGTTATCGAAGCTCGATGGTTAATGGCACGTGGAGATGTCAAGAAAGCGAATGCGCTCAACTGGGAGATCGAGCATTCAACTGATGAAACGTCCATCGAGGCCAATCGCTTTACCCATCCGTACTATTGGGCAAGCGGGCTTCTGGATAACGGGCTTGTCGAGAATGCCATTAAAGTAATAGACCGTGGGTTGAACAGGCCGGGACATAAGTTCACACATAGAGAGGAAAGCCGGATCCTTGCCCTCAAAGCGCGCGCTGAATTTGAAAGAGGGAATATCGAGGAAGTGCGTATGGCCCTCGAGCGATTCGATCTCGTATCTCCCAGGATAAAAAATCCACTGTTGCTCGACGGAATCACATGTGATGTTCTCCGTGCAAGGGTTGCGCTGAGTGATGGTGATTCGACGGAAGCGTTCACCTGTCTGGAGGATGGCCTCAGGCACCTCAGGTCATTTGTAGGGCTAATGGACATCAGCGTTCAGGGGTATCTCTGGATCAACGAATGCTTCGAGCTTCGTAAGCTCATGCATGAGCTTACGTCCCACGATCTGAAGCTCCAGTATGGAGCGGAGCTGTTTTGGCGAAACATCGCTCTCGATATGGGAACGAGGCTGGTCGATCCTGCCACATCCTTCGAGCTCGCTATGGCTGCTTCAGCCAGCCATGGGACCACAGCCCGCTCAGTTGATGAGAACACGCTCAAAGACCATTTCAACTGGTTGGCTGAGGCTGCGATGATGAGCATGCGCGAACTGGAAGCCGTGCACTGCATGTACGTCATGGATGACAATAATATTACGCGCTTTACAGTTTCTCCGAAAGGCGTTCGGCGCAACAAGATCCAATGTTCAAGAGGGGAGATGCATGCCCTCGTTTCTGAGACGCACAGACATATGGAGGGAGTAAAGGAGGCAGGCGGAATCGAGGATTCGATAGATGTGCAGCGCAATCTGACAAAGCTCGGGCGCCACCTGCTGCCGGATGATCTCCGTAATAACGCCTATCCGGGCAATCCCCGCACGCTTCTGATAACAACGGATGATTTTCTCGGGCGCGTCCCGTTTGAGGCATTCAACATCAGTTCAGATGGGGGATACGTGTCCCTGCTCGAACATTTCGATGTCGCGTACCTTCGCCACTTTGAAAATAAATACTCCACACACAGATCCGACAATCCGGGGATAATCATAGTAAACTCAGGCAGTGCCAGATTATCAAGATCCAAATGCCTGTTTGCCAACAAGCTCAAATGTATCAAGGCGGAGGGCCGGGCCGTTGCGGCCCTGGACAGTTCTGCCGTTCTTTTACAGGGAAGTGAGGTGACGAAGCAGGAGATCAGAAAACGTTGGGAAGATGCCTCATACCTCTACATTGCCACTCATATCATACGTGACCCTGAAATCCCGTTTCTCGTTCTCGTGCCGCTAGTATTGCCAGAAGGTGACTTGTCGCCGGAATCAGGCTTCCTGGATTTTACTGATATCCGGTCCGCTGATTTCAGCAGGTGCGAGCTTGTCGTCTTGTCCGGGTGCTCGAGCGGAGTGCCTTCGGTCGCTGCCCGCAATATCGGTCCGAGTCTCGGGGACGCATTTCTCGATGCCGGAGCCGCTGCCGTTATTACGACATTCTGGGATGTAAAGGACGAAGGGGCGCTGAAACTGATGACCTTGTATACCCGGGAACTTGAATCGGACAACCGTTCCCACATCAGGGCTCTTTGCAAAGCTCGAAGAAAGCTGTTCAGGGAAGACCCGGAACCCCTCAACTCATTCGACTGGGCCTCTTACGCGATAAATATAGGCAGGTTGTCTGAGATGTAGATAGCAGCAGAAAAGAGCCCGGTACTTTAGCCCCGAGCTCTTTGCCGTTCGTACCATGTCGCGAAGTCTTACTTCGCCGACATGACGGGGGAGAATCTCCTGAATCTCTTTTCAGCAGTTTGCAGCTGACCGGCCAGCTCTGCGAATTTTCCATTAAGATGGGGGTAACCAACCATTTACATGAATCTGAAATTATTTTGAATGATAATTCTTTTTCAGTCGTTTATATTGATGGTGAGGGGATTTTTCGTGCCGATTTAGAGCAGAAGGATATTCTGCGATGGCGCACCGGAGGAGGCGGCGTTCCCGCCCGGGTCCTGTCCCTCTCTTCCCCTGAAAGCCATATCCTGCCCGGAGACCCTCGAGCGGGTGATCTCATGATCGACTGGTCTGCAAGAAACGAAAGCAGGAAAATGAGAAGATTGTCGAGGCCGATCCCCGCCATTGCGGGGATTTTCTGTGTTCTGCTTGCCATCTTGATGATCTCGTCGCCCGCCTCGGCGGCGAGGAAAGGTCGGCTTGTCGGCAAGGTCAAGGACAATATCACCGGAAAGCCGATCGCCGAGGCGATCGTGGCCATACAGGGAACAACGATCAGCACGATGACCGACAAGAACGGAAAGTTCCAGTTCGACCTCGAGCCGGGCAAATACAGCATCACGATCTTCAAGGACGAATATTTCAGCACGAATTACCAGGACATCGAGGTCGAGCCGGGCAGGATCACTACCTACGGGTGCGAGTGTGTCCCCGGCGATCCCAGGCAGAACATCTTCTTCTCTATTGCGGGCATCAACGTCCTCGACAGGCGCGAGCTCCTCCCCGATAAGATAGAGACGACCCACGAGATCTCGAGCGCCGAGATAGAGCATCACCTCTCATCCAGCCTCGGGGACGTCCTCGAGCTGATCCCCGGCGTGGAGAGAACGGCGCCGCCCGGGCTTTCGAAAAAGACGAACGTCGTTCTGAGGGGAGCGGGTGACGTGAGCTCAACGGAAAGCTCCCTCGCGCTCTTCGGCACGAAGGTCATGATCGACGATATAACGCTGTCGAACAACGCCAACCTGCAGACTGGCACGGGGACCTCCTACGGCTCCTCGGTATCCACGTCGGCCGGCGGCCAGATCGATCTGAGGACGATCCCCGCCGACAACATCGAGAGCGTCGAGGTTGTCACCGGCGTGCCGTCGGCCGAATACGGCGATGTGACCACGGGCCTCATCAAGGTCAAGACGAAGATGGGCCGACAGCCGCACAGGCTCAAGATCAAGTCGAATCCCGACACCAAGGAAGCGAACTTCAACGGAGGAGTTATCGTCAGCGGAACGGGACTCTCATACAACCTCAACGGCGCGTACAGCCAGAGGGACATAAGGCGGGAGGGGGATGAGTACTACCGATACAGCGGCAGGCTCAATATCAGGAACTACCTTCTCGACAAAAAGATCGATCTCCTCAACATGTTCGGATACAGGGGCGTCAGCGACGAGCAGAACGTCAAGGTGGACGATCCCCTCTCGATAGAGACCTACAACAGGGACAAGAC
>CBDUYR010000041.1:0-25779 GCA_965371515.1 uncultured bacterium | reverse complement strand
ACGGTCCGGTGGCAGGCGGCAGGCACGAGATGAGCTGGGACGGCAGGAACAACCGCGGGGGCCGGGTCTCCAGCGGTGTCTACTTCGCGAGGTTCGCAACGGGCGGATACAGTGCCGTGAGAAAAATGATCCTGCTGCGCTGATATGGATCAGAAGGTATAAGAAGCGCCGATGAAAAATGCGAGATGAGTGAACCTCGTTTCTTGAATCTCAACGTACTGCCTGTAGAACTTGTACACGTTGTAGCTGTACGGGGTGAAGAGTACGTCGACCCCCGCCTCGAGCTGAAAATCTTCCCTTATCGACCGTGTAATACCGACCCCGGCGACGAAGTAGAAGAGGGTCTGCGACGGCCGGAACTCCTGGACTGGTTCCGAGACGACGGGATTAGCCGTTATCAGAGCCAGGGCCAGCCGAGCCGATGGACGGTAGGGGATCCATACGGGGAAGAAGGTCATCACGCCGACCTGACCGTTGAACCCGGTGATGTTGTGGCCGTCCTGTCCGGCCGCGTAGCCACCGAGACGGTTCTCTAAGAAGACATTCTGCCTTATCTCGTACCTCAGGACGATATCCGCGCCGCCTCCGTTTCCGATGCCGAAATAGTCGTTATCGAAGAGGTAGAAGACAGGTAGGAGCCCGACGCTGAGTCGGCGCATCTCCTGCGCGCCTGCGCCGGACGGGGCTGAGGCGATGATAACGGTGAGCATGACCGCGGGAACGAACCGCCGGAATTTCAATGTCTCTCCTTTCGGGGGTCTCAGCTTCACTTGTATTATATAAAGATGGGACTGGGCAGAAAAGCATTATCAGGATTGACACGAGTATTACATATGATTTAATTTCCGCCTGTGGCCTGGAGGAATTAAAGTTGAACAACGACAACACTTGTTATCACGATCCGCTCGACGAGATACTCGAGAGCGTATGGATGCTGACCGAGGCGGGGGAAACTAGGTCCGCTTCCAAGATCATCGAGAGGAGCCATACGGGATCGGCCGACAAACGCCATATCGAGAGACTCGTCGAGCATGGGTATCTCTCGAGCGCCGGCGAGGATACATACGAATTCACAGAAAAAGGAGAGGTCCGGGCCAGTGGTATAATAAGGCGTCACAGGCTGGCCGAGCGGCTTCTCGTCGACGTGCTCAATGTCAGGGAAAACGCTGCCATCGAATCGGATGCCTGCGCCTTCGAGCATTTCCTCTCGCCTGAAGTGACCGACCACATATGCACGCTGCTGGGACACCCGACGAAATGTCCTCACGGCTATGATATTCCGAGGGGCAAGTGCTGCGAGCGGGCGCAGAAGCAGATCGAGACGGCAGTCGTGCGGCTGACCGAGCTCTCCTCGGGGGAGAGCGGCAGGGTCGTTTATATTGCCACGACCGATCACCACAGGCTCGACAGGCTTACGTCACTGGGACTTTTCCCCGGCAGGGTCGTAAAGGTTCATCAGAAGGAGCCCCTTCTGATACTGATTCTCGGAGAGACCCAGCTTGCCCTGGAGAAGAGGCTCGTAGAGGACGTTCACGTTGTTCGCAGCTGATGCCGCAAGCGGGATCCATTCGACATGAAGAACAGGAAAAGACACCGCAAGTTCAGACAGCATCATCTGGCCGCAGGCGAGGGTGGAAGGGTGCTCCTCGTCGGAAATCCT
The DNA here is from genome assembly GCA_965371515.1 of uncultured bacterium. Lineage (GTDB taxonomy): Bacteria > Krumholzibacteriota > Krumholzibacteriia > Krumholzibacteriales > Krumholzibacteriaceae > JAUWCL01. The sequence goes on along the minus strand of CBDUYR010000041.1, from coordinate 24,119 downwards.
AACGTCGGTAAGAGCGTTATATTCTCTTATCTAACGGGAAGATATTCGATTGCGTCGAACTATCCCGGTACCACGGTCGAGATATCGACCGGAGTGATGGGACCGAGGCAGGGCCGCGAGGTCGTAGACACCCCCGGTGTGAACTCCCTGCTGCCGCGCAGCGAGGACGAAAAGGTCACGAGGGATATGATTCTTGCCGACAGCGATGCGACTGTCGTCCAGGTTGCCGACGCGAAGAACCTCTTCAGAGCTCTGCTTTTGACAAGCCAGCTAGCCGAGATCGGCTGCAGGATGATACTTGTCCTCAACATGATGGATGAGGCGAGGCAGCGAGGATTCGACATAGACACGAGGGAGCTCTCGTCCCTTCTCGGGATCGAGGTTATAGAAGCGGTTGCTGTGGAGAAGGTCGGTCTTGCGAAGCTGGCCGCCACGATCAACGGAGGGCAGGCAAGGGTCCCGGACACCAGGGTCGGGTATCCGGCCAGATTGTCCGAGTCGATTCGAGAAACGGAGGCGGATCTCGATGATGTGAATCCTTTAGGGCTGTTCGGAGCCCTCTCGTTCATGACAGGGCACGAGGATGTCTTCAGCAGGGAAAGCCGCGGGAAGCTCGGCGATGCGCGGAAGAAACTGACGTTGACAAAGGAAAGATTCTTCGAGCCGCCTGGATTCCTGATTGCATCGGCAAGAAAAGGCTGGGCAGAGAGGATCATCGCAGGAAGCGTCATCGTCGAGGACGGGGAAAAAACAGTGCATCACGGTGGGATGGGGAAATTCATCCCCGCGGCGTTAATCGCAGTCGTGACCACCGTGCTCTACCTGATATTCGGAAGGGACGCCCTGTCCGCTACCGGTCTTTTCCCGACCCTGTTCGTTCTGATAGCCGTCGTACTTGGAATAACGATCGCCGGGGCGAAGGGGATGGGTTCAATAACACTCCATCCGTTTTACGGGATGCTGATCCTTTTTCTTGTCCTCTACCTTATCTATATGCTCGTGGGAGTATTCGCTGCGGGTACGCTCGTCGATTTCCTCGAGAACGGGGTGTTCAGGCGGTACGTCATCCCGGCCGTTGAGGGCATTCTCTCCGACGGCTTCCTGAAGGATCTTATCGTCGGGGATTTCGGGCTGCTCAGTATGGGAATCACCTATGCGATCTCGATCGTCCTTCCGATCGTCATCGTCTTTTTCCTCGTATTCGGGGTACTCGAGGATACGGGATACTTTCCGCGCCTTACAGTCCTGACGAACAAAGCGCTGAAGGTCGTAGGCGTGAACGGAAAGGCGACCCTTCCGTTCGTACTGGGATTCGGGTGTGTTACGATGGCGGTCCTCTCGAGCAGGATACTAGAGACGCGCAAGGAGAGGATTATCGTGATCACACTCCTGTCGCTTGCGATACCCTGCTCGGCGCAACTCGGCGTCATCATGGCGCTGCTCTCCGCCGTCTCGCCGGCAGGTGTTCTCGTGATCGGATCGATCATTGCGATCGAGTTCGTCCTGGCAGGGATGGTCCTCAGGAAACTGGTGCCGGGCCGATCGTCCGATTTCATGCTCGAGCTTCCCCCGCTGAGGACCCCGCGCGTGGGAAACATCCTGCTGAAGACGAAGGCACGGGCTGTCTGGTTCCTCAAGGAGGCGCTGCCTTTCTTTCTTGCCGCGACGGTCGTCCTCTTTGTCCTCGACAGAACGGGCGCCATGAACACTCTTCACAGGATCATCGAACCGGTCGTGGTAAGATTCCTCGGGCTGCCGGTCGAGAGCGCGGCGGCGTTCATACTGGGATTCTTCAGACGGGACTATGGTGCGGCCGGCCTCTACAGGCTATGGCAGGACGGCATGCTCGATGGAAACCAGGTAGTCATCGCGCTTGTTGTGATGAGTCTGTTCATCCCGTGTCTCGCCACGGTAATCGTCACGATAAAGGAGATCGGCGTCCGCAGTGCGGCGGCGATATTCTTCGTGGTACTGGCAGTCTCCGTGCTCACGGGGGGACTGCTCCACACGCTTCTCGGCCTGACAGGCGTGAATCTCTAAAAGAACGTCCGGAAGTATCACTTTATCTTTATAATTGAATTGGTTCCCCCGAAGCCGTCAGGCTCCGAGCCGGTCGCGGCTGGATCGGGCAGTTTCTGCTTGCGGTCTACGAGGAACTTGTACGAGTAGATCCCAGGTGGCAGCATCACGGTGACGTGCCACATTCCGCTTGGTGTGAGCTTCATCGGCGCCACCGTGGGGGACCAATTGTTGAACTCGCCTATGAGAGAAACCTCGGAGGCGTCGGAACAATCGATCTTGAACGTGACCTCGCGCGGCTGGCTGTTGCCGGCGGCTGTGGAGCTGGATTTGGCGGCAGTCTCGCTGATCAAAGCGAAGTCCCTCACTACTGCATCGACGTTGTTGCCTATCCCGACAAGGGGTAAGCCGTTTTCATCGCTGAGCTCGAGCAGCACCCTGTCGGGGAACTCGTCCCATGCGGATGAAAGCAGAAGCGAGTTGTGACCCTCGCGCAGCATTGTGACCCCGCTCTTCGAGGATCCGGATGAACCGTCGACGAGAAGCGGGACTTCGTTTATCCAGAAGTTCGAGTCGTTGCTCGACCTTATCTTCCAGCGCACCTTGCGGCGTTTGTCCGCGTTCACCACTGTATAGAGGATTATGCACCTGTCGCTGCCGCTGCCGTACAGCCTGTCGGGGATCACCGATCCATATTCGTCGAATGCCCCTTGCGGGACCTTGCTCCAGCGCAGTTTCCTGCCGTCGGAAAGAGTGTGCGTGCCGTACAGGTCGTTCTGCAGCGATGTGGCGTTTTCTATTACCCACCCGCGGTTCGGCAGGGGGCCTAGATGCAGCCATCGGACGGGTCTTACGAGCTCATCCTCGAAGGCGGCGACGGTGCTGCCGTCGATCTTAACCGACAGTGTGAAGGGGTATCTCCCCGGGGGCAGTGATTTGGGGGGATTGATTGTCAGTGGCAGAGTAGTGATGTCGACGTTTTCCCTGATCATGAACCTCGCGGGCAGCTCGGGCGTGCAACCGAGGTCCCTGTAGAAGACGCCTTCGACGATTCCCTGTATCGGATGTTCCGTTCCGTAACGGACCGTTATGTTGAGGGGGAGTGTATTATCCATGAGGCGCCTGCCCGCCGGATAGTTCAGCGATATGTCGTAGCCGCTCGTCAGGATGACACTGGCCATCGAGTGGATCTCCACCCGCTTTCCGCCGCTCATGAAATCGAAAAAGAGAGGAATAGACTTGATGCCCGGTTCGTTCCCGGGGGGGACGCTGATTGTGCGTTGCCATGTAAAAGGGGCGGCACCGGGTCTGAGCTCGAGGAGCTCGCCGGCCTCGGTAAACTTCCATCTGTTTGTACCGGCCTGGAGGTAGATCCTCTCGATCCCGAGTTTGATTCCATCAGTCCAGATACGGGCCTCCATCTCGATCTTCCGTCCGGCCGGAACCGGTCTGTCGGGGAGACGGGCGTCGGCATGGATACCGGTCGTCCGGATAAACCCGTGGGAGCTCATCCTTTTCGCCTCGAGCAGCTCTCCTATTGACAATGAGAACGCCTGCGCGATCATCTTCTGCTTACGCCGCGACAGCCTGTTCCATATGTACTCCTCGAAGATCTTCCAGATGCGCTCGTCCTTCTCGATGGTCGAATTAATCATCGACAGGGATGCGAGCATCCTGTTGGCAGTGGATACTGCCTCTATATGGATCTCGAGATCGACAGGATCTCCCGAAAGCATATCGGTCAGAGTGTCGAGATCCGACGAAAGGGGCTTCAGCACTTCCTTCAGCATCAGCCTGCTCTCGCCGAGATATACGCTGAGGTTTGTAAGGATGAAGAGCTCGTCGCAGACCGGGAAAAGGATTCCGGAGACTTCATTGCTGGGGCTCCATAATGACTGCCAGGCTTCAGGGACATCTATTGCGCCCGACGAATGAGGCAGCCTCTCGAGTCTTCCCGGCGGAAATCCGTCCACACCGGCAAGCAGCGAGACTATCATCGTTCTTGAAGCCGGATCGCCCCAGAGCGTCGTCAAGGATCCGCTGCTGTTTCTCGCTGTCTCGTAAAGGAGCCTCTCCGCTATGCGCGTACGCGTCTCGATGTCGATCCCAATATTCAGAATTAAGGGAAGGAGCTGAGTGGGCTCATAGACCGGTGCGTACGATCCGTCCTCTGCGACTGGCAGGAAGAGGCTGTTTGTGTGATCGAAGAAATAATCGGTGATCGCGTCGGAAAAGTCGCGCGACAGTTTTCTCAGATCCATCGCCTCTCTGTGGTGTCCGGCTGCCGAGGCAATGAGTGAGAGGGAATGCAGGTCCAGTGCGGCGAGGGCGTTGAGGCCGGGGCAGACAGCCCCCGAGGCCCTGTCATCGAGCCAGTATCCCGAAATGAAGTTGTTCTCGTTCGTCCGTTCCTCGGAGAAGTAGTCCATCACCGTTTCGTCGATTACCGGATAGAGCTCAGCGAGAAGGGTCGGATTTTCGTGGAAGAGGAGCCAGACGACCGTCGCAGTCACCGGCGCCCTCTTAAGTGTAGCCAGGGGATGGTTGTCCGGCAGGGCGGAAGGGGCGCTGCCGCTCCGCAGGTAACCGGCCATCTGCTGTCTCAGTGCCCTTGTCCCATCTCCGAGGCAGACCCCGGGCAGGGCAAGCAATATTATCAGTGTCAATACGGCTTTACGCATGGCATAATCCGTCCTCGGGCTCAGCCATCGCGGCGGCACCGGGCCGGTAGTTTAATATTGACAGCAACGTATATGCCATCTTTAATAGCGGTTCGTAGAAAGGAGTAAATAATGTCTTTTGAATGCATTAAGGTGGAAAAGTCGGGTGGGGTGGCCAGAGTGGCGATAAACAGGCCCGATAAGCTCAACGCGTTGAATATCAATACGATAAAGGAACTCATAGAGGCATTTACCGATATCAGGGACGACGAAGTTACGAAGGTCGCCATCCTGACCGGCGAGGGGGGAAAATCGTTCGCCGCGGGAGCCGATATACCGGAACTCTCCGGGCAGGGCCTTGTCGGCGGCAAGGTATTTTCGGAACGCGGGCACCGTCTTTGCAATCTCATCGAGAACCTCGGCAAGCCCGTCATAGCTGCAGTGAACGGGTTCGCGCTAGGCGGCGGATGCGAGATCGCGATGGCCTGCACACTGAGGATCGCCAGCGACAAGGCGAAGATGGGCCAGCCCGAGATAAACCTCGGTACCATACCAGGTTACGGTGGCACCGTGAGACTCGCGCGCCTTGTGCCCCGGGGGATCGCGATGGAACTGATGCTCTCAGGCAGGGTAATAAAGGCTGAGGAGGCCCTTGATATCGGGCTGGTCAACCAAGTCGTCCCGCACGATGACCTCGAGGAAGAGGTCATGAAGCTCGCCGGCATCCTGATGACCAAGCCACCGTTTGCCGTCAAGGCGATCATGGAGGCAGTCAATCACGGCACCGAGATGTCCTTCGAGGAGGGGTGCAGGCTCGAGCAGGACCTCTTCGCGATCACCTGCGGAACGGAGGACTTCAAGGAGGGAATGAGCGCCTTCCTCGAGAAGCGCGAGGCGAAGTTCAAGGGGAACTGAACGAACACGCATTACAGCGAGAGTGGCGGAATTGGCAGACGCGCTGGATTTAGGATCCAGTGGGGAGACCCGTGGGGGTTCGAGTCCCCCCTCTCGCACATCTTGAAAATAAATACGTTCGACTCAGGAATGCCGGGCCGGATGGTTTAATGTCGAAAGCGATTATTGAACAGATCAGTTCTGCGGTACTTTATCCGGCAAGACATCAGGTTTACTGCGGAAGTCTATAAAGAAACTTACACCGGGGTTCATCAAGAATTTGATGATGGACAGCAGCGCGGTGGTGCCTGGTTTGGATGGAAATGTATTGGCGTTTCGCGTGTATATAATAATGAGAATGAATCAGATACTAAATGATGACCGTAATAAAGTCAGAAGACCGGGAATCGACGAGTTTTAAAATCCTCTCAACTTCTTCGAGAATTGGCGGTTAACCATGAATCAGACAATCTGCTTGGCACGGATGGCGCAAAGGTGATATAAAGGTTTGCCTATGTATCGGAATAAGGAACTTGACGAGACTCGAAAATGCAGTAACTTACAGCAGATGGAGTGTGCCCGATATATTTGTAAATTGTTGTAAGTTAGACATATAGCTCCTGAGCTGGACTTTTGGAGGGCATCAGAAATGACAGTCAGGGGGAAATCCCCCGTCCGGCACCAGGGTGATAAAATTACCGGCAGGTGGATGATTAATGGCTGCCGGAGAGGAAGAGATGACTGAAGAGAAACGCATGGAAGGGATCAATGTAGAGATAACAGAAGGCGGGGACTGCCGCAGGACGATCTCCATCGAGGTCGAGCCCGGCCTTCTCGCGGACGAAAAAGCCAGGGTCCTTGCCGGCTTTAAGAAGGATGCCACAATTCCCGGATTCAGGAGAGGAAGGGCGCCGAAGGATATCATCCGCCAGCGTTTTGCCGAGGAAATACACTCCGAGGCGATCAAGTCTCTGCTGCCCGACGCTTACGCGCACGCTGTGTCGACGGAGAGTCTGCGTCCGATCGGCGACCCTGTGTTCAGGGACATATCGATCGAGGACGACAAGCCTTTGAAGTTCAAGGTAGAGCTGGAGGTAGAACCGGTCATCGAACTGGAAGGGTATAAGGACGTGAAGGTGGAGACAGAGGAGATATCGGTCGACGACGAGGAGATTGATCGCGTGTTTGAGAGTCTCAGGGAACGCCACGCAGATTTCGAACCGGTGGAGAGAGAGGCAGCGACGTCCGACGTCGTTGTACTCGATTACATACCGTCCGGCGATGACGGCGAGCTCGACGATTCGAAGAAGGTCGAGGACTACCCGGTGCAGCTCGGTGCCGGGCAGCTCTTCCCCGAGTTTGAGGAAGCTGTCATCGGGAAGAAGAAGGGCGAGGAGGGCAAAGCGGAGATCGCTTATCCCGGCGAATATAAGCCCGAGCACCTCGCCGGCCAGACGGTCAGGTACAGATTCACCGTAAAGGAGGTCAAGGAAAAGCGGCTTCCCGAGATCGACGACGCCTTCGCCGCGAAGGTCGACGAGAAGTTCACCAGTATCGGAGAGCTTCGTGAGGACATCGGCAGACGGATGAAAGCGGAGAAGGAGGAGGAGGCGCGACGGAAGATGGAGGAGACCGCCATCGACAGTATTCTCGACGCAAATCCATTCGACGTGCCCGGCACGATGATCGACAGATATAAGGGCGAGCTCGAAAAAGAGGATGAGAAGCGCAGGGACATGGCCGGTGTGGGAGCGGAGGAGGATGAGGAGAAAAAGAAGGAGATAGACGCGCTGTTTGAAAGAATCGCGCGCAGGAGTATAAAGAGGTTCTTTCTCATAGACCGGATCGCAGGCCTTGAGGATATCAGGGTGACAGACGCACATATCGAGGCCGAGATCGAGCATGTCGCCGCGGGGAGCGGCAGGCCTGTCGATGAAATACGTCCCTACTTCGAGAAGGGCGGAGAACAGAGAAGGAATCTCATGGGCCGGATCAGGGAGCGGAGAGTATTTGACCTGATACTCGGCAGGGAACCGGAGAAAAAGCCCGAAGACGGGGAGGAGAAGGTCTGATGTCAGAAGAGAAACTGATCAGGAACGCGGCGATTCCATACGTGATCGAGACCAAGGGACGCGAGGAGAGAGTCTATGACATCTATTCGCGGCTCCTGAAGGACAGGATCATATTCATCGGTTATCCCATCGAGGATATGATGGCCAATTCCATCATTGCACAGCTGCTCTTCCTCGAGGCTGACGATCCGGAGAGGGATATCTTCATATACATCAACAGCCCGGGTGGTGTGGTCTCGTCCGGACTGGCGATATATGACACCATGCAGTATATTTCATGTGACGTGGCAACAATCTGCATGGGACAGGCGGCAAGTATGGGAGCGATCCTGCTGGCCGCCGGCACGAAGGGCAAGAGATCGGCCCTTCCCCACGCCCGTGTAATGATCCACCAGCCTTCGGGCGGGTCGCAGGGTCAGGCGAGCACTATCGAGATCTACACGAAGGAGATCCTGAAACTCAAGTCGAGGTTGAACGAACTGATCGCTAACCATACCGGGCAGAGCCTCAAGAAAGTTGCCAAGGACACTGACAGGGATTATTTCATGTCGGCCGAAGAGGCTCTCGAGTATGGACTGATCGACAACGTGCTCGTCTCGAAGAGCGACATAAAGAAGTAACCGGTTGCCGGGAAGGTTAAAGACCTTATGAAGAAGAAATCACAGTCTCCGAGAGCTATAAAGTGCTCTTTCTGCGGACGCGGCCAGGACGAGGTAGCCAAGCTTGTCTCTGGACCCAGCGTATATATCTGCAACGAATGTATCCGCCTCTGCAACGATATCCTCGAGGAGGAGATGGCCGGCTCGGTGCTGTTCGACGACGAGCAGTTTCCCAAGCCGAAGGAGATAAGGGAATTTCTCGACAGCTATGTGATCGGCCAGGACCTGGCGAAGATCACCCTGTCGGTGGCTGTATACAATCATTACAAGAGAATCAGGCACGAGAGAAGCACCGACGACATCGAGATAGACAAGAGCAACATCCTGATGGTCGGCCCGACCGGAGTCGGAAAGACCCTACTTGCACAGACTTTGGCGCGGTTTCTCAAGGTGCCTTTCGCAATTGCCGACGCGACGAGCCTTACAGAGGCGGGATATGTGGGCGAGGATGTCGAGAACATTCTCGTACGGCTGCTGCAGAGCGCCGAATACAACCTTGCCTGGGCGGAGCGGGGAATAATCTATATAGATGAACTCGACAAGATCGCCCGCAAGAGCGAGAACCCCTCGATCACGAGAGACGTCTCGGGTGAGGGCGTCCAGCAGGCACTCCTCAAGATCCTCGAGGGTACTGTCGCGAATGTTCCGCCACAGGGCGGGCGCAAGCATCCCCAGCAGAAGTTCATCGAGGTGGACACGAGAAATATTCTCTTCATCTGCGGGGGAGCGTTTCTGGGTCTCGAGGAGATTGTCGAGAGGCGTATCGGCCGCAAGGTCGTCGGCTTCGGCGCCGACCGCGGACCAAACTACCGCAAAGAGCTCAACGAGATCATGAAGCATATACAGCCTGAGGATCTGATCAAATACGGCCTGATTCCTGAACTGGTCGGTCGGCTTCCAATCATCGCCCCACTGCAGGACCTCGACGAGAAGGCCCTGATCGACATCATGATCAAACCGAAGAGCGCGCTCGTGAAGCAGTACAAGAAGCTCTTCGACATGGAGGACGTCGAGCTCGAGTTCACACCTGGAGCACTGAAGGCTATCGCGTCGCTTGCGATGAAGCGCAAGACAGGAGCGAGGGGTCTCAGGGCGATCCTCGAGGATACTATGCTGACGATTATGTACGACGTGCCTTCGAGGCCTAACGTCAGAAAGATACTGATAAACGAGGAAACGATTATTAACAGGGACGAGCCGGAAGTGATCCTCGAAGAGGAGCGCAAGAAGAGGGCATAGCGCCCGCCGGCCTGTAACTGCGTTATATATCATCCCCTGGACGGAGAATAATGAACACCATGGACGACAGCATAAAGCAGACGCTTGACACCATCCTGCCGATGGTTCCCCTTAGGGACGTTGTGGTTTTTCCGTCCACGACGACCGCTATCCTGGTCGGCAGGCAACCATCGATAAACGCTGTCGAGCGAGCAATCGAGACAGACAAGATCCTTCTCGTCGTGACGCAGAAAGATCCGTCGGATAACGAGCCCGGACCGGGTGACCTGTATCCGGTGGGGACGATTGTTCGGATCGGTATATTTCTCAGGCTTCCCGATGGAACTCTGAAGATCATGCTCGAGGGAATAAGCAGGGTCAGGATCGACAAGTTCATAGAGATGGACAACTATCTCGGTGCGAGGGTCGAGACTTTCGATACGATAGAGGTCATGACGAAAGAGGTCGAAGCGGTATCGCGCAAGGTGGAGGCGCAGTTCGAGGAGTACGTGAAGCTCAATCAGAGGATTCCCAACGAAGTGATGCTCTCGCTTCAGGCCCTCGAGGACAGGTCGACCCTTGCAGAGACCGTCGCCGCGCATCTCCAGGTGAGGAACGAGGTCAAGCAGGAACTGCTCGAAGCGGCCGATCTGGAAGAGCGGCTGCTGATGATAAGCCGTATCCTGCTCGAGGAGCTCGAGATGCTCCGGCTCGAGAAGAACATCGACGAAAAGGTCACAAGCCAGGTGACGAAGAACCAGAAGGAGCTCTTCCTCCACGAGAAGATGAGGGCGATCCGCAGCGAGCTCGGACAGGGCGACGAGGCCGATATGTTCGAGGATCTCGAGAGGAAGATCAAGCGGGCGCGGATGTCGAAGGAAGCGCAGAAGGTTGTGTGGAAGGAGCTCGACAGGCTCCGAATGATGTCGATGATGAGTCCCGAGGCGACGGTGGTGCGTAACTACATCGATACGCTGGCCGCACTGCCATGGAAGAGGCGGACTAAGGACAACCTAAACATCAACGAGGTAAAGAAGAAACTCGACGCCGATCACTACGGCCTTGAAAAGGTCAAGGAAAGGATCCTCGAGTTTCTCTCGGTCGTAAAACTCGCCGGGAACCTCAAAGGCCCGATCCTCTGTTTCGTAGGCCCTCCGGGAGTCGGCAAGACATCCCTTGGGCGGTCCATCGCAGATGCTACGGGCAGGAAATTTGTGCGTATCTCTCTCGGGGGTACGAGGGACGAGGCCGAGATAAGAGGCCACAGACGGACATATATAGGATCGATGCCGGGCAGGATCATCCAGGGCATCAAGAAGGCTGGTTCTCGCAACCCCGTATTTCTCCTCGACGAGATCGACAAGCTCAGCAGCGATTTCAGGGGTGATCCATCTTCGGCTCTGCTCGAGGTGCTCGATCCCGAGCAGAACAAGCATTTCAGCGACAATTACCTCGAGGTCGATTTCGACGTCAGCGAGGTCATGTTCATAACGACGGCAAACGTGATCTACTCGATTCCGCCGGCGCTCCATGACAGGATGGAGATCATCCGCCTGCCGGGGTACCTGCTCCACGAGAAGATCAAGATCGCCCAGAAATTCCTTCTTCCGAAGCAGCTGGAGCAGCATGGCATCAAGACCGAGCAGTTGACCATCTCCGAGGCGACGATGAAGGATATCGTGAGACGATACACGCGCGAGTCGGGCGTGAGGAACCTCGAGCGGGAGCTCGCTTCGATCTGCAGGAAGGTCGCCAAGAAGCTTGCCTCCGAGGAGAAGAGCGGGAAAATCAGGATCACGAAGAAAAACATCGAGGCCTTCCTCGGCATACCGAAGTTCACCGAGAGCGAGATCGATACAAAGCTCGCGGTTGGTGTGGCCACGGGGCTCGCCTGGACCGAGGCGGGAGGGGAGATCCTCAACATCGAGGTGACTCTGATGCCGGGTAAGGGTGAGCTTATTCTCACTGGTCAGCTCGGCGATGTCATGCAGGAGTCGGCGAAGATCGCGATGAGCTTTGCGAGGAACAAGTCGAGGATGCTCAATCTCGAGAACGACATTTTCTCGACGATCGATGTCCACGTCCACGTTCCTGAGGGAGCGATCCCCAAGGACGGGCCGAGCGCAGGCATTGCCATTGGCACCGCGCTCATATCGGCGTTTTTTGACATTCCCGTCAAAAGGGACGTTGCGATGACGGGCGAGCTTACGCTTCGCGGCAAGGTGTTGCCGATCGGCGGGATCAACGAGAAATCGGTCGCCGCATTGAGGGCTGGAGTAAATACGCTCCTGCTGCCGAAGGGGAACGAGAAGAACATCAAGGAACTGCCCGACGAGGTGAAGAAGAAGATGAAACTCATAGTCGTCGACACGATCGACGAGGTGCTCAGGAATGCCCTCTCGAAACAGCTTGAATGGGGCGTCAGGCACCGCAACAAGATCGGCGGCTTCTTCAGCGATTCCCAGCCGAAGCGGGCGAACTGATCGATTCTCCGGTTCCATCCGGCGAGGATCTCCATTAATATCAGCGACAGTATGATATTTCTCCGTCAGGAGTGTGCCCGATGAAGATCAAGTCCCTCGAGCTCGAGTCCACCGTTCTCGATTATTTGAAATTCCCAAGTTCGAGGATGCCTGAGGTTGCGGTATCGGGACGTTCCAATGTCGGCAAGTCGTCTCTACTCAACACACTTTTCAACAGGAAGAATATCGCTCGCGTCAGCAGGGAACCGGGGAAGACGAGGACGGTAAACTTCTTCGTAGTCAACGGGAAGTTCTACCTCGTCGATCTGCCCGGGTACGGATACGCCAGGGTCTCGAAGGTACAGAGGCAAAGCTGGCAGAGGGTGATCGCAGGCTATCTCCGGCAAAGGGAGACCCTCACGGGCGTGGTACAGCTTGTCGACGCTAGACACGATCCGACGAGAGACGACCTGATGTTGTTTCAGAAACTGATCGATGCCGAGAAGGATTTCCTCATCGTCCTTACAAAGGCGGACAAGCTCAAAAGATCCCAGCGGGCCAAGCAGATCGCCGCTCTCAGATCGTACTTCGAGGGGATCAGCATCGGGCCTGCGGGCGGTATGGATGAAGACGGTGAACCGTTCGAGGTGCCGTTCGTATTCTCGTCGGCAGTCACCGGAGAGGGAAAGGACGTGATCTGGAAGTGGATCGCGAAGAGGATCTGATACTGCTCACTCCGGGGCCGGTTCATATCGATCCGAGGCGGTTTGCCGCGCTTCCCCCGATGCATCACAGGACGGGACGTTTCCGTGAGATCGTTATCGATACGGGCTGCATGCTCGGAGATCTATGCGGTACGAAGGAGTCGGTATTCTTGTTTGCCGCTTCCGGCACGGGCGCGATGGAGGCGGTCATTGCCAACGCAGCACATCCGGGAGCAAAGGTTCTCGTCGTCGAGGGCGGTAAATTCGGACGCAGATGGGCGGAGATCGCGCAGGCCTTCGAGTGCGAGGTGGACGTCCTCCGATTTCCCATGGGAGAGAGTGTCGATCCGGCATGCGTAGCCGAACGAGCAGGTGAATTCTCTCCCGACCTGATCGCCCTGACTCATGTCGAATCGTCAACCGGCCTGCGGCTCGATATCGAAGGAATCATTTCTGCTCTTCCCGACAGAAAGGCGATGCTCGCACTTGACGCCATAGCATCCGTCGGTTCAGAGAAGATCATGATGGATGAATGGGGGATTGACGTCCTCGCAGGTGCGGGCCAGAAGGCCCTCGCCGCGCCGGCGGGTGTCAGTTTTGTCATCGCCGGTCCGAGGGCGATGGAGACGGCCGCGGAGAACTCGAGGCCGGGATTCTACTTCTCATTCGAAAGATACGGCGAAGGGATGAAAACGGGCGACACTCCCTTCACGCCGGCGGTACATTCAATACAGGTGCTGCACGGATCGCTGGAGAGCATACGAAGCAACGGGATCGACGCAGTCCTCGACAGGCACGAGATCTCCTCAGGAGCGCTTACAGCAGCAGTCGAGGCGCTCGGAATGAAATCTTTTCCTGATGATCCCTCGAGATCGGTTCAGGCCTTCTTTCCCCCGGAAGGTATTTCCTGTGAAGGGGTTATAAGATCCATGGGAGAGAGGCACGGCATCATCATCGCTGGAGGCCAGGACGAGATGGCCGGCAGGATAATCAGGACCGGTTTTCCCGGGATACACAGCGGAAAAGTCCTCGAGAGGCTCGTCAGGGGACTTGCAGACACGATTGATGGAGGGGACCTCGAGAAAGCGTCGGCCCTTCTCGCTCCGGTCAGAAATCTGCCGCCGCTCTTCGACTCCCCCTTGACATAAACGGATGTCAATGCTATAATCTGTCTAGTAAAGGAGGTGCGAGTGAGACCTAAGCTAAAGCGCCGTGGGATCACAGTGCTTATAGTGTGCATCGCGGCATTCGCCTCGGGTGCGCTTCTGAGCACTGAGACCTTGATGTCAAAACTCCCCCTATATGAACGCTATCAGTGCGCTTTGTGTCATTCCTCGTCCGAATTGATGATCGGGAACGCGCCTCTTAATGCTTTCGGTATCGACTTCCACGCCAACGGTGACAAGTGGGACAGTGCCCTGGCCATGAAGGACTCGGATCAGGACGGATTCGCGAACGGGATCGAGATCGGTGACGACGAAGGCGACGGCATCCCGAACATTTCCATGGAACGAAGCAATCCCGGCAATCCTCTCGACAAGCCCAGTTCCGTCGATGAGGAGTCCTGGGGTATCATCAAGAAGCTCTTCACCGATCCGCGCCGAAGCAGTATGATGTAGTCGTACGCAGGATAATTATCGGGACCGCCCCATGGCGGTTTTTTTATGTCCTGAATGAGTGATAAATCGGTTGCAGACGGCCTTTCCATTATCTAAACTTCATAGCGATGCCTCAGGACTGAAAAGACAGGAGTAATATAATGCCCGCTACAGTGATACTGGGTGGCCAGTGGGGAGACGAGGGCAAGGCCAAGGTCGTTGACTTTCTGATGTCCAGCCACGATGTCGTGATCCGCTTCCAGGGTGGAGCGAACGCCGGACATACCGTGGTCAACGATGACGGGACATTCAAGTTCCACCAGATACCCTCGGGAATACTATATCCCGATGTGACAGCAGTCATGGGAAACGGGATGGTCATCGATCCGTTCGCCTTCAGGGACGAGCTCGGCGAGCTGCTTGAGAGGAGTATCGACGTCGCGGGGAGGCTGCTTATAAGCTCCTCCGCACAGGTCGTCATGCCTCATCACAAGTTTATCGACAGCCTGATGGAAGGCGAACTGAAGACGGATTACATAGGAAGTACAGGCAAAGGCATAGGGCCCGCATACTCGTCCAAGCACAGCAGGCGAGGGATGAGGATGGGAGACTTCCTCCTGTCGAAAGAAGAACTGCACAATCTCGTCACGAGGGCTACGGAATGGGGGAACAAGTACGTTGAGCTCTTCGGCGCTCCGCCCCTTTCCGCGAAGAAGATAGCGGTCGATTTCGTGAACATCCAGGATCTGATCGCCCCGATGATAGTAGATTCCCAGGAGCTGGTGACAAAGTGGAAGGGTGAAGGGAAGCGTATCATGCTCGAGGGAGCCCAGGGCACGCTTCTCGACATCGATCACGGGACCTATCCGTACGTGACATCGAGCAACTGCTCGGTAGGAGGGGCGATCACCGGAAGCGGCCTTGCTCCGAAGGACATCGGCAGGACGATAGGGATATTTAAGGCGTATGCTACCAGGGTCGGCAACGGCCCCTTCACGACCGAACTCGAGGACGAGATGGGCGACTTCCTTCGAGACAAGGGATGCGAATTCGGGACCACGACCGGAAGGCCGAGGCGCTGCGGCTGGTTCGACCTGGTCGCGGCGAGGTATGCGGTCAACCTCAACGGCCTCGAGGAGATCGCGCTGACTAAACTCGATGTTCTCTCGGGGCTGGAGACGATCAGCATATGCGTTGCCTACGAGCTAGATGGAGAGAGGATTGATTATTTCCCGCAGAACGTCCTCTTGCTCAACCGTTGCAGGCCTGTCTACGAGGAGATGCCGGGATGGCCCGACCAGGAACTGGGTGGAGGAGATTTCGAAGGTCTGCCCGAGAACGCGAAGGCATACGTGAGAACGCTGGAGGAACGGCTGGGGGTCCGCGCGTCGTTCGTGTCGACCGGACCCGAGCGAAGCAGTACTATCGTCAGGGAAGACGCCTGAGCAGTTGACATATAGCCTCTCTGCTATTAAATTGATTCCGCAGTCGCTTTTCAAGCGGCTGCTGGACATTTCAAGCTAACGATCATGGGCCGCTAGCTCATCTGGTTAGAGCACCTGCCTTTTAAGCAGGTGGTACCAGGTTCGAGTCCTGGGCGGCTCATTTTTTATCGCTTGTGAAAGTACTTCCAGAGGGATATTTCTTCCAAAAAGTCATACCCAGTCCTGCCATCAGCACTATGGCCGGCATTGCCGGTAGCCTGTACCGGGAGAGAGTGAGGGGCCCGAGGAGTGCGATGTAGTACAGGGCGAAGAATGCAAAGGAGAGAAGGGCGCCCCAGGCCCTTTCCCTGAAACAGATGAAGAGACCGCGGATGCATGCGAGATAGGTCAGGCCCAGAATGAGGATCCAGGGTACAACAGGGATGAGCAGCCAGGTCTTTCCGTCGAAGTAATGTTCCACAGCGGCCCAGGGGCCTTTGCGGGTGAGGATATCGAGTGTGCCTTTTCCCCCCGCGGATATACCGATGTGCTCGTAGAAAGCATCGATGGCCGGAAACAGAACGTAAGGCCTGGCGCTGAGTTTGATAAAAACAAGAGGATGTCGCTTTATGGTTTCAATCCCTTTTTGCCTCTTGTATGCGGCTCTGGCGTTTTCATCCGGGTAGAGCGTAGGATTACTCTCGAAGAGCACGAGGTCCGACGCTTTCCATTCCGTCCGTATCTTTCCTGCCGGTATGCCGGTCATCTCCGCCTCGACGGCGGCGGCGAAATAATAGCGAGCTGTCTTGGCAGAATTCGTGACCAGGCGGAATCCGGCTCCTTGATGAACATTTCTTGCGATCCATGGTGTGCAGATCGCCGCGAAGATCAAAGCCGAGACAAATACTCTCGACAGCCTCTGGTTTCCGGGCAGCGGTCTCTTGAGCAGGAGTATTCCAAGCAGGATGAATATCCAGTAGGAAACGGTCGGTCTGATGAGAGTCATGATCCCGAGAACGATTACTGTGATGATGAGATTCCGCGTTTGTCCGTTCCTGAAAAAACGGAGATAGAAGAGGATCTGCAGCGAGAGGAAGAAGGTGAAAAGGCTGTCGGTAAGGACGTGCTGGCAGGAAATGATACTGAGCAGGGCGACTGCATAAAGCGCACCCGCTGCCACCCCGACCTTCCAGGATCGCCATCTTTCACCGATTCTGTAGAGAATAACAGGAACAGTCGAATCGATGATCAGCAGCACGAGAGCGAGGAGAGTGACCGATCTGCCGAGTACGGCGAAGACGGCGATGATAAAAGCCGGAAAGCCTGGAGTTACATCGAACTCTGGTTCGTAAGGTTCCTCGATGCTGGCCGAGAAAACACCATGATCGACGAGGTTGATTGCCGGGCGTAAGTACGTAGTTGTATCCGGTTTGATAAACCTTGTCTCGTCGCCGGAAGCGATCAGGAATAAAGTGAGCCGCAAGATCAGGGCAAGCAGGAACAGGGATACTTGGATAAGTGTTCTTCGCCGATGCTCCACGGATTTCCGTGCTGATTCTGACATGGGGATATATTATCCATGTCGGGTTCGATGGTCAAGTGTAACGATTGGAAAGCGCAATGAGCGTTATTGTTACTCCGTCACTCTTCCGATATGTAACGCATAGGAAGCCCAGCTGAAAGAATCGTGTGAATAAGGATCTTCGTCGAACAACTTTCTGCGTGCGCCGCATAGAGCTTTGATGTGGGAATGGCCGTTTGTTTCCATCTCTCGCGCGTAAGATGTCATCAAGCTGCGTGCTTCTTCGTCTTTTACGTCCCAGAAGGTTGAGATCACGGCAGCGGCGCCAGCGTCGAGAAATGCGTCTCCAAGGCTCGGTCCAATATTGCGTGTGGCGACCGACGGCACTCCGCTCGAGCACCCTGATAAGACGACGACATCGCACTTGCTGAAATCCGCAGAGCGGATATCGGTGAAATCCAAGTATCCTGATTCGGGCGATGAGTCGCCGTCCGGCGTCGCGACCGGTATTAGAACGAGGAAGGGAATCTCCGGGTCACGGATGATGTGTGTGGCGAAATAGAGATAGGAAGCCGCTTCCCATCGTTTCTTGATCGCTTGCTTCGTCGCATGGAGTCCCCACAGAAGAATGGCGTTCTCATCCAGGGCTGCGATAGTTTGACCTTCAGCCTTAACGCACCTGAGCTTGTGGCCGAACGGATTTCGATTTCGAGAAGAAATTTCAGAGTAAGAGTTTACGATGACGACACCCGGATTATCGGATCTATGTGGGGCGTTTCTCGTTTCAAAGTGACGAAGGTATGCGACATCGAAGTCCTTGAGCAAAGGTATATATTCGCTGTCGGTACCGATGTTGAATGTCTCGAATGGAATGCCGTTGAGGAAATCGTCTGTCGTGATCATAAGCGCGCGAGGATTGCCGGGGCGGGCGTATTTATAAAGGTCATCAGGCAGAAGATATTGACTGAGTTTTGACAGGTTGCTGTGTATATCTATAGAATACACATTACCATTCGTATGCTTTTCACCAGACATATGTTTGTGTGTCTCGATGACGAGGTCATGCAGTTCCTCTCTCGTGCATGCGATTGTTGTGCATCGAATGTCGTCTGGGTATATAGTGATTCGCTTGATATGATTATTATCCACCATGTACATGCAGTGCACGGCGTCCAGTTTACGTATGCTGGAAATCACTTTTTCGGCAAGTGAGCTGAAGTAATCGGTAAGACTGGCATCGGGATGGGGGCACGCGGTTATACCAGAGCCGATTGTTGCGGCCATCGCGAGAGCATATAAAGTCTCCGGATTGGCCTGTCTGGTTTGACTTTTTCCCATATCGAGAGTGAGGCTTCGCCAGAACAACTCCGCTCCATACAAGAGTTTCGGGTCATGGACTGTTAATTCATGTATGAGTCTGCGCAGCTCGATGCAATCGTTGATCCATAGGTATCCCTGAACGCTGATATCCATAAGCTCTACAAATGATCTCAAACGGTCGAGGCCTTCCTCGACGCATGCAAGCGCTTCTGTCCTGTTGCCTTCAGACATAGCAATCCTGGCGCGGAGAACATCCCGTGTGATCCAATCATGCATTAATGGGTTGTGAAGCTCGGGCGAAACGACATCGAATCGCTCGAGAGCTTTACGGGCTTCCTCGGTGTTTCCTCTCATGAATTCAGCGCTCGCTTTGAGAGTGAGGAATTTGGTCTCCTCTCGCGGCAGAGATTTTTGACTTGAATTAATCAATCCACGGTCGATGATCTCGATCGCATCGTCGAAAAGCCCGTTATCCAGCAGTCCTCGCGCCCAGTAGTAGAGATGATTGTCGTGGTTGACGAAGTACGGGCCGGTCATTGATGGTTTTTCGGCTTCCCGAAAGAGAGAATTAGCCTTTTCGACGTTGCCGTGCGCCATGTGCCAGCGGGCCTCTATAAACTTATTACCAAATACGATACGTTTCGATAGCTTTGTATTGTCATAAATTTTTTCGAGTATTATGGCCCTTGACAGCAGCCGTTCAACGGTCTCCCAACACGAATAATCAGCATAGAATTCCATGGCATGGAAGATATAGCGGATTTCGAAGCATCCTCCATTGTACGTCTTGCAGATCTCGATCGCCTCGTTGAAAAAGTCGTTCGCCAGAGCCAGCCGGCCCATTCGAGCGTACCTGCGGGCGTAAAAATAGCTGAAGCGGCTGATCTGAGCGGACAATTGAGAGTTGGTGGCAAGATCGAGAGCTGTTTGATAGCACATTTCCATTGAATCGATTTTGCCTTCTCTTTCATATATCGTTCCGAGAACCCCGAGTGATTGGCATGTCAGCCTATGAAATCCGAGCTCCGCAAAATCCTTGCTGACATCGATGATATACCGTTTCTGTTTATTCCTGTCCCCGGTAGCGCCGTACACAGTGGAGAGGGCCATTTTAGCCATGCACGCGCCACATGTATCTTTTATTCCAATCATCATATTGTAGTAGCCGGTGAGACTGTCAATTTTCGTTTCGTGCGTGAGGCCAGGCTCAAATGCCGTCGTCCATATGTTCGCACGTGCAATCATAATCTCCTGGCGTTTGGCTGGAAGAAAGGTCTCGAGGAATTCGAGATCGTTCAAATAAAATTCATAGTTGAATTCTTCGGCTAACACGATACATAAACGCTTATTAAGAGTATACAGGCGGTCCGAGTGTAGAAGATATTCCTGCTGAGACATGCCGTGTATGAGATCCGCGAAATGTCTGTTCGCATCGACAATCGATTCGAGACCCGCCTCACGAGCATAGAGGGCAAGGGTGCTGTCATTGTCATTCACCAGGAGCGTGGTAATCTCAGGGGGCAATCCGCTGAAGAGATCGATACTATCATCGTCTTTGGAGCAGGGTGCCAGAAATACCGCCGTCGTGACAACGAGCACGAGTATCACATTGAATAACATATTGCTTATGGAGTTTTGCCGCATATATTTAAAATAGTATGCTCACATCATCCAACAAAGAACATAAATTGTCCCTGCAGGTACACCCTGTGTGTGGAATCGGGACACTCCTGGCAGTTCAAAATCTGTTAACCGATTGTATAATATGCAGCAAGCAAACTGGCGTGACACTTGCGATAATATTGGAGTACAGTTGGCTGCAAATCGATTATAAATTTCAGGGCACGCATTTGATCGCTTACACATCAGCCCTGGGTCGAGCAACATGAAAAGCGAATCCGACTCCTACGATTCGAGCGGTGGAAATATTCCTCAAAAGGACGATATCGATCTCGTGTCGGCCATCCAGGAGGGATCCGAGAATGTGTGGCACGACTTTGTCGAGCGCTACTCCGGTCTCATATTGGGTGTGATCAGGCGGCAACTCTTCGAAGCTGATGAGGACCAGGTCCGCACCATATATGTCGAAATCCTCGCCTCTCTTTACAAAGGTGCACTGAAGAAGTACCAAGCCAAATCCTCTCTTTCGACCTGGCTGATCGTCTTTACCCGTAACAGGGCTCGAGATTACCTGAGAAAACTGTACGGTCGGTCGACTGAGCCGGAAGGTTACAGCAAGTTCGACAAACGCGATAAGCTGATCTATAAGTTGTATTATATTGAAATGCTGCCTCTCGAAGCGATTGTGCTGCAGCTTCGATGGAGCGAGCCCGGAATCACGATTGACGGCATCGTTACGTCGATACAGCGGATCGAAAGAGTACTGAGTCCTCGCCATTTGAAAAATCTCGTTGAAAAGAATCAGGCGAGAAAGCATGGAATACGATCGATACTTTTAGCGCGCTATCTGGTCGAGATGAGCGTAAGGGACGACATTCATGTCGGGTACGTCAGACCTGATTCGGAGATGCTCGAGAGAGAGAACAAAGAAAACGTACGGGAATTACGGGAGAGGATCGCAGAGCTCCA
Source organism: uncultured bacterium (assembly GCA_965371515.1). Taxonomy (GTDB): domain Bacteria; phylum Krumholzibacteriota; class Krumholzibacteriia; order Krumholzibacteriales; family Krumholzibacteriaceae; genus JAUWCL01. The sequence goes on along the minus strand of CBDUYR010000041.1, from coordinate 2,978 downwards.
TGAGGTCGAGCGAAAGGTATTACACTTCAAATTTGATAAAGGGTTATCCGCTAATGAGATCGCCGAGAAGATGGATATTGGTGAGCCGAGACGCGTCTATACTATTATTGACAGGGTGGTGCGAAAGCTCCGCAAGTCCATGGAATCAAAATGATTAAGCAGTATGAGGATTACGTGTCCTTGAACATTTTTCATGTTTTTAATATTCTGAGAGGGAATTTCAAGCGATTATCCGTCTATCTCTGTGTGAGAGGAGAAGGAAGGGGATAACCCCTTTTAGCGCGATATGGTCTACAATCCATTTAGAAGAGCCCACTTAGACGAGGGAGAGCTGTCCGGCTTTATAGACGGCACACTCAACGAGAATGACAGGGCCAGAATGATCGAGCACCTCAAATCGTGTGGTCGATGCTCTGAATCATACCGTGAGGCTGTTCTGTACAAGGGGCTCTGGATGAGCGGCGCGGCCGACCTCAAGACCTCGGAAGAATCGATCGAACTTGCCCGGCAGGCGGTTGACAGGAGTGAAGAGCGGAAGATCGGGCAGGTCTATAAGAAACCGGCACGTATTCGAATAATCACCGTCGCTGCATCTATCGTTCTCATCATGGCGCTCAGTCTATTCTATCAATTCACGAATAGAGAAGAAGTTCAGATACTGGACCAGAGCCACATGATTCGTGTCCGGGAAGCAGTGGAACTGGCATCGATGAACAGTCATCTGGTGATTCCGGGTGGAGAGCGTTACATCGATACTGTCTCTGAAGCGTATCGTTCCGGGTATGTCCGGATCAACGATTCGCTCAGGGCGGCTCTTGCCTACTTCGCCGGAGAATTTCAGGAGGACAAGACTGAACGCGCAGTCGTCTATTGGTTGCTGGGAGGTTATATATCTACCGGGCAAGTCAATGCCGCGAGGGATCTGGCTTCACAGGCGCTCAAGGAGTATCCGGCGGATATTGATATAATGATATTCGATGCCATAGTCTCTTATATGGAAGGTGATATCACTGTCTCTGAAGGTGCGTTCCGAGAAATCCTCAAGAAGGATCCGGATAACCCATACGCGAACCTGAATCTTGCAGTACTTCTCTCCGATCGCGGCGACGAATTCAGTGCTCTGGAACTTCTCGAGCGCATAGTTGATGAGCAGGGCGATTCACCGTTCGCCGCTCGAGCAAGACGATTCGAAAAAGAGATTCGAGAATCGCTCGACGCGGATCTGTAATATCCTCATTGATCCCTTCATAGCCTTCCAGACAATCCAATTATCCTGATTTATCCGATCGGCCCTCTCGTAATCGCGGCTTTTCTTCCGTCTCTACTCTATGAACAGGGAAAGGAGGTGAACGACACTTGTTCCGAGGGTTCCATGAATTAGTCAACTTCTTGAAGCTTGATTGAAGAGGGGTAATGGAAATGGTAACTAATGTGTTATTTGATAGGCGGTTGAGATTACTTGGCGCGGCAGTGTTGATTATAGCACTATTGCTTCCCGCTGGTTATGCAACCGCGAAAAAGCCAACGGGCTGGATGAATACGTTTGCGAATATAATGTACGGTGGTCCAGATCAGTTGGCGATGAAAATGGTCGAGTACGATGGAATGATTGTTGTAGGTGGTGAATTCACCGAGATAGGAGGAGCGCTGAGCTCGATTGCAGAGGCAAACAATATTGCGGCTTTCGCCGGTGATGAATGGTTGTCTCTAAGTACGGGACTAACCGGTGGATATTTGTCAAGGGTCTTCGCTCTGGCCGTCTATGATGGTGACCTGATCGTCGGTGGTAATTTCACGGATGCGGGATCCGTAGATGTGAGGAACATAGCCCGTTGGGATGGCGAGAACTGGTATCCCATGGCGGAAGGTGTTGGTAACGATACTAACAATGGGAGGGTTTACGCATTGTTTGTATGGAACGGGGAGCTGTACGCCGGTGGAAGCTTCAACGAAGCGGGTACAGAAACAGTGAGTAATGTAGCTAGATGGGACGGTGCTTCCTGGTCACCAGTAGGTAGCGGCAGGCCGACTAATGTCCATGAATTCTGCGAGTTCAACGGCGACCTGGTTGCAGGCGGACTCTATAACGGAGACTTCAGAAGCTCTGTTGGAATCTGGAACGGTTCGATCTGGTCAGGTGTGGCTATAGAGGGGAATATATATGCCCTTACGACCTATGAATACGGGGGGGAGGAAAGGCTCATCGCAGGCGGATTCTTCTATGGTGAGAGTGGCATCTACAACCTTGCGTTCTATGCCGGTGGATATACCTGGCTGGAGTTCGAGGGTGGAGTGATCCATACAGACTCTGGTTCGCTCGCTGAAATCTATGATCTGCAGGTCTATGATGACAATCTCGTTGTCTCCGGGTATTTCACCGAAGTGGGAGGTAAAGAGGCTATCGGCATAGCCGTGTGGAACCAGCGTTGGAAGGATTTGGAGGGTGGAATTGAAAAAACTGGAAGAGGTTTTGCTCTTCTCATCGACGAGCGGGAGCAATGCATTTATTTAGCTGGTTTATTCTGTTCAACTGGTAAGACAAAGACCGAGAATATGGGGAAGTACGTCTATGGCAAGACAACGCCTGGGCCTCCCGGAACCTCGCAGGAACTAGAAACAGTCAAGGATTTCACTGCCTATCCGAACCCGTTCAATCCCGTTACCATGATTGCGTACTCGCTTGATTCTCCTACTAACGTGAGGCTCAAGATCTACGACATCTCAGGCCGCTGTATCGCGACATTGATGGACAGTCATCAGGAGACAGGCGCGTATTCACTTGCATGGGATGGGAAGGATAATCTCGGCAATACAGTGTCGTCGGGGATCTACTTTGCAAAACTGAATATTGGTGATTCTGGGAACCGGAGGGAGATGACGAAGAAACTGATCCTTCTCAGGTAAGATACGCGGGATCACTGAAGCCGAGGGGGGTCGGTTTGGAAGATGGTGGGCTGCGCTATAGCACAGCCCACCAT
>CBDUYR010000040.1:0-25803 GCA_965371515.1 uncultured bacterium | reverse complement strand
AGCCCCGGTCTCGTGACATCCGCCGGATAGCCGACGAGCTCCCTGCGGGCAACCCACCGGACCATGCGCGGCACTATCCATCGCATGCCGGTCGTCGACTCCGGGTGGCCGGCGCAGGCGAACACCCTCCCCGCACCCGCTTCCTCGCAGAGCAGAAACGATTTGCCCGGCGTCATCCCCGGCGGGGCATTACCGGTATGATGTACATCGCTCTTGTTTACGGCAAGTTCTTCGCAGGCGACGTTCTCGACCCCGGTAAGCGGAACGAATACCGGTCCGTCGTGGTACTGTATGTACCCGTGCGTGAATTCCTTCATCTCGGGGAATATCGTAAGGCCCCTTTCGGTGAACGAGACCTCGACGAGAGCGCTGCCGCGCTTGTCATGCTCCCTGTCTATCGTGTCGATACCGATCAGGCCGAGGCATGGATAACCTTCAGAGTCGGACACGAGGTAGGCGCCAGCGCAGATGCCGACGACACCCTTTCCCTTCTCCCGGACGAAGCGAATGATCTTCCCGTGCGACCCGCTGCCCAGGCTGTTGTTCTGCCTGCTGCCGCTCCCCCCGGGGAATACGATCACATCGATCTTGGCGAGCCTGCCAGTATAGATATCACTGGGACCGATCAGCGAGGGCACGATTCCGCTGTCGATCCTGAGCGCCTCGAACGTCTCTATCACGCAGGCCGGGCTGGCCCCATCGCCGTTGTACACCCCGACCCTTATCGACGACCCCTGCTTATTCCCGGCCATCGCTGCCCAGGTAAGAATAACAAGCCCGAGAACCGTAAAGCTGATCGTCAGATTTCTTTTCATCGTTTCACCATGCCCGTAAATGTTATGACAAATCGCTTCCATATCTCCAGTGTCCTGCGCGGAGGCGCGGACACACCATCGCCCCGGGGATGATAGCATAAATGTTCTGGATTATGACCGGGATTGTTTGGCGGCGGATTCGGCCAGCTTCGTGAAATAGATGGCCAGCGGCCGGTACGCAAGGTGCGACCATTTCGAAAACGGGACCTCTATCACGAGCATCGGCGCGAGTATGGCGATATGGATCACATACATGTAGTATGTGGCGCTGACCATTCCGCTGATCCTGAAGATATGCACGAGGATCCCGGTCAGGGTCGTCAGGAAGAGCAGTATGAGGAATGCCCAGTCGGTCTTATGTGAATACTTGTGGTTCTCTCCCGATCTCCGGATCCTCTGTATGGACCATACGATTATGGCCAGCAGGATGCCGAATGTCGCGTAATACCCGATTAATCTCTGCGGGTGCAGGACCGGATGTATGCTTTCCGTCTGAAACCACGGCAGAAACAGCACTATCATCGAAAACATGAGGCCGTAGCCGGACATGAGCAGCCAGTGCAGCGCCCAGTAGGTCTTGTCCTTGCATTTCGCGAACCTTATCTGGGTGGCGGTATGGAAGAACAGGTTCCATGCTTCCGTGACGTAGAGCCGAAGCGGTATCTTCGTCTTTCCGCCCCTGAGAACTATCTTCCGATACATATTGAAGATATTCGAGATCAGGAAGAATGAGATAACGGCCGCCATGACCCAGTCGCCGATCTCGATCCTCTTGACGAAGGTTTCGGGCTCCATCCCTTCGACGAAGCTGTTTATCTTCACCCCACCGTCCGCGTTGATCAGGGTCGCCGGGTCGGCCGTGAACGGCATGAAAAAGGCGAAGAGAAGGATGACGACAGAAGCGAGCAGTGCAATGGCGCCTATCTCCCAGGCCAGCGATGTATAGAATTTCTTCGAAAGTCCCGTCCAGTCGTAGCTTGCCGTTAGATACCGCCTCAGCGACATCATGATCTCGCCGGGATTGGCCTGACGCGGGCAGCTCTCGCTGCAGTCGCCGCAGTAGTAGCACAGCCAGGGTTCAGGCGACTTGTGAATATCCTCTTCGAGGCCCAGGACGGTGTACCTCAGCAGCCGCCGCGGGAACGTGCCGTCACCCTCCACGAGCGGGCACACGGCCGTGCAGTTGCCGCAGTTATAGCAGGCGGTAAAGTCGACGGCGCCGAATTTCTCGATTTCCTGGGCGAATCCCGGGTTTATCTTTGCCATCCGGTTATTCCTTTATCCTGTAGCTGTAATAATCGTCCACGTCATCGTCATCGACGAACTCGATCTCGCCGAACTTCCTCATCGTCATGAGATGCCAGGTGACATCTTCCGGCTTCATCCCTGTCTTTTCGGCGATCTCGAGTATGGTCAGTTCTTCCCCCTCCAGCGCCTTCTTTATCGATTTTTTAACCGCTGTATACTTCTTCAGCCGCTCCTTCACCCCGGCGGGGACCTCCCGCTGCTCTTTCATCTGGTCTATTGTCCGCTTCTTTTCGCTCATAACCCCGGATTCCCTGATTATTCCGCCAAAGCGTCGATCATCGCTTCTATTTCACCGTCTGTAAATCCTATCAGCTGGATCGCATTCACCGGGCAGACGGGCAGGCACATCCCGCACCCCTTGCAGGCCGATTCGTTGACAACAGCTACGGCCTTTTCTCCGTCTTTCACCTCGTCAATCGCATCGAAAGGACACGCCTCCGCACACTTCCCGCACCACTCACAGATAGTCGGGTTGACCCTGGCCATGGTCGGCTCGAGCTCTATCTCCCCCTTGCTGATCAGCGTGTGAGTCTTGATTGCGGCCGAGTGAGCGGACATGGCCGTCTCGGTGATATTTTTCGGTCCCTGCGACGTCCCTGCCAGAAAGATCCCGTCAATTACCGTCTCGACCGGCTTGAGCTTGGGGTGGATTTCGTTGAAAAAGCCGTCCAGGCCGGCAGGGGCCTTCATTATCGCGCCGATCGTGCTGTCGGCCCGCGGGACCATTCCCGTTACGAGGACAACGAGATCGGCGTCGACCTCGAGTTCCTTTTCCTCTGTCAGTATATCGTTTATCTTCACCGTCGTTGTTCCATGCTCTTCGCTCACGACGGGAGGGTCGTCCTCGAAAGACTGCAGGTAGATATCGCCGAGCGATGAAGACTCCTCGTATATAGTTTCATACTTCCCGTACGTCCTGACGCCCCTGGTGAAGTGATAGTTCTGGATATCCGCAAATCTCTTCTTCGCAACGACCGCCGAGTGGATCGCCGATGTGCAGCAATACCTCGCGCAGTACTTGTTATCCCCTTCGAGCTCTCCTGTCTGCCGGCTGCCTACGCAGAAGATCCAGGCGATATTCTTCACTTCTTTTCCACCGAATATCAACTTGTCTCCGCAGATCTCGATCAATCTGCTGAACTGCTGGAGAGTTATTACATTATCTATCAGGCCGTATCCGAATTCGCCCGATCCCGGTTCATACGGATCGAATCCAGTGGCAATAATGGCTGATCCCGCCTTTATATCCCTGAATTCTTCCTTCTGGTCGAGATCGATCTCGGGGCAGATCTTCACGCACTCACCGCACCGCGTGCACGCATCCCGGTCTACGACGGGAAGTCCCGGCAATCCACCGGGATTGAGGTAGAGAGCCTTCCTCTCAGTCAGCCCGAAATCGAAACTGTCGGCGACAGTGACGGGGCAGGCGTCGATCGCCTTTGCAAGTCTCGCCTCGAAATCAGCCGGCACAGCGATACTGTCACTACCTCCAAAACCCCGAGGATCGATTCTAAGCCGTACCTCGAAATTGCCCAGACTCCCGGACTTCGACACGACTTCGCATCCAGTATAAAGAGTGATATTTTCGCGTTTCTCGACCTCCCGGTAGAGGTCCGTTATCACCGTGGAGCCCGTTTCCTGAGTGGGGAACAATTCTCCCCACTGCGCGGTCCTTCCCCCGACGAAATGATTCTTTTCGACGAGGTATACCTGCGAACCTGTATCTGCAAGGTCGATGGCGGACCGCATGCCCGCTATCCCGGCGCCGACGACAAGGGCTGTGTTCTCCGAGGGGATCATCGAGGGCGTCAGCGCCTCAGAGAGTCTCGTCCTGGCAATCGCGGCTTTTACGCTTCTTATCGCCTTTTCAGTCGCCTCGGCGGGCGTATCGGAATGGGCCCAGGAACCCTGTTCTCTGATATTGGATTGAACGTAATTGTATCTGTTGAGGCCGGCCCGTTCGGCGACATTCCTGAATGTACCCAGATGAAGCTTGGGCGAGCAGGAGGCAACGACCATCCCGTCGAGTTTTTCTTCCTGAATATCCCGTACGATTTCCTGCTGTGTCGAATCCGCGCAGGCGAACATCGTTATCTTCGCCAGCACCACGCCTTTCTCCTGCTCCACGGCCTCCTTGACCTTCTGGACGTCGACGTAATCCGATATATTGGACCCGCACTCACAGATATATACGCCTATCCTGTTCTTCATGCTTTCCTCTGTATATAGCTCAGCGCCTCAGCGGACGCGGCGCCGGCTGAAGCTATCGAATCAGGAATATCCATAGGCCCGGAAGCGGTGCCCGCCACGAAGACCCCTTCGATATTCGTACTTGCGGGATTGCTCAGCATGTCGACCTGTCTGATATAGCCATACTCATCGAGTTCGAGGGCGTTGTCCTTGAAAAGCATACCCGCTTCAGGGTTCGACAGCATGCCGACGGAGAGGACTACAAGATCGTGATCCGCCTCCTTCACACTTCCATCCTGCGCATCCTCGTACCTGAGCGTCAGGTCTCCATTGTCCTTCTCTTTGATCGTGCCCACCTTCCCCTTGATGAACTCGACCCCCATATCCCTGGTGCCCTGATAGAACTCCTCGAACCCCTTCCCGAACGCCCTGATATTGATATAGTAGATCGTAACATCCGCCATCGGCAGCGCACCGAGCAGGAGCTGTCCCTGCTTCATCGAATACATGCAGCAGACCTGTGAGCATATCGGATTGCCCAGCGTTATATCCCGCGACCCGGTGCAGAGGACATACGCGATATTGTCGGGCATCTTCCCGTCCTTCGGCCGAAGAACATTGTTGTACGGCCTTGTCGGAACAAGCTGCCTCTCCATCTGCATCGACGTAACAACGTTCCTGAATCTGCCCAGCCCGTAATTCTCGATAATAGAATGGTCGAACAGCCTGAATCCCGTCGCGACAATCACAGTCTTCGCTATGACTTCGTGTTTTTCGGTCTTCTGTGTAAAATCGATGGCGTCGGCCGGACATACCCTCTCGCAGGCGCCGCAGAGGATGCAGTTCTCTATATCGATAGTCGCGATCCTGGGATTGGCGATGCTGAACGGGACGTAGGCGGCCTTCCTGCCTACCATGCCGTACTGGAACTGATCCTCGACGATGACCGGGCAGACTTCCTCACAATCTCCACCTCCGGTGCAGTCCTTTTCGATGACATAGCGCGGATGTCTTGTCAGCGTGCCCCTTAAAGAATTGTCGGGGAGCCTTTCAATATCGCCTATCTCGCTGTTAGTTACGATCGTGATGTTCGGATGCCTCGCTGTTTCGGAGACCTTCGGCGTCGTTATGCAGGCGGCGCAATCGAGGGTCGGGAAGACCTTGCTCAGGTGGATCATTTTCCCGCCGATGGAGAGGTCCTTTTCGACGAGCAGCACCTTGAGGCCTGAATCGGCCATATTCAGTGCCGATTCCTGCCCGGCGATGCCTCCCCCGATCACGACAACATCGTATTCCAGCTTATCTGTCTGTCCGGTCATGATGTTTCACCCAGATAATCAGCGAGGCTCTTTACCTGCTTGACAAACGATGCCGAACAGACCGAGCAGATCGCGGCCATTCTCAGCCTGGCCGTGTCCATACCCTTTTCCTTCATCAATTCGTGCGTCCGCGAGATGATTTCGGCCGTTTTCTCCGCACACGATTCGCCGAATGGGCAATCCGTGCCGTCGGCGGCGATAAAGACGCCGTCAAATCCCCTGTCAAACGCATGCATGATCCACTTCGGCTTTATAGCGCTCGAACACGGAACGCTGATATTATCGACCACAGGCGGGTAGTGCTGCTTCAGCAACCCGGCAAGATCGATCGCGGGATCCGAGATCTTTTCTGTCGAAAAAACCAGGATCGAGATATTATTCCCGTCTTTTTCTTCTGTCATTTTATCTTCATATAGATTTTGAAGTATCCCGATTCCTCAACAGTACCGAGGTATTCGTGACCCTTCTTCTGTGCCCATTTCGGGACATCTCTCTTGGTGGCGGCATCAGATGACAGGATTTCCATGATCTGGGCCGAATCCAGTTCTCTGACTGCTTTTTTCGCCGCCAGAAGCGGTCCGGGACAAGCCGTCGCTCTCGCATCCACGGTCTTGTCCACCTTGAGGTTCTTCAGTTCTTCCTGATCCATTACAGCTCCTTCTGCTAGATGAACAGATGAATGTCGGATTCTTCCATCGAAGTAATGCATTCTCCTATCCCGACAATATCATCAACCAGATCGACAAAGTCACTGACTTCTTCTCCGCCCCAGATCTTTCCAGCCAGCCCGCAGACATAGATCTTCACGTCGGCAAGTTCTTTCGCCTCCCTGAAAAAATCGAGCCACGGCATGACCTTGAGCCTCTCCAGAGAAGCGAGGAACTCCTCTTTCAACTCGGGATTCTCGGCCATACCCAGCTTTTCAGGATCGCCGGCCACATCCTTGAGGAACGCGCGGGCGCCCTGCATCAACACGTATACCTCGATATCCATATCGTCGGCGGCTGCGCCGGCCAGGATAATGCTCGCACCGGTCAGCTTGTCGATGCTTCCTGAAAAAAGTGCGATCGTCATCTTTTTATTTTCCAACTGGGATCCACCTTTCAAAGACAGAGAATCAGCTAAACGTACGAATTACGACACTTCCTTGTAACCTTCTTTTTTGATGATATCTTCAGCCGCGAGGACAACACCGTTCGCGGCGGGATAGAAAGACTGATAGGGCTGGGCGGAATAACTCAGGCTTGACAGATCCTCAACGGTCGCCTTGTTCTGTATGGCGAAGGTGAGAAGGTCTATTCTCCCTGTGACCGGTTCTCCGCTGACTATCTGGCCCCCGATAAGTCGGTGCGAATCTCGCTCGGCAACTAGCTTGATCTGCATCTTCTTCGCTTCAGGCATGATCGGAAACTGCGTTGTGACTTCGCTGTGCCCGCAGACCGTCTTGATGCCGACTTTTGTGGCGGCGCTTTCAGAATATCCTGTCCCGCCGGCGAAATACTGTCCGACCTTTGTAGCGGCGCCATTGAAGAAGCCCGGGTAGACCCTGTCCTGACCGGTCATATTAAAACCTATGATCCTCGCCATCGGCACGGCGTTTGTAGCGAGTTTTCCGGAAACAGGCTCTCCGGTGATCCCGCTCTTGAACTGAACGCAATCTCCCGCGGCGAAGACATCCGGAATGCTTGTCTCCATCTTCTCGTTCACAATGATCCCGTCCCTGCCGACCTGCATTTCGCTGTCTTTCACAAGGGATACTGATGGCTTCATCCCCGTTGTAAAGACGATCAGGCTCACCGGGCTTGATTCGAATGGAATCACATGACCGTTATCCAGAACGACCTGTTTGACGGACGATTCTCCCAGCAACTCCGTCACTTTCGCCCCGAGGTGGATCCTGATCCCGGCCTTGATCAGCTCTGCGTACAGCGGCTCGGACATCTCACTGTCGAGCAGATTGGGCAGTACAGATTTCTCCATATCGACGAGATCGACCTCGACCCCCCTGGCCTTGACGGCAAGAGCCAGCTCGATCCCGATGGCCCCCGCTCCGACTACAACAGCCTTGCTGAGCCCGGAGTCGATCAATTCGTTGATCCTGTTCAGATCTGCTCTCGTCTTGAATCCCGTGACTCCATTCAGATCCTTGCCCGGGATGGGTGGAATGAAAGGCGTCGCGCCGGTAGCGATGACCAGTTTGTCATATGTTATCTGTGAAGAATCCGAGAGTGTGACGACCTTGCCGTCAAAGTCCACACCGGTAACGGAAGTTCTGATCAGTTCCGCTCCGGCATCGGTGACAAGACTGTCCTTTTTCAGAGTTTTTCCTTCTTCGATCAATCCTTCTATTGCGTAAGGCATGGCGCAGTAGATCATGCTGTGATCTTCAGGCCGTATAACGGCCATCCTGCTCCGGCCGCCCAGCATCTTTGCCAGTGTGATTCCGGCAGGGCCGCCGCCGATCACTGCGATGTCGTATTTTTCCATCATTGACCCCGTATGTTTTATTTCATCGATCTTACTGATTCAGCAGTTCTTCCCTGACCATCGGCTTCCCGCATTTCGGGCATTTCAGCGTAGTACATTTAACGCCCTGCTTGTGAGGGACCTTCTCACCGCATCCGGCACATACGCAGAACCCGCCCGGTCCGAATCCACCGCCCTTGTTTCGCCCGAGTCTCTCGCCGCCCGAACCCCTTCCGCTTCCAGAACCGTCACCTCTCCGATTTCCTCCGTTATTCATGATGTTTCTCCTTTGGATCGCCCTCAGCACAGCACCGGCCGTGACCGAAGCTGCCGGCCAGGTTCAGTAATTCGCTCGAATCGCATGTGGGGCATCTCGTGAACCGGGCGCCGATATTTATATTGAATATATGCCCACAACTGTGGCATTTCAGTACATTGTCCCGAAAATGGACTTTGCCGCCTTCTATCTGGAGCATCTTGCCCTCTATCAGAAAACTGGCAACCTTTTTCCGCGCCTTTTCAATCAATCGTGAGAATGTCGACCTGGAGATCTCCATCTCGACAGCAGCCTCAGAATGATCCAACCCCTCGTAATCAGTGAGTCTTATAGCCTCATACTCGCCTATTTCGAGGTTGATGTCCTGAAGCGAACTTCTCGTCACCCCCACAGGCTTGAAACAGCTGTAGATAGGAGGGCTGTTGACCATTTTATTCTTTTTCGGACGAGACATCCGTATCTCCCTGATTTTAATTACTCCGGAAATGATAATGCACATATACTCGTAATGCAAGCTGAAAAACCCTTTTTCTCCGGAAATGGTGATATTAAGCGGGGATTATTACTCGGGAATCGTTCTTTCAGCGGATCTTGTACTTCGTGAGGTATCCGTGCAGCCCGCCGCTCTTGATCGGCTTCTTCCAGGACAGTCTGAGCGGGATGGTCTTGAGCTGCTTCTCTTTCCCGAGATAGATGTAGGCGACAGCCCCCCTACAGCGTTCCTTCAGGAACTCGCTGAACTCGCCTAGAAGCCTGCCCGGATCCCCTGCATCCTTGAGGCGCACCCCGTATGGGGGATTGCAGACGATAATCGTGTCGTCGAGCGAGTCTATCTTCTGAAAGGGGAGCACGCTGAAAGAGATATTCTCTCCACCGGGCAGCTCGTGACAGTTCCGGATCGCGACTTCCACGTCGGTATGTGACTTGTCGCTCCCCGATACCAGCCCCGGCGGCAATGGCCGGATCTGCCCGATGCATTCCTCTCTGACCTTCTTCCAGAGCGCCTTTTTATAGTCGGGCAGTCTCATGAACCCGAAATTCTTGCGGAGATATCCCGCCGGGATCCTGCAGTAATGCATCGCGGCCTCGGCCAGCAGTGTTCCCGAACCGCACATCGGATCGTAAAGCGGACGCTCGCCGTCCCAGCCGGTGTACCTGATGATCGCGGCGGCAACCGTCTCCTGCATCGGCGCCTCTACAGAGGCGACCCGGTACCCCCGCCGGTGCAGCGATCCCCCCGAAGTATCGAAGCTGATCGTTGCCTTGTTGTTGCGGATAAAGAGGTTGAACCAGATATCGGGGTCCCGGGGATCGACATCGGGCCTCTCCCCGCAGGCATCGCGGAACTGGTCCACGATAGCATCCTTCAGCTTCTGCGCAGCGTACTGCGAATGCTTGATATGGCTGCCGGTCACGTTCGCGTCTATCGCGAAGGTCTGCCTGACCGAGAGCAGCTCACTCCACGGCATCGCATATGCGGTTCTGTAGAGATACTTGTCACTGTGGCAGTCGAATGTAAGCAACGGGGCAAGCACCCTCGTGGATAGGCGGGTCATGTAGTTGACCCTGTACATCAGGCCCGAATCGGCAGAGAAGTATATCCCCCGGTACGACGGCTTGACGTCCGTCGCACCGAGCTCTGTGAGCTCCCTGACGCCCACGGCCTCCAGCCCGTCGGAGATCTGCGCGAAATACCGGTTCGTTTTCTGATAGGCAAACATATCGTCCAGCATGATAGCAGATTGGGCGGCAAAGAAAAACCCGGCTGTCGGGTCTCTCTACAACCGGGTTACCTCTAAATCTATTTACTCAAAAAAGACACGTGTTATCGCAAAATTACCATCTTCCTGGTCAGGACCTGTTTGCCCGACTTGAGCCGGTAAAAATAAACACCTGATCCGACCTGCTGCCCATTATGATTCCGGCCGTTCCACACAGCCACATGATAACCCCGGCCTTGAATCCCGTTGACAAGCCGGCAGATCCTTCTACCGGAGACATCAAAGATATCGATCCTGACTGCTGATTTTTCCGGCAGAAAATACCTGATGGAAGTCGCGGGATTAAAAGGATTCGGATAGTTCTGGAACAAGGTCAGAGATAATACCGGTGTTCTTATCACTTCGGTCTCAAAAAGAATTTTTCTCTGACCTTCAATCTCATACCAGATCTGGTACTGGTAATCCCGGTCAGGCTCTATTCCAGCATCGATAACCCGAAAATACATTCCCCGGACCTGTATCTCCAACTCGGGCATCGGAGTGAATGCTTCTTCACCATCCTGTGCCCTGGAAACGAAAAATTCCGCATCTTCATCCAGTTGACTCAACCGCCATTCAATTTCAATAAACTCTCCCCGGTGGCCCACATCGAAGAACTGGAGCAGGGTAGCCACATACTGATTGTCTACAAATAGTGAATCATCGATGCTTCCGTCGTTACCGCTGTCGATCAGTATTTTAACCGGTATCGATTCCAGATTATTCCAGGCAGGTACGATCGTATGAGATGAACCTGCCGGTAGAACCAGGTCGGCATGTTCGAATATTCCATTATCACTGCCGGTAGTAATCCGGAGTCCCAGCTTGTAATAACTGGACGTTCCATGATTGACAAATTTCAAGCTGCCGTCCGCTGGAGGTTCGATCGATACTGAATCGTTCTGACCGAGGCTGAACTGCAGCAGGCTGAACACTCTTTCTCCGTCGCCAACCTCTTCGCAAAGCTCGCTGTTAACGATTTTTATTACCGCGTCGGGATTAACAATAGTGAAAACTCCCGAGCAACTCACCCGGTCGGTTTGCGCTGAAACAGCGTCATTTCGAGCGCAGGAGAAGATAAGTGAATCGGTAAAAAGAGACAGCAATACATCGGAATCGGGAAACTCCGACAAGGTCACGGTGTACGCGTTCTCAGGCAGAAGATATGCAATCGGGGGATGATAGAAACCGGTAACCGGCACGATCGGGAACGCGCCAGGCACCGAATTATAAATGCTGCTGTCGGAAAACCCGACTGAATGCCCGATCCCATCGGCTATATCTATGGAAACTCCAGCTGTATTAAAAAGTTCAATGAACCCGGATCCGGCAATCGGCCCCCGGTAACCAGTTGTCGCAACAGGCCTGCTGAAGTAATTACTCGCCCGGTCCATGAGAAAGAGCAGGGAATCTCCACCCCACCCTGTCATATTCGCGTAATCCCATCTATTGGTCTCGGTGTTTACTACGACTTTGGCGGACAGATCTCCCGGATAATTAGAATCGTAGACAAAAATGCTATCGAATTCCGGAATAGTCATGCTTGTCTCAATTTTCCAGGGAACAATCGCGTGGGCGCCGCTTCCATTATTGTTCCCGATGAACAACCACCTGTCATCCCTCGTTTCATCCAGGAACATGTCTTTGATCTCTGCCAGGGTCTCAACAGGAGTTTTGGTGAGATTGGAATCGACCCTCCCCCAAAAATCCGATCCATACTGATGTAAAGAGATCCCATTTACAGTCTTTCGATGGTCATCATCGAGCGATAACGAGTACAGGGCATCGAAGGCGTCAACCTCGGGGTAAGATACCAGGAAGGTGATTTTATCGTCAAAAGCCATCAGGCTGGATAGAGCGAATCCAAAACAGCTGCCTCCCCATTTCTCTTTTATCGAAGCCCACTTCTGTACAGCCGATGGCCGGTAGTCAAGCCCAGCTGGAGTGTTGATGTAGCACCAATCCAGGCCGAACACGTCGGCGTACAGGAGCCAGTCAGGAAAATCCTCCGACTGAGCGTTGAGTAATCCCGAAGAGGTGAAATAGGACGGATAGGCCCGGCCTGTATTCGGATCGATACCGTTTTCATAGTCAAATCCACTCCACCAGCTCTCAGGCCACATATTATCCGCGCTGTTCTGGAAATTCCACCCGCCCCTGTCGGGCAGAAAAGGAACATACTCCAGGTCGAGATCAAACCGGGTCAGCTGATACCCTTTTATTCTGAACAGCCCGCTTTCCGTTTTCCGGTTCGGATTTTCCGTGTCCTCGAGGAGGATCCGGCATTTAGCCGACACTTCATCGGGCACGGTCCATTGGTACCGTCCCTCGCTGGCCGGCACGCTGGATACCACCTCATGATATTCCACATCATCGGGGTCATAGTGCACGGCATAGCTGATAAAGAGCGAATCGATACCCGCCGACGACCATTCGATATTATATTTTTCCCCCGGCATCCATAAATCATCATCCTCAGGGGACAACACAATAATAGTAAACGAATCGGGATTGAATTCATCCGCCCCTATATCCACATCGGCCAATGTGCTGCCGTCACCATCGATAAGCCGGAGATCTCCATCAATATCCAGGATTGCCTGAACCGAAGGAGTGTTTCCGGCATCCACCAGTGTGGACGACCAGTCGAGATGATGATCGAAGATCCTGAAGGTATCACCCGCCTCGGCCAGGGCGGTTATATCACCACAAACAAAAAGTGTGTCATCCAGAGCTCTTTCGATAAAGAACCACCGTTCCTCATTCTTGTCGGGTTTGACGATCAGATGTTCGAGCTTGGTATCCACCGGATCCAGACCGGAATGATAGATAACAGAGCAGTTCCGTTTTTCCTCGTAACCGACACTGTCTACGATTCCCGTGATCTCAGCCGCGAAGGAAGGATCAACATCCCGATTAGTAGCGTATATCCCGCCCAGGGTCTGCAGGTCCTCGACCGTCCGGAAAGTCTCCGTCCCGGTTCGGAAATACATCTCGTATATTCCATCGTTATCCCGGAATACATTATAACCGAACCAGGGAATCTCATAATTTTCCTTGGAGTATCCATTTCCCAGATTGCTGTAGAATATATTGTTGGCGATCCTGCTTTGAGCTCCGTCATCCATATCCTGCCACAAACCGATCTTGTAATTAAAAGCCGCTGTATTGTTAACGAATTCAAGATCCCCGGAGAGTATTTCAGCTCCATGTCCCCGTTGATATGAGGAAAGTTCGTAGTACCCGTTTCCGGCCAGCACACAGCTTTCCACACGGAGGGGAGCGTTGCTGCCTCCACCATCTCCAGCTTGAATACCACTTTCCCCATTGCCCGAGATGATACAATCCTCGATCGTCAGACCGGTAATCCCCGTGCCGATGTCGATTAAAATCCCCGGGTTTTCATTCCCTGAAAAAACACTGCGGGAGATAGAAATTTCCGCGGGAAATGAATATCCGCAATTCAGCGAAATCCCCCGGCTGTTATTGATCGATGCAATGTTGTCGATGATCAATTGTTGGACTAATCCATACTGGTTGGTAAAACCCACTCCTGAGCCACTGTTGTTCAAAAAGGTTGAATTGGTTATCTCATAAATATTGTAACCGGTACCGATGCAACTGATGCCCCCGTTATTGAACTGGAAAAGGCAGCCGTCGATGATGGCGTCCCCTTGTAAGTCGAAACCTCCCTGCGCATACCTGACCGTAGTGTTCGAAAAGGATAATGATCCGTTCGTGTAAACGGCAATTCCGCTGTTATAACCCCAGGTCTGGATCGAGGACGGTTCGGGCGCCAGATCGGTATCGCCCCCGAATTCATCGTCTTCGAACGAGGTCAATACTGCCCCCTCGACGGTCATCCGGCCATATACGTTGAAATTAGGATTCTCTGAGACATCGGTCATCTTGAGTACCGATCCCTCGCCTACCGAAAGCGTCCTGTCCGCCTCCACATCAATGCGGCCCACCAGAAAAGGAATCTCCGGTGAAGACTGTAGTTGGCAGTTGCCATCCCTTACCTCGCCATCCATTCTGATAACATCAATCGTATTGCCGCTCCCCGTATTCCCTCTCAGGTCCCTCAGAATACAGTTGTTGGCTTCAACCAGGGCAGATTGAGGAGGAAAGGGAAAGAACTCGACATCCTCAAAATGATTCCCTACGACTTTGACTCTATCAATATGTTGCATATAAACCGTATAGCGCCCCCAGGTATTGAGATCACGAAAAACACATTCAGTCATGGAGAAGCTCCAGAACTGTGTCCGGTACAGGTAGTAAGGATCGATATAGTTGACTACCCGGGAAACCGCATCGTAACCAAACTCGGAGAAGCGACAATTATCAAGAGACACGTGTCCCCCCCCGAAATTGAGAAGGTAGGCCTCACAAGTCCCGTACCATCCCACGCTGTCGAAAGAGCAATACGAAAATTCGACATGATAAGAATCCCGGTCAGAGCCCGCGCTGTCGGTCCAGTCATTGCTCTTGATGCCATAGGCACCCTTGAAGATCACCCGGTCACTCGGCGTGCCGGTAACGTAGAGATGGCCGTAAGTCCGAAGCATCAGGGGTTCCGACGTGGGAGGAAGAAAAATCAGCTCGAAGGGTAAACTGCCGGCACCGTCCGTGCGGACATAAAAAGATCCCCAATCGATGACCCGTCCGTCTTCGTCCAGTATGTTTGATATCACAATGTCTCTCTCGATAATAAACGGAGGGCCCGGGTCCAGCTCCATGAATATCCCGTATGCATTCTGGTAGTCCCGATTGATGGATAGCCCCGTTCCTCTCAGGACAAGGGAGACGGTTTCCCATTCCTTGAGATCCTCATTCCACTGCTTGTTCAGGTAGACTTCCGCCCGGACGGAACCGCAACTTATAAAGAGTATGATAGAAAATAGCAGAATGATTGAAAGATACCTCACCGGTCTCTCCTCTCGAGATTCCGCTCCAACCAGGATGCAGTCATTATCAACTCGACATCTCTATATTTTGTTTGGATGCTTCTTACATTATATCAAGAAAATGATAAGATTTTTGATTATTTCTATCAACGATAGCCGGGGCACCAGTGGTTTTCAATAAAGACGGGGCCGCAATAGAGAAAGGGCATACCCGAAATCCGGATATGCCCTTGATTGGCTGTCTATGCAGTCTTTAAGCGCCTACCGCAGAAGCACCATCTTCTTCGTCTCCGTGAATCCGGTAGCCGTCATACGGTAGAAGTAGATGCCGCTCGCCACCCTCTGGCCCCGGTCGTTCGTGCCGTTCCAGACGATCGATCTTGCGCCTTCTGTCTGGTCACCGTCGACGAGTGTGCGCACGAGGCGGCCCGAGACGTCGAAGACCCGCAGGCTCACCTGTCCACCGCCCGCCTTTACGTCGTAGTGGATCGTCGTCGTCGGGTTGAACGGGTTGGGGAAGTTCTGCGAAAGGGCGTACGTTACCGCCGGCAGCTCCCCATCGGTCGATACAGTCTTGATCGTGAAGATAGCGTCGCTGGCATCCTCGCCCGTCAGCAGGCCTGGATCGAACGCGACGACCCGTACGAGGCACGAGTCACTCGAGATGTCAGGTGCGATCCATGTGTAACTCGAGTCGTTCGGTTCGCTCGATGCAAGAAGGCTGAAATCCACACCGGCGTTCTGTGAGTAGTAGATGCTCACCGAGTCGACCTCGCGGTTGTCGTAGGCTACCCACTGGATATTGATCGTATCGCCCGGCGCGAACGCTTCGCCGCCGTTCGGGTAGGTGACCGCGACCGTCGGCGGGATGGGATCGAGCCCGGCGGTGCATTCGCCCGCCTCGTTCGTGTATCCGCTCATGTAGCCGACGCCGTCGATATAGCTTACGCGATAGTAATGGCAGCCGGCCACGGGGTGGTGCTGGAAGACGCTCGTTGCGGCATCGACCGTACCGATGAAGTTCGACCCGGAAGGCGTGAATCCCGACGCCGCATCGGAGTAGATCGCATAGTAGTCGAGCCCTTCTGGCGTGCGGCCGTCCCATGAGATCGTAATAGTTGTATCGTTCGTGACCACCGCGATGAGGTTCTGCACGTAGTCAGGCGCGGCGAATACCGCCGAAGGGCCGCCGAACGCGCCCTGGTCGGCCCTCGAGCCGTCGGGGTCGCTGCCGACCGGGTCGCCCGCGTCGACGCTCCCCGAATGAAGCGCGAGATGATAATCGAGCGCCGTGGTGTCGGCGTACGCCGGATCGCTGCTGATATTCGTCGCGTCGGGGACAATCGTCACTACGTCAGAACCTGTGTTCCCGTATGCGTTGTTGTACTGATAAGTGATGTTCACATCCACCGCGGCGTGGAAACCGTTATTGTTCCCGTACGAAAAGATGTTGTTTCTCACGTCCAAAGGCGCCGCCGCAGAGAGTAACGTGTTCCCGCCGGCGATGCTCGCCGTGTTGCGGTCGAATGTGTTGTTCGTCCAGTCTCCCCAGGTGCTGTCGGCGTAGACGCCGCCGCCGATCGAGCCGGCGCCGTTCTGCGCAACGATAGAGTTTGCAATGTCGAGCTGCGCGGCCTTGTGGTAGATGCCGCCGCCAAACGATGAGGCGGTGTTGCCCTGAATGTACCCATGCGTCATTGACAGCGCCGAGTGCAACGCGTAGATACCGCCGCCCCTGTTCGTGACGTCGTTGTTGTATATCGAGTCGCCGCTCGCCGCGAGCGGGGTAAGGTTCACGTAGATACCTCCGCCTTCGGCATAACCGGTATTGCCCGATATCACGTTGCCGGACATCGTCACGTTCGAATGCAGCGCGTAGATACCGCCGCCCTTCTTCTCGCCGCCGTACAAGGCATTTGGCGAGGCGCCGGAGATCGTGTTGCCGGTGATCGTCGCTGTGACCTGGTAGAGGTAGATGCCGCCGCCGCTCTGCGCGATGCAGTCGGAGATCTCGTTGCCATCTATCGTGACGGTGCCGTCATAGCAGGCAATCCCGCCGCCGCCGCTGAAACCGGTCGTGCTTGTGTATCCGTTCGACGTGATAACATTGTCCTTGATGATCGCGGGCGAGCCGTAGACGAACACGCCGCCGCCGTATATCCCGTTGAGAGGCATCAGGGCAGATGTCCCTGTGCCGCCCGTTATCGTGAATCCCTCGATACCCGGCGATCCGGATCCGATCGAGATGAACGAGACAGTGCTGCCGATCGCCTGTATCGTCGTGACGTTCGTCTGGGGATCACGTGATGTGAATCCCGAGTCCCATCCACCCATCAGGTAGACGTCCCTGTCGACGCTGACCTTCTCAAGATAGATGTCGGCCGCGACCATGATCGAGTCGCCCGCGACCGCCGCGCCGACCGCGTCCTCGATCGTGTGGGCGGCCCAGGCGGGCAGCGAGTAGGGATAGATATTCCCGCCGGCCGTGGAGACGTACCTGTAGGGAGCGCCCTGTATCGTGAAGTCGCCGTCCATCTCATCGAAACCTGCGACCGCGTCGGCAATGTATGCCACGACCTTGAGACGTGCCGTCGGGACAGGAAGGTTCGGAACCGTCCAGTCGTAGTAATTGAGCACGGCGATACCTGTCGCTACCGTGTCTGGCCATGTCGTTCCGCCGTCTATGCTCAGTACGATGCTCACCGAATCGGGCGTGTCGCCGCTTACAGTCCACTCGACACGGTAGACGTCATCGACGTCGACCACCTCGGCGGGCGTCGGTGCGGTGATGGAGATCGTCATCCCGTTGACGACAAACGACATCATCGAGCCGGACTCGCTGACCATGCGGATATCGAGGCCTAGCGGTGTGCCGCCATAGCTGAGGTTGTCCGGTGTCGTCAGCCCGGTGAACTCGGTCACATTGGTCGACCTGTAGTAGTCCGAATCCTCCCCCGAGTTCAGGTTGAGCTCAAGATGCTGTGTGCCGCTCGCCTCCTCGACGTCAACGAGGTAGTGAGTCTGGTCATTATTGGTCGATTGGGTCTCATCGACATGGTATATGACAATGCCTCGCTCCGTGCCGGGCAGCGAGACGTCGAAACCCACGCCCTGGCGGTTTTCGACGAGGAAGTACTCGGTGCTGGCGAACGGGCCCTGCAGTTTGTAAATTTCCTGGTTCGTTTCGACCTGCGAGATCATGTACGGACCACCGAGGGTGATATCAGTCGGCGTCACCCAGCCGAGATCCGTCTTGCACCAGGCGCTGAAATGAACAGGCGTGGCGCCGCCGTTGCCCCAGGACCCTCCCGCCATGAGGCAGAAATAACCCACGCCGCGGCTGTCGTAGCCGTAGTCGTAGAGGTCGGGAAGGCCGAGGAAATGCCCCGTCTCGTGACAGATAACGCCGATCCTAGTGATACCCCACGATGAAGGGGTCGAATCCCAACCCCTTCGGGCCGGCTCTGTGTGGTACGGACGTATGCTCGTACCATCGTAGACAACCGTGCTGATAAGCGCCCACTGGTGCGACCAGATATAGTCGGGGTCGTTGCCTGAGTATTCCTCTCCCCCGCCGGCGTGGATGACCGTCAGTCCGTCGATCCAGCCGTCGCCGTCGCCGTCTACCGAGCTGAAGTCAAAGCCGCGCGCCTCGAGGGCGGCGAGCGCCTCGGCGACCATCTCGCGAGGCCTGATGTCGAAGCCGCCTGAGTTGCGGCCGTAGTATGCATAGCCCTGGCTGATCGTCACCGGCTCGACGACCGTCGATACTACGTCGAGCTGGCTGTACGAGGTCTCGTCATAGTAGTCCTTGACCGATCCGGTCGCGCCGTCGGCCGAGTAGCCGACCTGGTTGAACAGGTCGTCGAATTCCTGCGTCGTTTTTGTGACCGTAAGGTCGGTGAAGTCGACCAGGAGGACGAGGTTGTACATCGTCGAGGCCATCGGCGCCCTCTGGATGTCCGCCTGAGACTCGAGCATGGGGCGCGAGGTCTTCAGGGCCTCGCTGCGCAGATGCTGAATGTCCGGCTTCGGCAGCCCGGCGAGCAGAGGGTTTACGCTGCCGGCCATGACGCTCGATGGCACGAGCTGGCCGAGCTGTTCGATCGCGTATACCCAGGACCTGCCGTCGGCCGAACGGACGACGGGGAATCCCGTCGCGTCCTCGTTCCAGTGGAAGTACTCATCACCCTTAAGATAGAGAGTGATCGTCGAGCCGCCCGGCTGACTGACGATAATCGGTTCGGGCGAGGCACTCACACCCCACGCCGTCCCCGGAGACAGCACCAGAATGGCTGCGGCGAGCAGCATCAGGGCGCCCGCCAGTATGATCAGACCGGTCTTTCTGTCGATAACACGGGCTCGAACCTTGCTTTGTGCGAGATTGCGGGAATGGGTATTCTCCGGGCGCATAAATGTCTCCTTTATATCAGCAGATGACACGTAATAAACGTCACAGTCTGTTGTGATCCCGATGTTGCCTGTCAGCTACGACCCTGAATTGTCTGTTTTGCGAGACCCCGGAAGTTCGGGCGGGAACACCATATGTTCAGAAACTAACTACTACCTCCAGAACTAACGAATGCCCGGCATAAATACCGGGCTTTCTTATAGGTAATTATACAATGTCTTACGGCGAGAATCAAGATAAGAATCAATCTCAATAAGCATCGGGGATATCATGCGCCGGAGTTGACTGAAAATACAACGAGGGGAGCCGGATTCCGGCTCCCCTCTGTCTTTATGATCGTCCGGGCGCCCTGCCTGCGACCCGTATTGACCTCAGTGTGCGATCAGGCTATTAGTACCTGCCGCCACCGCCGCCGCCACCGCCGCCACCGCGATTGTCCTCGCGGGGACGCGCTTCGTTGACGTTCAGCTTGCGGCCGTCGAGTTCCTTCTCGTGAAGGTCACCCATTGCGGTCTTGGCCTCTTCGTCATTGTTCATCTCGATAAAACCGAAGCCCTTGGAGCGGCCGGTGTACTTGTCCGAGATTATAGCTACCGAGTCCACGGTCCCGTGGGCCTCGAAAGCGGTGCGAAGATCGCTCTCACTGGTATCAAACGAAAGGTTTCCTACATAAATCTTCATCTTGACCTCCTAATGGTCTCAAATCAGCAAAAAATATCACGAACAGTTTTTTTGGAGAGGAATCAAGTGAAGCCGATAATGGAGAAGATCAATAAGGCAGGCTCTGTCTACCGTCTTTATCTGAATCGCTTATTATTTTCGCTCCCAAACCATCTGTCACGCGGGGAAAATAGCACTATTCGGGCCAAACGCAAGATAATAATACCGTAATCTGGATTATTCTCGCTTTCGCGAATGCCTGATTCTGCCTGTAACAGCCGCTCAGCCCGGATGTTAGAAGAACGCCACCGGCTGGCCGGTCGTGCTCAGAACACTCAGCCAGTACGCGCTTTCCGGATCGACGACATTGCGTTCCTGAATCGCCGCGTGCATCGGAACGTGGACCAGAGCGCTGTGCCACAAAGCTATGACCATTCCGGTCTTTCCACACATCGCCGCGTGGACGGCATTTATGGCGAGGCCTGTACACAGGACACTGTCGGGGGGGCTGGCCTTGATGCTCCGTATGATGTAGCTCGGATCGATATACTTCAGGATTATCTCCGTTCCGTCCTCCCTGAATTTATCCTTTATCCGCCGGGCAAGCAGCTCCCCGATGTCTCCCATCGCGATATTGCCCGAAGCGTCACACTGCCCGTCCTCTCCAAAGAGCTCCTGCCCCGCTCCCTCGGCGACGACGATCACCGCATGATCGCGGAGTTCGAGACGCTTCCGCAGCACCTCGAGGAACCCATTGGGACCATCGAGCTCGAAGGACACCTCGGGGATCAGCACAAAGTTCACCTGGTTCGACGCGAGGGTCGCGGCACAGGCGATGAAGCCGGAGTGGCGTCCCATCAGCTTCACCAGGCCGATGCCGTTCGGAGCGGCCTGAGCTTCCCTGTGCGCCGAGTCAATCGCCTCGATCGCCTTGGAATACGCGGTGAGGAATCCGAAACTCCGGTCCATGAACCTGAAATCATTGTCTATCGTCTTGGGGATCCCGACGACGGAGATCTCGAGATTCCGCTTCTTTATCTCGTCGGTAAGTGCGAGCGCGCCCCTCATCGTCCCGTCGCCGCCGAGGACAAACAGGATATTGACCTCGAGCTCTACGAGCCTGTCGACCATCTCGCCCACATCCTGTGACCCTCGTGACGAGCCGAGTATTGTCCCGCCCAGCTCGTGAATCTCACTCACTCCTTCGGGAGTCAGCTCGACATGCGAATCTTTCCCTGTCAGTCCCCGGTAGCCGTAGAGAAATCCGAGTACGCGGCGCACGCCGTAGCGGAGACTGGCGGTCATGACGATGTCACGGATCACATTGTTCAGCCCCGGACAGAGCCCTCCGCAGGTGACGATGCCGACAGTGGTCCGGGCGGGATCGAAAAAGATCTTTTTCCGCGCCCCGGCGCGTTCGAGCGACGCGAAACCGTCCGCTTCGCCAGCATCCCCGGAAAGTGAGGCAACGCGATGATCGACGAGTATACGTTCGCTGTCATCGGTGAATGAGAAGGTGCGGCCGTCCGGGTAACGGAACCTGTGAAGCGGCGAATCGATCTCGCACGGGCCCAGACCTGTGATCTCTAAGTCTTTCCCTGTCGGCATTCCGGCTCTCCTGTCACTGAGACTCTTCCCCATCGCCACAAATCGACACGGGTCACTATACCGCCTGCCCCGGAGGTTGGCAAGGGATCAGGGCTTGTCCCCGTACTGATTGGCCCCCTCCGTCCCAGGCAGGAATGCCACCTCGATGATATACCAGATATTCACCAGAGGAACAAAGGCCAGCAAGACGAAGATGCCCGGCCTGCCTCGATCGTGGCATCTCTTGACGCCGATCGCCAGTGCCGACCACATGGTCACGAGCATACCGACCACATAGCCGATATTAGCGCCCTGCTCCCCGCCGATAAGTGTAAAGAGCAGAAATATCCCCCAGTAAACGACGTTCAGGACAGCAACGCTGTAGATCCAGTAGACAGTCCTGTTCACTCTCCCGTCAAAGGCGAACATGATCCAGGAAAACGATCCCTTTTCCATCTTCCCTCCTCATTTGCGTGAATGTAACTGGTCCCGTTTACCACCCTCACGGCAAACGCTGTCACAGCGGTCCGTATGGTGTCAATGAGAACCTGTCTTGAGAAAGCGACATCCGGGGCTCTCAGATCATCCTCTCGGCATCGTATATGCTATGTTGAGTTACCATTATATGCGCCCGGCCGGGACCGGGGCGGATGAATAGCCCGTACTTGCTTGCACGACAACAGATTATACGCCTCGCCGGACAGCTGCGGGAGATTCCCGCCACCTGGATCCCTGCCGGATAGACATTTACAACCGACTCATTTAACACCGTTTGAGGTGATCGGACTTGAAGGTTGCAATAGTCTACAACCCCGACGCGAAGGGCATCATCAATGTCTTCGGTATCCAGAACAGGGAATGGTACCCCCAGGAGACGATAGAGCACGCGGCCGCGGCACTCGAGAAACGGGGGCACGAGGTCGAGCTTGTAGCCGGTGACAGGTTCCTCCTGTCGAAGATCAACAAGTTCCTTCCCAGGATATCGAAGAGGCGCAGCAACGGCATCGTACTCAACATGGCCCTCGGCATACAGGGCAAGGCCCGCTACACGCACGTGCCGGCAATACTGGAGTTCGCCGGTCTTCCTTACACCGGTTCGAGCCCGATAGGCCACACACTCGCCCTGGACAAGGTCGTCGCGAAGCAGATATTCACCGCGAACAATCTGCCGACACCCGGCTACCAGGTCTTCTCCTCTCCCGACCAGAGAGCGGGCAACCTCGAATTCCCGCTCATCGTCAAACCCCGAGGTGAAGCGGCGAGCTTCGGTCTCAAGGTCGTCAGGGACGATGATTCGCTTTACAAGGCAGTCGACAGGATACTGAACGAGTTCAAACAGCCGGTGATCGTGGAGGAGTTCATAGAGGGACGAGAGGTGAACGTCGGAGTGCTCGGGAACAATCCACCCCGGCCCTTTCCCGTGCTCGAGCTGATTCTCGACGACGAGATCTACACTCACGACGCGAAGTTTGCCAGAGGCCGGAAGAATAAGATACAGAGGGTCTGCCCCGCCGACTTGCCGAAGGAGACTTACGAGTACATTCAGGACCTGGCGGTACGCTCCTTCGAGCTGCTCAATATCCACGATTTCGCCCGTATCGATTTCAGGCTCGATCGCTTCAACAGGCCTTTCATCCTCGAAGCCAACTCGATGGCAAGCCTCAACCCCGGATCATCTTTCGTTTACGCGGCCTCGAAGTGCGGCCTCAGCTACGGCAAATTGATCGACCGTATAGTCGAGGTCGCTGTCGAGCGTTACGCGACCGAGGAGCCGGAATATTTCGGGAATCAGAACAGAGAGGCGAAGAAGAACGGAAAGAAAGATGGGAAAAAAATAAAGACAGGGGCCAGATAGCAGCGACGGCCGGCACCATACGGAGAGATACCGATGTCAGTAGTCAAGGATCCTAAATCGCCGATGTACATACCGGAAGAAAACCGGGAGATCGCAAGGGAGCGTTCCACCGAGCGAAAGAACAGGATCATGGAATACCTCGACGTCCGTGACTCGATACCGACGGGCATTAACCGCCGGGAGAGGACAGAGAAGAGTAAAGCGAGGATACTCGACGTCCTCGGGGGCACCGACGACGACTGGAACGACCACCGGTGGCACATCAGCAACGTCATCAAGGACACGGGAACCCTTTCGCGGATCCTCGACCTGAACGATGAGGAGGTCGCGGAGATCGAAAAGGCCGCCAGCCTCTGTCGCTGGGCAGTCTCCCCCTACTACGCCAGCCTGATCGATCCCTCCGACCGCTCATGCCCGATATACATGCAGTCGATCCCGACAAGCCAGGAATATATCGCGAGGGGGACCGAGGACCATTACGCAATCAAGTACAACTCGCCGGCACCGCTGATAACGCGCCTCTACCCCGACCGGCTTATAATCAACGTGACGAACATCTGCGCGATGTTCTGCCGGCACTGCCTGCGCAAGAAAGACATATCGTCGAAGGACATGATCTATCCGAAGGACGACGTTCGCGCCGCGCTTGACTACGTCGCCGAATCGCCCGAGATCAGGGACGTCCTGCTCACCGGCGGTGACGCACTGGCCCTCCCGGACGACTATCTCGACTGGATCCTCGGCGAACTCGACAAAATAGGACACGTGGAGATAAAGAGGCTCGGCTCGCGCATGCTGGCAACCCTGCCTCAGAGGGTAACGCCTGAGCTGTGCGGCATGCTCGCCCGTCACAAGCCCGTTTACCTCAACACGCAGTTCAATAATCCGATGGAGATCACACCGGAGGCCGAGGACGCCGTCGACAGGCTGATCGGAGCCGGGGTAGTCATCGGCAACCAGTCGGTGCTGCTGCGCGGCATCAACAACGACGTGAACGTTATGAAGAAGCTGGTCCACGAGCTCGTACGCATCCGCGTGCGGCCGTACTACATATTCAACTGCAAGAAGCTCGAGGGAATAAGGCACTTCAGGGTGCCGGTGTCAGACGGCCTCAACATCATCGAGAACCTCCGGGGGTACACGTCGGGGCTCGCCGTACCGACATTCATAATCACCGCCCCGGAGGGCAGGGGCAAGACGCCGATGTCACCGACCTATCTGCTCAACTACAACCGCAACGGAAAGCTCCTGTTCAGAACCTGGGCCGGCGATGTATGCGAATACGAAGACGAGCTGCTCGATGATTAAATCCATGCAGAAGGAGATACTCGATCACGTCGAGCGCGGGACCGTTGACCAGCTCCGGTTCGTGGAAGACCTCTGCTGCGTCAACAGCTACACCGACAACATCGATGGAGTGCAGCGCGTGGCCGGCATAATCCTCGAGAGGGCGGGCTCTCTTTTCCGCACGCACGAACCCGTCGAGGACGAAGCCGGGCGCACCCATCATATCCTCAGAAGCGGCGGTGACGGTCCGGCCGTATACCTTCTCGGCCATCTCGACACCGTCTTTCCCCCCGGCCATCCATTCCAGTCGTGCAGCCGGAAGGGCGATTGGCTTACAGGTCCCGGCACGGGTGACATGAAAGGCGGACTGGCCGTGATCGTGTTCGCCCTCGAGGCGCTGGGACATGCCGGCGTGCTCGATTCGATGAACATCTCGATGATACTCGGCGCCGACGAGGAGACAGGTTCGACCGGCTCCCGTGCGATCTACGAACGCGAGAGGGAGCGCGCCGCCGCCTGCCTCACAGCCGAGTGCGCCGGGGAGAACGGAGAGCTCGTCGTATCACGAAACGGTAAGGCCGGCGGCCGGCTCGACTGCACCGGGGAGCAAGACCACGTCGGAAGGGGTGACGGGAAGAAGACGAGCGCCGTGCTGGAGTTGTCAGGCGCAGTAATAGCCCTCGAGTCGCTCAACGGGGCCTTCCCCGACGTTACGGTCAATGTCGGGCAGGTCAGCGGAGGACTCGGCCCGAGCACCGTCGCGGGCGAAGCGCACTGCCTCTTCGATCTCAGGTGGCACGAGGAGATCTATTTCGAAAAGCTCGTCTCCGAGGCAAGGCGCCTCACCGAGGACCGGACAACCGGCGGCGGCAGCTGCCGGCTGACGATACTCAACCACCGCCCCGCCATGCCCGCCACGGAGGGTACGGCGAGGCTGACGGCCGCCCTGGAGCTGATC
>CBDUYR010000039.1:0-26402 GCA_965371515.1 uncultured bacterium | reverse complement strand
TCGACGCTCTCCGGATTGACCGGATCGATCGCCCTAGTCTCCTGCGTCGGGGAAAATCCGCAGCGGATGTAGACTTCCCGCGCCGCCTCGAATTTTAAATCCGACCAGAGAAAGATCTCCCTGCACCCGTTCTCGCGGCACCACGATACGACCGTCTCGATGAGTTTCCTGCCGAAGCCCCTGCCTCTGTGCGAAGGCAGCAGGTAGAGGCGGTGAAGCTCGCACCTCTCGGTGTCCTCGCACGTTACGCCGATACATCCGGCGACGAGCCCGTCGTCTTCGAGGACCCAGAACTCGCCGCCGCTGTCCTGGTACGTCTCCGGGATAGAATCGAGGTCACAGTCGAACTCATTGAAGTCCATCGTGTACCCGAGCGAGTCGTACGAGGCCTTTACGGTACTTATGACACCAGGGTGATCCTCTGGAAGATAAGGCCTGATAGTCACGGGGATCACCGGCCTCCCGGCCGGTACCTGTTGGTGATGGGGAGCCTGCGGTCGCGCCCGAAGGCCTTCGGGGTGATCTTGATGCCGGGGGGGGCCTGCCTCCGCTTGTACTCGTTCATGTCTATCATCCTGATGATTTTTCGGACGGTGGAGCGGTCAATACCTGTAGCGACGATCTCCCGGGGCGAGAGGTCGCCCTCCACGTAGAGTTCGATGATCCGGTCGAGTACAGGATATGGAGGGAGGGAATCCTCGTCGACCTGGTCCGGCCTCAGCTCGGCCGACGGCTTCCGTCTTATCGTCGAGGCGGGGATCAGCGTGCTGCCCGCCTCGCGGTTCCTCCAGCGGCTCAGCGCGTAGACCATCGTCTTGGGGACGTCCTTGAGCACGGCG
The DNA here is from genome assembly GCA_965371515.1 of uncultured bacterium. GTDB lineage: Bacteria > Krumholzibacteriota > Krumholzibacteriia > Krumholzibacteriales > Krumholzibacteriaceae > JAUWCL01. Next base: position 25,563 of record CBDUYR010000039.1, on the reverse strand, counting down.
AATCCGCCGACCATGTCGCCGTAGAGGGTGCAGTAGCCGACGGCGACCTCGCTCTTGTTCCCCGTGGCGAGCACGAGCCACCCGAAACGGTTCGAGAGGGCCATCAGGATGTTTCCCCTGATGCGCGCCTGGATGTTCTCCTCTGTGATCCCTATCCCCTTTTTCGGCACAGTCGGGTGGAGAAGGTCGCGGTAGGCCTCGAAGATCCCGGAGATCGGGTACTCGTAGAGGGGTATGCCGAGGTTTTCCGCGAGCCTCTTCGCGTCGCCGAGCGTTCCCCTCGATGTGAATCCCGAGGGCATCGTAACGGCGTGGACGCGCTCCGGCCCGACGGAGTCTACGGCTATCGCGGCGGTCAGGGCCGAGTCGATTCCTCCGCTGAGGCCGAGGACGACTCCCATGAACCCGTTCTTGCGTATGTAATCCCTCGTTCCCATCACCAGGGCGCCGTATATCTCTTCGACGGGGTCGGGATGGGGAGCCCTGCGCTTTCGAGGCAGGGGCGGGCGACTGCGTCGCGGGAGCGCGGGAAGGCTGACCGTTTCGAGCGAAGCCGTGCCGCACGAATCGCCCGGCCCGGCCGGTTTCGTTCCCTGCCTGACGGGAATATCGGCGATTATCATCTCTTCGCTGAACGGGGCGGCCCTCGCGACGGTCTCTCCCCGCGGCGAGCAGATCACGCTGCTCCCGTCGAAGAGGAGCTCATCCTGGCCTCCGAGGAGGTTGATGTAGCAGAGCCAGACACCGTTCTCGCGAGCCCTGCGCTGCATCAGTTTTTCCCTCTCGGGCCCCTTGCGGCGGTGGTAGGGGGACGCCGAGATATTCACGACGATACTGGCGCCTCCTGTCAGGGCCTGGCAGCCGATCGGTCCGTCGTCGACCCAGACGTCCTCGCATATGTTGAGGCCGACCTTTGTGCCGGCGAAATCGAGGACGGTCGCGGCCGAGCCGCTGGTGAAATATCTCTTCTCGTCGAAAACGCCGTAGTTCGGCAGGTTGATCTTGCGGTAGCGGGCCGCGACCTTTCCCCTGTAGAGGAGCCAGGCGCTGTTGTAGAGGGGGCCGCCGCGTTTCTTCGGCTTCTCGGGGCAGCCGACTATCACGGCGATCCCGCTCGCAGCCCGGGCGAGGGACTTCAGCTCCTTCTCGCAGTCTCTGAGGAAGGTTGGCTTGTGCAGGAGGTCCTCCGGCGGGTAGCCGCAGAGGACGAGCTCGGGGAAGGCGAGCAGCTGGACGCCGCGCTTCTTCGCCTCGCCGATCCATCTCCTTACGAGTCTGGCGTTACCCTTGAGGTCCCCCACCGTGGGATTGACCTGGGCCAGCCCTATGCGGATCTTTTCCCGCTGATCGCTCATATATTACCTCTCGGTCTTATTGTAACACCCGCCGCACCGGCCGATGAAACAAAATCGCCCCCGGAGGCGTAATCGTATGCAAAGGGTATATGGAAAGGAGATCCCGATGAAGAGATCCATGATTCTGATGGTGGCCTCATTGCTTGTAGTTATGCTGCCGGCACTCGCCCTGTCGGGCGGGAGCGTCCGGAAGGTCGAAAAGTCGTTCGATCTGAAAAAGGGCGGAAATCTCGAGATCGATCTCGAGGTCGGCGGCGACATCACGATCGAGGGCTGGGACCGCGACGAAGTCACCGTGAAGGTGCTCATCAGCGGAAAGCATCGCGACGAGGTCGAGCTCGAATTCGACAAGAATAAATCCGGCCTCGAGATATCGGCCGAGATCGACAGGCGCAGGGACGTCAAAGCGAGCTGCGACGTCTTCATCATGGTGCCTGTTAAGTTCGACATCGAGTTCGAGACGATGGGCGGAGATGTCTCCATACAGGGCGTCGAGGGCGAGATATCCGGCGAGACGATGGGCGGCGACGTCGAGTTCGAGGGCCTCTCGGGACATCTCGCAGTGACGACGATGGGCGGCGACATTGCCGTCCTCGATTCCGAGGTCGACGGCGAGGTGAAGACGATGGGCGGCGACGTCGAGATAAGGGACGTCAAGGGCGACCTGAAAGGCTCTACGATGGGCGGCGATGTTACGTATAAGAACGTCGAGCGTTCCGGCGGCGGCGAGGAAGAGATCGTGATTTCCTCGATGGGCGGGGACCTGTCCCTCGATTACGCCGGCAAGAACATAAAAGCGAAGACGTACGGCGGCGACATCGATGTGGCCAGGGCCGAGAAGGTCAATGTGACGACAATGGGCGGCGACATCAACGTGGAAGAAGCTCCTACAGGCGCGAAGGTGAAAACGATGGGCGGCGATATCGAGATCGGCTCAGTCGGCGATTACGTCATCGCCGAGACGATGGGCGGTGACATCACCATAGACGAGATCGACGGATGGATAAAGGCGATCACAATGGGCGGCGACGTCGAGGTCACCATGATCGGCGATCCCGACAAGGGGAAGCGCAGCGTCGAAATAAAATCGATGGGCGGCGATGTCGACCTGACCGTCCCGAAGGGACTGTCGATGAAGTTCGACATCGAGATAGAGTATACGAAGGACCACGACCGCAAGCCGAAGATCGTCTCCAGCCTCGGCATTGATATTGAGGAGACGAAGGAGTGGAAGAAGAAGCACGGCCAGAAGAGGAAGTACATCTACGGCACCGGCGAAGTCGGCGGCGGGAAGCATTTCATCAAGATCAGGACGATCAACGGAGACGTGCATATTAACGAGGAATAGAGGCGCGCGGGTCGTCAACCGCGCCTCCATCATACAGACCTGCCGCAGCGTGAAGAGGCGGAAAGGGGGCGGGACCAGGGTCCGGTCCCCTTTCCGTTTCCTACAGATCCTGATATATCTCCGGAAGGCGCGATGGAAGGAAGAACCTGCGCGCGTGACAGTCTTCCAGCTCCGACAGGGCGATGTCGCAATAGAGGATATGGTCCACGCCGGCGGGGGCCTGCGCCAGGACTCTCCCGTCCGGGCCGACTGCGTACGACTCGCCGGCGAACTCGAGGCAGTCCTCCTTTCCGACCCTGTTGACCAGCGCGGCGAAGTAGCCGTTCTGGAATGCGGCGACTCGCAGCTCAGCCTCGTAGAGGCCTTCGGGCCATTCCCCGATCGAGCCGGCCTGAGGCACCACGACTATCTCCGCCCCGTTGAGGGCGAGGGCACGCATGTACTCGGGGAAATGGCGGTCGTAGCAGATTGCCACGCCGATACGTCCGGCCGATGTGTCGAAGACTCCGGCGCCTAGATCGCCGGGGGCATAGTACCCCTTCTCGTGAAAGCAGGGGAGGTCGGCCACATGGACCATCCTGTTCCTGCCGACGATCGTCCCGTCCGAATCGATCACCGGCGAGCAGTCGTATGTCCTGTCGCCGTCCCGCTCGAAGAGGTTGAGGACGACCGCAACGCCCAGCTCCCTCGCCTTTGCGCAGAAGCGGTCCGTGATCGGCCCCGGCACAGGCTCGGCCAGCTCGAGGACGCTGCCCTCCGCCTCGTGCTGGGGAAGGAACCAGCTGAAGGCCAGCTCGGCGTACGACACGAGGTCCGCCCCGGCTCGGGCCGCCTCCTCGAGGGCCGCGAGCCCCCTGGCGATATTGTCCTCCATTTCCCTTACGGCGTGCTGCTGCACGAGCGCTATCTTCATGTCATATCCCTTCTAATCGCTGTTAAAGCCCTTTTCCCCATTATAGCACCCTGTGCCCGGCACTCAAACATGAATTATCCACGGGATTATTATTAATGACATTAATAATAATTGACAATATTCGGCGTATGCCTTACTATCTTCAGCCTATACGCAGATAACCCTAATAAACCAAGGAGAATCTCGTTGGCAGCGGAAATAGTGGAAATGCATCCGGTGGACAGGCAGATCGTCGAGATCCTGCAGGAGCAGGGGCGCATACCCAATGTGCAGCTCGCCGAACGGGTCGGCCTCAGTCCTCCCGCCGTCCTCGAGCGGGTGAGGAAGCTCGAGGAGAGGGACGTGATAACGGGATACACGGCGCTTGTCGACAATAAAAAGGTCGGCATGGGAACCGTGTCTTTCGTCGCCGTGTCGCTGAACCTGCACCAGAAAGACTCTATTGAAAACTTCCACGAATTCGTCGGTGCATGCTCGAGCGTCCGTGAGTGCTACCACATCGCCGGCAACGACGACTATCTGCTCAAGGTCTATACGAGGGACATCGACGACTACGAGAACTTCCTCCTGCATTCGCTGACGAGAATAAAGGGAATCGATCGCGTGAAGACGATGTTCGTGCTCTCAACGCTTAAGAGGGATATCGGCGTGCCGGTCGTGGAATCCGGATGCACGGAAGCAGCTGGAAGCGAAAACGGTGGAAAAAGAAACAACAGAAAGAACGGAAAGTCACAGCCAGAAGGAGGCGGAAATGGATGAGAAGAAGATGAGATTCGACACGATCGCCGTCAAGGGAGGATACCCCTGGGAAGAGCAGCTGCGATACAACACGATGCCGCCGCCGCTGATCCAGAGCTCGGTATTCCCCTACGAGTCGGCCGAATGGGCCGCCGAGCTCTACAGCTACAAGAGGGAAGGGTTCGCGTACGGGCGCATCAATAACCCGACATGCGACATCTTCGAGAAGAGAATGGCCCTTCTCGAGGGGACCGAGGCAGGGCTCGGAACCGCTTCGGGCATGGCGGCGGTCTTCATGGTCGCCCATCACCTCGTCGTATCGGGCGAGGAGATCGCCTCGTCGCAGCGGGTATACGGCGGGACGCAGCAGCTCTTTGCCGAGTCGTTCCCGAGGATGGGCATCAAGACGAACTGGGTCATCGAGCCTGATAAGATCGAGGAGTGGGAGAAGGCGATCACCCCGAAGACGAAGCTGATGCATGTCGAGTCGCCTAGCAACCCGAACCTCTTCGTCGCCGACATCCCGGCGCTCGCCGAGCTGGCAAAATCGAAGGGGATACCACTGATGGTCGACAACACGATCTGCTCGCCCGCTCTGATGCGGCCGATCGAGATGGGCGCCGACATCGTGATCCACTCGGCGACAAAGTATATCAGCGGAAACGGGACGAGCCTCTCCGGAGTGATATGCGGCAAGAAGGAATTCATGGACCACATCAGGCACATCGGCTACAGGAACATAGGTCCGTCGATCGCTCCGTTCAACGCGTGGCTCTGCCTGCTCGGTCTCGACAGCCTGTCGCTGCGGATGAAGAAGCATTCGGACAACGCGATGGCGATAGCGAAGTACCTCGAGAAGCACCCGAAGATCGAGTCTGTGAGCTACCCCGGCCTGCCTAGCCATCCCCAGCACGAGGTGGCGAAGAAGACGATGTCTGCCTTCTCGTCTCTGATGAGCTTCAACGTCAAGGGCGGTCTCGAGGCGACCAGGAAGGTGATCGACAACCTGACGATCGCCGTTCACACGACGCACCTCGGCTCGTCACAGACGGTGGCGATCCAGCCGGCGGCGACGACACACTTTCAGCTCGGGCCCGAGGAGCGCATGAAGGCGGGTGTACCCGACAACCTGATCAGGTATTCGGCAGGGATCGAGGACGAGAACGATCTGATGGAAGATCTCGACGAGGCGCTCAACGCATAGGGCCGGGCGACTGACGAAACGATAGAACATACCTGAGGGAGGAAACGATGCAGAAACTCGCATTCATTGGATTCGGTGTCGTCGGGCAGGGCCTGGCGGAGATCCTGCTCAAGAAGAAGGACGAGCTGAGAAAAAAGTACGGCTTCGATTATTCGGTCGTCGCGGTGAGCGATTTCAAGCTCGGCTCGGTGCTTGACAATAACGGCCTGGATCTCGGCAAACTCCTCGAACTCGCCGCCGATGGAAAGATCTCGGAGTATCCCGGCGCGACGACGGGGCTCGACGCGCTCGAGACGATCAAGCAGTGCGATGCCGACACGGTGATCGAAGTCTCGTACACAGACATAAAGACGGGCGAGCCTGCCAACAGCCACTTCAGGGCGGCCCTCGAGGGCGGCAAGCATCTGATAACGACGAACAAGGGCCCGACGGCCCTCTTCTTCAAGGAACTCGCCGCGCTTGCGAAGAGCAAGGGTGTGCAGTTCCGTTACGAGGGAACCGTGGTCGCCGGCACTCCGGTCCTGAACCTCGGCGAGTTCTGCCTCACGGGGAACGAGATCACCGAGATCCGCGGCATCCTCAACGGCACGACGAACTTTATCCTGACCAACATGGAGGCCGGAAGGGCGTACGATGAGGTCCTCAAGGAGGCCCAGGAACTCGGATTCGCCGAGGCCGACCCGACGGCCGACGTGGAGGGCTTCGACGCCCTTGCCAAGGTCGTCATCCTGGCCAAGTCCGTGATGGGCGCTGACATTTCCCCCGAAGACGTTGACAGGACGGGTATCACACAGATAACCCTCGAGGACGTAGCGGCGGCCAAAGCTGACGGGAAGCGCTGGAAGTTGATCGGCAAGGTCACCCGCGACGGCAGCGGTGTAAAGGCTTCGGTCAAACCGGAGAAGATAGCGCTGACCGAGCCCCTCGCCGCGGTCGGCGGGGCTACGAACGCGCTGACATTCGTGACCGATCTTCTCGGCGAGGTGACGATCGTCGGCCCCGGCGCCGGAAAGATAGAGACGGGATATTCGCTTCTCATTGACATGCTGGCTATAGACAGGATGGTACAGGCATGAAGATGCTCATCGCAGGGAAATGGGTCGAGGGCAAGGACACGATCGAGGTCCGCGACCCGTTCGACAACTCGGTGATAGATACGGTTCCGAGCGGGACGGCCGATGATATCAAGGCGGCGATCACGGCCGCCGAGGAAGGGTGTCGCATCAGCCGCGCCCTGCCAGTGCACGAGAGGGTCAGAATCCTCAAAAAGGCCGCGGACATGATCGACGACAATGCCGAGGAGTTCGCAGTCATCATAGCCCGTGAAGGTAGCAAGACGATCGGTGAGGCCCGCAAGGAGGTCTACCGCGCCGCCCAGACGATGACGATCTCGGCCGAGGAGGCCCGGAGGATAAACGGCGAGACGATCCCGTTCGATACGAACATCGGGTCGGAGAACAGGCTCGGCTATTATTTCAGGTTCCCGATCGGCATAATCGCCGCGATCACGCCGTTCAACGATCCGCTCAACCTCGTTGCCCACAAGCTCGGCCCGGCGATCGCGGGCGGCAACTCGGTCGTCCTCAAGCCGGCGACCGTCACCCCGCTGTCGGCGCTCAAGCTGTGCGAGGCGCTTATGGAGGCCGGCCTGCCCGATAACATCCTCAACTGCGTTACGGGTTACGGAGCGAAGATCGGCGATCCGCTCGTCACCGATCCCAGGGTGAGGATGGTAAGCTTCACCGGCGGCGTAGAGGCGGGCCTGGAGATCGTGAAGAAGGCCGGCCTGAAGAAGATCGGGATGGAACTCGGCTCCAACACGCCGGTTATCGTATGCGACGACTGCGACCTCGAGCAGGCCGTCGAGAACTCTGTGTCGGGCGCCTTCTGGGCCGCCGGGCAGAACTGCATCGGGGTCCAGCGCATATATATCGAAGAGGGCATCTACAAGAAGTTCGAGACCTTGTTTGTCTCGCGAACGAGGCAGTACAAGGTCGGACCGAAGCTCGACGAGGATTGCGACATGGGGCCCATGATCGCCGAGGGAGAGGCTGTCAGAATCGAGAAGTGGGTCAACGACGCCGTCGCCAAGGGCGCCCGCGTGCTCACCGGCGGGACGCGCAACGGCGCGATCTACGATCCCACGGTCCTGGCAGACGTTCCCGAAGGGTGCCGCATAGACAAGGACGAGGTCTTCGCCCCGACGGTGAACCTCTACCCGGTCGCGGATCTCGACGAGGCGATCACCAGGGCCAACGCGGTCGACTTCGGCCTGCACGCAGGCATATTCACGAAGGACATCGGCAAGGCCTACAAGGCGATAAGGGAGCTCGAGGTCGGCGGCATCATCATCAACGACTCGTCCGACTACCGCGTAGACATGATGCCGTTCGGCGGCGTAAAGAACAGCGGTCTCGGGCGCGAGGGCATCAAGTTCGCCCTCCAGGAGATGACCGAACCGCGAGTCGTCTGCTTCAATCTCTAGATTGAAGCTGTAATAACGATTGGGGAATGAGTGGGCAGGGGAGAGATCCTCTGCCTTTTTCTATTCTTCGTCTGATTCCTCGAAACGGCCCGTCGACATCATGCGGAAGTCGCGCAGCGTAGTACGCGCAGTGATCGTATAACGTTTCATGAACAGGGGCGAATCGCCGCGGAAATTCGTGCCGGGCCAGAGACTGCAGATGCCGTCGAAGCCGGCCTCCATGGCGATCGCGTCGCTATGGGCCGAGCCGAATCCGAACGGCCAGGCAAGCGCCTTCGGTTTTTCTCCGAACAGGTGCCCGATCAAGTCGCGAGATTTGACGAGATCATCCCTGACCTCGTACCACTCATCGCTGATGCCGCTCCTGGCCAGCACATCGAAGGTCGGATGAGGGGTCTTTCCGTGCTTGATCTTGTAGTGCATATCGTGGGTGTGTGACTGGATCGACATCACGCCAGAGCGCTGCATCTCCCGAAGCTCGTCAATAGATGAGAGCGAGAGCTCGTTCCACTCCAGCCCCATCTTCGAGGTGATGACGAACAGGGTTCCCTTCATCCCGTACCTTGCCAGAAGTGGATAGGCATGATCATAGACACTCCCGTCGCCGTCGTCGAAGGTGAGAGCGACGCACTTGCCCTCGAGTACCTTCGTCCCCGCCATATGGTCGATCACCTCGTCTATCGTCACGGAACGGTAGCCGTTCTCATGGAGGTATTCCAGGTGCCTTTCGAATGTACCGGCAGATATGGTCCATTCCTCGAGGGGAGGGAGCAGAGGGAGGTTCAGCAGCACGGCTCCGATCACCCTCAGGGTCCGGTCGGGCGTGGCTCCCTCGCTGAAGTAATGATAGGTGATGATCGGAACGCCGTCACGCGCGGCATCGAAATCTGGAACAGGTTCGCCGTAGCTCTCCCCGCAGCCGCTCGATAGCAACAGCCCTGCGATCGAGACGAAGAGACAGAGCAACAGCCTCTTCTTCATGGCATATCCGGCTTTCATGAATCGTCACAACCTCACGACGAGAAAAATCTGCAGCAGCGTCCTGCCGTATCCCGCGTCGCCGGCGAGGCTGGAATTGGATGTGAAGAACTCGCCGCCCCATGTCACCCGCTCGTGCGCATCGTGCGCCGCCGCCGCTCTGAAGGAACCGACGGTGAAGAAATCCCCGCCCCCCTCCTTCTCCTCCGACACGCGGCCCTCGACGGTGAAGGTGACCTTCCCCTTTACGTTGTACTGCATCTTTGCGCCCAGTCCGATGTTGTGGTACTCCTCCGGGCTGTAGTACCCGTTGTCCTCCCAGCGGGCGAAGGAAAAGCCCATATAGCCCGGCACCAGCGACAGCTCAACCGGCTTCTTTACAGCGAGCCATGAAAGGCTCGTGCCCCAGAGCGTGCGGTTGTTGTTGTCCGAGTACCCTCTGAGATCGAAGATGCCGTTCACAAGGAGCCGGTCATTCGCGCGCACACCGACACCGAGGTTGCCGCCCGTTGCCGTAATGCTGCGCATGACCGACAGCGGGGTCTCGACGAGCTGGCGGTAGGCGCCGAAATCGAACCTGAGGCGCCAGTTCGGCGTCCAGGTGAGCCAGGTATCGAACGTGAAAGGATCGAAGTAGTCCGTTATGAGGGGCCTGAGATCGACATTGATAGAGATATCCTCGTTGAATCGCCTGTAGAACCTCAAGGAGACGCTCTTGACCGTGATATGGGGAAAGTCATCCTGCCGCATCGAGAGTCTGCCGACGAAGATCCCGGCCGAAGTCAGATCGTCGATGTAATAGGTCGCTCCAGCCTCGAAACGGTGCATGACCAGCTCGTCCGAGTCCTTAGAGACGCCGTAATCGAACCGTAGATTTGATGACGATCCCCGGTCGATCCCCGCGAGAAGCTTCTCTGCCTCGGCATCGCCCTCCAATCCCTCGAGCAGCTCGCGGGCCCTGTCGTTGCGCCCGAGCCACACCTCAGCCTGGGCGAGTCCCAGGATCGCGTCACGATTGCCGGGGTGGTCCTCAAGGATATTCGTGTAATGCTCTCTCGCCTCCCGGTGTCGACCCTGCCAGTTGATCACTTGCGCGAGCCCGAGCCTCGCTTCCAGGTTTTCCGGCTCGGAATCCAGGATCTTCCGGTAGAGCAGTTCGGCTTCGCTGTTCCTGTCCATCCAGGATATGACGCGAGCCTCGCCGACACTGGCCTGGAGAGAAGTGGGATAGCTGCTCTGTACACTTCTGTAGTATTCGAGCGATTCCTCCTGGCGGTCGGCCCATGAGAGAGCAAGGGCGTAGCCGAGAAGCCCCTCGGAATCATCCGGGTGATTAGCGATATACGCTTCGAAATAGGGGAGCGCTTCGCCTGGCCTGTCGTCCCAGGTGTACTGAAAGCCGATCTCCTTGCCGAGACGGGAAACGAGCGAGGAGTCCAGGGCGCACGCCTTCTCGAACAGCGCTATCGCCTCGGAATGGCGGTCGGCCGCGGCGGCTTCACGGGCCTTGTGGACCGACTCGTCGATATCCGCGCTTGATGCGGCCCGGCTTCGGGCTGGAAGCAGTACGGCCACCAGCAGTATCAATATCGGTATCAGTTTCTTCGGCTTCATGGTCATTCTCGGTTGTCACTCCCTGACAGGCTGCCATCGGGTCAGCCGTCCGGCGATGGGATTTCTCATCAGGCCCCTGGGCGAATAGGAGGCTGTTATGATCGCGAGCAGTATCCAGTAGATTATCGGATAGAAGACGGCGATCCCGAAATACCAGCCGAGCCCGCGGTCATAGCGCCTGTCGAGGAGCACACCTGTGAGGAGCTGCGACAGGCAGACGGTCGATATCAGCATCCCCCACCAGTTCGGTATCGGGCTCGCTCCCACCGGGGGGTACCCGACAGAGTAGGAGATGATCCAGATCACTGTGAGCAGGACGAATGCGTAAGCCCAGAGTATCGACAATGTCGATTCGAGCATGACGGGCCAGAGCCTCCGGTGCCTCCAGGCGAGGGCCGTCACCCCGTGCCTCCTTAAAACCTGCGAGAGGCCCAGCGCCCATCTCCGCCGCTGCTTCCAGAGCCCCGGAAGGGATTGCGGCACTCTCATCCAGACGAGGGCCCGCGCCTCGTAACGCACCTCGTAATGTCTCAGGTGCAGTTTCCATGTAAGATCGATGTCCTCGGTCGCCATCTCGGGACTGAACTGCCCCACATCGTTCAGGGCCGAGCGCCTGAATGCCCCTACGACCCCGGACATGGTCATTATCCTTCCCCATACGCGCTGCGCACGTCGCTGAAGACTGATGATCGACGTGAACTCTATCGACTGGAGCTTGCCGAGAAGGCTCTGCCTGTTCGCGACCCTTGGGTTTCCCGTGACGGCTGCCACGCGGGGGAAGCGAAAGTGGGGAACAATGTACTTGAGGATATCCGGGTCGGGACTCGCGTCCGCGTCTATGATGAGCAGTATCTCTCCGTTCGTGCAGGGGATGGCGTCGTTGAGCGCCATCGCCTTGCCCTCGTTTACCAGCTTGCGGATGAGCCGGACTTTTCTCTGGCTTACGAAGCGAGTAACGATCTCGGCCGTACGGTCAGTCGAGGCGTCGTCCACTACGACAACCTCGTACTCGGGATAATCGATCGAAGTCGCGGCGCTGAGTGTGTTCTCGATGTTCCGTTCCTCGTTGTAGGCCGGGATGAGAACAGTGACGGAGGGATAGATATCCAGTTTGTAGAAATCTCCCCCCTGTTTTCTCTCCTGCCTGAAGAAGTAGATCAGTGATGTTATGATCCACATCATGCTCGAGAAGATCGGATACCAGGCAAAGAAGACCAGTGCGATCAAATAGATCGCCGAATTTTCAAGCTGATCGAGTATTGTCAAAAGATCCATCGCTGATCGCTCACTCGTTTATTCTAAAGATATTCGAACCCGGTTGAGACAAGCGCTTTGCCCTCCGGTAGGTCTTTTTCCCGTCTTTGACGGCCACCTCTATCATATCGGCGCTCCTGAGAGAATCGAAATCCTCGCCTTCGATCGTCTGGCCGATCTTGTCCTGCTGGTATAGAACTTCGGCGACCGGCCTGTTTCCGGTGCGCCTGTCACGTCGGGAAATCCTGAGGTTGTGCACGATCCAGAGCGTCGTCATGATGATAACTGTGGCGAGAAATATCGCCATCGCGACAAGGGAAATAATGACCCCGGGCGACAGGCCCCGCTCGCCGACGGCCCTCCAGAAGTAGGCGAAGAGGAGCCAGCCGAGCACGGCTATAGCGACATGGAACACAATACGAGGCAGAGATCCACCCTCCGGTTGGAATTGCTTGTTGTTCCGGTCAGATTTCATGATGCCCGACTTCGCTATGCCGCGGAAAACTTCTTATAATCCATGAAAATCACTGCAAGAAGCAGACCACGAGTGGATCGGGAGACCCGTTTTACTGTCGGGATACTTTACACACGTGTTTTGGGGGGATAACGAGACAGAAGGACTTTCGTGGCTTTAAAGGCCCAGGACATCCGACATCTTGTAAAAACCGGCCTGTTTGCCGGCGATGAACCTTATCGCTCGCAGCGTGCCCATCGCGAACGTCCTGCGCGAATGGGCCCTGTGTGTCAACTCGACCCTCTCGCCCTCTCCCGCGAAGATGACGGTGTGCTCGCCGGTAACGTCGCCGCCGCGCAGTGAGTGCATGCCGATCTCTCCGGTGGGCCTCTCGCCGACCATGCCCTGCCTTCCGTGGATCACGGTCGCCCCGGCGCGGGCCTTGAGTGCCGCCTCGGCCAGTTTTACGGCGGTGCCGCTCGGGGAGTCTTTCTTCCTGTTGTGGTGGATCTCGGTGATCTCTATGTCGAATCCCGGGAGGGCCCTGGCAATATCCTCGGTGACCTTGAAGAGAAGATTGACTCCGAGCGACATATTCGGGCTGATCAGAACGGGGATGCTGCCCGAGATCTCCCTCGCCCGGGTGATCTGCTGGTGAGACAGGCCGGTCGTTCCCGTTATCGCAGGTACCCCCGCGGCGGAACAGGCCTCGAAGAAGGCTGAAGCCGATTCGGGCAGGGTGAAGTCGACGGCGACATCCGCGCCGGCCAGGGCAGACGTCAGTTCGTCGGTCACCTCGACCCCGCAGACGGTGCTCCCGATACCTTCGTGACCTGCGACCTCGACAGCGCCCGCAAGGGTGAGATCGTCTGCTGCGACGATCTCACCGGCGACGATGCCGCCCATCCTGCCGAGGACGCCGTTGATAACTACCTTGATCATTTCGTGCCCCTATGCAGGCGGATTTTTCACCTCGAGCCCGTAATCGGTCAGCGAGGACGCGAGCTTGACAAGATTCTCGGGGAGCATCCTGACAAGCGGCAGCCGGACGTTTCCGACGCCCATGCCGAGCATGTTCATCGCTTCCTTGACCGGCATCGGATTTGTTTCTATGAACATCGACTGGTTGAGGGGGAGCAGCTTGTAATGCAGGTCGCGGGCTTTGTCGAGGTCACCCTTCTCATACGCCGATATCATCGCGCGCACGTCCTTCGGGACGATGTTTCCCACGACACTCACCACGCCAGTTCCGCCAATTGCCAGTATCGGGAAGGTTATCGAATCATCTCCCGAGAGGAGGTTTATCTTCCCCCCGCACAGCATGATGATCTCGGCCATCTGCTCTACCGAGCCGCTCGCTTCCTTGACGGCCACGATGAGGTCGTGCTGCGAGAGCCTGGCGACGGTAGCCGGCTTCATGTTCAGGCCGGTCCTGCTCGGGACGTTGTAGAGCATCAGCGGGAGCCGGCCGTCGTCGGCGAGCTTCATGAAATGCGCGTAAAGCCCCTCCTGCGTCGGTTTGTTGTAGTACGGCGTCACTACCATGGCACCGTCCGCTCCGAGCTCCTTCGCCTTCTTGATATTTGCGATCGATTTGGTCGTCGAATTGGTGCCGCATCCGGCCACTACCTTGAGCTTTCCCGCCGCTTCCTCGACGACGATCTCGATGATCCTGAAATGCTCCTGCCACGTGTATGTGGGGTTCTCGCTGGTAGTAGCGCAAGGGACCAGTCCATCGGCGCCGGCGTCGATATGGAACCGGACCAGCTCGCGGAGTTTCTCCTCGTTCAGGCTTCCGTCCTCCGTAAACGGCGTGACGAGTGCAACGTATAGACCCTTGAGCATGAAACCATCCTCCTTCATTCACAGCCCTGTCCGTGCAGTCGCGGACACCCTTTCGGGCAACACAGACTCTATTCCCACTCCATGGCCATGTCAAGGCTTAGGGAGGGTTTTCGGCACAAAACGCCCCCCGGCTGAATTATTTTCTTGACGATAGTGCAATATTGTAATATTATAATTTCGTTATGAGAAAGGCAACAACGGAAAGAAGAGGGGCGGCGGTGTCGCCGGGACCGCTCAGGGAAGACGAGATAGAAAAGTCGTCCGAGATCCTGAAGTCTCTGGCCAACCCGGCGCGGCTTCGTCTCGTCAACATCCTGGTCGGCGGCGAGAGGACCGTTTCCAGGCTCTGCGAGATTTCGGGACTGAAACAATCACTGGTATCTCAGCAGTTGAAGAATCTCAGACTGAACGATATTGTAGAGCGAAGAAAAGAAGATTCGAGGGTCTATTACAGGCTCAAGGAAAAGAACGTTGTCAATATGCTGAACTGCCTCGGCAGATGCGGATGTTTCCGCGGCTGACGGCAAGGAGGGAAAATGAGCGATAAGGTACTTCACGTCGGCGAAGATGAATTTCAGGTACAGGTGCTGGATTCGGCCGTCCCGGTGGTCGTAGATTTCTGGGCGCCGTGGTGCGGCCCTTGTCAGATGATTGCGCCGATCCTCGACGAACTGGCCGACGAATACGATGGAAAGGTCTCTTTCGCCAAGGTCAACACCGACGACGCGAGAAACGTCGCCATCAAGTACGGCATCATGGGGATCCCGACGCTCAAGATATTCAAGGGCGGCGAGGAAGTTGCCTCCGTGTCAGGAGCCTTGCCGAAGGAACACCTCAAGCAGTGGATCGACGGGGCCGTATAGTAGAGCGCGAAACTCCACAATGAAAAAGCAGGCAGACGGCGGGCCGCCGGAGATGTAGGTTTTGCATCGGGCGGCCCGCCTGCTATATACTCCTCCTGCGCGTGAAAATCATTGTAGCGAAATATCAGAAGACAAGGAGAGCGGGTTATGAAAGTGAACAGATGGATCATCGCCGCGGCACTTGCCGCCGCAATCGCGACCGGGTGCTCCCGGCAGGCCGACATCAGCGGCACGGGCCTGATCCGTCTCGACGAGAGGGTCTATGCGTGGATCGCGCCGGGGCCGTCATCGGCGGAGGGCCTCGGGGCGAACTCCGGGTTCATCGTTGGAGACGAATCGGTGCTCGTGGTCGATTCGAGATTCAGCTACAACCACGCCAGGCAGCTCCTCAAGGCGATCCGCTCGATCACCGACCTGCCTGTCAGCCATCTCGTCAATACGCACTATCATCCCGATCACGTCTGGGGGAATTCGATCTTCCGCGCCGAGGGCGCGATCATCCTCGCGAGACCGGAGACGAAGATCGAGATGGAGAGGTTCAGCCCCATCTACAGGGATCATTACAGGGACCGGAAGCCCGATGTCTTCGAGATGATAAAGGATGTTGAGCCGGCCCTGCCAGATTCATTCGTCGCCGGCGAGCTCAGGCTCGATCTCGGAGGGATCGAGGCAGTCGTGACATATTTCGGCCCGGGGCACACGGCGGGAGACCTCGTAGTGGCCGTCCCCTCAAAGCGTATAGTCTTTACAGGGGGACTGGTCAGCAACGGGTATCATCCCAACATGGGCGACCAGGGAGCCGATTTCGGGAACTGGCTGATCACGCTCGACAGGCTCGACGACGAGCAGCCGAAAATCGTCGTGCCCGGACAGGGCCAGGCCGGAGATGCCGGCATTATCGACCTCCAGAGAAGCTACATGGTCGACCTGATCGGGCTCAGCGTCGATGCGATAAGAAGAGGGAGAACACTTTCCAGGTCGATTCAGGAGATCGATGTCCCCGGAGCCGGAGGATATTTCCAGGCGAACCTTCTCCCCTTCAACATCCAGGCGATATACCGGATGAAGGCCCTCGAAGTAGTCGCGCCGCTCGTCGAAATGGATATCCCGACCGGGTTCGTCCCGAGCGACGCAGCCGGAGGGTCCGATGCCGGCATGATCCAGTGGATCGTGCAGTCGGACGAGGGATATCTCGAGCTCGAACTGAGGTGGCAGCCGACAAGCAGGAGCGAGGTCATCCTCGAGGACATACATGACAGGATGGCCCGTTACGCAAGCTCGCAGGAGGGATTGTACGCGATGACGGCGGAGGGCTCGAAAAAGCTCATAGTCGGCGAGGAGGCTGTTCCGGCTGCGTACGGCAGATGGACATACAGGCAGGGCACGAGGACGAGGGGCGGAGGAGCCTGGCTTTGGACGATGACGCTGCTGGACGGGAAGATCTATTCGATCAGGATGCTCACTAATGCCGGGAACGACCAGAAAATCGAGAAAAAGAATATCGAGACCCTCGAACAGGTCGTCATGACATTACGGAGGAAGGCCGGCGGCAGGTAGGTATCACGCGCCGTGCTTCTTCAGTCTGCCGGAATTGGCCAGGGCGAACGTCATGATATCGACCGCGGGAAAGACGCCAAGGGCGCCTCGGTCGCATTCGGCCTCGCTGAAGGCGGCGGCCCCGTCGATACCGCAGAATTCAGACTTCAGTAAGAACGGTACCGGGTGCCACGAGTGGCTCTTCATCGCGCAGGGGCTGGAGTGGTCGCCAGTGACGATCAGTACATCGGGCTCGAGACCGAGCAATATCGTCAGGTGAGCGTCGACCTCCTCGATGATCCCCTTTTTCCCATCGAGGTTGCCGTCCTCACCGTACGAGTCGGTCTTTTTGACGTGTATGAAGATGAAATCGTGCTCTCCCCGCCTGAATATCTCAGATGCCGTATCGAATTCCTCCTTCACGGAAAATCCTGTGTCGACGATGTCCATTCCGCAGAGCCGGGCGACGCCGCGATAGAGCGGGTATGCCGCGACGGCGGCCCCTGAAAGACCGTACCTGTCCGAAAAGGGTTCGATGACTGGCCTGCTCGATATGCCCCTCATAAGGACGGCGTTTGCCTTCTCCTCGTCGGCGAGGATCGCGCCGGCCATCTCGATGAACCTGGCGATGATCGAGGAGGTCCGCTCCGCGCCGGTGTTCATCGCGACGGGAGACAGGGGCTTCTTTCCCGTCACCTGGGGATCGGTCTCCTCGACATCGGGAGAGAGGCCTTCTCCCCTGAGGACCACGCCGAACCTGTATTCGCGCACGGGCATCACTATTATCTCGACCCCGTCGATCTCCTTTATCCCCTCTCCGAGCTTTGCGCAGATCCTCTCCCCCTCCTCGTGGGGGATCCTGCCCGCACGCCTGTCGGTGAGGATTCCGGCGCCGTCGATTGTCGCGAAATTGCCCCTTATCGCGACGTCACCGGGGAGAACATCGTACCCTGTCCCGGTCACTTCCACGACCCCTCTGCCCACGTCGTTTTCAGGAGCGAGCGGGTCGTATCCGAACAGGGCGAAATGCGCCGGCCCGCTGCCGGGCGTAATGCCCCGCGCGACAGGAAGGGACCTGCCGCACAGGCCTCCGGCGGCCAGGGCGTCGAGGTTGGGTGTATGTGCCGCGTCGAGGGCGGTCTCGGGAAAGGCGGAAGTCCTTATGCCGCCGACGCCGTCCATGACGAGGAGGATTATCTTCGAATCGTTTGCGCTGAGAAGATGGCGAAGCATCTCGTATCTCCTTTTCAATCGACAGGGCGACCGGCCGTCCCGGGCCGCAGGAATCCAGATTACAGCCGCCGGCCCGCAGTGTCAAGCGGACGATGAGGCGGCTGCCGGGCTCAATCGGTTTGGGAAAGGGGCGGAAAGATGTTACAATACCGGAGTGAAGATGTTCCATACGAAAATCATGGAGGAATGATGAGATCGACGATGATACATGGCAGGTGTCTGGCGGCTCTCGCGGCCGTGCTGGCTCTTGCGGCGGCGGGGTGCGGGCGGAAATCCTCCGTCGTGCTCGAGAAGCCGCTGCGCGACGTGGTCAAGACCGAGAGCAATGCCCAGACACTTATGGCGTGGGCCGACGCGGGGGCCAGGGCAGACGTTCTGGTCCATATCGACGGGACCGACGACGTGGCGATATTTTCGACGTCTCTTCACGAGACGATAAAGAACACCGCAGACCACCTCGCGAGGAAGAACTCCGAAGTAGTCAACAGGATCGCGACGATCATCGAGAAGGGAGGGACGGTCAACATCGGCATGAAGGCCGGGATGTACGGGCGGGTCATCTGGATCATCCCCTCCCCGGGTTCGGTGACCGATCTTCCGCTCGAGAACTTCAAGCAGGTGCTCATGATGAAACGCGGCTTTCCTGCGAGTGAGCTCGAGGACTTCGCGGTATCGGGAAAGCATATCACCGGCAAGATCGCGGGTGTGCCGCTCACGGTGACGAGCCTCGAGGACCTGGAAACGGCCGGCGAGATCGCGCTGATCGACATCGACCTCTCATATTTCGCGGGGCTGAAGGCCGTTTCGGCCGATTACCGGCCCGGCACGGCCGCGCTGCTCAATTTCCTCAGGGTCCTGAAGCGCAAGAGGATCACGGCCGTGATGGCCACGATCAACCGCGCTTCCATAAGCCAGACGGCGCCGCTCGATATCAGGTATTACGCCGATGTCATCGAGGAGGTTCTCACAGACCCCTCGCTTCTCGAAGGCCCCGTGCCCGAGAAGTACAATCTGATGATACAGGCCGAGAAGGCGCTGACCGAAGGGCATTACGGGGAAGCGGCGGCCCTCTACGCGGGCCTCGCCAGGTCCCACCCGTACGATGCGGGACTGCACTTCTCGCACGCGGTAGCTCTCGGATTCCTCGACAAGGGAGAGGAGTGCCGCGAGGCGATGGTCAGGGCGTACGGCATTGATTCGGCATACATGAGGGGCTTTTTCCAGCTTGCGAGGGTTCTCGGGGCGAACGGTCGAATAAACGCTGGCGAGGCACTCCTCGAGACCTCCGACCTGAATAAGATACTCCCCGTAGTCGAGATGGAGTACCAGTGGGGCCTCTTTTACACGCAGGCTGGTCTTTACCAGCAGGCCGTGGATATACTCATCGATGTAGCGGCGAAGAGGCCGAAGGATTTCGCCGTCAGGACTGTCCTCTACCGGGCGTTCGAGGAGCTCGATAATACGAGGAGGATGTACAGCACCCTGGAGGACCTCGTCCAGCTCGACAGGGACAGGGTGGCGCGCGACATGCCCTGGGCCTTCAAGAAACTGGGCGATCTCGCATGGAATTTCCACATGGATCTGGTCGCGGCGAGATGGTATGAAAAGTATCTCGCCCTGGTCCCCGACGATCCCGACGCCGGAAAGATGCTCGAGCTCATCGAGAAATGGGAGGGCAAGGACTTGAAGCCGAGATTCGTCGAATAGGGCGCCCGGCTGCGGCAGGAAAGACATCATCGAAGGGGGCGGCCCGCAGCCGCCCCCTTTTCATCGGAAGATGTAACAATACTGGTCCCGCCGGCGTATCTTAATACAGGAAACAACAGAAGGAATGACCCCGGCGCCGGGGGTCTGTAAAATATTGAGGGGGTGCGATGTTCAGTTGAACACTGACTGAATACCCGGAACGCTCAGCCCAGTACGCACCCCCTCTATCCCGCTCTCAATTTCTCCCGTGCAGTACCCCGAGTATCTCCTCGACCAGTCCGTCCTCGAGCGCCTCCCGGAGCCGGTCGAGAGAAAGGCGCAGCACATCCTCGTCGCGCATCCTGATCTCGACCGTGCAGTTCCCGCCCTCGAGGTTCCCCGGAAGGTGGATCGATGTTCCGGGCGGAAGGCCTATCTCTTCTATCATACGTAGTATGAAGGCGGCGTCTTCCTTCATGTGCGGATGTGTCAGGCTCCTTACCGCCTCGTCGAGCGGCATGCTGTCCGGGTCGTAATGCCCGGCGAATTCCCCGAAGGCATCCGCTCCGCGGTCGGCGAGACGGAGCATCCCGCGTACCGCTTCGCGCCGGGCGCTCCTGCTCAGCCCGCTTCCCGCAAGCAGGCCGGCAGCGATTCCGATATCGATGCCGGGATGCGAACCGAGCTGAAGCATATCGCCGGAAGATATTTTTCCCTCGTGGATCGCCTCGCACGCATCGCCGTCGAGCTCCGCCAGGCCGGCGAGCCTGCCGGCGAGATCGACAGTGATGTTTCTGCCGAAAATCCTGGAAAGGTACGAAAGGAAATCGGGGAGACGTTTGTCCGCGATTGCGGATGTCTTTGCCGTGAGCGTGATTTTGTCCATCTCGGAGAGTGGCTCGCCATGAAGCGACGATTCCAGCCATAAGGGAAGGACCGCTGCCGGACCCTCTTTCCGCGCATTGAATATGAAGGCCGAAGCATCTTCGAGTCCTGCCTCGCGTGCCGCGGCGAGTCTCCTGAATCCCGAGACGACCTCGAGAGCCTCTCCGGTATCGGCGAGAATCGGCGGCGATATGATCCCGAGGGTCCCGACTGATCCAGTCAGCACAGTGTCGGAGTCTCCGCTGCCCTCCTCGCCGGGAAGTTTCCACCTGAATCTGAATGCTGCTCCTCTGCCGAGCTCGAGGCATGAGAGATCGACGGCCCGGTATTCCATCTCGAACTTCGCGGATTTTCCGTTGTCTGACGCCATTGTCTCTCCATGTAGGGGGATAGGGGCCGGTCGTCTCCCGGGTATTGTATTGGACACGCCACCACGCTTTCAACAGGGAAGATGAAGAAAGGGCGGCGAATCGCGACGCCGCGGGTGTAACAGTCAGATGTAATTTATCCTTTCGAGGATCATTGATTTTAACCTTTTCCGGATGTATATTGACTGCCGTTATGAAAATGAAAAGAGCTATAGCGCAGGCCGCGGCCCTGGTCCTTCTGGGGACGGTCGCCGGGCTGGTCCACAACGGCTTCTCGGCCAACGGGATCGACCCGTTCCGGAAGCTCGGGGACGTTCCCGTTTACGACAACGGCGACAAGTCTCTGGGGGAGACCGATCCGGAAGATCACGACGGGATCTGCTATGTCTCGTTCAAGGAATTCCGCGAGATAGTCGATGCCGGGTATCCCATAATCGACGCCCGGACGTCCGATGACTACGAATCCGGTCATATCCCCGGAGCCATACTCTGCGACTACTTCGAGATGGGAAGGTACTTCGAGACGGTCCTTCCGCGCCTGAACCCCGAGGAAAGGATAGGCATCTACTGCAGCGGGCCAGCGTGCGACGACTCCGAGATGCTCGCGCGCGAGCTCTACAACATGGGATACACTAAACTGTGCGTCTTCAAGGGGGGCCTGGATGAATGGACGGAGACAGGGCTGACACTCGAGCACGGACCGGAGGAGGCATGGGAATGAGCCGGCAGGCGGATACGGGCTACGGCGGACTTCCCGGTCTGCTTTTCGAGATCCCCGGCGACTCAAGGCGCCGGCAGCTTCTTCTGCTCGCCTTCCGCGTAGTGCTGGCAGCGGTCTTCATCTACGCAGCCCTGCAGAAGATCGGCAAACCTCTGCTCTTCGCCGATGAGATAGGGATGTACGGCGTCATCGGGCCGGGCTTCATTCTCTACCTGATTGCGATAGTCCTCCCGTGGATCGAGATGCTCTGCGGCCTCGCTCTGCTCACGGGGATCTTCATGAGAGGCGCCGCGTTGATTCTTACCGCGATGACCATCATTTTTATCGTTGTCATCTCATACAGGACTGTTGGTATAATGGCCGCCGAGGGGACTCCGCTCAGGCAGATCTACTTTGACTGCGGCTGCGGATTCGGCCCCACATATGCATGGAAGAAACTGATCGAGGACACCATTTTACTCGTGTTCTTGGTTGCAGTACTGTTTTCACCGTCTTACCGGTTTATTGCCGGAAGAAAGAAAGGGTAGAGGATGATTATGAAGAAAGTACTCCCTGCAGCGCTGATCGCTGTTTTCTGCGTGGCCTCGGTGTTTTCCACCGCCGTTGCGCAGGATGATACGGCGGGCGCCACCACGCCGTCGAAGAGCTTCAATCATGGAAATATAGGCCTGGGAGTGATCCTCGGAGAGCCGACCGGACTGAGCGCAAAGTTCTGGACATCGAACAATACCGCTTTCGACCTCGGGCTAGCCTGGTCGTTCTCGGGGAACGGACATTTCCATATTCACGGCGATTATCTCTTCCACAGACTCGGCGTTTTTAATGTCAGCAAGGGAGCGCTGCCCCTCTACTTCGGTATCGGGGCCAGGATGCTGTTCCGGGACGACGCGGACGACAATATCGGCATCAGGTTCCCGATCGGAATCGAGTACTACTTCGATGACCTGCCACTCGCTGTATTCGTTGAGATCGTTCCGATCCTCGATCTCGCGCCGTCGTCCGACTTCGATATAAATGGCGGTATCGGGGGCCGTTTCTACTTCTAGGGCCGCTCGTTATAAAATGAATATCCGGGGCCCGGCTGTTTGAGCCGGGCCTTTTCACGCTATGGCGTCAAGCGCCTGGGGCCTCGGCCGTCTTGACGAGCTGGTCCTCCCCCGGCGGTGTGCTTGACCGCCGGCAGCAAATTTGTTATCTTCGCCGTGCCCGAACAACGTGATATGGAGGTATATCAATGAAGAAGCTGCTTGTTATCTGTCTCGCACTTGCTCTTTTCGCATCGTTCGGATGCGGCAACAAGCCTCAGAGCGACGAGAATTCGACTACGACGCAGGAAGGCACCGTGAACCAGGTCTTTCTCTCCGATCCTGTCGATGGGAGCAGAATCGAGAATTTCGAGGAGTCGAAGTACGCCTACGTCTACAATCGTGTCGAGTATCGCTTCAACAGCAAAGAAAACTACGAGGCGTTCAAAAAGAACCCCGATAAATACCTGTCCAGGTGACAGAGGCACGTCCGGTCCTGACGTAATTCGCATTTTGACAGGTCAGTGAATGGATTTCAGCCACGGCCCCCATCGCGGGGGCCGTTTTTTATTCCACCCGCTTCCCCGTTGTTCCTTGTAGTTCCCTGTCGTGCCTTCCTGTTCCTTCGCCGCTTAACTTCCACTAATACAACAGGTTGGTCTCGCCGAACCGGGGATATCCCCTTGGGGGGATTCCCCTGTTTCCCGTCAGAACGGTCGGAATCGGCCTGTTTCGGCATATCAATTGCGCTATGCCCCGGCCGTAGGAGTTTTCCGCGACCGCCTCCAGGCGGAACGTGGATCTTAATACCAGACCTCCATAATCGAGATGTCAGCGCATCACCGCGTGCTAACTCCATTCGAGCTGGAGGAAAAAAAGGAGGACAGCCTGATGAGAAGGAGTCTTTCGGTAGCGATCCTTCTCCTCTTCGCCGCCGTCTCCGCCGGTTCGGCTTTTGCCCAGGGCCCCGAGCTCAAGGGCGAGATGCTGGCCGCGAAGATCGTCGTCGACGAGGAAAAGGGCGAAATCGCTCTGTCGGCCGAGAAGGTCTACCCGAACGATACGGTCGAGTACACGCTTAAGTACACGAACGCCGGAACCGCAACGGCGGCCGGGGTCGACCTGATCGGGCCCGTTCCGGCCGGAACGGTCTACATCGAAGAGACAGCCACCGACATTTCCGGGCTCACCCCCATGTACAGCATCGATCAGGGCAAGACCTGGCACGAGGCCCCGGTAATCATCGAGGTGGCCCGCAAGGACGGGACGGTCGAGAAGAGAAAGGCCGATCCCGAGATGATCACTCATGTCAAGTGGTCGCTCGCGGGGAACCTCGGCGTCGGGGAAGAGATCATGGTCAGCTACCGCGTCCATGTGAAGTAGGCCCCTGAGGCTTCAGAAGTTTCGTTTTCAAGCTCCCCGCGAGGGGATAGTTCCGTGAGGATGCTCTCCTTATGGGGGGCGGAAGGATGGTGACAGGTATGGCTTTCAGAAAGTCAGCCGGGCTGTTGACGGTCCTGGCGATCGCGCTCGTGCTCGTATCGTCGGCCGCTCACGCCCAGACGCCTGCCGGGACGACGATCCGGAACCAGGCTTCGGCCACGTTCGAGGATCTCTCCGGCAACACTTACATGGCGACCTCTAACGAGGTCACCACGATCGTGCTCCCGGTATACGGGGTATCGGTCCTTCCGGACGGTACCGCGGCAGCGCCGGGAATGGTCGGAACGGCGATACCCGGACAGACGATATACTACAGCTACAATCTCACCAACACGGGTAACGATTTCGACAACTTCACGATCGAGCCCCTTATCGATCCGGCCACGACGATGACGCTCGGGCTGGGCGATATCGACATCTACCACGATGTCAACGGTAACGGAGTGCTCGATGGCGGCGAGCCCGTCATCTCCGCCGGCGGAGTGCCGGGCAACATCGGTCCGATAGCTGCCGGCACGACGTTACTACTCCTGATCGAATACCAGGTGCCCGCGCTGGCGGCTGCCGGTGAGGTCGCCTATGTCGGCATCGAGGCCACTTCGGTCGGCGACGTTGCGCAGGTAGACACGGACAATTATCATCAGACCGACGTCGTGAGCGATGCCGTTCTGACCGCGACGATGACCGGCCTTCCGGCCGCCATCGATCCGGGCAATGTGGCCACCTACACGGTCACCGGCCAGAATGTCGGTAATGATGTCGCGAACGGCGTCACCGTCGCTTCGATGGCCCTGACAGGCGTCCTTATATACGACATTCTCCCGACCGACCCTTCGACGGGTAGTCCGCTGGCTCTCACCGGCATTCCCGCCGGTGCTCCCGCGGGCATCTTCCTGTACCTGCCCACCGGAAGCGCGACGGTTGGTGCGCCCGAGATGTGGGCCTGGGTAGGCGGTGCCGCGGCCGGCGACATAGCTATAGCCTATCTCACCACCGGTGGCCTGGCTATCGGCCAGAACTACAATTTCACCTATGACGTGCTCGTTCCTTCGACGATGCCCGCCGGTATCATCAACAATGACGGCGCTGTTGCATTTGTAGACAACAATGCCGGCACGCCCGATCCGACCATCGTCACGACGAACAACACGCAGATCGACGTGAATGTCCTGGCAAATGTTCTCGTAGGTACGAACGGCGTGCCCGACGCGGGAACGGCTCCTCTGTATGATGACGATTCCCAGGCCGTTGCCGTTGCCTACGCGAACCAGACGGTCGACTTTATCAACACTGTCAGGAACGATGGCAACGCCGCGGACGAGATCAACATCGTCCTAGACGCCGGTTCCTCGACCTTCCCCGCGGGCTTCGGCATCCAGTTCTTCCGTATCGACGGGGTCACCCCCCTGAACGATACGGGCACGGACGGGATCCCCGATGTCGGTACGATCAACCCCGGCGTGGTGCAGGACTTCATCGTCCGCATCACCATTCCGGGCGACGCCGTTGCCGGAGGCCCCTACCTGGCCGTAGTCAACGCGGTCTCGGGGAACGATCCTACCGAGCTCAACGTTACCACCGACGAGATCACGCAGGTCAACCCCGCGTCGGTCGA
>CBDUYR010000038.1:0-26762 GCA_965371515.1 uncultured bacterium | reverse complement strand
GCCTCGGCTCTGAACCACTCCGCTATCGGTGTTATCCACGAAATAGACGAGACAGAAGACAATGCGACATTTATCGTAATGGCCTGTTACCAGGGCCACACGCTCAGAAAAATGATCAACGATCTGCGGGCACAGTCTACCTTAGGACCAGAACGATCCTACCCGCGACATCGCGGAAGAAATCTTTAGACCAGATCGATATCGCCAAAGGATCTCTAACGAAAGGCTCGACCTCTTTCCTCGCGCTCTCAACGTCGAGATCATCGATCGTGCCGGCTAGGATTCCCCTGAAATCTTCTTCTGTGATCGGCGAAGGACCCTTCCAGTGCCCGCTCTGGCGCATGCGCTGCTCGAGGTGAGCAAGATTCAACTCTGGATGATTCGCCGCGTACCAGACAAGATCGTACCAGTCGCGTCCCTTGACTCTGGTTTTCCACTTCCTGCAGATGATGGCATGCATCTTCCCCGCAAAAAGATCGGAAAGAGTGTAGGTCCGTACATAGAACGGAATCGGCAGAAGAAGGTACTTTGACTCGGTCGAAAAGCCAGTCGGCGGATCGGTATCGACCTCTACCTTGATCTTGGTGATGCGCCCCGGATGAATCCCGCCAGTGATATCCTCATCGCGGGTGATAACAAGCAATTGCTCATAAGTATTCGCCTTCAGAAACGCCGACTGGATACTCGTATCGACTGCTTTTGATCTCTCTTCCCATTGGACGTTAAACCCGAATGCCTCGAGCTCTTTTTCGAGCGACTCTCCATACCTTCCCAGTTCGAATCCGCTGTTCGAAGTCAGCAGAGAAAAATCGAGATCCTCGGAAAACCTGTCCAGCCCGTAGAGGATCCGCAGCGCGGTGCCCCCGTAAAAAGCCGCGTGTTCGAAGAACCTGCTTCTCCAGAGTCCCAGCAGGACGATCTCCTGCAAAATCTCCCTTAACGCACGCGAATATTCATTGGAAGAGCCACAGTCGTATTTCTCCAGCATCTTCAACAGCGCTTCCCTCATCGTCATCTTCCTCCCTCAATTCAGACCGCGGCGCAGCAGCGCCGCCAGAAGAGCGATCTTCCTGGATTGATAAAGATCGGAATATTCTTCAAATCTCTTCGCACGCATCCCGGCCAGAGCTGCAGGGTCGATCCGCAGGTTTTCGACCAGGTATCGACGCAACTCTCTCTGGCTGGAGAGGCCGTTTCCACGATCCAGCCGGATCTTGTCGGCAAGTGCCTTCTCAGGCAGAGCCATGAGAAACGACCTGCCGTCGCCCATATCCACGCGGTCGATGCCCGCGGTGAACGCGGCCAGTGGAACGGTATGGTAGGAGAAAAGGCCTAACGGGGTCTCGAACCTTCGTGACCTTCCTGTGGTGACCGATGTGACCGATTCCACGCCTTCAGGGATCAGCCCGTAATACCCGAGAGCATATTCCAAAGAGATATACGAAGGCCCATAGATGAGATTGGCAAGCACCTCTCTTGAGTACGGCCGGCGGCGGTATTGTTCGCCGAAGATGTATATCCCCTTCTTGACCCGTACAATGTCACCCTTTCGAAGAAGCTCCGTTATCTTGTCTCGCGGATACGAGTAATCGCCCAGGGCATGCAGAAGAGCCTGATAATCGAATTCTTCGGATAAGATCGTGTTTCGAATGGAAATATCCATAACGCCAGCCTTTCCACTATTATTCTAGCGTATATCTGGCCATCGGGCAATAAAATAATGCTGTTTTATACATAATATGTCGATATTTACTCTACATACTATGCATATATCAAGCCTACAAAACCGCATAAATGTGGTTTTTACTAAATTCCTGACTTAAATGAATGAATAATCGTATCAGGCCCCGGATCCGCCGTATCTCCTGTAACAATCGGCATCGAGATCCTTAAAAGGGCGGGGATGACCGGCTGAGTCGATTACCCCTCGACGAGACTAATCTTTCTTCAATCTCTCCCTGATATTTTCGACCAGCGGCTTCGAGCCGACGTAGAGGGCCGTGCGCTGGTGGGCGTATTCGGGGACGATATCGAGGATGTCGTTTCCTTCCTCGTCGATCGCCATCCCGCCCGCTTCTTTTGCGATGAACGCCGCGACATTCGCTTCATAGAGAAGGCGCAGCTTTCCCTTCGGGCGGTTCTTTGCCGGCTCGGGATGGTTGACGATCGCCGGGTACATGAACATCCCTCCGTTGGAGAGGAGCCTGTGGAAGTCGGCGGCGAGGGCGCCCATGTAGCGGAATGCGTATTTCGGCTCGTTTTTCTCGATCCATTCACGGACATGAGGGGCAAATGTCCCGCGGTTCGAAGAGTTGAAGGATAGCTCCCATCCCTTTTTATTCTCCGGCATCATCAGCCGCTCGGCGTTTTCGGGTATGACGTATGTCATCGTCTCGTCCATGTGAAATCGGAAGACGCCGGTATCTGCGAGGGCAAGAGTAAAGACGCCGTTCGGGATCAGATAGACCCCCGCGGCGCGCAGCTCCGAACCCTTGCGCAGGTGATTGTCCTCGGGACCGTCGAGGTTCCGCTTGGCGACGGCAAACATGAAGCCGACTGGAAGGTTGTGCTTGATGTTGCTCGATCCGTCGAGCGGATCGTAATAGACGAAATAGCGGCCGTTGTCCTCGTTAAGGACTACCGGGTCGGGCTCCTCCTCGGTGACGGCGCAGATCACCTGGTTGGAGCGCTCCAGGTAGTGCAGGACGATCGAGTCGGCGATGTCGTCCATCTTCATCACGTTCTCGCCCTGGACGTTGGTGAATCCCGCCTCGCCCATCAGGTTCTTCAGCGACCCGGTCTGGTAGAAGTACTGGATATACTTCGCGGCGGCCTGGATCGCCTCCATGAGAACGAGGAATTTGTAGCTGCGGTTATGGCGCTCCTGGTGGTGGAGCATGAAGTCCATGAAGGTCTGCTTAAGCTTCATCGGCTGGTCCTCTCCGCTTTATATACTTTATGCTGTTCATCTCTTCGAAATCAGAGTCCTGTGTTCAGAGTATAGCATCATAGGGAGGGGAATCATCAATAAAATCATATGATTACCTTTCCTGTTATACCTCGGTATCATAAGCTCAGTCGTTATTATACTTTTTCCCCGATTAGTATAATAACGGATCGGCCATAAATGTTAACTGCAGGCAAAATATATGGATAGCAACTTTCTTGCGAGGGTTTCATTTTTCTGGTTGACTTTCGGTTTTTGTTCGGTTAAGCTCAGGGAGAAGATGAAGCAGCCATGCGGTCGGGGGCTTTCAATTCTCCATTTTGCCCCCAAGTCCCCGACCCGTTGCTTCACTGGACAGGAGAGAGATGACTTACCTGACAAAACGCCAGAGAGAGATACTCGAATTCATAAAGGACTTCCAGGAGAGCGAGGGTTACTCGCCGTCGCTCGAGGAGATCGGCGCTCACTTCGGACTCTCGGCGGTCAGCACGGTACACGAGCACCTGAGCAATCTCGAGAGCAAGGGGCTGCTCAGGCGCGGGTGGAACAGGTCGAGATCGATAGAGCCCCTCTCCGAGGGAGACGGGCTTACGGTGCCGCTTGCCGGGATGGTGGCGGCCGGCTCGCCGATAGAGGCGATCGAGATTCCGGAGAGCGTGGCGCTTCCCCCCGGTTTTACCGGCAGGGGGGAGACGTTCGCCCTCAGGGTCCGCGGCATGTCGATGACAGGCGACGGGATACTCGACGGCGATATCATCGTCGTGGAGAAACGCGAGCGGGTCGAGAACGGCGCGCTTGCGGTTGTGCTGGTCGACGGTGCGGAAGCTACGGTCAAGCGTTTCTATCAGGACGGCGGGAGCGTTACGCTCCGGCCGTCCAACCCCACAATGGAAGACATCGTGCTCCCGGCAGTCAGGGTTGAGATAAGCGGTGTGGTGGTGGGACTGCTGAGACGTTACCGATCGTTCTGAGGCGCGCCCGCGAGCGGAAGATTCATTTAAACCAGGAGAACTGGCATGTCCCTCGTCTATCGCAGGGTCGATATCATCCTGTCGTCAAACGCCGACGGCGAGGTGCGTGAAGGCGACAGCCTGATGATCGAAACCGACAGCGCACCGGTCAGGGGCGAGCTTGTGCTCGTGCGCGACGGCGGGGTTGAATCGATTCGCCGCTGGAAGGGAGACCCTTCCGGCAATCTCGTGGGGCTCATCGTGGGAATAAGGCGCAGGCCCTGATCCAGGGAGATGCAGAATGAACAGGGAGATACTTCACATAAACACAGATGATTTCTACGCCTCCGCGCTGAGGCTGAGAGATCCCGCGCTTCGTTCGAAGGCAGTCGTCGTTGCCGGCCCCGCTCCTCGGGGCATGGTCATCTCTGCCTCCTACGAAGCGCGGGGCGATGGGGTGTGCCGCGGTATGACCGTCTCGTCGGCGATGCGCCTCTGCCCGGGCGGCGTTTTCATACCTCCCGACTGGGATCTCTTCCGCTCTGTCTCCAGCTCGATCTTCTCGGTGATAGGGCGGTACAGTCCCGTCGTCGAGTCGGTCTCACTCGATGAGGGTTACGCCGACTACACCGGCTGCGACCGGCTCTTCGGGCACGCTCTCGACGCGGGCAGGGCGATAAAACGTGAGGTGCGCGCTACGACGGGTCTCGACGTATCGCTCGGTATCGCGTCGAGCAAGCTCGTCAGCCATGTCGCATCGCGCGAGGCGAAGCGGGCGCACATGGTGGACGTCTATCCCGGGTGCGAGCGGTACTTCCTCTCGCCGGTACCGATCGAGAGGTTTCCAATCGTGAGCGAGCGGCATGTGCCTGTCCTGCACGAGCTCGGCATCGCGACGGTAGGCGACGTGTTGAGGTTTGACGAGGAACTGCTTGTGTTCTGCTTCGGGTCGTGGGGGAGAAAGCTTCATCTCGGCGCGAGGGGGATGGATGCCGCGCGGGTTCGTGCGGGAAGCGTGGGCGACGGGGAGTTTGTCGTGAAGAAGGTGCTCGAGCCCGACGCCGTCGATCGCCGGCTTCTCGAGTCGTACATCTACGTGCTTGCCGAGGAGCTCGGGGGGAAGCTTCGAACCGAGCGCTCGCTCGCCAGGTCGCTGCGCCTTGAGTTGCGTTATGCCGACGAGGTAGTTGCGCACGGGCAGATGAGGCCGGCGGCGCCTACATCGGACGATGCTGTCCTGTTCGACTCCGCTGGTATGCTCTTTGATCGTATCTTCGGGCGGAGGGTGAGGTTGCGGGGCGTGAGCCTTGCGGCACTGTCGGTTGAACCCGAGCCGCTGCAGCTCGATCTCTTTCCCGATCCGACGCAGAGGGGTGTGCTGAAGGCGCGCCGGGTTCAGACGGCCCTCGACAGGCTCAGGGCCGCTATGCCTTCAGGGGTGGCGCCGTCGTTCGGCAGGGCGCTCGCCGCCAGACGCGCCGCCTCATAGGGATTCACATAAATATCGGGAAGGAACACTGTAATGATCGCACACGGGTCCGCTTACCATTTCACCTTGATGATGACCACGGAGACGGCCATGGTCGCCAGCGCTACGCCGCCGATGCCTGCGTGCAGTTTGTTGGAGTCATCGTCGTCTTCCCATTCGTCATCATCTTCGCCGCCCGTTCCGGCGAGGACACAGGCGGTGATGAACCCCGCCGCGGCGAGTCCACCGAGGATCGCGTGTCCATCGAGGCGCGAGATGCCGTTGCTCAGGTCGACGGTCCGTCGGTACTTGATGATCCCGGTAGTGACTGCCGCCGCGCCAAGGACGGCGGCGCCCCAGGCGGTAGCGCAGTGCAGGTCCTCGCTGGAACTCGAGAAGGCGGCGACCGTGCCGAGGGCAATGGCACTGTATCCGAGCCACTTGTGGGCACTGCGCATGTTCATGCTGGAGCTGCCGTCGGCGGCCGGGGGGACCGGTGTGACGGGTGGCGAGGCAGCTGCCGCGCTGCCGGGACACAGGATGAATATGGCATATGAACAGAGGATGATGAGAGAGAACGGTCTGATACGGTCAATCAATGCGGCGCCTTCCGGTGGGTCGACCCTGTGCGGTCGAAGATACCACGGACCCGCAATCCGATGCACCACGTATCGGTGCAGGAAGGAGATCTCGTGATCAGGTGTGCCCGGCAGCAGAGCAGTTTTACGCACCTGCACGTCCACTCGAACTTTTCGATGCTCGCCGGGACAAGAAAGGTGGAGGCTCTCGTCGCGGCAGCGTACGCATGCGAGATGGAGTCGCTGGCGCTGACAGATACGGATGCGATGCATGCCGTCGTTCCTTTCACGGAGGCGTGTTTGAAGCTCGGTATGAGGCCGATCTACGGGGCGGAGCTTACCGGCGAGGACGGCCCTACGCCTTTACGTGCCGTGCTGCTCGCCCGCAATCGCGCGGGGTACTCGGAGATATCGAAGCTGGTAACGAGGCGGCATCTCGACGAGGAGTTTGATTTCGGGGAGGCGCTGGCGAATGTATCAGAGAACATATACGTGCTCGTCTCGTACAAACTGCTGCTCACGCGGCTCCGGCACCTGCCCAATCTTCGCGCAGCTCTTCCCATCGCGCCGGGGCGCGACCGTGACCGGGAGCGTTGGAGGATAGCCGACGCGGCGCGAAAGCTCGGCATCGAGACTGTCGCAGCCGGAGGGATCTGGTTCCTTGAGGGGAAGGAACACCTGATCCACCGTGTCCTCACGGCGGTTCGCACGCGCACGACAATAGGCACACTGCCTCGCGGGGCGGCCGTGCCGCGCGATTCGTTCTTCCGCACGCCTGACAGCGTGATGAGGGTCTTCGAGGGAAACGAAGGGCCGGTCGTGGAGGCGGCGCGCATCGCCGCCGATTGCCGGGTCGAACTCGATCTCGGCCGCCGCAGGCTCCCGGAGTTTCTCCTGCCGCCGGGGGAAGATGCATCGGCGACGCTGCGGCGCATCGCCCTCCGCGGGCTGCGCGAGCGTATGGGCGATGCCTGCCCCTACGTTGAGAAGCGCGAGGCGATGGAAAAAATCGACCACGAGCTCTCTGTTATCGAGGACAAGGGACTCGCCGGGTACTTTCTCATATGCTGGGATATCGTACGGTTCGCCCGCTCACGCGGGATACGCACCCTCGGGCGCGGATCCGCGGGCAACTCGCTCGTCTCGTACGCGCTCAGCATCACCCATTTCAATCCGCTGCGTCACAACATGTTCTTCGAGCGGTTCCTCAATCCCGAGCGCGAGCACCTTCCCGACTTCGATCTAGATTTCGGCACTGACGACCGCGAGGTGATACTCAAATACATCTTCCGCCGGTATGGGAAGGATCATGTCGCGATGATCGGTACATTCAGTACGCTGCGTGCACGCTCGGCGCTGCGCGAGACGGCGAAGGCGCTGGGGATACCCGAGGGGGAGATCCGGCAGTTCATCAGGGCCATCCCCTTCTACGCGTCGATCGACAGTCTCGATCATCTCGCGAAGGTCTCACCCCGTGCGGCGGAACTGCCTGTCGACAAAGAACCGTTCCGCACGCTCATCGCTATTGCGCGCAAGATCGGCGGGTTCCCGCGTCACATGGCCACGCATCCCTGCGGACTTGTAGTATCGCCCGAGCCCATCACCGACATGATACCGATGCAGCGCGGCGACAAGGGGTACGAGATAACGCAGTGGTCGATGTACGAGGTCGAGGAGGCGGGACTGGTGAAGATCGATATCATCGGGCAGAAGGGGCTCGCCGTGATCGGCGAGGCGTGCGCGATGGCGGAAGAGAACGAAGGCCAGCCCCTCCATCCCGAACGTATCGACTATCTCGGCGATGCGGAGACGAAAAAACTCCTGCGAACGGGGAGGACAGAGGGGTGTTTCTACATCGAGTCGCCGATCATGATGCAGCTGATGAGCCAGGCGAGGTGCGACGATTTCGAGGTGCTCACCGCCCTGTCGTCGATAATACGGCCCGGCGTATCGAGCCACGGCGGCAAGCGCAGCTACCTGCACCGCGCGCTCGGCCTCGAGAAGGTCGCTGACATGCATCCGGCTGTTGCCGATGTGCTGCGCGACACGTACGGCTGCCTCATATACCAGGAGCAGGTAATACGTCTCGCTGTTGCGGTCGCCGGGATGAGCTACGGCGAGGCCGACGGACTGCGGCGCTGCATGTCGTTCAAGAACATCGACGGGGAGACGATGGAGAGCTACCGCGAGACTTTTCTGGACGGGGTCAGGGGACGCGGGATCTCCGAGGATACCGGCGAAGAGGTCTTTCGTCAGATCGCTGCCTTCGCCGGCTACGCCTTCTGCAAGGCACATTCGGCCTCTTTCGCCCTCGAGTCGTTCGAGAGCGCCTGGTGGAAGGCGCACTATCCGGCCGAGTTCATGGCGGCGGTCCTCTCCAACGGTGGGGGATACTACGGCTACGAGGAGTATCTCGAGGAGGCGCGGCGGATCGGGCTGATGCTCCTGCCGCCGTGCGTCAACAGTAGCCGCGTGCGTCATTACGGGCGCAGGCGACAGCTGCGCGTCGGTCTGATGCAGGTCAAGGGGCTCACCTCCGCGACGATAGAGGCGATCATCGGGGCGCGCCCGTTTTCTTCGCTGTCCGATTTTCTCGAGAGGGTGCCCGCCGCGCAGTCTGAGGTAGAGTCGCTCGTGCGATGCGGGGCGCTTTCCTGCTTCGGGCGCACGAGGCCTGAGTTGATGTGGGAGCTTCGCGTATTGAAGGCTGCGGACGATGAGACGGAGGACGATGTCACATCGATGCTCGATCTCGTTCCGGAGATCCCCGAC
Organism: uncultured bacterium; assembly: GCA_965371515.1. Lineage (GTDB taxonomy): Bacteria > Krumholzibacteriota > Krumholzibacteriia > Krumholzibacteriales > Krumholzibacteriaceae > JAUWCL01. The sequence goes on along the minus strand of CBDUYR010000038.1, from coordinate 18,047 downwards.
TTCGATCTGCGCCGAAGTCTCGAGGCTGAACGCGAGACGCTCGACATGTGCGTGGCGGCCCATCCGCTCGTGATGTTCGAGGAGGCGCTCGACAAACTCGCCGGCCGTGTGCGGCTGACGAGCTCGGCCGACCTGCACGACCATGACGGGAGCGAGGTCGACCTGGTCGGGTGGAGAGTGACGGCAAAGGCGACGCGCACGAGCGACAAGGGGGAGGAGATGATATTCGTCACCTTCTCCGACATGCGCGGACGGTTCGAGGCGATCTTCTTCCCGAAGGTCTATCGCCGCGTCGCCCGCGAGCTCTTTCGCGCCCGAGGCCCGTACCACATCCACGGCCGGGTCGAGAGCGATCTGGGGGCGGTGAGCGTGGTGGCGCGGGATGTTACATTCCTCGGGGCACATGAGCCTTACGGCGGCGATGGCCGGTGAGTCGGTTGCGCGGCGGCCGGAATAGTGATAAAATAAGAGTGAGTTCCCGCCTCTATTCGCCGTTTATTTTTTGGAGGGGTTCAAGATGAAACGACTCTACCCGCTCTTTGTCATTCTACTCATGTCTATGGTGATCTTTCAGCAGGGATGCGGAGAGGACCAGGGTACGGGGCTTGTTGGAGATGACATAGAATATACAGTTACGGATCTCGAGACACGGATCGCCAGAAACAATGAATTCGCGCTGGATCTATATAAAAAGGTTGCTGAGGATTCTGATGGTAATTTTATGATCTCTCCTCACAGTACGGAAGTGGCGTTCGCCATGCTATACGCCGGTGCGAGAGGAGATACGGAGCTCGAGATCGCCGATGTCATGAATTTCCATTATCCGCAGAAGAACGGATTTCATGAGGCGATGAGTTTGCTCAACGATGAACTCTGCGGCAGAAATACCGACGGGTTTACTATAAAGATTGCCAACGGCTGCTGGATAGACAAAAGCTTCACCGTTCTCCAGTCGTTCAAGGACACACTGCAGTATTATTACGATACTGAGATGGACACCCTCGATTTCATGTCGGATCCTGAAGGTTCGCGAACGATCATTAACGACTGGATATACGAGAAGACCGATTACTGGATAGACGACGCGTTTCCCTATGGCTCGATCGACCAATTTACGTGCCTTGTTCTTGCGAACACCTTCTGCTTCGAAGCGAAATGGCTCAAATGTTTTAATTCGGACTATACATACAACGAAGATTTCCATCTTCTCGATGGATCCACAGTAACGGTTCCCTTCATGCATGGAGAGGATCACTTTGAATCGTACGACGGGGAGGGGTACGACGTTCTGAAGCTGTCTTACGAGGGCGAGCTTGTCTCGATGCTGATCCTGTTGCCGGAAGAGGGAAATTTCGAATCGTTCGAACAGGGCCTGGACGCCTCACTGGTCATCTCCCTCTATGATTCACTCGAGACCGGCTTTACTCACATCATGCTGCCCCGCTTTACTATCAGCACCGATCTGGAACTCTCCCGGATCCTCGAAGAGATGGGCATGTCCTCGGCCTTCTACGCGGGAGCGGATTTCTCGGGGATAGACGGAATCGATGACGGCATACCCTGGATAAGCACGGTCGTGCACAAGACCGAGATGTATGTCAACGAGCATGGAACGGGCGCCTTCGCTATGAGCGGTATGGCCCTCACTCTCGGAACTGTCCCGCACTTCAATGCTGTACGGCCATTCATATTCGCGATCGTGGACGAGCCGACTGGTACAGTTATGTTCATCGGGCGTGTCATGGAGGCGAACGGCGCTATCGCACCCTCCGAATTCTAGACTATCTGCAAGCACGATCAAGGCTCGGCATGGTGCTGGGGATTGCCTACAACCTGCTGATCGGACTGGTCCTGCTGCAGTCTCCGGCGGAGGAGGTTGGTTACGTCTGAACATAGCGCCCGTGTTATTTTATAACAGGCTTAATTATAAGTAGATAGAGCACTCTCGCCGCCATGGCGGGGGTGCTTTTTCTGTCCACTTTTCAGATATACCGAATTTATTTGACAACTTCTCTAAAGCTGTATATTGTTCAACGGGATGTGTGGAAGCAGGGGTACTGAAAATGCGCGGTATTCTCACCGCAATTTATTGAAAAATCCTAGATCATCGGAGGAGGAACTCGTGAAGGGACGCGTACTGATAATCGACGACGAGGCTGAAATCCGGCGTAATCTCACTGTCGGGCTTACCCAGGAAGACTATAGCGCTGTTGCCTGTCCCGACGGGATCTCCGCAATACATGAGCTCAATTCCGCCAAGGAAAAGGGCATCAAGTACGATTACCTGGTTACCGATATATTCATGCCCGACATCGACGGGTTGAAGATCCTCAAGGTGATAAAGATACAGCATCCCGATCTTCCCGTGCTTGTGATCACCGGATTCGGCGACGAGTCCCTCAAACTAACAGCCCTGTCCGAGCACAATACGGGCTATCTCGACAAGCCGTTCGAGATCCCTGATCTCGTCAAGGCCCTCGAGGAACTCGCCCCAGGGACCACCGAAGCGGGCGCCGCAGATGAAGCGCCGGGAGACGTCAGCATCAGGGAATCGGTCAGCACCTACGTCACGATCAAGATAACCGATTCCGACAAGTCGATGGAGATCTACAACGAGCTGTACCAGATGGAAGGCGTCCAGAGGTGTGAGGCCGTTCGCGGCGACTTCGACATCATCATCCTCGCGCAGGCCGGATCCCAGGACGAGATCAAGACCGTCATCGACAGGATCGCGGCGATGGAAGGGGTGGAGGTCGTTTCTATGTCGGAGATCGAGCGTCCGAAGCTCGACCGCGACGTCGGTGAATTCATAAAGATATACTCCGGCGCGGTGAAGGCGCAGAAGCAGACCACGCCGGCGAAGCAGCCTGGGACAACGAGCTATATCATCGTCGATATCGACAAGGACGCGATGCAGCAGATATTCACTACCGTCTTTTTTATCGACGAGGTGATCTTCTGCGACGTCATCGAGGACGGGACCAAGCTGGTCGGCATGGTCACCGGCCAGGGTGCGGTCGGCCGCACCCCGAGGATCATCGAGAAACTCAGCGAGATCGACGGTGTTCTCAGGGTCCGCGAGGCGACTGTCATCAAGCTGGTCGAGGAGTGATCCCGCTTCCCGCGGGAAGCTTCACTCGGCCTGAGTCAATATAGATCATCAATCGGAGGCTGCTTTCTGTCTTCAGGGGCAGCCGTCGCCTTCACTGTCCCAGTCCGCCGGTGCGGTGTGCGCCGGGAGAAGGGAGAGAGGTGATCACGACCGGCATGGAAGACAACTTCAGTTACCGCCTGTGGCGGTACGATGGGGCGCCGGGAGAGTTGATTCCGCTTCTCCAATCGGCCCAGGATCATTTCGGGTACATTCCACGCAGAGCAATGACGTATATCTCGGGCGTGACGGGGATCCCCGAATCGGAAGTCTACGGGGTAATCACCTTTTACAGCCAGTTCCGGCTGCAGCCTATGGGCAAGTACCTCATCAGGGCCTGCGCGGGAACGGCGTGTCATGTCTCGGGAGCGAAGACGATCATCGAGACGATCGAGGACGAGATCGGCATCGAGGTCGGCGGCACGACAGAGGATGGTTTGTTCACCTTCAACACCGTTGCCTGCATAGGGTGCTGCTCGCTCGCGCCGGTGATAATGATCGACGACGATACGTACGGAAGACTGACTCCCAGCTCCCTGCGTAAACTCCTGAGACAGGTCAAGCGTAAGGAACAGAGGGCGACCGCGGCGGAAGCGGAAGCAGGCTGCAGGGACAGGGCTTAGGGAGAATTCCAATGACGAAAGTAATTGTGGGAATGGGCACATGCGGTCTCTCCGCCGGCGCGCGCCAGGTTTACGAAAAGCTCGAGGGGATCCTCGAGGCGAATCCGGGCGCGTTCGAGCTGTCGGGAACGAGCTGCATCGGGATGTGCTATTGCGAGCCGCTCGTCGAGATCCGTTCGGACGGCGAGAGGACGATATACGGCGGCGTTACCGAGGAGCTTGCCCAGGAGATCTTCGATAGACACGTCAAGGGCGGCGAGATCCTCGAGGAGCACATGACGCTGGGTATCAGCGAAGGCGTGATCGGGGCCGGTTCCGAGCTGGAGTTTCAGTCTCTTCAGGAAAAGATCGTGCTGCGCAACTGCGGGACGATCGACCCCGAATCGATAAATGAATATGAAGAGGCCGGCGGATACGAGGGGCTGCGAAAGGCGCTGCTCAAGATGACTCCCGAGGGGATCATCGACGAGATGAAGGCCTCTGGCCTCAGGGGCAGGGGCGGGGCGGGATTCCCTACCGGGCTGAAGTGGTCGTTCGCCGCCGGTAACGAGGCAGATAAAAAGTACGTCGTGTGCAACGCCGACGAGGGCGATCCCGGCGCGTTCATGGACCGCTCGGTCCTCGAAGGGGATCCGCATGCGATACTGGAGGGGATGGTGATCTGCGGGAGGGCGATCGGCGCCTCTTTCGGATATATCTATTGCCGCGCCGAGTATCCTCTCGCAATCAGGCGTCTTACCATCGCGATCGACGAGGCGAGGGAGAAGGGATATCTCGGCAAGGACATCCTCGGAGCGGGATTCGATTTCGACATCAAGATAAAGCAGGGCGCAGGCGCGTTTGTCTGCGGCGAGGAGACGGCGCTCTTCGCTTCGATCGAGGGTCAGCGCGGCATGCCGCGGATCAGGCCCCCGTTCCCGGCCGAGAAGGGACTCTGGGGCAAGCCGACGAACAACAACAATGTCGAGACGTACGCCAACGTTCCCTGGATCATAGTCAATGGCGCGGGCGCCTACGCGGCGTTCGGGAGTGAGAAGAGCAAGGGAACGAAGGTCTTCGCCCTTGCCGGCAAGGTCCTGCGGGGCGGGCTCGCCGAGGTGCCGATGGGCACGACGATCGACGATCTTGTCTTCAAAATAGGCGGCGGGATCAAGGAAGGGCGCAAGTTCAAGGCAGTCCAGATGGGAGGGCCTTCGGGGGGATGCATACCGGCTGATCTCGGTCAGACTCCCGTCGATTTCGAGTCTATTCCCGCTACGGGCGCGATCATGGGCTCGGGCGGTATGGTTGTGCTCGACGATACGACCTGCATGGTCGAGATGGCGAGGTTCTTCCTCGAATTCACGCAGAACGAGTCTTGCGGCAAGTGCACTTTCTGCCGCGTGGGCACGCTGAGGATGCTCGAGATCCTCACACGGATCACCAAGGGCGAAGGTGAACCGGGCGATATCGAGAAGCTCATAGAGCTCGGCGAGAAGATCAAGGAGGCGAGCCTCTGCGGCCTCGGGCAGACCGCACCCAACCCGGTCCTCACTACGATCCGTTATTACCGGGACGAGTACGAGGCCCACATAAACGATAAACGATGTCCGGCCGCTTCGTGCGAAGCGCTGGTCGACTTCAATATAGAACCGGAGAAATGTACCGGCTGCACGCTCTGCGCGAAGAACTGCCCGGTAGACGCTATCTCCGGCGAACCGAAAAAACTGCATGTGATCGACAACTCCATCTGTGTCAGGTGCGGCAAGTGCATTACGAGCTGCAACTTCGATGCGGTCTACAAGAGTTGAGGAGCGAGTCCATGGAAAAGATCAAGCTGACGATCAACGGACAATCGATAGAGGCGAAGGCGGGAGAGACGATCCTCGAGGTCGTCAGGGAACAGGGACTTGACGATATCCCGACCCTCTGCCATTCGCCCGAGCTTCCGCCCTACGGATCGTGTTTTGTCTGCGTCGTCGAGGTCAAGGGCAGAGCCAACCTCGTTCCCTCCTGCGCGACGAGAGTGACCGACGGGATGGAGGTCGAGACAAGGAACGACAGGATCATAGCGTCGAGAAAGACCGCTTTCGAGCTTCTTCTCTCCAATCACTACGCCGACTGCGTATCACCCTGTATGGAAGGGTGTCCCGCGGGCGTCGATGCACAGGGATATATAGCCCTCTCGGCGATGGGACAGTACCGCAAGGCGATCGACCTGATACGTGAGACTAATCCGCTTCCTGCTATCTGCGGCAGGGTCTGCGTCCGCAAGTGCGAGGTAGTCTGTCGCAGGGAGGATGTCGACGAGCCTGTCGGGATCAACGCGATCAAGCGTTTCCTCAGCGACGTTCCCGGTGCGTACGATGGAGACGTCGAGTGCGCGCCGTCGACCGGCAAGACGGTCGGCCTCATCGGCGCGGGGCCGGCCAGCCTTACGGCGGCCTGGTTCCTCGGCCGTAGCGGCCACAAGCCCGTCATGTACGAGGCAATGGACCGCTCGGGAGGCATGCTCAGGTACGGCATCCCGACCTACAGGCTGCCCGACGATGTGATCGATCAGGAAGTAGAGCATATTTGCAAGACGGGCGCGGAGATCCATTACAATGTCCGTGTCGGTAAGGACGTCACGCTCGATGAGCTGAGGAAGAAGCACGACGCCGTATTCCTCGGTGCCGGGGCGTGGACGGGCAAGCCGATGAGGGTCGAGGGGGAGTTCGATACGGAGGGCGTCCTTACCGGCGCCGATTTCCTTCCCGTGATGAATGAGAAGCCCGAGCCCCTGACAGGCACGGTCGTCGTCGTGGGCGGCGGCAATACGGCGATGGATGTTGCGAGGACGGCGTGGCGCCTTGGCGCCGACAAGGTCATCGTGCTCTACCGGCGGACGAAGGACGAGATGCCCGCCGACAGGATGGAGATAGAAGAATGCCTCGAGGAGGGCATAGAGATAATGGAGCTCGCCGCCCCCGTCGGCATCGTGGCGGAGAACGGAAAGCTCAAGGCAATAAGGTGCCAGCGGATGAAGCTCGGCGAGCCGGACGATTCCGGACGCCGGCGCCCCGTGCCGCTGGAAGGGTCGGAATACGACCTGCCCTGCCAGATGGCGATATCGTCGATCGGTCAGAATGCCGTTCTCGACGGGTTGACCGGCGTCGACGGCGAGGAGATAGAGCTGACCCGCTGGAATACGTATGTCGTCGACCTGGCTACGATGAAGACGAACGTCGAGGGTGTCTTCGCCGGCGGCGACGCCGCCGACGACGGGCCGACGGTCGTTATCGATGCGATCAGGGACGGGCAGAGGGCGGCGAAGGCGATCGACGCTTTCTTCAGGGGCGAAGAACAACCCGCCGAACCGTTCGTCGTGCGAAAGGAATTCTGGGCGAAACCTGGAAAGACCGAGCTCGGCGACGTAAAGGAGAGCCCGAGGCACGAGGTCCATTTCATCGATGTCGAGGAGCGCCGCGGCAACTTTGGCGAAGTTGCGACGGGGTTCGAGTTCGAGGACAATGTCCACGAATGCGACCGGTGTCTCTCGTGCGGGTGCGTGAGGTTCTATGACTGCGACCTGAGGCTCGGGGCGGAGAAGTACGGCGTCGATATGGAGAAATACAAGGGGTACGCGCGTAAGCACAAGGTCGACGAGCGGCATCCATACATCATATACGATCCAAACAAGTGCATCCTCTGTGCGAGGTGCATCAGGACATGCGAACGGGTCCTTCCCATCTCGGCGCTCGGCCTGGTCGGCCGGGGGTTCCGGACGGAGATGCGTCCCGCTATGAACGATCCTCTCGTCGAGACGAGCTGCGTGAGCTGCGGAAACTGCGTCGACTCATGCCCGACGGCTGCGTTGACGGTCAAGTATCCCTTCCCCGGGAGGGCCGCGCTCTACGACGAGACGATCGAGACGAACTGCGCGTTCTGTTCGCTCGCATGCGAGATGAACGTCAGGAAGTTCGGCGAGGACCGCTACTTCACGACGACGCCCGACAGGGCGGGAGCATACCTCTGCCGCTACGGCAGGTTCGGACAGGAGCTTTTTATCAGGCACAAGAGGCTCACAGCCCCGCTGATGAGGAGCGGCAGCAAACGCGAAAATATCGACATGTGCGGCGCCCAGCAGGAAATCGTCTCGGGGCTGCTCTCGATAGCGGGGAAGTACGGCGCCGACAAGGTCGGGGTCTTCGTATCGCCCGAACTGACCAGTGAGGAGATGTTTCTCGCTGCGCGGATCGCTCGCGAGGCGATAGGAACGAACAACATCGTTTCCCTGTCGATACTCGGGACGGGCAGCGAAGCCGGTGCGCTCGATGGGATCCTCGGATTCACAGCTTCGACAGCCGACAGGTCCTGCCTTGCAGACGCCGACCTGATTATCTGCAACAACACCTCGCTCGAGTCGGACCACCTGATCCTCGCGGTCGACGTGATCGATGCGGTCAGGAAGGGCGCGAAGTTCATCGTTTCGAACTCGGCCCTCGACATGACCGACCAGCACCTGGCCAGCGTCGCGATGGATCCGATGAGGGGTACGGCCGCGATCCTATGGAGCGGTATAACGAAGGCTCTCATCGACAGCGGTGCTTTCGACGCTAAGAAGATCGCGGCGATGCCGGGCGGGAAGGAATTCACCGCGGCTCTCAAGGGGACAGCCCCAGCGGCTGCGGCCGTGAGCGGTGTGGACGAGGAGAAGATAAAATCGGCTGCGGCGATGATAGCAGGCGCGAAAAATATTGTGATCATCCACAGCCCCGATCGCAGGCAGGACCAGTCGGCCGGCGATCTGGAGGCGCTGGCGAATCTCGTAATTCTGCTCAGGGCGGCCGGAATGTCGGCGGAGTTCCTCCTCCCGAGGACCTTCTCCAATACGGCTGGCCTTGCGGTAACAGGCGCCGACCCGGCCTTCGCGCCGGGCAGGATCGCCCCTCCTGAAGCGGTCACGGGTGTCCGCACGAGAAAGGAGCTGCTCGAGCTGCTCGAGAAGGGGGAGATCAGGGGAGCCCTCGTGATCGGCGAGGATCCGATGGCCTGGGGCGCGACCGGTTCGTGGCTTCAGAACATAGAATTTCTCGCGGCTATCGACTGGGCCGATACGGAAACGACGCGTTTTGCCAACGTCGTGCTGCCCGGTTCGACCTTCCTCGAGACGGAGGGCACGAGGTGCAGTTTCGAGGGCAGGGTCGTCGAGTACAGCCGCGCCGTAGAGCCTCCCGCCGGAGCCTCGGGCAGGGAAGTGCTCGAAGGGCTCGCGTCGGAGTTCGGGCTGAAGGATGTCGCCGATACGGCGGCGCAGCTTCGTTCGGTGGTGGAAAAAAACGCAAAAGAATTGCTCCCATGGTACTGGAATACTGGACAGGAGCGGAAGGGTGGCGGCGAGGCAAAGCTCGCGGCCGCCGGCCCGGGCGCGGGAAAGAGCGTGCTCATGCCGCCGCTCACGCATACGGGCAAGTACAAAAAAGAGATCCGCGAAGTGGGCACGGGAAGGTTCAGAGTAAGGTGACAGCATGCTGAAGCTCGAGAATTTCTTCGATTTCATGGAGGAAAGCTTCGATTACCTCTTTGTGCTTGACGAGAGTGCGAAGGTGATTCACGCGAGCGAGAAGATCGCCTCGGACGCGTTCCCCGATAACGGATCGCTCGAGGGCAGATCGATCGAGAAACTGCTCACCAGCTCCTCAGCCGCCACCGTCAGGTCGGCGATGATCCAGGCGAAGGCGGGAACCCGCGGAATAGTGGTCCTCTCTACAGAGGACAGCGGTTCCTCGAGCATTCCGCTCAAGGCCGGGCACTTGATCGGCGAGAGCGGCGACATCTACCTTCTTTTCGGAAACAGTTTCAAGGGTATGACCAAGGGCGACGCGTGGGAAAAGGACGAGAGGATCAAGGAACTCGCCAGTCTCTACAGCGTTGCCGAACTTATCGAGGTTTCCTCTTCTATTTCCGATTTTTTCATGCGACTTCCCAAGACGCTCGGCCAGGGGATGCTCTATCCCGATGAGTCGGTGATCTACTCGAGATACCAGGGAGTAGAGTACGGACAGAAACCGACGTCGAAAAGCCATCTCAGGGTGCCGATTGTAGTGGCGGAGGAGGAAAAGGGCGAGATCCTCGTCGGTTATCACGATGACGAACACGAACTCCTTCCCGAGGAGCAGAGGCTGCTCGACGAGATCGGGAGGATCCTCATGCTGGCCCTCGAGCGCAAGGAGTTCGGGGAGAAGCTCCACCTGATGGAGGAAGAAGAAGAGGACTTCAACAAGCGCCTCGATCAGCTGCGCAGCGAGATCGAATCGAAGACAAAGGAGCTCGGGGAACAGAAGAGCAAGCTCAGCATAGTCGATTCATACCTCGACCGCGTCAAGGGGGGCTGGGAGGAGTCGAAGTCGAGGCTCGAGACGATGTTCAAGGTCATTCCCGACGACGTTGTCCTGATCGACAAGAAGCATAAGGTCGTGATGACGAACCGGAAGGATATCGAGCCGGGGAACTACTGCTACACGAGTTATTTCCACCGCGACAAGCCGTGTGAGGACTGCCGTCTGGCCAGGATCCTCCGCGACAAGATGCCGGTGACATTGACGATGAAGATGGACGAGCGGTATGTCCAGGTCCACGCCCTTCCCGTATTCAACCAGGACCACGAAGTCGACGGGATCCTCGAGTTCTACCGAGACATCACACTCGAGAAGACGTACGACCAGCAGCTCCAGCAGGCAGACAAGCTTGCCTCGATCGGCCAGCTCGTCAGCGGCATCGGTCATGAGATAAACAACCCGAACCAGTTCATCCGTGGAAACATCAGGATCATACAGCAGTCGCTCGAGGACATGCTGCCGATAGTCGACGACTACGTCAAGGAACACCCCGACCTTAAGATCGCCAGGCTGCAATACGATTTTTTCCGCGAGCACATCATGACGCTCGTCGATGATATGGCGCACGGGTCGGAGAGGATCAAGGCGATAGTCGAGGGACTGAGGACCTTTACCCGCAAGGACGAGGGGCTTCTCGTCGACCAGGTCGACATAAACACGCTGATAGAGACGGCGGCGAGGCTCGTTCACAACGAGGTTCACAAGAACGCCGATATTGAGCTCGATCTCGCGCCTGGAATCGCCGCCTTCACCGGCAACTCGCAGAAGATCGAGCAGGTGCTGATCAACCTGATCGTCAACGCCAGTCAGGCGATACCGGACGTACGCAGGGGTTTGATCAAGGTGGCGACTCAATACGAGAAGGAAAGGATAACGATCCTCGTCGAGGACAACGGCAAGGGGATGAACGAGAGCACTGTAAACCAGATATTCAATCCATTCTTCACAACGAAGAGGGCCAAGGGAGGCACGGGGCTCGGGCTGGCCATTGCCTACCGGATAATCGAGGAGCACAACGGCAAGATCCAGGTCAGAAGCAAGCCGGGCGTAGGGACCACCTTTATCATCCGGATCCCAGCCCTCAGGGCCGCGCCGCCGGCCGGGGAGCAGAAATGAAGAAGATCCTCATAGTAGACGACGATACCGCCGTGACCAATTACCTGATGGTCTTTCTCGTGCAGACGGGGATATTCGAGCCTGCAGTGATCAACGATTCAAGGGAAGTCGAGGAAAAGCTCGCTTCCGAATCGTTCGACGTAATCCTGCTCGATATGGACATGCCGAACGTCAGCGGAATGGATATCCTGCAGAAGATGAGAAACAATGGTGACGAGACGCCGGTGGTGGTTCTCACAGGCGTGAGCGACGTGACACTTGCCGTGAGATCGATGAAGCTCGGGGCGTTCGACTACCTGACCAAGCCGGTCGACGAAGACAAGCTGCTCGAGGTGCTCGACAACGCGATGGCGCACGGGGTGCTGAACCGTGAGATCGATGATCTTCCCACCGAACTGAGCAAGCAGGGTCTCGCGCACGAAGCGGTGTTCGACCAGTGCACCACGCAGGATCCGGGCATGATCAGGCTCTTTCACCAGATCGAGAAGCTTGCTCCGAGCGACCTCGGTATCTTTATCTGGGGAGAGAGCGGAACGGGCAAAGAGGCGCTGGCGAGGGCGATCCACAATTCCAGCTCGAAGAGCGACAAGCCCTTCATAGCAGTCGAGGCCGATTCCCAGGATTCCGAGAAGTTCCCGGGATTCTTCTTCGGGCAGGACAGGGACTGGAGCGGCTCGCGTGAGGAGGCGGCAGGCGTCCTCGAGCAGGCGAACGGGGGCACACTGTTCCTCAACAATATCGATGCGCTGCCCCTTCCGATGCAGGTCAGGCTGAAGCGGGTCATCCAGAAGGACGAATATTACAGGGAGAACTCGACAAAGATCAGGAAGATCGACGTGAGACTGATCGTCTCATCGACGCACGACCTCACGCAGCCCGAATACAAGGATACGTTCTCGAGGGACCTTCTATACCACCTGATGGTCAACTCGATCCAGATTCCGCCTTTGCGCGAAAGATTAGGGGACATACCCCTGCTGGCCGAACAGTTCCTCCGCGAGGAGCGGGAGAAGACCAGCAAGACGATAATCGGTTTCTCCGATGAGTTCCTCGAGCTGCTGCAGAGTTACTCCTTCCCGACGAACATCCAGGAGCTTCGCACAATCGTCGCATTTGCAGTGGCGAACGAGGAGTCGGACAGGATAACGGTCGATTCTCTGTCCGCGACGATCAGGGAGAGGATTTCTCCCTCCGCGGTTGTCGAGGGCCTGCCGTTCATGCCGAGGAAGCTCGAAGAGGTCATAAAGGAGCATGTCGCCAGGACGCTCGAGTATTTCGGAGGCGACAGGGAGAAGACCGCCGAGGAGCTTGGAATAGCGCTCGACGAGTTGGAGAGACACGTTTGACGGGAGCAGGGACCGGGTAGAAATCTCTTGATTGAGACCCGGAACATCTGGTACTTATGCACTTTGATTTCTGTACGATATCTTAAATACGAAGGGATCGGGTCGCCTGTATCCCTTGAGTTTTCAAGAGGTTGACAAATAGAAACGGTCAAACATGAACAAGATTATCGAAAAGGAATTCATCTCGCCTCAGGTCTTCAGGATGATTGTCGAGGCTCCCGACATCGCGAGGAAGAGGATGGCGGGACAGTTCATTATCCTGCGCACGAGCGACGTCGGCGAGCGAATACCGTTGACGATAGCCGACGCCGACGCTGAGAAGGGGACGATCGAGCTGATCATACAGGTAGTCGGTAAGTCGACGAAGGAGTTATCGAAGTTCGAGGCCGGGGACGAGCTCCGCGATTTCGTCGGACCCCTGGGAAAGCCTACGCATATAGAGCTCTTCGGAACCGTCGTTATTGTCGGCGGTGGGGTCGGGATCGCTCCCGCGCATCCGATTACCCAGGCGATGAAGGCGGCGGGAAACAACGTGATCTCGATTCTCGGTGGAAGGTCGAAGGATCTCGTGATAATGGAAAAGAAGATGGCTGCATGCAGCGACCGCGTTCTCATCATGACCGATGACGGATCGTACGGCGAGAAGGGGCTGGTCACCGACGCTCTCCAGAAGCTGATCGACGAGGGACTGAAGATCGATCTGGTCGTCGCCGTCGGTCCTCCGATTATGATGAAGTTCGTATCTCTGCTGACCAGGAAGTACGACATTCCGACGCTGGTCAGCCTCAACACGATAATGGTCGATGGCACCGGGATGTGCGGGGCGTGCAGGGTCACCGTTGGCGACAGCACGAAGTTTGTCTGTGTCGACGGCCCGGAATTCGACGGACACAAGGTCGATTTCGACGAGATGATGAAGCGCCAGCGCATGTACGAAGTGCAGGAAAAGGAATCGATGGACCTGTACGAAAGCCAGCAGTGATATCCGTTTTGAATAGAAGGAGGTAGCGGCCGCAATAGGCCGCGGGTGGTATGGAAGAGAAGAAGTTGACGCCGAAGGAGAGGTTGGCGATCCCGGTCCAGATGATGTCCGAGCAGGATGCGAAGGAACGGATTCACAATGTGCAGGAGGTCCCGGCCGGCTATACCGACGAACAGGCGATGCTCGAGGCTACCAGATGCCTGCAGTGCAAGAAGGCGCCCTGCATAGCGGGCTGTCCCGTAGAGATCAACATACCGGAATTCCTCAAGGCTATCGTCGAAGGCGACTTCCGCAGTGGTGTCGATATAATCAAGGAGACGAACATTCTGCCCGCCGTCTGTGGCCGCGTATGCCCGCAGGAGGAGCAGTGCCAGCTCTACTGCGTAGTCGGCAAGAGTCTCAAGTCGACAGACAACGCTGTCCAGATCGGCAAGCTCGAGCGTTTCCTCGCCGACTGGGAGATGGAGAAGAGCGAGACGAAGATGCCCGAGATCAAGCCGGCGACGGGCAAGAAAGTGGCCATCGTCGGCTCAGGCCCGGCCGGCCTGACCGTGGCGGCCGACGTGCGCCGCGAGGGTCACGAGGTGACTATCTTCGAGGCGCTTCACAAGCCCGGCGGCGTGCTGATATACGGCATCCCCGAGTTCCGCCTCCCCAAACGGATTGTTATGAAGGAGGTCGAGAACCTCGAGAATATGGGCGTCGACGTGAAATACAACTATGTCATCGGCAAGATCTTCACCGTCGACGAGCTCCTCGGCGAGGAGGGCTTCGACTCCGTGTTCATCGCGACCGGCGCGGGGCTCCCGATGTTCATGCGCATCGCCGGCGAGAACCTCAATGGCGTCTATTCGGCGAATGAGTACCTCACCAGGGCCAACCTGATGCAGGCGTACTCCTTCCCCGAGACCGACACACCGATAGTGAAATCGAAGAACGTGGCAGTCTTCGGCGGCGGGAACGTCGCGATGGATTCCGCCCGCACCGCGCTGAGGCTCGGCGCGGAGAACGTCTACCTCGTCTATCGCCGTTCGAAGGCCGAGATGCCGGCAAGGGTCGAGGAGGTCCATCACGCAGAGGAAGAGGGCGTCCAGTTCCTCCTGCTTCAGAACCCGATCCGCCTGATAGGGGACGAGAACGGCTGGGTCAGACAGGTCGAATGCATCAAGATGGAACTCGGTGAGCCCGACGACTCGGGCAGGCGCCGCCCCGTTCCGATACCGGACAGTGAATTTACTATCGATATCGATACCTGTATCGTCTCGATCGGAAATTCGTCGAATCCGCTTATCCCAGATACGACTCCCGACATCTCGACGAACAAGTGGGGTAACATCACCGTTGACGAGGCGACGATGAAGACGAGCAAGAAGGGTGTCTTCGCCGGGGGCGATATCGTTCTCGGAGCCGCCACGGTAATCCTCGCAATGGGTCAGGGCCGCAAGGCCGCCGTCGCGATCAACGAGTATCTCGAGTCGGGCAACTGGTAGTTTCGTATTTTCGGTAACTGGTGGTCAGCTGCCGAAAAGCAGATCAACGGCCAGAGTTATTAATAGTGTATAATGAGGTCGTCTCGAGGGGGACCGGATGAAGAAGAAACAATTCACTGAAGAGCAGATCAGCAACATCCTTAGACAAGCAGAAAGTGGTACTCCAGTCGCCGAGCTATGTGGAAATCTCGGCATAACCGAAAAGACATTTTACCGCTGGAAGAACGAGTATGACGGGATGGGTGTTGTTGAGCTTCAGCGCCTGAAGCAGCTGGAGGAAGAAAACAGGAAGCTCAAGCTGCTGGTAGTAGATCTGAGCCTTGATAAGCAGATGCTCCAGGACGTGCTTAAAAAGACACTGAAGTCGGTCTCAGAGTAAGTGCACGGCGGGGATGCGAGGTCTTTGAGCTGGGGCGGATGTCTCATTACACAGACCCTGAAAGGTGAAGATGAGAGTAAGAACACGGATCTCGATCGTCGGGATCCTGGTATCGATTATCGCCGCTCTTCTCTCCTCGATGCTCTCCACGGGAAGTGAGGTCAGGCTGGCTTTCGTTCTGACGGTCTTTTTCAGCGGATTCACAGGAGGAGCGTCGGTCGTCTCGATAATCAGCGATATCAAGTGCAGAAACAGAGAGAAGGACTGACGGCCGTCCGGCAGCCGGTTCCGAGGCAACACATACACTTTAGACAGGAGGAATGAAGGGATGAAGAGAAAATTTTTCGCGCCACTGCTGGTCGTCCTGCTGCTGCTCGCATGCTCGCCACAGCAACAGAATCCTTTTTACACGGAATGGGATACGCCTTACCAGATCCCGGCCTTTTCCGAGATAAGGGAAGAGCATTACATGCCCGCCATGAGGGAAGGAATAATTCAGCACCAGGCGGAGATGGACACGATCGCGAACAGCGCCGAGCATCCGACATTCGAGAACACGATCCTCGCCATCGAGTACAGCGGCGAGTTGCTTGACAGGGTCACCGAGGTTTTCTTCAGCCTCAACTCGGCGATTACCAACGAGCAGATGCAGGCGATAGCGAAGGAAGCGGCCCCGCTGCTGTCCGAGCATCGGGATAACATCATCCTCAACGACAATCTCTTCAAGAGGATCAAGGTTATTCATGAGGCGAGGCTGTCGCTCGCGCTCACGCCCGAGCAGGACAAGTTGCTCGATGATTACTACAAAAGATTCGTACGGAACGGTGCCGACCTCGGTCCCGAGGCCAAGGAGAAGCTCCGCGCCATCAACAAGGAACTCTCGCTCCTGACACTTCAGTTCGGCGAAAATATCCTGAAGGAAACGAACAACTTCGAGATGGTCCTCGACGATGAGAAGGACCTCGTCGGCCTGCCCGATTTTGTAGTCAGCGGCGCCTCCGAGGCAGCCGCAGCGAAGGGTTACGAGGGCAAGTGGCTCTTCACCCTGCACAAGCCAAGCTGGATACCTTTCCTCCAGTACTCCGAGAGGAGGGATCTTCGCGAGAAGATCTACACTGCCTGGTTCATGATGGGCGACAACGACAATGAATTCGACAACAAGGATATCATTAAGAAGATAGTAGCGCTGAGGCTCGACAGGTCGAACCTCCTTGGATACAAGACCTACTCGCACTTCGCTCTCGAGGAATCGATGGCGAAGATCCCCGAGAACGTATACGACCTCCTCGGCCAGCTCTGGACCCCTGCGCTCAACAAGGCAAAGGAAGAGCGCGCTCTCTTCCAGGCGATTATCGACCGCGATGGTGGCGATTTCAAGCTCGAGAGCTGGGACTGGTGGTACTATGCCGAGAAGCTGAAGAAGGAGAAGTACGATCTCGACGATGAGGTCCTCAAGCCCTACTTCCAGCTCGAAAGCGTCCTGGACGGCTGCTTCATGGTATGCAACAGGCTCTGGGGCATAACTTTCACCGAGATCAAGGACGTGCCCGTGTATCACGAGGACGTCCGCGTTTTCGAGGTCAAGGAGGAGGACGGCAGGCACATAGGCATCTTCTTCTGCGATTACTTTCCCAGGGAGAGCAAGAGAGGCGGCGCGTGGATGGGCACGTTCCGTAAGCAGTCGAGGACGATCGACGGTGAGATGGTTTCGCCTCTCGTCTACAACGTCGGCAACTTCTCCAAGCCGACTGGCGGCATGCCTTCGCTGCTGACCTTCGATGAGGTCAACACCCTCTTCCATGAGATGGGGCACGGCCTGCACGGCCTGCTGTCAAACGGCTCCTATCCGGCCCTTACCGGCACGGCTGTCGCGACCGATTTCGTCGAGCTGCCATCGCAGATCATGGAGAACTGGGCGACCGATCCGGCGGTACTGAAGCTGTACGCGAAGCACTACAAGACCGGCGAGCCGATCCCCGACGAACTCATCGAGAAGATAAAGAAGGCGAAGAAGTTCAACCAGGGATTCGCCGCGACCGAGTACCTCGCCGCATCGCTTCTCGATATGGACTACCACACGATAGACAAGCAGTTCGTACTAGATGTGAGGAAGTTCGAGAACGATAATCTGGGCAGCATCGGCCTGATCCCGGAGATCAAGTCGAGGTACAGGTCGACATATTTCAGGCATATCTTCACGAGCGGATACGCCTCCGGCTACTACAGCTACATCTGGGCCGAAGTGCTCGACGCCGATGCCTTCCAGGCGTTCAGGGAGAACGGCATATTCGATCGCCAGACGGCGCAGTTGTTCAGAGAGAATATTCTGGCCAAGGGCGGCTCGGAGGATCCGATGAAGCTGTACGTACAGTTCAGGGGAGCGATTCCGAGTATCCAGCCGCTTCTCGAGAGAAGGGGCCTGAACTAGGATCGAATAAATCGGCGGGGAAACGGTTATATACGGGCAGAGGGTCCGCCATCAGGCGGACCCTCTGCCCATGACCGGAGGCGCGTATCATGTTTAATGCGCGAACCGTTCTGAAAACCGTTTTAATCCTCGTGGTCCTCTTAAACCTCTTTTCGTATTTCATAATGCCCGAC
>CBDUYR010000037.1:0-27017 GCA_965371515.1 uncultured bacterium | reverse complement strand
ACCCTCTCGACAGCCCGGAGTGCACCGGCGTCGGTACGGAGGAATCGAGCTGGGGAGCAATAAAGAATATGTACGGTAGATAGAGTTTCTTCCCGAGCCCGCTGATATCTTTCAGCGGCAATCAGAGAAAGAGGCCGGATGCCCTGTCCGGCCTCTTTCTTTTTTTCCATCACCTTGGCACTCCGGCTTTTTCCTTTATAGAGCCTTAATCCCTGATTAATCTTGTAAACTATGTACATTGACTGTATTCTCGCCGCAATGGGTCAGGGGTCGAATGGACAGACATATCAAAGGAGGTAGAATGAAGTGCATCATCCGAGGGGTACTTATTGTCCTGATGCTTTCTTGCGCTACCGGCCTGTCCGCTCAGAAGATCACAGGGAATCTCGAGAGCCGCGTACTGGACGAGAAAGGGAACGGGATCTCATTCGTAACCGTTTCCGTCACAAGTCCCGACCTGCAGGGCACGAGGATCGCGCTCTCGGGATCCAACGGGGCATTCCTCCTCCCCAATCTGCCGATCGGCAAGTATACCGTGACCATCTCACATGTGAGTTATAAAGACATCTCTTTCGAGAACGTAACGGTCTGGCTGGGAAAGACCACCACCATGCCTGATATCCGTCTCACAACAGAGCTTCACGAGGCACCTGAGATAGTCGTGACCGAAACGATGCCTGTGATCGACATCACCACGACGGCGATCGGGGCCAACCTGACATCAGATGAGATCGATGTGCTTCCGATCCAGCGTGACTACCGGCAAATTCCGGCCCTTCTACCGATGGCTAACACGAGCTTCTTCGGCGACGACGTGAACATAAGCGGAGGAACGGGCCTCGAGAACAGGCATTTTATTGATGGAGTAGATGTCACCGATCCCTGGAGGGGCACAACTGGAATGCGCCTTCCATACAACTTCATCCGCGAAGTAGAGGTAACCGCCGGCAGCTACCAGGCAGAATACAAGAGCTCTCTCGGCGGAATACTCAATGTCGTGACTAATTCCGGCAGAAACGATTTCTATGGACAGGCATTCGGTTTCTTCGCGAACAATCGGTTCTCAGGTGATTCGAAGTCAGGAGCATTCGAACCCAACACGGGAGACTTTTCCCAGTATGATATCGGATTCAGTGTCGGAGGCTCGATCGTTCGTGACAGGCTCTGGTATTATGCAGCATATAACCCGACCATTGAGAAGCAGCAGATAGAGATCCCCGGACATGGGTACTGGGATGACGATGGCATCATACACATCTTTGCCGCGAAACTGACCTGGAAGGCGACAGACAGGATGAACGTCGCACTTTCAGTATTCGGAGACCCCGGTGAACGCGACGCCGTCGCTGAAGCAACGGCTGTCACGGGAGTACCCCCGACTCTTCTCGAGAATCCGGATCCCTACCTTACTCACACGAAGACTGGTGGGATTGCGACCTCGCTTAATGCCGACTATTTCGTGAACGACAGGCTCTATTTCGAATCTGTCTTCTCGGTGAGCACGAGAGACGACGTCTATCTGCCGCGGACCCAGCGCGGCCTGGAAGAACCGCTGTATATCGACAGCGAGACAGGGATCTGGTCGGGTGGAAATCCTGAATCCCTGGACAATCACAGTATCCAGGCAAACGCGATCATCAAGGGAACGCTCATACTCGGCGCCCACGAGCTTAAAGCCGGATTCGAATACAGGCATCTCAGAACCGATATGGACCAGCTGCAGAAACTGATCCAGCGTGATAACGACACGACATATACAACAATGCTGTTCGATATCGAAGGCACTGTCAGCAGCAGTATACCGTCCGTATTTATCCAGGATTCATGGCAGGTCATCGACCGTCTTCGCCTGAACGCGGGCTTTAGATGGGACGCCCAGTACCTGTACGATTCCAACGGCAACGTCGCCCAGAGGATCACGGATCAATACCAGCCAAGAATCGGGCTGGTCTTCAAGCCGGTCGCGAGCGGAAGACAGAAACTGTTCGGATCTTTCGGCAGGTTCTACCAGGATCTGTCACTGAATCTTTCGTCAATGACTCATATTGAGGGCGGCATCATGTCCCTTCGGTATTATAATTGCGATCCTACTATTGACGGCTGCGAACCCTATTTTGACCATACAAGTCAGGGAGCGATCCATCGTGAGATAGAAGGCCTGAAGGGCCAGCACTACGACGAATTCACGCTGGGATACGAGATCCAGCTCGGCAGCACCTTCAAAACGGGGATCACGGGCGTTTATCGCACATTGAAGGAAGCGGTCGAAGACGGATATGTGACTTCTCTGGGAGAGTTTCATGTCGGAAACCCCGGAAGCGGCCTGTTGAGTGAGTACCCGAAGGCCAGGCGTGATTATAAGGCACTTGTCTTGACACTACAGCGATCAGGAGCGAAGCATTTCAATTTCATCGCTTCGTACGTCCTTTCGAAAGCCGATGGCAATTACTCAGGTCTCCTCTCGGACTTCGGTGCTCAAAGACCTAATTACGCTGATGCCTTTGATCTTCCCGAGATAATGATCGACGCTGACGGCCTTGTACCTAACGACCGGACGCACGTGCTGAAGTTTGCCGGATCGTACCGGCTCGATTTCGGGATAACGATCGGGACATCCTTTCAGGTGGCAAGCGGAACTCCTTTGAGTGTAAGAAAGGCCTCGTCGTGGGGACCTCCTTTCTACGGGTTCGCTCAGCAGCGAGGTACTGACGGGCGGACACCGACAATATGGGATCTGAATTTCCGGTTGGCGTACGACCTGCCGTGGATGATCAGTAATACTGCGCGCATAAGGTTACTGCTCGATATATTCCATCTCGGGAGCCAGCTGGATGCAGTAAACTACGATCAGATAAAATACTACGATTATGAGGAGACCTTGCTCAATCCTACGTACGGACTGGCGACCCGTTTCCAGCCGCCGACATCGCTGAGAATGGGCATGGAGGTGTCGTTCTAGATCTGTCAATCGAGAGGAATACCGATTCTCCGGCAGAGGTCGATATATCGTGGATCATCACGGTATTCACCGAAATCCAGCGCTATGGAGATGCCCCCTCCTGTTTCGTAAGACTTCTCCAGCCATTCGAACATCTCGTCTGTCTGCCTCAGGCCGGAATAGACCTGAGCGACGTAGACAGGAGAGACATTTCCACTTTCTGAAAGAGACAATATCTGATCAAGGATTTCTTTCGCCCTATCCTCGCGGCCGGAACGCGCATAGACATATCCGCCACCTGCAAGCAACACCCCATTGCCGGAGCCCGTTGATAGAGAAAATGCCGAATCGTAGAAGGCAACCGCTTCTGTGTGCATCCCTTTTTTGAAATAGCTGTCGGCCAGTGTCGAATATGCATAAAGACTGGGAGCTATCTTGAGGACCTCATTTGTTGATTCGATCGCCTCGTCGTACATGCCGGCATAATTATATATCCAGGCCAGATGCAGCGTGTTTTCGAGAGTCAGAGGATCGAGTTCGATCATCCTTTTACAATATTCGACAGCTTCCTCGTACCGGCCAACAAGAGTCAGGTACATATCGTATGCCATGTAGACTTCCGGGCTGTTCGGGCTGAGTTCCAGGGCTTTCTTGTAATCTGCCTCGGAGCCCTGCCAATCCCGGTCATATACAAGTCTTGCGAAAGCCCTCGCAGAATAGGCAGCTCCCTGCGAATCATCCAGCTTCAGGGCTTTCTCGGCTGCTGCTTTGGCTTTCGGATACGCTTCATCCGCAGTGAGGATTCCAAATAATCCGAGACCGTTGTATGTTGACGCCAGTCCTGCGTATGCCTCCGCGTATGTCGGCTCGATCTTGATGGCATCCATGAAGTACCCGAGCGCTTTCATATGGTCCCAGCTGTTAAGATGGTGCCGCCCCCTGAGGTAAGCATCGTATGCCTCGGGATCGATGGCGCGCGTATGGATCATACTTTCACTCTCGTCCGAGGTAAGGGCGATATCTATCTCTCCGGTGATCGCCTGGGCCACCTCGCTGTAGATCGAAAGCACATCCTCGATCTTCCTGTCGTACTCATCTGTCCACAGCTGCTGCTCGGAATCCGCCCGGTACAGCTTGATCACGATCTTCAGCCTCTCGCCGCTCCGCATGACCGATGCCTCGACGATCGCGTCTACGTCGAGTTCCTTCCCGATCTGGGGGAGTGTCTTGGTCGTTCCCTTGAACTGCATGACAGATGTACGGGAGGTGACCTTGAGCGCCCTGACCTGGCCGAGCTGCGAGATCAGCGCCTCGGTCATCCCGTCCGAGAAATATTCCTGGTCGGAATCTCCCGAAAGGTTCATGAAAGGAAGAACAGCCACCGATTCTATCTTCGACGGCCCTGATCCAAGGAACTGCATCAGGAAGACTGCTGAAATGACAATCGCGGCCACTACTGCCGCTGCTGCGATCCGTTTTCTTACTTTCGTCCTCTTGAATGTTGCGAACCGCCCCTGTTTCATCCCCAGCGTCTGCCGGTCACGGATCTCCTCGAGACCGGAGAGAAACTCGTCCACCGATTGAATGCGCTTTTCAGGATCTTTTGAAAGGGCTTTCTCAAGGATCCTCTCCAACTCGACCGTTGCGTCTTTCCGGACCTCTGTCAGGGGTTCCGGATCCTCGTTCATGATCGAGTACATCACCGCCGCGTCCATCTCACCTCTGAACGGAGCTTGACCGGCAAGCATCTCGTACAGCAGGACGGCGAGAGCCCAGATATCAGATGAGGCGTCAGTATCTGCTCCCGTGACCTGCTCTGGGGACATGTAGGCCATAGTGCCCAGGATCGTCCCCGCCTGGGTCAGCCTTGTCTGGGATGCCAGTTTAGCCAGGCCGAAATCGACGATCTTGACCTGGCTTTCAGCGTTTACCAGGATATTCCCGGGTTTGATGTCCCGGTGAATGATGCCGGCTGCGTGTGCTCTGGAAAGCCCACGTGCCGTCTGAATCGCTATGTCAAGGGCATCGAGGATCTCCATCTGACCCGTCTCGATCCTGTCGGAGAGACTCTCCCCCTCGATAAATGCCATCACGATGAATGTGTGGCCCTCTGATTCCTCGATCCCGTAGATAGTGGATATATTGGGATGGTCCAGTGCCGCAGTAGCTCTGGCCTCGTGGAGCATTCGTTTCTTGTGCTCCTCATCGGTGACTACATGCGGTGCGAGAAATTTCAGCGCAACGGTACGCTGGAGGGTCAGGTCCTCGGCCTTATAGACCACTCCCATGCCACCGCGGCCCAGTTCCTCGATGATCCTGTAATGCGATATTGTCTTACCAATCATATGCCGGGAATAGTATCACAATGGAATGAGGCTTAAATAGTGAAATGACAATGAAAAAACCCGGATCGATGATCCGGCTTGATATCGGTGGTGGGAAGGGAGGGAATTGAACCCCCGACACACGGATTTTCAATCCGTTGCTCTACCGACTGAGCTACCTTCCCACGGACGGTAATGTTATTGATTTATTGGCTGTTGTCAACGATTTATTCGTCGGCCGCTTCCTCGACGCACGAATGCTCCATGTCGAGCATCCTGCTTCCCCCTACATATTCTTTGAGGACGGGCCGCTTGATACGCCCCAACTTTTCCGCGATCTCCTGGATCCTTATGATCTGTTTCTCGATACCCTCGAGTTTGCTGACAACGTCCGCGTCGAGAGAATCCCTGTCCATCAGTATCAGCTGAGTGTATCCGAGTATCGAGCAGAGCGGGTTGTTGATCTCGTGGTTGACACTGATCGCCGTCTCGGTGATCGCGGCCACCCGCTCGGCTTCGAGCAGCATTGACTGAAGCTCCCTCAGTTCAGTCAGGTCCATGGCAAGTATGATAGCTCCAGCGAGCTCCCCTCCCCTGCCCGTCACCGGGTTCACTTTGAGCCTCACCTGCACATCTCCCCCGCCGCGCTTCTGGAACTTCGCAATGTGATCTTCTGATGTCTTCCCACTGTCCCTCAGGTCACGGATGATACGGCGCGTGTCCTCGAACCCGACGAGAGTGCTTATCCTGCACCCCGTCACGTCCGACGTCTCGAATCCGGTCAGCTCCCGGGCCGCCCTGTTGAACATGATGATCCGCAGACTCGTATCCAGCGCTATCAGGGGCACGGGCGAGCTGTCGATGATGCTCGCCATGTACTCGCACCCACTGCCGATGCTTGTTGCCGTATCGCTTGCCATTGATGTCACCAGGCAGTCCGGTCCCGGCGGCTCGCGCCGCCTCTCCGCCTGCCTTACCTCCGGGGTTCCCTCAGTTCACATTGGCCGTCTCGTCGGCCAGATGCATGTTGATCCTATTGATCAGATCATCGAGCTCGAACGGCTTATACATGTACTCGTCGGCGTTCGACCACGTGGCGAGGAAATCCTCGCGCTCGGGACTATCGACTTTCCTTGCCGTCAGGACGAGGATCTTGAAAGGAGCGATGCGTCCCTCATCCATGTCTTTCTTGAGCATACGGGATACCTCGTACCCGTTCTTGCCCGGGAGCATGATGTCGAGAAGCATCAGGTCGTAAGCGTTCTTCCTCGCCTTGCGCAATGCGTGAAGCCCGTCATACGCCACATCGGTCTCGAATCCTCTCAGCTCGAGGGCGTACTTGACTGTTTCGACGATATCCTCATCATCCTCTACGATGAGAATCCTGTAGCGGTCCATTCCGTCACTCCTTTCCGGAGCGGTTCACCCGCTCCATCTCTCATTCTTTCCAGAGCCGCGTCGAGCAGAGACGCATAGTCCCTGCCGTCATCCGGACAGACGGCCCAGCCGGCGTCCGGGTTTTCTCCGGGGTTCCCTTCTATCATCCTCAATCCGCCCCTGCCTTTCTCGAAGAGCGACATGGGGCTTTCCCTGTACTTCCTTTCTGCGGTCATGACGAAGGCCAGCCTCTCGCCCATCGGCCAGAAGTAGATCCCCGACCTGCCCGTTTCGGCGGGGGTCGGATTGATCACGGGCCTCTCGCGCATCGTCCCGGCAACGTCGATCCAGCAGCGACCTCTATCTCTCGTAAGCACGTAGAGGATCGGAGAGGCTCCGATTGATACGAGCGATTCGACAGAAGACTGAATCGATATGACCGCCCTCATCGTCTCGCTCGTCTGAATATCAGAGGGCAGGTAGATGTCGATCGAGGAACCGTTCTCCCCCGTCTCGATGATCAGCCTGCCTCCGTGCAGCTTCACGAGCCGCGCAGCGATATAGAGGCCGATCCCCCTCGCCGGCTTGATCGCATCAGGTGGCGCAGTAAACGGGACGTTTATCGAGCGTGCGACGTCGTCGGGGATGCCCGGTCCCGAGTCCGATATCGTAATCACCATGTATCCCGGCTTCTCCGTATGGTCGAGGGGCAGGACGCCCAAGATCCAGTCCGGCGCACTCTCCATCGCCCGCACGGTGATGCCGATCCCCCCCCCAGCCGGTACGTGCTTGAGGCTGTTGGAAATGAGGTTCTGTATCACCTGTTCCATCATTCCGCTGTCCATGAAAGCGTCCGACGCCTTCTCATCAACGTTTATACCGAACGATATCTCCTTCTTCGTCATCGAGTTCGAGAACAGGAGCGATGCATCCTCGAGGAAGGATTTCACATCCACCCTCTCTATCTTAGGGTCACCGCCGCTGAGCCTGACCATTGAGACATCGAGCAGTCCGTCCACGAGAACAGAGAGCCGGTCCACCGTACGCAGCGCCGTCTCAAAGAACTTCCTTCCGGGACTGTCAGCTTCTTCCATCCCCTCGCACCCCGCTGATCCTACGTCGCTGAGGATGCTCAGCGAGTTTTTCAGCGCAGTCATCGGGGTCCTGATCTCGTGAGCGACAAATGCCATCGCCTCTTCCCTCTTCTGCTCCATCCCGGTCAGTTCCGTCGTATCCCTGACAACGATGACCGTCCTGGCCTCGCCGGGTATGCTCTCCATCCTTATCATCGACAGCGAGATGCTTCTGTCGTCGCCTGCCGACGAATCTATCTGCCTGTCCGTAATGTTCCGGCCGAACCTGCTGAACTCGTCCCACGCCGACCTTATGTCGAAGGTCGATCTCTCACCGATCTCCTCGATACAATTGAACGAGCCTCCGCCGAGGATAGCGTGAAGGGCCTCGTTAGCCCTGGTAATCGTCCCTTCCGTGTCGACGATCGCGGCACCATAGGGAATCGAGAGAAGAAGCTGCTCGAGCATCCCTCCCTCGTCGTCGCCATCGCAGTCGTTCAATCCGGCCGGGCCGGTGTCGCCTGCCAGCACCCGGAAGCGGGAGATCGTCTCCCTCACGAACGCATCCCTCCGAACGCTGCCGAAGAAGAGGACCCCTTCGACGGTCGCTCCCGATGTGACCGGAACGAGGAAATAGCTCTCGATCTCCGATCTCCCGGCTGGAAGCGAGATACTCTTTTCGTTTACCGAGTAGTAAATCTTTTCCCTCTCTATCCATTCACCCGCTTCGCCGTTTGTAAACATGCGGAGCGAGGTCTTCAGTTTCTCTCTTATCTCGGGTAACAGCCCGGAATATTCTCTACTCTGCGTTATCATATGGAACGTGCCTCCGCCCGTTCCTGTCAGGTATGCGCAGAACTCGGCGCCGGAGTGTTCCATCATCTCGCCGAGAAGGCCGCGCATCAACCCGTCGTCGCCGGCCGCCTCGATCAGTTCAGCCCTGAGTGACTCGCCTGTCGAACTGCCCCTGCTGCCTCTGTGTTTCATACACGGATGGATCATCGTGGAAATGACCTCAGACAGCAGAGCTGCCGACTCGTCATCCAGTAGATCCCTTTCTCCCGGCCCGTTGAGCAGGTAGAGTCTTCCGGCCTCGGTGCCATCGTGATAGAACGGCAAGCTCGCTACGGAGATACCCGATGCGGGTCCTATGCGACGCTCACCGTCGAGATCGATGACGACCCAATCTTCTATCTTTCCCGGTCGTATTCCGAAGAGGGCGGCCAGTCCGTTATCATCGATGCCGGCGATCCTGCGTGAGAGATAGAGTGCCCCGGGACGGTATACCTCGAGTGCGCAGGCGGCCGCTCCCAATGTCCTGCCCAGTGGTCCGTCGATCGCTTTTACGAGCGAACGGATCGTGGACGGACTCCGCTCCCTTACAGTCTTGAGCAGGTCTCTCAGCTGTCCCGTTTTCATATCTCCCTCTCAGAAAACACACTGTCTCACCTATCCAGAGGGCAATTGATATGCCACGGGCATCTGACGCGGGCTCCCTATCAAAGAGCCTGGAAATACCTTGAGGCATTGATTTTAAGTTGTTATGGATTACGCAGTTAATGCGTTGGGGGCTCAACCATCACTAGAGGGAGACCCGGGCGCTTTCCAGGCCGGAAAGCCACGCAGCGGGGACTATGGTAAAATTCCAGCCATAAGCCGTAATCTTTTCAACTGGTTAGGGAATGTCCGGATATCCCTCTGGAAACGACTTTCTCCACTCGTAGGCGCCGGCGATGATACGCTCGACATCGGGGTATTCCCTCTTCCATCCGAGCACGTCCTCGGCCCTCGCCGATGAAGCGACGAGTGTGGCCGGGTCACCCGGCCTGCGGTCGCCAATCCTGTGCGGAACCTCGAGCCCGGTGACCGACGCAGCGGCCTCGATCACCTCGAGGACGGAGAATCCCGTCCCGTTCCCCAGGTTCAGGACTCCGGAGTATCCCTCGACGAGTTTCTCGAGACCGAGTACATGGGCGGTCGCCAGGTCTTTAACATGAATGTAGTCGCGTATGCATGTCCCGTCCCTCGTCGGATAATCGTCGCCGTAGACAATCAGCTCGCCCCTCCTGCCCATCGCGGCGTCGAGCAGCAGAGGTATCAGGTGGGTCTCGGGCCGGTGATCCTCGCCGTGATCCTTCGACGCGCCGGCCGCGTTGAAATATCTCAGCGCCAGTGCCTTCAAATCCCATGCTTTCGAGCAGTCGTCGAGCATCCTCTCTATCGCAAGCTTCGTGTTCCCATAGGCATTCACCGGCATCAGCGCCGAGTCCTCGGTGATAGGCACATCCTCCGGCTCGCCGTAGACAGCCGCAGTCGAGGAGAAGAGGAAATGCTTCGTGCCGGCCTTTTTCATCGCGCTGAGAAGAGAGATCGCTCCTGAGACATTGTTCGTATAGTATTTCAGGGGATCGGCGACAGATTCACCCACCTGCGAGAAGGCGGCAAAATGGCATACCGCCTCGACGTCATCTGAGAGTACCTTCTCCACTAAACCGGTGTCGAGCAGGTCACCCTCGTGGAAAGCCGCTCCGGGATTGAGCGCTCCCCTGTGACCAGTCGACAGGTTGTCAATTATGACGACCTCGTGACCGGAGTCGATAAGAAACTCCGTTACGACACTGCCGATATATCCCGCTCCGCCTGTGACGAGGATCTTCATCTATGCCTCCCGTCCGTACTTCGAAAGGTATTCTCCCAGAAATCTGCCCGTTACGGACGTTTTCGATCTTACGATCGCTCGGGGATCGCCACAAGCGATAACTCGCCCCCCATCGTCACCACCACCGGGGCCCAGATCGATAACGTGATCGGCCCTCGCTATAACGTCCATGTTGTGCTCGATCGTAATGACCGAATGTCCCGCGTCTACGAGGTCATCGAGGACGGAGAGCAGCCTGTCGACATCGCTGACGTGCAGGCCGGTGGTCGGCTCGTCCATGATGTAGAGGTTGCTTTGACCGCCTGATTCGGCGAATTCGCGGGCGATCTTTATCCTCTGCGCCTCTCCGCCGGACAGCGTGTTCGAAGGCTGCCCCAGGCGAAGGTATCCAAGGCCCGTCTTCGAGAGAACCCAGAGTTTCTCGCCGAGTTGCGGCACCTCGTCGAAGAAGAGGATCGCCTCATCAACCGTCATCTCGAGCACGTCGGAGATCGACTTCCCCCTGTACTCAACCTCGAGGGTCTCGCGGTTGTATCTCCTTCCCTCGCACTCGTCGCACGGTACGAAGACGTCTGCCATGAAGTGCATCTCGACCCGCCTGTATCCCATGCCGTCGCACCTCGGGCACCTGCCTCCCGCCTTGTTGAAGCTGAACCTTCCCGGTTTGTATCCCCTGACAAGGGATTTCCGCTGCATGGCGAACAGTTCCCTGATAAACGAGAATCCCTTTATGTAGGTGACTGGATTCGATCTGGGAGTCGCCCCTATCGGCGACTGGTCTATAAGAAGGACTCTGTCAAGCTTTCCGTCGAGCTTCCATCCCGAGACACCAAGGTGTCCCGGTGCTGGAGCTCTCTTTCCAAGAAGTCTGTAAAGAACGTCGACGACCAGAGTGCTCTTCCCCGAGCCCGACACTCCTGTGACACATACGAGATTACCGAGCGGGAAAATCACGTCGGCCTTCTTCATGTTGTGTTCCGAGACTCCCGCGAGGGTGACGGTTCCGGTCACTTCCCGGGGCTTATTCTTAAGCGAGACACGCCCTTCGTTGCCGAAGACCCATTTTAATGTGGCCGACTCTCCCTCCGGCGTCATGGAGGGCGCCGAAACTGCATCCGCGATCGTTCCATTGTAAAGAACATGACCTCCGTCCCTCCCCGGTCCAGGACCAAGGTCGAGGAGATGATCGGCAGACATGATGATCTCGGGATCGTGTTCGACAACTATGACGGTGTTGCCGATGTCCCTGAGTCGTTCCATTACCTCAATCAGCCTGATATTGTCGGCCGCATGAAGCCCCACCGACGGTTCGTCGAGGACATAGAGAGTATCAACGAGGTTCGCCCCGAGAGAGTTGGCCAGGTTTATCCGTTGAGCCTCTCCTCCCGACAGAGTGCGGGTGAGCCGGTCCAGGGTGAGGTACGAGAGCCCGACGTCGATGAGAAATCCGAGCCTGGATCCGAGCTCGGAGAGGATATCCTTCGCTATCGTCTTCTCCCTTTTCGAGAACACGGTCTTCCCCAGGGCCGCGAGTATCTTCTCAGGGACCATTGCCACGAGGTCGCTGATCGAGCGCCCGCCCACGAGGACGAAGCGCGCCTCCTCCCTGAGGCGCGAGCCCTGGCAGGAACGGCACGTCGTGTATCCCATGTACCTGCGCGTGAAGAATCTGTGGCCTTTCTTGTAGCTCTTCTCCTTCATCCTCTCGAGGAAGGGAATCACTCCCCCGTATTCATCCTCGCCCTCGCCCTCGAGAATAAATCGTTTCGTCTCTTCGGGGAGATCCTTCCAGGGAAGGTCGACAGGGATCTTCTTTCTTCTGCAGAACTTGAGCATCCGCGTGTGGAAATACTCGAACCTCTCCCTCGCCCAGGGATCGATCGCTCTGCCCTTCAATGTTTTTCCGCCGTCAGGGATGATCATCTCCTCGGCGAACTCCATCCTGTCGCCGAATCCCTTGCATTCGGGACAGGCACCGTACGGACTGTTGAAAGAAAAGAGAACAGGAGTCGGCTGGGCAAATACGCGTCCGCAGCTCCCGCACGACGGCGCCAGGCTGTAGCGGATCCTCTCACCGCTCTCCAGCTCCAGTATGTCGACTATCCCCTCGTGCTCGCTGTATGCCGTCTCGACAGCCTCGGCCACCCTTGTGCGGGACGATCCCGACGCCTTCACCCTGTCTATCAGTATGTCGATCTCCGCGGCGTCCGATCCTTCCGGGTCGAATCCATCCACCATCGCAGTCTCACCGCCGGCAAACACCCTCGTATACCCGCGGGCAAGCAGATAGCTCTTCCTCGCTTCCCAGTCGTCAGCACCGATGCCTTCTCCAGGTATAATTATATATATTCGTCTGCCCTCGAAGAGCCGGAGAGTCTCTTTCGCCACATCCGTCGGGGTCCACGACCTGACCTCGACGCCGCAGTCAGGACAGTGGATCCTCCCCGCCCTTGCGTAGAGCAACCGCAGGTAGTCGTATATCTCCGTGGCCGTGCCAACGGTCGACCTCGCGCTCGTGACGGTGTTCTTCTGCCTGATCGCGATTGTAGGGCTGATCCCCTCGATCGTATCGAGGTCCGGCCTGTCAAGCTTCTCGATGAACTGCCTGGCGTACGTGGAGAGCGATTCGATATACCTTCTCTGGCCCTCGGCGTATATCGTGTCGAAGGCGAGCGAGGATTTTCCCGAACCTGAGACTCCCGTGACTGCGATTATCTTCCTGTGCGGGAGCTCGACGTCGATGTTATCAAGGTTGTGTTCTCTTGCGCCTCGTATGATGAGTTTGTGCATCCGGGTCCGCCTCCATTATCGTTCTGATAAAGTAATCTCTTACTTTATCAGGAATTGCGCTAATGTTCAATATCAGATATGATTGTACCGCTATGAAAGATGAAAACATCAAAGATGACTCTCTATCCGCCGAGATAGCCTCACTGAGGGAAACGCTACGTACTCTCAGGAACCCCGGAGGCTGCCCCTGGGACAGGGAGCGGACACTCGACGAGATGATCTCATTCCTCATAGACGAAGCGTACGAGCTGCTGCACGCGGAGAAATCCGGTGATGCCGACCATCTCGAGGAGGAGCTCGGAGACATCATCTTCCTCATCGTTTTCATACACGAGCTGATGCTGGAGAGAAGGAATACCCGGCTGTCGGAAATTACCGCCCGGGCCCACGAGAAAATCGTCAGGCGCCACCCGCACGTCTTCGGGGACACGAGCGCCGGCAACGAGACCGAGAGCCTTGCCGAATGGGAGAGGATCAAGAGGACTGAAAAGGGCGATGCGGAGGACGGAGGTCTGCTGTCATCCGTTCCGACGAACCTGCCTCCGCTGCGCAGGGCTTTCGCTCTTCAGAAGAAAGCGGCCGGCGCCGGGTTTGACTGGTCCGGATACAAAGGCGTCATAGACAAGATGCACGAGGAGATCGAGGAACTGCATCACGCCGTTGATAGCGGCGACCGGATGCACGTGCGAGAGGAGGTCGGAGACATCCTCTTCACCGTGGTGAACCTCGCCAGGTCGCTCAACGTCGACTGCGAGAGCTCTCTTGAGATGACGTCGGACAAGTTCAGGATACGTTTCGGCAGAATGGAATCGAAGGCCGCAACAAGGGGCGTGGATCTCGGATCGATGAGTCTCGACGAGATGGAAGCGCTCTGGCAGGAAAGCAAGGAATCTGAATAAAGGGATTCCGATCATACTGAAAGAAAAGGTCCGCGGAGCCAAAGCCCCGCGGACCTTTGTTCTTTTCCGTTAACTGCCCTGTCAGTTCAAGCGGTGGAACTCGATCCTCCTGTTCTCCGCCCTGCCACCAGCAGACTTGTTCGAGGCAATAGGATCGGCCTCGCCATAACCCTTCGCCAGAAGCCTTTCGCCCTGGATACCCGAGTTGACGAGATATTTCTTGACCGAATTGGCCCTGCGCTGCGAGAGGGTCTGATTCAACTCCCAGCCGCCTACGCTGTCGGTGTAGCCGCGGATCTCGACCTTCACCTCGGGATAGGCCATCAACGATTTGACGACCTGATCGAGTACCGCGTAGCTGTCGGGCGTCAGTGCCGCCGAGCCGCTCTCGAAGTTGATTCCTCGGATTATGAACTTCTGTTCGATAGGCCTCTCGTCGGGGCACCCGTCTTCGTCCATGTACCCGTTGAACGTCTCGGGCGCGTCCGGGCACTGGTCCTCGATGTCCAGGATCCCGTCGAGGTCGTTATCGAGATCGGGGCATCCGTCCTCGTCCTGGAACCCGTCGATATCTTCGGGGTTATTAGGACACTTGTCGGTGTCGTCAGGTACGCCGTCCTCATCCGAATCCTGGAGGATGTCGGGGCAGCCATCGCTGTCCTCGAACCCATCGAAGTCCTCGGGCTCGTTGGGACATCTGTCATCCACGTCGGAGATGCCGTCGCCATCGTTATCGAGGTCAGGGCATCCGTCCTCGTCCTGGTACCCGTCGAAGTCCTCTGCCAGGTCGGGGCACTGGTCCTCATCGTCTGAGATGCCGTCGCCGTCGTTATCGAGCTCGGGGCATCCGTCCTCATCCTCGTACCCGTCGAAATCCTCGGGGCTGTCGGGGCACTTGTCGACCTTGTCCTCGATGCCGTCCTTGTCAGCGTCCTGCGGCATCACGAAACCGCCGAACGTCAGCGCGAAATATGCCATCCAGTCGGGCGGATTCATAATCGACTGAGTGTCCTGCGTGTTGAGATTGATATCCAGTCCGAGGAGCAGGCCTACGCCGTTCTTCGATTCGATCGATAGACCCGGCGTGAGCGTATACATATTTTTGTTCGAGTTCTGGATGAAGAAGGAATCAGGCGAGCCCGTGTAATTGGGGAACTGGTCCCACCTGAACTCGACGAAAAGTTTTGTGTGCTCGAGCAGGAACTCGATACCAGTTCCAAACTTGAACAAGTCGTTGTAACTGTCGCTCTCCCCGTCCGGCGTCGATGGATAAGCCGGAAGGTAAAACCCGCTGAGGTTCGGGTTGCTCGTGTTAGTGATGCCATAACCGAATTCTTCGTTCCTGTTGAAAACGTATCCGACGTTGAAGTGCAGTTTAGTGGGAACAAAAGCATCGGTATGGGTCAGGTCGAAGGTAAAGAGACCGTCTATCCGGAAGTCGATCGAATCTGTCGTGAACCTTCTCTCCTTATTGCCCGTGGGAAAACTCGCCGTACCGAGAATTCCGAATTTGAAGTACTTCGTCGGAATCGGCGGAGAAAGCTTGAGCAGCAGCCATGTGTCTCCGAGCCCGCCACGGTAGGTTGTCTCAAAATCATCTGTCGCGAATTCCTCAGGCACCTGCATTATCCAGTTGCGGATATCGAGGTTGGCCGCTATCTCGACATAATCGCTGAGTCCGAGAGTCAGCCCCGCTCGGGATGTGAAGAAATTACAGGTGACAGTCTTTGGATCCTCGCCGCCGGCCCTGCTGTAGAAGCTGCCCTGGAAATCCAGCAGCACCTCGTCGGGCCATCTCATGTAGGACGTACCAAGCGTGAAGACCAGTTTTCCTTTTCCGACCGTGCCCGCGTCGTATACCCTGAGCATACCGGCTGTGCCGTCCCATGAAACCTGGGCTGCGGCACCTGTTGACAAAAGCATTGTGAGAATCACGGATGCAACGACTATTCGCGCATTCGTCCTCATCCTTTACCTCCTCGGCTCATAGACGGGTCCCACCGCAGGTCAGGCATTGCCAGTTGGCTTTTCCTCTTCTTCGCCCGCGTCGGAATCCTCTTCGACTTCGTTTTCTTTCTCCTCGTCCGCCGTTCCGCCTTCCTCTTCCTCCTTTTCCGCCCTGGCGGTTTCGTCGACGTAATTCATCTGGAGTTCCAGCATGACCGTATCGAGGATCCTCTCCTCGTTTTCGTCAAGATTTCCTTCGGTCTTCTTCTGGATCATGCCCAGCATATCGACTGTAATCTTCGCCTGATGCAAATCTCTTTCCACTTTACCCGTTAGGGGATTGGTGAGTTTTCCCATCTGTTGAAGCGCGAGGGTCTGAAACATCACGACGAGGTGCTGAAATAGAAAGGTCCCGTGAGCTTTGTCGGTGTTATTGTTGCCGTTATCCAATTATGATCCCTCCTTCCGAGTTCTGACTATAGTTTCGGGGAAAAAGAACTGTCAACGAAAATCGGGTGATAGAAAACCGCCGATTTCGGAGAAACCGGCGGTAACAATTGCCGTTAGACTGATTTTGGCTTGGATTTGTTCCTCTATACGTATGATTCCTGGCCGCCTAGTCGACCCCGCGCTCGGAGGCGAACCAGATCATCTTCGCTTCCTCGCTCTCAGAAGCGTTCGTGTAGCCGTGCTCCTGGCTCGCTACGTAGTAGATGCTGTCGCCCTCATTGAGAGTATACTCTTTGTCCTCCACTCTGAAGCTGACCTCGCCCGAAAGTACGAGGACGGCCTCGTCGGCGTCATGGCTATGCATCCGTATCTCGCCCACCGAACCGGGGACCAGCGTTATCAGCTGTGAATTGATCTTACCGCTCGGAATGGAGTTCGTAAGCACCTCGATCTCGCCCGTAGCCCTCTCGAGCTTCTTCTTCTCGCGGTCCTCGAGGGCGATGAAGGAAACATCGTTGAGTTCCTGGTCTTCGATAAAGTACGCCGGATCCTTTCCCAGGGCGCCGGCGATACGGATGAGGGCACCGATCGTCGGAGAGGTCTTGCCCCTCTCTATCTCAGAGATGTGCGTGGCCGATATTCCGGCCTTTGCCTCGACGTTTTTGAGCGTGAGGTGCTGCTGCTCCCTGATCTTCTTTATCCTTCTACCAATCTCTTCCTTGGTGATCATGTCCATATTTTCTCCAGCCCCACTCCCGGTTACAGACTGAACGGCGGCAGCGTCACCCAGATGGCGCGACATCTGGCATCGCCGATGTTTCTCATGGCATGTGGTTTGTTCGCCTTGTAATGGATACTGTCGCCTTCCTTGAGAATGTACTTGTCCTCGCCGATGATGATCTCCATTACTCCCTTGGTCACGAGTGCGAACTCCTCGCCCCCATGAGTGCTCGTCTCTTCCGGTCTGGCGATACCGGGCTCGAGCTCGACCTCGAGGAACGAGATCATCGGATGCGGAAGGTCCTTGGTCAATGAGAAGTAGGTCGCTCCCCAGTCCTTGAACTGCATCGTCCTGCGCTCGTTCTTCCGGACGACGGAGATGTTCGAGATGTTCCTCTTCTCGACGAAGTAGGCCACGTTCGTCCCCATCGCCCTGGCGATCTTGGCCAGCGCGCCGACAGTCGGCGACGTCATACCCCTTTCGATCTCCGAGACATGAGTGGCCGAGACCTTTGCTCTGAGCTCTATGTCCTTGAGCGTCAGGCTTTTGGCCAGACGGAACTGCTTGATACGGGAACCGATCTCGTTTCTGGTCTCCATAAAATCTTCCCCCCGTTCCCTTTATTTACTGGAATTCATCTAATGACAACCGATTGCGTATCCGCCCGCTTCATATCCGCCATATCGCGGCCGGAAATCAATCAATTAAAGTGCAAATTACTAACTTTATACTAAATAAAAAACGAACAATTACGTTTGCCAGGTGAATGATGCAATAATTGTGCTGGTTTTTCAATAACCAATTTACTCATTTAACAAATTTTTCGGATTACCGGATATCGGCACGCATTGCATCTGGACTTGTGTGAACCCTTCCTGTATATTCGCATGAGCAAACTCCATGCAGGCCAGATGCTTATGAATGAAAAACGTCCCACGATACTCCTGATAAGGTTCAGCTCCCTTGGAGACCTCGTGCTCCTTACTGCTCTCGTGGAAGGGATCGGCGAGGCCTTTCCAGGGCACGAGCTCCACCTGGCTACGAAGGAGCAGTACAGGGAGCTCTTCGAGAGCAACCGTAAGATAGCGGAAATACACGCTCTGCCTGAAGGCGCCGGCTTCGGCGATCTGATAAGATTGAGGCGGAAGCTGGCGTCTGAGAAATACGACATGATCATCGACGCACACAACGTGATCCGCAGCAACATCCTTTTCCGGACACTGGGCGCGCGCAGGAAAGTACAGCTGGGCAAGGATCAGATCCGCAAGCTCTCCCTTATCCGGGCGGGAAAGGACCTGTACACAGAGACCACATCGATCAAGGACAGATACCTCGGGCTCCTGGCAGAGCTCGGCGCCGTCATACCCCACGTATCGACGCGCCTCGATCCACCGCCTGCGGCTGAAGCCGTTGCCGATGCCCTGTTCAATGAAAGCGGCTTATCGGGACGCACTGTCGTGGCGATCGCCCCCGGCGCGAGGTGGGAGACGAAGAGATGGCCGGCCGGGGAATTTGCCGATGTTACAGGCGCCATGCACGATCTTAATAACGGGGTTCTGGTCATCGGCGACGACTCCGAGACAGAGATATGCCGCAAGGTCGCGTATACGGATGACTCGGTCAACGCTTGCGGCAGACTGTCCCTTATGGAGACCGCCGCGGCGCTTAGAAAGGTATCGGTTCTGGTCACAAACGACTCTGCGCCCATGCACATCGCTGAAGCCGTGGGCACTCCCGTAGTGGCTCTCTTCGGCCCGACCGTCAGGCAGTTCGGATACTTCCCGCTCCTCGACAGGAGCGTTGTCCTCGAAAAGAAACTGGACTGCAGGCCATGTTCGCGAAGCGGTGCGAAGCCCTGTCATATCGAGAGCAGGAAATGCCTCGACCTGATCACTTGCGACGAGGTCCTCGGTGCAGTAAAACAGGTCCTCGCATCGTCCGGAGAAATAAAATGAGCTTTGAACGCGGCATATATAACCTTCTTCTTCCGGCCGCCGCCGCATGGGCGAAGATAGCGGCGAAGTTCAACGACAAGATCGCCGAGGGCTTAGAGGGACGCAAAGACCTGAGGGACAGGTGGCAAAAGAGCACCGCGGCTCTCGATCCCGGGAAAAAGACGATATGGTTTCACGTCTCCTCTGTCGGCGAGTTCCTGCAGGCGAGACCGGTCATGGACCTTCTCGCCGATAGACACGGCGATTCGGTGCAAATCGCGCTGACCTTCTTTTCCCCTTCGGGAATGAACTACTTCGAGAAGCACGACAGGTCGGCGAAGAATCCCGCCCTCGCGTTCGTCGACTACCTGCCTCTCGATACCGTCTCAAACGTGCGGTTCTGTCTCGAAACCCTGCAGCCTGACATGATCGTCTACGTGAAGTTCGACCTCTGGCCCAACCTCATTATCGAGTCGGGAAAGGCTGGCGTCCCCCAGATTCTCGTATCGGGAACCCTTTCCCCCTCCTCGAAGAGACTGTCGGGGCCGGCGAAAAGATTCTACGGCTCTCTCTATTCTACTCTGGCCGGTATCGCGGCGATCTCCGACGAGGACGCGGAGAGGTTCTCGAGATATCTCGGCGATGAAACGGAGATAATCACGGCCGGCGACACGAGGTTCGACCAGGTCTGCCAGAGAATAGACACTTCGACAGTGAAAATTCCCGAGGCGGTCCTGGACAAGGGACGCGACCTCGTCATCGCGGGGAGCAGCTGGCCGAAGGACGAGGCGATATTCATACCTGGATTCGCTTCGATCATAGCGGAGCGACCCGGTACGGCGATGATAGTCGCGCCGCACGAGCCGACCGATGCGAGACTCACCGAGATCGAGCTATCCCTGGAAGCCAACGGTCTCCGGTCCGTCCGTCTCTCCGCCCTTGATACGTGGGATGCGGAAACACCGGTGGTAGTAGCCGACGGAGTCGGCTACCTCGCTGAACTCTACAGAGCCGGCTACATCGCGTACGTCGGCGGGAGTTGGACGACGGGCGTGCACAACGTCATGGAGCCTGCGGTTCTCGGACTGCCTGTCTTCTTCGGACCGAAGATTGACAATTCATGGGAAGCTGGTATGCTGGTCCGTCTCGGCGCCGGGAAGGTAGTACACTCACCCGAAGAGTTCGCGCGCGAGGCGGCAGCCCTCCTGGGCGACCGCGCACTTCACGATTCCCTGGGCGAGAAGGCGTCGGGATTCATCAGAGGAAGCTGCGGCGCGGCACCGCGCTGCCTGGATCTGATAGAGAAATATATCGACACTTGAAAGGCTTGAAGTGACTGATAAAAACAGATTCCCGAAGAAACCAAGATACATACAGATCGAATCTATCATAGGATGCGACGCCGACTGCCCCTTCTGCCCTCAGAAGAATATCGACAGGAATCCATGGCGAATGCCCGACGAGACTTGGAAGAAGATCATCGACGACACCCGCGGTCTCGGAATCACTTACAGGCCGTTCCTTCAGAACGAGGCCCTGATCGATACAAGGCTCCCCGAGATAGTGGCGTACATAAAGCAGGACGCCACGGCGCACGCCGAGATCAACACGAACGGAAACGCACTTAACGAGAAAAACGCGGCCGCCCTCATCAAAGCGGGAATCGACTTGATGAGATTCAGTATCGACGCATTCTCTGCCGAGACGTACGAGAAGGACAGGGTCGGACTCGACTACGACCGGGTCGTCGGAAACATCGAGAGGTTCGCCCGCATGGCCCGCGAGTCGGACAGTACAGTCGTGACGGAAGTCAGGATGATAGACATGGAATCGAACCGCCACGAGCAGCACGATTACATCGAGTTCTGGAGCGAACGCGTCGACAGGGCGCTGATCGTACCTCTGTACAACTGGCCCTGGACCGAGGGCGTCGAGATGGTCCGCAAGCCATGCATCAAGATGCGCGAGGAGATGTTTTTCTACACCGACGGACGAGCCGTCCTGTGCTGCTGGGATATCGCCGGCAGGGCGGTCATCGGGAACGTCAACGAGGAGAGCGTTCTCGATATATGGAACGGCGCTCAGAGATTGAAATACGCAGGATACCTTGCAAGGGGTCAGCGCGAAAAGATCGAGCTCTGTTCGAGATGCGACGCCTACGCCGGACGCAGCTTCGAAGGATTCGAAGACTGACCACGCCTCCCTACGGCCTCATCAGCACCTGGAACTTCTCGTCCGGATCGTCCATGTTACAGTCGAGCACGTTGATCAGGATATCATCGCACGACTGGTAGATCCCTTCGTAAAGTTCGGCGACCCTCCGGACATCGAAACAGATAGTATCGCCGACTATCGCGTCGCAGTAATCGTCGATGTTGCGGTGATGCACGTAGAGATCGATCTGCACGGGATACGATTCCTTGAAGTACGGCCTGCCGAGAAGTATGAACTCGTGATCACCGCAGCCCCCTCCGTAACTGACATAGACCTCGAGGACAATACCGTCGATTGCGCCCCCCCTTATGATCAACTCATCTTCGCACATCGCTGTCGCATCGCCCTGAGTGAACATCACGTGGTCACATCCGGTCGGATCAGGGACCCTCTCGATATCGAGAAGCGCCGTGTATTCTTCGGGCTTCGAGGGATCGTCCATGTCGGGGTAGGGCTCAAGATCGAGCAGCGTGATGCGGTAGCCCAGAGCGTACGCTTTGAGCCACGTGAACCTGTCGGGGTCCCGCCCGGGTCTGATCACGGGCAGAGCGCTTGCCTCATCTCCTTCATTGTTCTCCAGGATGAGTTCGACGATCCCTTCACCTTCCCAGATACACACCGCGCCTTTCGGGCAGCGGCTCTCCAAGAACTCCCCGAATTTGACTGAGAGACCCTCCGATTCAATGAAGATGGTCTGCTCGTAGGCAATGAGGATGTTTTCCGACAGATCAGGAACGGAAATATCACGCGGGGAACCCTGACTGACAGGATCCCTGGTCTCGCCGCTGCAGGCGAGACTGATGGCAAGGATGGCGGCAAGTGGGGCGGCAAGCAGTGACTTGACTCTCATTGTTCACCCCCTGTTATATATTAAATATATCAGCCTTCAATGGATTTGCCAGCTCAAACGGATGGCTTTTTCCGCATCGGCTGACGGCTTCCGTAAGTGAGCGTCCTCCACAGCCATTCAATAGGGCCGAATCTGAATCTGCTCAGCCATAGAGAGCTTACGATCAGTTCGACGATCCAGACGCCGAGGACGAACAACATCAGTCCCGCCTTCCCTATCGAGGCGTACAACCCCAGCCCGTACCCGTAGAAGATCGTCGTGCAGATAAGTGTCTGGCCGATATAGTTGCTCAGCGCCATCCTTCCCGCGGCGGAAAACCTCTTCCTCAGGCAGGCGAGAATGCCGGCCCTGCACGCGAGCATCACCAGTCCGATATGGCCGAGCGCAACGAATGGTCCGCCGATATGATTGAGAGGTGAATCGATCCTTAACATCTCGACGAAGGAAAATTCGTGCGCGATCATGCCCCGGGCCGACAGGTAAGCGAGCGGCAGACCCGCGCCGTAGCCTATCACTGCGAGGATCAGATAGAACCTCTTCGAACGCGAAGCAGAGAACACGCCGAGCTTCATGAAGGCCATGCCGGCCAGCATCAGTCCCATGGTCGGCCAGAACGAGCCGATGATCAACATAACGGATGTCGTCATTAAATACAGCGGCGCCCTGTGCCTGATGATCCCGATATACCCGTTCCTGTAAGTCTCTATATTCTTCTCGAGCTCTTCCGGCGACGGATCGTAATGTTTCTTCGTCTCCGCCCAGCGCTCCCTGTGCGCCTCTTCCCTGGCGGTCACTTCCTCGCCCGCCTCGATCTTCCGTTCGATCTCGGGAAGTATCGTGTCCCGAACCATGCCGAAGTAATTTCCGCCGGCTAGTCCGGGCAGGAACATTATTGCGTAGAATATTGCGGCTGCGATGAAGAGCTTCTTTACTGTCTTCTTCCTGAAGAGATAGAGGAACAGCCCGCAGATCGCGTAGAGAAAGAGTATGTCGCCCACCCAGAGAAGGTATCCGTGAACGACTCCGATCAGCATGAGCCATAGGATCCGCCTGTACCAGAATCTCCTGAAAGAAACACCGGTCGGTGTGAACCTCTCGTACATCAATACGAGCCCCGCCCCGAACAGCATCCCGAATATCGGCATTATCTTGAAGTTGAAAAAGAGGTAGCCGATCCACCATGCGAGGCGGTCGAGCCCGGCGAATCCTCCGATGACCGTAGGATTGGAGTACGCCATATGAGGAAGCCCGTAGGCGTATATGTTCATGGCAAGGATACCGAGAACGGCGACTCCCCTCAGTGTATCGACCGAGGCGAGACGCTCTTTTCCTGTAACCGGGCAGGGAACGACGGGCTGCTCGTCTCTCATACTCCGAACCTTCCGTCAGAGCTTTCCGAGATTTGAGAGCTTGGCAGAATCTCAGATTCTGCCAAGGTTCATCAGAATCTGGACCATCCCTTTCTTGTCCTTGCTGTTGGGGTAGTAGATGATCATGTCCGAATATCCGTCATTGTTCAGGTCTGGGCTCTCCAGATTGCCGTAAGCCTCGGCCTCTACCTTCGCTACCGGCTTCTTCGAGAAGAGCCTGTCCTTGTTGCCCGATTCGCCGAGATAGATAGACAGTTCTGTCTCTCCCGTCCCGAAAACGAAATCCTTGTGCTTGTCCCCATTGTAGTCGCCGTCGAGATCCATGGCCTGGGTATCCGAGTCGCCCGAGAAATCGATCTTGAACTTCACTTCCTTAGTAAAATCGGGACGGTCGGAAAACCTGTTGTCCTCCTGAAGGAGGAAAATATTGAAGTTGATCGGGATCGATCTCGTCACCAGGAAACGTATGATAGCGCTGATGCTGATCTTTACCGAGGGAAGGATGAGGTCAAGTCGCTCATCTCCGTTCACGTCCCTGATCAAGGATAGTGCCGAAGCTGTCCCTTCCGATATGATGACCTGGTCGGGCGTGTCTGCAAACCCTTCCGGGCTGCCGTTGAAGACATTGATCACTCCCCTGAAATTCGAAAGACCCTTGGCCGTCTGTTTCGTCACGATAGCATCGCCCATGCCGTCATTGTTCAAATCGTAGACGAGAGTCTGAACGTTCGCTATCCCCTCGATCTTCTCTTTCTGAGTAAGCACATCGAAGTAATGATCGATTATCGGTTTTGCCTCGAAGAAGCCGTCCGGATTCCGCCTGTAGACCCTTACCCATCCCTGGCGCGTGGCACACAGGTCATCGAATCCATCTCCATCGAAATCCAGAAGTTTCATCGCGGGGAAGGAATAGGCCATATAGAGACCGGGAGTCTGATCCTTCTCTCCTTCAGACATCACTCTGCCGATGGCCGTCTTCAGTTCCATTTCCAGCGCATTCTCTATCGTATATGCTCCCCCGGAATCGGGATGAAAGATCGACAGGCCGTTGAACTTGAATACGGCGACCTCATCGCGGCCATCGCCATTCCAGTCTTTGACAAAATCGATTACTGGAACGGTCCTTTTTGATGGAAACATCCCGGCCAGATCATCTGTCTCCAGGAGTACGTGGAGAGTCATCTCGTAGATATCACCGTCGATTGGATAATAACCTACTCCTGTGGGAGTAAGTATGCACAGTTCCATGCGCTCATCGCCGGCCACATTGCCTATATCAATCGAGATGGCCAACGAATCGAGCTCCCAGGACTGGTCGGCCGCCGTCGAGAATCCCCCGTCCTCCATCTGCCAGAATATCGAGACCCACTTCGTCTCCTTCGGCTGAAGTCCCTTACGGTGGACGATGAGAATATCGTTCAGCCCATCGAGGTTGAGGTCCTCTTCCTCGACATAAAGGAGCCTGTCGGCAACTCTCAGAGTCGAGAGCTTGAACGCTTCGTCGTCGGCCATGACGCTGCCTGGCAAAACGCCCGCGATAAGGACCGCTAATGCCAGCGAAGCAGTAATTCGTGTTGTAAACTTCATGATGACCTGTTAGAAGGTGATCTCCTTTCTTGCAATTATCGCGTGACCGACAGCGCAGGAAACAGCAAGCCAGCTTCCAGCGCAGGCCAGGGTCTTCCAAATGAGCTCTCCCCATTCGAGGGGAATGGGCAATCCTTTTGACATAGCCGTCATCTGCTCAAACGGCATACTGATCGCCGACGTGAGAAGGAACGGACTCACGGGTTTGAAAAACGAGATGACGGTCAGAACAACGGCAATCAGAACCGCGACGGCGATTGTCGAACCGGGTCGGTTGAAATATGCCGCGAGCATCGATGTCACGGTCACGACAGCCCACAGGGAAAAAATCGTCAGCGCTGTGCTGATAAGGTAACCCTTCCACAGTGCCGCTGACGTGTGGACTATGAAGTCCTTTTCCATGAGGTCCGTGAATCCATACCTTGCGCCTGCGCTTATCAGAGAAACGGCAACTGCTACAAGAAAGAGCGCAGTAACTGCCATCGCAGCTGAGATGACCTTACCAGCGAGCCAACCGTGCCTCGAGAGGCCCTTGACCCATGCCGGCTTTACCGTGCCGAGAGCAAACTCACCCGATATCTGGAAACAGGTGATTATCATGGCAAGAAGCCCGATGATGTTTATCATATACCCTGAAATCGATGAAGCGAGGTAGAACCCGCTTGGAATGCCTGCATAGTTCCTTGCGATGAAGTAGGCGATAGCCAGAAAGACGAGCAGAGTCATCAATGCGACAGCCGCAGGGACGAACCATGTCGTCCTTTTTCTGCGAAATTTGACCTTCTCAGCCTGCAGGACCTTATTGATCTCAGTTATCATCATCGCCTCCTCCCGTAAGCCGGAAGAAGATATCCTCCAGTGATTCCCTTTTTTCACGGACCCCCGTGACCTCGATGCCATTCTCCACGAGGAGGGTATTTACAGCTGAAGCGGTCTTCCCTGCCGCCAGCACTTCGATCACTGCCGCACTCTTCCTCTTGATCTCATCAGCCATACCCGATTCCTGCAGAAGGCTGACAGCCCTGTCAACGTCGGGAGACTCTATCTCAATCCATGGCTGCCCGGTGGAGAGCTCCGCCGGCGTTCCGGACGCCGCGATCTCTCCTTTGTCAATTATCGTCACGTGATCGCATATCTGCGAGACCTCCTCCATTCTGTGGGACGAAAGAAGCACCGTCTTCCCCTCCTTCCACGCGAGGTGCGGAAGCAGTTTTCTCATGTCGGCGATCCCCGCCGGATCGAGCCCGTTGGTCGGTTCGTCGAGAAGCAGGATGGAGGGATCGCCGAGAAGGGCTGCGGCGATTCCGAGCCGCCTCTTCATCCCCCACGAGTAACCTCCTACCTTTCTGCCGCCCGCGCCGCCGAGGCCCACCATGTCGAGGAGACGGTCAGCGCCGTCCTGGTCTTCCCGGCCCATCCACCTGTTGAAGACGGACAGGTTCTCCCTTCCAGTCAGGTAGGGATAGTAGGCGGGCTGGTCAAAGAGTATACCGAGCCTTGATACGGCCTTTGCTGTCTCGGCTCTCACATCGATACCGCCGATCAGTATCCTGCCGCTCGTTGGCCGTAAAAGTCCGCCGATCAACTTGAACATCGTCGTCTTCCCCGCCCCATTGGGGCCGAGGAACCCGTACACACCGGGCTTTTCCAGCACGATGTCGATGCCCTTTAGCGCATGAACCTGGCCGAACCGCTTCTCGAGCTTTTCGACCTTCAGCATTGCTGTGCCGTTATCTGCCATTCCTGACAACTTCTACTCCTCTTTATCAGGTCAGAACGATTTATCGAAT
The DNA here is from genome assembly GCA_965371515.1 of uncultured bacterium. Lineage (GTDB taxonomy): Bacteria > Krumholzibacteriota > Krumholzibacteriia > Krumholzibacteriales > Krumholzibacteriaceae > JAUWCL01. Next base: position 94 of record CBDUYR010000037.1, on the reverse strand, counting down.
CTCAGTATCGCCCTCGGCTCGAATTTGTCCCTGTCAAGGTCCTGGGCTATGTAGAATCCGACATAAGGCAGGAACGACTGCCCGCAAAATCCCA
>CBDUYR010000036.1:0-28095 GCA_965371515.1 uncultured bacterium | reverse complement strand
TGGGAGGGTTCACTCGATTTCAGCCGGGACAGGATCACCGATCATTCGCTCTACTATGGGGCACCTAATATCTACGGGACGTTTATCGACGGTTCGGTCAGTTGGGTCGATGCTGTCGCGTACCGGTACAACAAGTGGAGCCTCCGCCGTGACTATATCTCTCCGGAGATAAAATGGATCGGCGCCGTATCCATCACGGGTATGGATGACCTCGACGAGATTCCCTCGAAGATAAGGAAATGGGACCGCGAGGATTTCTGGCTCGGCCGGTCGTTCCGCCTGGGAAGGGCGTATTCGGAAGAGGCAGGCAGAACGAGGATCATACTCTCGGCGAGAAGCACGAGGACCGACTACCATATCCGTCCACAGGTCGAAGCGGACCTGAACCGGAATTATCACGACAGGACCGCTTTTCTCGGCAGCGTCAATCTGACCAGGAGATCCTTCCGGAAGATGAGGATGGTTTTCAGCTTCGGCAGGACCGAGGATATCCCGTACGGATTCCTCGCCACGGTAACGGGGGGGCCGAGCGTGTCCGAGTTCTTTACGAGGCCGTATTTATCCTTCGACCTGGCGTATACAGGCTTTTACGGGAGTTCGGGATATTTCGCCGCCAGAGGCGCCATAGGCAGCTACCGGCGCAACGACCGCTTCGAGGACGGGACATTCTCCCTGACGCTGGGAGGGTTCAGCAGCCTCCTGCCTTTCTGGCACTCGGTGGCGAGGCATTTCTTCATGATCGACTACATCTACGGGTATAACAGGCTTCTGAACAACGACATCGCTCTGGAAGAGCCGCGTGGCGGCCTGAGAGGCCTGTCCAACACAGGTGTCGAGGGCCATGAACGACTCACCCTCAGCTGGGAGGGCATCCTCTTCGCGGACTGGGACTGGTACGGATTCAGGTCCGCCTCCTTCGTTTATGCCGAAGCGGGCCAGTGCGGGCCGAGATGGGATTCTTTCATTGATGAGACGTATTACTTCAGCTTCGGCGGAGGCTTCAGAGTGCACAACGAGAGGTTGATATTCGACGCGTACGAGGTGCGGTTCATGATCCATCCCGTAGTGCCTGAGGGTGCGGATACGGAATCGTTCAGGTTCGAGGCGGTCAAGAACCTCAGGATCCCCTTCCTCTCCCCCGGAGCGCCGAGGGTCCTCAGTTACGACTGACGCCCCCCCTCTCTGCTGATGTGGTATAATACGGCCGGTGACATGATGAAACGGACGAGAAGAAGATTTCTTCAGGAGTTCGGCTCGATCCTTGTCGTCGGCGCCGGGGCCGGCATGGTCGAAGCGGCCGGCTCCTCCGAAAGGCCCGTCAAGTACTCCCGTCTAGATATGCACAGCGCCGGAGTGCTCCGTGAGCGGGGCAATATGCTCTGGGATATGATGGAAGAGTGCAAGCTCTGCCCGCGCATGTGCGGGGCAAAGAGGCTCGAGGGCGAGCGCGGATTCTGCGGTGCTTCGGCTCAGCTCGAGATAACCTCCTGGCATCCCCATTTCGGTGAGGAGAGGCCGCTGGTAGGCAGGGGCGGCTCGGGAACGATATTCATGACGCACTGCGGACTGCGCTGCGTCTTCTGCATCAACTGGGAGATCAGCCACCGCGGCGACGGAGTCGAGAAAGAGATTGCGGATATGGCCGCAATGATGATCGAGCTCGAGGGAATGGGCTGTGTCAACATCAACGTCGTCACCCCGACCCACTACGCGCCCCACATCGTGCAGGCCCTCGACATAGCAATCGGCAAGGGGCTCAACCTGCCGCTCGTCTGGAACACCTGCGGATGGGAACGGCTCGAGACGTTGAGGCTCCTCGACGGTATCGTCGACATATACCTTCCCGACTTCAAGTACTCGAGCGGGGAGATGGCCGCAAAGTATTCCGCCGGGGCGAGAGACTATCCCAGGGTGACACAGCAGGCACTGCTCGAGATGCAGCGTCAGGTCGGCACGGCGTATCCGGCTCCGGACGGGCTCGTTCACCGCGGTCTGATGATCCGCCATCTGGTCATGCCGAACGGCGTATCCGGCACCGGCAGGGTCATCCACTGGATTTCGGAGAACCTCCCGAAAGACACCTACCTCAACCTCATGTCCCAGTACACCCCCGCCTACATGGCCTCCCGCTATCCCGACATCTCTCGAAGACTCACGAGGGAGGAGTTCGAGAAGGCGGTAGAGCTGGCCGAACGGGCCGGATTGACCAATCTCGACATCCAGCAGATGCCGCGATAAGACACCCCGAGAATAAATCTTGACTTACTGTGTGTTGCACAGTATTATGTATCACACAACATGACGAAGAAAGACGGCATAACTGCGGGAAGCATCACGCACGAGCTCAGAAGAGGGGCTCTCGTGCTCGCGATCCTCAGCCAACTCACAGAGGAACACTACGGATATTCGCTGAGGGAAAAACTCGCGGGAAAAGGGCTCGATATCAAAGAGGGGACACTCTATCCCCTCCTCCGCCGTCTGGAAGCACAGGGGCTGCTCGCAAGCAGCTGGAAAGTCGAAGGCAGCAGGCCGAGGCGTTATTACAGCATATCGGCCAGAGGCAGGAAGGCCCTTAAAGAGGTTACGAAGGAATGGAATGAACTCGGCGACGTGATGAAACGCCTGCTGTCGGGCTGAAAAGGAGAATGAGATGGAACTGGTCGACAGATATGTACTCGAAGTGAGGCGGCACCTCCCCCGCGACATCAGGGACGACGTTTCGAGGGAGATAGGATCGTCGATAGACGATGCAATCGACGCGAGGATCAGGGAAATGGGCGGGTCGCCCGACGAGGCGGCTGCGGCAGTGCTGAAGGAATTCGGCCCCCCGAAGGAAATAGCGGGATCATACCTCTCCCCCGACCTCTGCCTGATCGGCCCCCGGCTCTACAGGCCGTACCTCAGAACACTGAAACTTAGTATCATCGGGGCATACTCGATAATGATCGCCTTTATTCTCACCTACCTGATCTCGGGCAACATCGATTCCGGCCTTTTTCTCAGGACAGTCATCAGTGCGACGGGACGCTTCCCCTATAGAGCGCTGATAATATTCGGGCTCGTGACGGCAATCTTCGCCCTGATCGAGAGGTTCGGCTCGCCGAGAACAGAGATAGAGGGCGAATGGGACCCCGAGTCGCTTCCTGCACCTTCGGACGGGAAAAAGGTCAACAGGGCCGGACTCATCGTCCACTGCTTCATCCTTGCCGGACTCCTGTTCGTCTTCAATTTCTCCGCGCACTGGCTCGGCGTTATCAACAACTATAACGGCCAGTGGATATTCGTGCAGCTCGCCGGGAGCGGGTTCCGGAGCATGCTCCCCTGGATCGACTTCTACCTCATCATGACATTCGTCCTCAATATAATCGTGCTCCGTAGCGATACCTGGCACCTGGCGGCGAGAATATTCCACCTCGCCAAGACTGTCGTCCTCGGCATCCTGCTTTACCGACTCGCGTTCACACCGGACCTTATCAGCCTTTCGCCCGAGTGGATGACGGGCAGGAGCGCCGTCCCGCCCGAATACCCCGCCCTGTTCGAGAGCACCGTATATCCCGTCCTGGCCGAGATGGTCAAATGGATTCTGCTCGCGTCCATAATCCCCCTCGTGGTAGATACGATCCGCCAGGTTAGGGACATGATCGGAAGCCGCTGAACTCCGGCTGAAACAGGTGGATTTCACAACCGCTTTCGCTTAATATTCGACGATGAACGAAACCAGGGATAAAACGTCCGAAGGCGAAGACGAAAACAACGAATCACGCTCCGTCGATTTCATCAGGACTATAATCGAGGACGACATCAGGACCGGCAAGCACGATGGACGTGTCCAGACGAGGTTCCCGCCCGAGCCAAACGGTTACCTTCATATCGGCCACGCGAAATCGATCTGCCTCAACTTCGGCATCGCCGAACAGTACGGGGGCCTCTGCAATCTCAGGTTCGACGACACGAACCCTAGCAGGGAGGAAGTCGAATACGTCGATTCGATCAGGGAAGACGTCCGCTGGCTCGGCTTTTCCTGGGACGACCGCGAGTACTACGCCTCCGACTACTTCGAGCAGCTCTACGGGTTCGCCATTCAGCTCATCAAGGCCGGCAAGGCGTTCGTCTGCGACCTGACCGCCGAACAGGTCAGAGAGACCCGCGGCACTTTGACCGAGCCGGGCAAAGAGAGCCCGTATCGCGACAGGAGCGTCGAGGAGAACTTCGATCTCTTCACGCGCATGCACGCGGGCGAGTTCGAGGACGGATCGAGGACGCTGCGGGCAAAGATCGACATGGCATCGGGAAACATCAACATGCGCGACCCTGTGATGTACCGCATCCTGCGCGCAACGCATCACCGCACCGGCGACAAATGGTGTATCTACCCGATGTATGACTGGGCCCACGGCTGCAGCGACTCTATCGAGAAGATAACCTATTCGATCTGCACCCTCGAGTTCGAGGCTCACCGCCCCCTCTACGACTGGTATCTGCGCGAGCTGGGGATCTTTCTGTCACGGCAGATAGAATTCGCAAGACTCAACCTCACATACACGATAATGAGCAAGCGCAAGCTCCTCATGCTCGTCGAGCAGGGAAAGGTCACCGGCTGGAACGATCCCCTGATGCCGACGATCTCGGGGCTTCGCCGCCGCGGCTACACACCCGAGTCGATAAGAAACTTCGCCGCGACGATCGGCGTCGCAAAGAAGGACAACAGGGTCTCGATCGACCTCCTCGATCACTGCCTCCGCGAGGATCTCAACAAACGGGCCCCGAGGATCATGGGAGTGCTGCACCCGCTGAAGGTCGTCATAGAAAACTACCCGGAAGACAAGACCGAGGAGCTTGAGGCGGTCAACAACCCCGAGGATCCGGCAATGGGCACGAGGACGCTCCCCTTCTCCCGTGAGATCTTCATAGAACGTGAGGATTTCATGGAGGACCCGCCCAGAAAGTTCTTCCGACTCGCTCCGGACCGCGAGGTAAGGCTCAAGCACGCCTACTTCATCAAGTGCAAGAGCGTCGTGAAAGACGACAACGGAGAGATCACGGAACTGCGCTGCACCTACGACCCCGAGACTAAGGGCGGCGACGCCCCCGACGGAAGAAAGGTAAAGGGGACGCTCCACTGGGTCTCGGCCCGCCATGCCTCAGATGCTACCGTCCGCCTCTACGGCCGCCTCTTTATGAAGGAGAACCCCGACAACGTCGAGGAGGGCAGGACTTTCCTCGACTACATCAATCCCGACGCCCTAGAGGAGCTGAAGGGCTGCAAGGTCGAACCTTCACTGAAGGAATCCAGCCCCGGAAAGCACTTCCAGTTCCTCCGGCACGGCTACTTCTGCGAGGACATCGATTCTACGGCGGATGCCCTCATCTTCAACAGGACCGTCCCGCTGCGGGACACCTGGGCGAAGATAAAGAAGAAGCAAGGGTAACCATTCATCGTCAGGATGCAGTTTTCAGGAAGGACAGGCTTCACCTCTACCTGCGAGCGAATCGGGCTTGAGGGTCTTTCTGATTCCAGCGGAAAGGATCGTTTTCTTCAATCGGATCGATTTCGGCGTGATCTCGACCATCTCGTCGTCACGGATGAAGTTAAGAGCTCTTTCAATCGTTATCGGCTTAATCGGCGTCAGGACCACAGCGACGTCTTTTCCAGACGCTCTCATATTCGAAAGCTTCTTTTCCTTCGCCTGGTTTACGTTGATATCGTTTTCCCTGTTGTGCTCTCCGACGATCATTCCCTCGTATCCAGGATCGCCCGGCTTCACAAACAGCCGTCCTCGCGCCTCGAGGTTGAAGAGCGCGTAAGCTACGGCTTTACCGTGTCTGTCGGCAACTATCGAACCTGTCTTCCGAGTAGTGAAATCACCCCTGTACTCTTCGAATCCGGCGAAATACGAGTTCATCACACCGGTTCCCTTCGTGTCGGTGAGAAACTCATCCCGGTATCCTATAAGCGCCCTTGAAGGGGCCGAAAATTCGACTCTGGCCCTGCCGCTGTTGTCGTGGATGATATCGGTCATCCTGGCCTTGCGCTGAGCCAGCTTCTCCGTGACGACACCGAGGAATTCTTCCTCGCAATCTACGAAGAGGCGTTCGATCGGCTCGAACTTTTTCCCGTTTTTGTATTTATATATGACATGCGGGCGTCCAACGCAGAACTCGAAGCCTTCCCTTCTCATCGTCTCGATCAGAATAGCCATCTGGAACTCTCCGCGCCCTTTCACGATGAAGCTGTCACTCTCGCGACCCTCCTCCATCTGGATCGCGACATTCATCAGGGTCTCCTTGAAGAGGCGCTCGCGAATCTTGGTGGACTGAACGAAACGACCTTCCTGACCGCTGAACGGGGACGTGTTGATCGTGAACCGCATCGAGATAGTCGGATCATCGACAGCGATACGTTTCAGTGCCTTCGGCTGCTCCCTCGTACAGATGGTATCGCCTATCTTGACGTCATCGATTCCGGCAAGTACCACGATATCGCCCGCGACGGCCGATTCAGCCGGCCTGTAGGACGCGCCCTCGTACTTCTGAAGTTTGGTCACCTTGAGCGGCACCTGTTCGCCCTTTTCGTTGATGCAGGCGAGTAGCTTGTTCGAGCTGACCGTGCCGTTGATGATCTTTCCTATCGCGAGCCTGCCGAGGAAATCGGAATATCCGAGATCGGAGACGAGCATCTGAAACGGCTCATCCGGATCGTATGCCGGGGCCGGGATCTCGTCGATGATCGTATCGAGCAGCTGGTGGATATTGTCAGTCTCTTCTTCCAGTGTCCTCTTAGCGATCCCGTCACGGCCGACGGCGTAGAGGACCGGGAAATCGATCTGGTCGTCTTCAGCGCCCAGATCTATGAAGAGATCGTAGATATCGTCGAGCACCTGGCTGATCTGAGCGTCCTTACGGTCGATCTTGTTTATCACGACTATGATCTTGAGCCCCGCTTCAAGGGTCTTTTTCAGTACGAAGCGTGTCTGCGGCAGCGGGCCTTCGGAAGCATCTACAAGAAGTATGGCGCCATCGGCCATCGAAAGAGCCCTCTCTACTTCGGCGCCGAAATCGGAATGCCCGGGGGTATCGATGATATTTATCTTCACGTCTTTCCAGGACACCGAACAGTTCTTTGCGGCGATCGTGATGCCGCGCTCGCGTTCAAGGTCCATATTGTCCATTATCCGTTCGTCTACAACCTGCCCGGTGCGGAGCAGACCGCTCTGCCTGAACATGGCGTCCACGAGCGTGGTCTTGCCATGATCCACGTGAGCGATTATGGCTATATTCCTGATATCCTTATTCTCAATCATTCTGCTCACAAAACAGCTCCGAATATTGACCGCTCCCTGGCACGTTGTGCCTGGCGAAAACATCGATTCATTTCCCGGGGAGCGGAGTTGCTGGCGATCCAGGTTTGCCGAAAGATAATCTGTTACTGGCGTTTGTCAACAGATAACGGATGGATTCAAGGTCACGTTCTACTATTCTACGATTACCGCGACAGAATCGTCCGGAACGAAGACCCACTCTAATTCATTTGTCCCGCCAGAGATGGCCACGTCTCTGGTCATCCAGTAGATATACCCTTCCATACCCAGCAGAGGCTCGGACAGCACCTTGATCTCGACTGTGCGGGAGAAGCTGAACAGATTCATCTGCCGCCCGGCTAGATCGCGACCCATCTGGGGCTGATGCCCCTGGAGGGATGGGAAATACCCCTTGTCGGTGGTTTTAAACGAACCATCAATATCGGTCTGCCCCATCGACTGCCTGTAAGGATCATTGCCTGTATATCCGGAGAAATAGACTGAATCCTGAAACAGGATCGTGGAATCATCAGGCTCCGTTGCGGTATATTCGCAGCTGAATATCCCATTCGGCTGATAATCCGAGCCTCCGTCGGTAAAGGGATAGATCACCATCACCAATCCTCCCCCGGGAACGCTGAGGGAAGATGTGAACATTTCGAGGTTCTTCCAGTTGAAAACACTCACACTGACATCAGATGCGACAGGTACATCCAGAGTAATGCTGGCATTAGTGGTTCCCGGATTGGGGCTCGCCGGATAAAGGAAGAATTCGGTGGGAGGATCCGCCCCCGGCGCTGATTCACTGACAGACAGAAAACCGACATTCCTTCCCGTCAATATCTGCGTTTCGACCATGCCCTTTTCAGCGGGCACCCCATCGTATTCGATGCTGCATCGCCGCGAGAGCGTCAGGTCGCGGAGGGGAGCCCCGTTCTGATCCACGACGGTCAACTTGAAGGAGAATTCTTCCTTCGAGGGGGAGCTTGTGCTGTCGTCCCCACAGCTCGAGAGGAGTGCCAGCGACATAAGAAGCGAAGTGAACAGGCAACAGGACATGAGTTTCATGATCATTGAATGCCCTCCTGAAAGATATCCACCTCTGTCCGGAATATATCAGCAGTATACATCACATCCCGGGAAATAACACAGCCCGGCAGTCAATTGAATGGATCTATAGAGGAACTGCCCCGGATTAATCTTTTAAACTACAAATATTTCAACAGGTTACACCTCGTTATTTCCTGCAACTTTTGTCAGGTAAACCCGTATATCTGTTGTAGACACGGTTATTCAGTCACAAGGGAGAGAGTTCGTAATGAAAAACAGAAAAAACCTCCTGGCGGTTCTACTCGTGCTGACCGCCCTCGCCATAGCTTCTTACGGCTGCGGCGGGGATTCGCAGTCGAAGGAGAACGGCGAAGAGGACAAGGAACCGGTAGTGCCGGTCGAGGTCGCTGCGGTGAAATCGGGCGATATATCGGCGTATTTCACAGGAACGGCGACCGTCGAGGCCGAGCAGGAGACAGGCGTCGTCGCCAAGGTAAGCGGGGTCGTCGAACAGATCTACGTCGAAGAGGGCGATTTCGTTAAGGCGGGAACGGTCCTCGCAAAGCTCGACGACGAAATGATCGCCGTACAGCTCGAGCAGGCGAAGGCCGAAATGAGAAAGCAGGAGAACAACTACCAGCGAAACGAAGACCTCCATGCGAAGAGCCTTGTCAGCACAGAAGTCTACCAGCAGGTCAAGTTCGAGTACGAGCGCCAGAAGGCGGCGTACGATCTCGCCGCACTGAGCCTCAAGTACACATCTATCAAGACCCCGATAAGCGGTGTTGTGGCTGAGAGGAATGTCAAGATCGGCAACATGGTCCTGCAGAACCAGGACATCTTCAGGGTCAGCGGGCTCGATCCGCTGATTGCCGTCCTGCACGTTCCCGAAAGGCAGCTCGAGAGGATGCAGCCGGGACAGAAGGCAGTACTCCATATAGACGCCCTGGGAGGAGTCGACTTTTCCGGATACATCAAGCGGATCAGCCCCGTGATCGACTCCAGGACCGGCACCGTCAAAGTGACCCTGGAGATCAAGGACACTACCGGCCGCGTCAGGCCAGGCATGTTTTCCAGAGTGAAGATCATCTACGACGTCCACGTCGGCACCACGCTGGCCCCCAAGGACGCAATCATCGCCGAGGACCGCGAATCGGCAGTCTTCGTCGTCCAGGACAGCACCGCGTACAAACGCAACGTCGTGCTCGGGTACACCAACACGACCCACGTGGAGATACTCGAGGGGCTCATGCCCGGCGACACGATCGTCACGACGGGCAAGAGCAGTCTGAGGGACAGCACTAAGGTCGAAATCGTAACGCCTGCTGGCGGGAATAAATGAAGATAATCGATATCTCCATCCGCCGCCGCGTAACGATCGCTATGTTCACGCTGGCCATAATTCTTTTCGGAGCCGTCTCGTTCTTCCGCCTGAAGATAAACCTCCTCCCCGAGCTTACCTACCCCACACTGACCGTACGGACCGAATACCCCGGCGCCGCGCCGGCCGAGATAGAAAACCTCATATCGAAGCCTGTCGAGGAGATCCTCGGGGTTGTAAAGAACGTCAACCGGATCAGCTCGATATCACGCTCGGGGCAATCCGACGTGATACTCGAGTTTGCCTGGGGAACCGACATGGACTACGCAAGCCTCGACGTGCGCGAGAAGCTCGACGCACTTGAGCTGCCGCTCGACGTCGAACGTCCCTCTCTGCTCCGCTTCGACCCCTCACTCGATCCGGTCATGCGATTCGGTTTCTACAGGGAAAAGGACGCGGACGCGGACAGCGCCGGGACTTCCGGCGAGTGGTTCGACGAGGAAGAGTTGAAATACCTCCGACGGTTCGCCGAGGAGGAGGTCAAGAAAGAGCTGGAGGCATCGCTCGGTGTCGCCGCCGTCAAGGTCAGCGGCGGACTCGAGGACGAGATACAGATATTCGTCGACCAGCAGCGCCTCGCTCAACTCGACCTGCCGATCGGAGACCTCGCCTCGCAGATCGAGTCGGAGAACGTCAACCTCTCCGGCGGAAGGCTAGAGGAGGGAACGCAGCAGTTCCTTGTCAGGACGCTGAACCAGTTCGAATCGATCGAGGAGATCGCCGACATCATCGTCTCCACGAAAGACGGCAAGCCGATCTACCTGCGCGACATCGCGACAGTCAGGCACGGATACAAGGAACGTGAGGCGATCACGAGACTCGACGGCCGCGAGGCGGTCGAGATCGCGATATACAAGGAAGGCGACGCGAACGCGGTCGCCGTGGCGCGCGAAGTCGAGAAACATCTCGGTCGCGCCAGACAGATCCTCCCCGAGGGTTACAGGCTCGTCAAGGTCTACGATCAATCGACGTTCATACGGCAGGCGATCAACGAAGTTATACGGGCAGCGGTTATCGGAGGCATCCTCGCAATCATCATCCTCTACCTCTTCCTCCAGAATTTCTGGGCGACCGTCATCATATCTCTCTCGATACCGGTATCGGTAATAGCGACATTCAATCTGATGTACGGCGCCGACCTGACGCTGAACATAATGTCGCTCGGCGGCATAGCGCTCGGCATAGGAATGCTTCTGGACAATTCGATCGTTGTGCTGGAAAACATCTCGCGGCACCGGGCGATGGGAAAGAGCGTCCTGGACGCTGCCCGCGACGGGGCCGGCGAGGTCGATAAGGCCGTCACAGCATCCACCCTGACCACCGTAGCCGTGTTCCTGCCCCTCGTTTTCGTCTCGGGAATCTCGGGACAACTCTTCAGAGACCAGGCGCTCACCGTGACGTTCGCCCTGCTCGCCTCGCTCGTCGTTGCGCTGACGCTGATTCCCATGCTTGCTTCCCTGCAGGCGAAGAAGGAACCGCCCGTCGAGCCGGCGCCGAAAAAGGAACCGAAGAGACGCGTCGGGCGCTGGATGAGATCTGCCGGCAGGGTAATCTTCATGACGATCCCCGTATTCCTCACCAGGCTTGTCATAGGGATTGTCAGGAGCATATCGAGGATCGTCATGATCCTCATCAATCCCCTGCTGAAGCTGTTCACGAAGGGATACACCGCCGTCGAGAAATCGTACTCCGGCATGCTTGCCTGGTCCCTCGACAACAAGGGCAGAGTCATTGCCGTCGCGCTTGTCCTCTTCGGTGCGACGATGCTCCTCGTACCGAAGCTTGGCGTCGAACTGATCCCGCAGCTTTCGCAGGGAGAGTTCCGCGTCGAGTTCCGCCTTTCCCCCGGCACTCCTCTCGAGGTAACCGATCGGGCGATCAAGAGCGTCCAGAATGCCTCATCCGAAATCGCCGACATCAAGACGATCTTCTCCGTCGCAGGCACTGGCAACAGGATGGACGCCAATCCCGAGCAGGGCGGTGAGAACTGGGGCGAGCTGAGTGTCGTCCTCCACCCAGGCGCCATGCGCGAGGACGAGGACCGCGTGATGGGCCTGATGAGGAATGATCTCCAGGCGGTCCCCGACCTCCAGTACAAGTTCTCGAGGCCGACTCTGTTCACGTTCAAGACTCCCGTCGAAATCGAGGTCGCTGGCTACGATCTACGGAGCCTGAGAAAGGTAAGCAACGAGATAGCCTCGAAGCTCGAGGCGAATTCCCGCTTCGCAGACGTGAAATCGACTATGAAATCGGGGCATCCCGAGATACAGATAAAGTTCGACCGCGAGAAGGCCGCCTCCCTCGGCTTCCAGGTCTACGAGATTGCCGAACGGGTCGTGAGCAAGGTCCGCGGCGATGTCGCCTCGCAATACTCATGGCGCGACAGGAAGATCGACATCCTCGTACGCGCGAAGGAATCTGACAGGAACTCGGTCGACAAGATCCGCAAGCTCATCATAAACCCCGAGAGCGAGCGGCCCGTGACGCTCGAAGCGGTCGCTGACATCACGCTCGACACCGGACCGGGCGAGATCAGGCGCGTAGACCAGGAGCGCGTGGCTCTCGTGTCGGCCAACCTCAACTACGGCGACCTGGGTACGGCTGCCGAGGAGATCAACGGAATCATCGCTGGCATTCCGATGCCGGCCGGTCTCGGCGTGAGGATCGCCGGGCAGAACCAGGAAATGACCAGGTCGTTCAGGTCGCTCCAGTTTGCCCTCCTCCTCGCCGTGTTCCTCGTATACCTTGTCATGGCATCGCAGTTTGAGTCGTTCCTCCACCCGTTCGTGATCCTGTTCACCATTCCTCTCGCGCTGATCGGAGCGGTATGGGCCCTGTACATCACCGGATCGACGATAAGCGTCGTTGTATTCATCGGGCTTATACTCCTGGCAGGAATTGTGGTGAATAACGCGATCGTGCTGATCGACCTGATTAACCAGCTCCGTGAGAGCGGGATGGACAAGATCTCCGCGATACTCGAGGGCGGCAAGTCGAGGCTGCGCCCGATCCTGATGACAACGCTCACGACTGCACTGGGCCTCCTCCCTCTCGCGATAGGGATAGGAGAGGGCGCAGAGGTCAGAGCCCCTATGGCGATCACCGTCATCGGAGGGCTGACCGTTTCGACTCTTCTCACGCTGATAGTTATACCTGTCGTCTACACACTATTCGACAGGAAGAAATAGAAAGATCTGGATATGAACCTCACCCGGGCATCACTCCGCAGACCGGTGACTACACTGATGGTCTTCGTCTGCTTCATCGTACTCGGCGTAATATCGGCGAAGTTGCTGCCTCTGGAATTCTTCCCCGATCTCGACGCGCCGTTCATCTTTGTCGACATCCCCTACCCCGGCTCGACCCCCGAGGAGATAGAGCGTCAGATCACGCGGCCCGCCGAGGAGGTCATCGCCACAATCAGCGGGATCAAGAGGATGGAGTCAAACTCTCATAGCGGCGGCGCGTGGATCCGCCTGAATTTCGACTGGGGCGTCGACACCGACGTCAAGGCCCTCGAGGCAAAGGAAAAGCTCGAGGGAATCAGGCACCTCTTCCCCGATGATCTCGAACGGTTCTTTATCAGGAAATGGTCCACAGCCGACATGGAGATCCTCACTCTTAGGATCTCGAGCAACCGCGACCTCTCAAACGCCTACGACATGCTCAACAGAAACGTGAAGAGACGAATAGAAAGGATCGAGGGCGTCTCCAAGGTCGATCTGTACGGCGTCGAGAAGAAGGAGATCCGGATAAAACTGTCGGCTGACAGGATCATCGAGCACGGGATCGACATCGGGCGTCTCTCGCAGATTCTCCGCCGCAGCAACTTCATGGTGACGGCCGGGAAGATAACCGACCACAACCAGCGATTCGTCGTAAGGCCGGTCGGGGAGTTCCAGTCGATCGACGACATCGGGCAAGTCGTCGTCGGTGAGCACAATCTGAGGCTGAACGACATCGCCACGATCACTTACGAGAAGCCGGAGCAGAACTACGGAAGGCACCTGAACCAGAAGTACGCGATCGGCCTAAACGTCTTCAAGGAAGGCGGCGCGAATCTCGTCGAGGTGACCGACTGGATCGTCGAGGAGATCGAAAAGATCAAAAAGATCCCCGAGATGGAGGGGATCACCATCTACTACATGGACAACCTCGCCGAGGGAGTCACCAGCTCACTGAACGAGGTGCTGAAGGCGGGACTGGTGGGCGGCTCGCTTGCCGTCCTCATCCTTTTCTTTTTTCTGAGGCGCCTCATCACGACATTTATCGTCGCTCTTGCCGTACCATTGTCGCTGATGATCACCTTGACGTTCATGTATTTCAGCGGACTGACGCTGAACATCCTGTCGATGATGGGACTGATGCTCGCTATTGGCATGCTGGTGGACAATGCCGTCGTTGTGACCGAGAGCATACACCGTCATCAGCTCGCAGATCCACATTCGACGGAATCGATCAACACCGGCGTCAGCGAGGTCTCGCTGGCGATCACGGCGGGGACCATGACAACCGCGATAGTCTTCCTCCCCAACATCGTAGGGGCAAACAATGATATATCGATATACCTCAAGCATGTCGGGATCACGATCTGTATAGCGCTCGGCGTCTCCCTGCTCCTCGCACAGACGATCGTGCCGTTGCTCTCGTCGAAGATCAGACCGCCGAAACCGATGACGAAAAAGACCGTCATCGACAAACTTATCAGGAGATACGCCGGCGCCCTCGAATGGACGATGCGGCACCGAAAGGCAACCGTTGGAATTATTATTGGTCTTCTCCTGAGCATCGCCATTCCGATGAAGTTTGTACAGATGGAGATGTTTGACGAACCGGAGGACAGGCGTATAAGGCTTCATTATCACATCAACGGCAGCTATACCGTCGAGAAGGTCGAGGCGGCAGTCACCGAATACGAAAAGTATCTCTTCGAGAATCAGGATAAGTTCGAAATTGAATCAGTCTACAGCTACTTCCAGAACGACTACGCGATGTCGACGATCCTTCTGGTAAAAGGCAATGGGACAAAAAAATCGACCAAGGAGATCAAGGAAGAGATAAAAGAAGGATTGCCGAAACTGGCAATCGCCAACCCATCTTTCACCTGGCGCAACCAGGGCGGCGGCGGGACATCGATCCGTGTTCAGCTCACCGGCAAGTCGAGCGAGAGACTGTCAGAGCTCTCGCGTGATGTCGCCTGGAGCCTCGGTCAGATCCCCGGATTCTCCGACGTTCGCTCCGAGGCAGAGATCGGCGAAAAGGAAGTCCAGATAGTGGTCGACCGCCAGAGAGCCAGGCAGTACGGATTCACAACGCGTGAGATCGCCAGCGTCATCTCGGCTGCGATGCGTGGCGTCAATCTGAGGAAATTCCATGGTGAATCGGGCGAAATCGATATCCGCCTCGAATTCCAGGAAAAAGACAGGGAGACGCTCGACCAGCTGAAGAACCTCCCTCTCCACGCGAGAAACGGCAGGACCGTAAAACTCGCCTCGCTGGCCGATTTCCGGATTCGCCGAGGACCGCGCAACATCTCTCGCGAGAACAGGACAACATCGCTGGGAGTGACCGCAAATCTGACCGACGTCACAAAAGGAGATGCGCAGAAATTGATCTCCGGCGTGCTCGGAAAATACAATTTCCCCGCAGGATACTCCTGGAATTTTGGAGAGAGCTTCGATCACGAGCAGGAGGCCCTCCAGACGATGTTGATAAATCTCCTGCTCGCGCTGGTGCTGATCTACTTCGTGATGGCCTCGCTGTTCGAATCCATCCTCTTCCCCACCGCCATCTGGACACAGATATTATTCTCCATCGTCGGCGTCTACTGGTTTTACCTGTTCACCGGAACGAAGATGTCGATCATGGGAATGATAGGCATACTGATACTCATCGGTGTCGTCGTCAACAACGGCATCGTTCTTGTCGATCACATCAATCATCTGCGCAGCAGAGGCCTGTCCCGGCACGATGCCATAGTGCGGGCCGGGCGCGACCGCCTGCGCCCGATTCTGATGACCGCGGGCACGACGGTGCTCAGCCTCGTGCCGCTATGCATAGTAACAACCGAAATAGGCGGAAACGGCCCCCCGTATTATCCCATGGCGCGAGCCATAGTCGGCGGGTTAACATTCTCAACGGTGATCACACTGCTCGTCCTGCCTACCATATACTCACTGCTCGACGACTTGAGAAACTGGTCGCGCAGGGTGATCGCAAAGGCAAAGGGCACGCAGTCATCGCCCACCGAACATGAACGGAGGTTATCGGTATGAACAAGATCCTGACGATAGGCGCAATCCTCGTCCTCGCCGTAACGGCGGCCTCTCCCTCGTTTGCCGACGGGCGGGGAAGGATCCACGGCCGGGTGATCACATCGGATGGGGACAAGTACGAGGGCCTTATCAGGTGGGACTCGAACGAGGCGTCGTGGGTCGACATGATCGACTGTACGAAGGAGCTCGAGCTCACCAGGCGCAGGCACAAGGACGATGAGCACGTCAAATCGATCTACATTTTCGGCGTACGCATCGGTAAGGTGAGAACAAAAGGCAGCTATAACATGTCTGCTCAGTGCACTGTAGCGTTCGGCCACCTCGAGGCAATCGAGTTTATCGAAGACGATGCCGCCCTGCTTATCTTCAAGTCGGGCGAGGAAATGGAAGTCAAGGCCAGCTCGACCGACATCGGCGACAACATCCGCGGTATAATCGTGGAGGATCCCGACGAAGGCGAGATCGAACTCGACTGGGAGGACATCGACCGGATCGAATTCAGCCAGGGGGGATACGAGGTCTATTCGGACTTCGGAGACAGGCTCTACGGGACACTTACGACTCGCAAGGGCGACACATTCACCGGGTGGGTCTGCTGGGACGCCGACGAGGTGCTTACAGGCGACATCCTGGACGGCGAGCATCGCAGCCGCGACCGCGAGATCCCCTTCGGCAAGATCAGAGCGATCGAGCGCCGCAGTTCGAGCAGCGCGCGAGTCACCATGAAGAATGGTGACGAGCTCACGCTGAAAGGCACTAACGACGTAAACAGCTCCAACAGGGGAATTTCCATCTTCGTCGAAGACTTCGGCGTAGTCAAGGTCGGCTGGGACGAGTTCGACCGCATCGATTTCGAGGAATCGTCTGCCCCGGTCGAGTACAACCGTTTTGACGGCGGCAAGCTTCTCGAAGGAACTGTACACACCGATTCGGGAGAGTCGTATACGGGCCACATCCGGTGGGACGACGACGAGGAATACACCTGGGAGATCATCGACACCGAGTTCAGGGGTGTCGAGATGGACATCGAGCTGGGAAATATCAGCACGATCCGGCGCAAGGGCTGCTGCTCGGCCATAATCACCCTGTGGGACGGCCACGAGTTCAAGGTCAAGGGATCGAACGATGTCGACGACGACAACAAGGGAATCTTCGTTATCCTCGACTCGGGCGAGGAGATCGAGATCGACTGGGACGATTTCGACTTCGTCGAATTCAAATGACCTTCCGTTTTTCGCCAAGATACAGACGGACCGTCATATGCCTTGACATAACGAAGACGCTTCCATTAAGGATGGAATATCGACTCGGGAGGGGCAGGATTTCAAGGCTGAATGAAAGGCGGAGATGCCATGAACAGAACGCATTGTCTTTCGGTTTTCGGATTGATTCTCGTTATGGTCTTCATGAGTGTACCCGTCGCCGCTCAGGATCAGGAGACAGGCATTGATTCTTACAGGCACCTGATCACGACCAATCCCTTCCTCTTCCTCTTCAACTGGTACAACATCGAGTACGAACTGAGGGTCGCGAAAAACGGCACCGTGGGATTCGCCGGATCATATGTCACATTCGAAGACGACGACAAAATCGACGAAGAGACCTACGCCGGCGGCAGCCTGTTTTACAGATACTACCCCTCGGGAAAAGCGCCCGGAGGATTTTATTTCGGCGGCAGGCTGGGTATATACAGTGTGGAGATTAAGAATTCGGTCACGGATATCTCTGAAAAGGGAACCACCTACGGATTCGGCATGGACGTCGGTTACACCTGGCTCCTCGGCGAAACGCACAGATTCGCCGTCAGCATGGGCTTAGGCGCGGTCCGATACTTCGGCGGCGACCTCGAGGACGCAAATGCCGGCCTGCCGATCATACGACTCGTTAATATCGGCTTCAGGTTCTAGCGGTTAACGTCATTCCAGCAGGCCTGGTTCCGGACGGACACCTATCGAAAGCACTGCCGGTGATGTCGGCCGTGAAGCTGCAGCGTCCTGCCGCCTCCGCGTCCATCCGCACAAACCATTTCCCGTCATCCAGATTCAGGGAACAGTCCTGTTGACAGTCCGTTTTCCCTGCAATATCATCACGTTGAAACACAAACCGGGGAGCCCATGACGAGACTATACCGGGGCTGAGAACCTGGAGGAGATCCGGGGACCCGTCGAACCTGATCAGGCCAGGACCTGCGGAGGGAGCAAGCATGAACCAGGAAAAACTTCCCGAACTCGGCAAGATCCACCCACAGTTCTTCGATCGCGTGATCTACCCGCGGCTCGGAGTCACTGACGATGACATCATCATCGGCCCGCGCCACGGCGTCGATTACGGCGTGATCCGTGTCGGCGGGCAGGCAATCGCCATGTCGACCGATCCTTTCTTCATCGTCCCGGCATTCGGATTCGACAGGGCCGCCTGGTTCGCATTCCATATCATCTTCTGCGATGTGGCTGTCTCGGGGCTTCCCCCGAAGCATCTCGCCATCGACCTCAACCTGCCGCCGGAGATGACAGAGGAACAGATCGAAGAGATGTGGAACGCCGTACACGAGGAATCGGTAAAGTACGGGATAAGCATCGTTACGGGGCATACCGCGCGGTATACCGGTTGCAATTATCCCATGGTCGGAGGAGCAACTGCCATTGCCATCGGCGATGAAGCCGATCTGAGGGGGCCCCACAGGGCCGCTGTCGGGGACAGGATCGTTATCACAAAGGGACCGGCGATCGAGGCCACAGGACTGCTTGCCGTGCTCTTCCCCGGGAAGTTTGTATCGGCAGGCGGCGAGGATTTCCAGAGAGACGCCGCGGGTGTCTTCGAGCAGATGTCAGTCCTCGACGACTGCATCATCGCGAGAGAGTTTCCCGGAGTGCACGTCATGCACGATGCGACCGAGTGCGGGATACTCGGCGGGCTGCACGAGATGGCCAGGGCCGGTTCCTACGGCCTGCGGATCGAGCAGGACCTCATACCGGTCCAGCCCGTTGTGCAGAAGACTGCCGATCTGTTCGAATTCGATATGTTAAGCGCTATAAGCGAGGGAACCCTCATAGCGGTCGTCGCCGCGGATGAGGCGGACGAACTGGTGACAGCTCTCGAAGAAAACAGCATTCCAGGAGCAGTCTGCGGAGAGATAGTCCCCGGGAGCGATGGCCTCACGATCGTCCACAACGGCGAAGAATCGGACCTCGAGCACCCAGTGACCGACCCCTACTGGGCGCTCGCCGCGGAGTTCTCGAAGTAGCCCCTCCCGGGCTTCAGGCCTCTACAACTACATTATCGCTCAGTGATTGATCGTAACGTCTACGATGTCCAGCTGCACAAACTGTCCGTCGAACGGGTACGGGTATGGAGGCACTCCGTTGACGACGATCGGATCTCCGTTGTCGTCCCTGTTTTTCGTAGAGAGGGCGTCTCCTCCCGCATCGGCCAGCAGCGTCAGCGTAGCGCCGTGATTCATCACTATCGTCTTCTCGATATCGAGCACGAAGCACTCGTCGATGTACGAGGATCCGGCATTCAGGTAATAGATTATTTCCGGCGAGGAGACATGGAGCCTGAAGATGTTGAACGAACCCCCGTCGGGAGCTCCCCCCTCGACCCACATCCCGTCCTGGTTGGTATAGTCGGTATACGTCTTCTGTTCTACCAGGCCACGAAGTCTGATCGTCACATTATACGTCGTCCCGTCCTCGCCGTCGATCGTAGTAGATCCCTCGTCGGCGTCTGGCGTCGCGCAGTTAACATCGGCTGTGCCGGTTCCAATGCAGGGAAGCTCGACGCGAAGGCCGTCGATATCAGCGATCGGGATTTCACCGGTTATAGTTTCGTCCGAATCACATCCGGCCGCTACCATAACGATTACCAGGCAGAATAGACCGAAAAATCTACGCATTCATTCCTCCTTTGTACCCGTTGATTCATTCGACTCGCAATCTACAGGAAAAAAATCGCTTACGTCAATAATTCCTGACTTCTTAAAACCGCACCCAATAAATCATGGACTCTATATATTCAATCACGAAGCGTCATTTTCCAGCTTCTGCATATAACCTACATAATCAGAGTGTTGCTTTCTTTTTAATTGTTATTATTAGTTGACATTATCTCGTTCTTCTGATAGACTACTTCCACTTAAGCGGTATCCGGGTCCATGGGCCCGGGAACATTCACCTAAATCCTGCGGAGGCTTTTTATGAAGCGTCTTGGTACAGTTTTGCTCCTACTTGTGCTCTTCACCGGAACATCTTTTGCCGCAGCGCCCCTGAACGGCGAATACCAGTCGTCCGATCTCGGCGGGTCGCTCCTTCTTGGACGCTATAGCGAAGCCTGGGATGTTGACGGATCCGCGTTGTCCGCGGGGACGACCCTCAACTCCAAATCCTGGGATGGCTCGACACTCGGAACGCAGTGGCACTACTGGTGTTCGACTTCGGAATCGGACGCGGTACTGCTGACCGACAACGTGAATACGAGCGGCAACGGAACCCGGACCTACATGAAGACTTTCACCGGCGGGTACATCTGGCTCAGTGGAACGGGCCCGTGGGCGAACGGCGATGCGGAGTACAACGGGAACATCGACAGCTACACTGAGTTCGAGACGATTACCTACACGAACTGGGTGCCCGTCGCGGCGGTCACCAACGTACAGGCAATCGCCTACTTCGATGCTTACCCTGGAACTTGCATGAGCTTCTACATTGGCAACGGCATTTTCGTCGCCTCGACAGATCTCGGCGATGTGATACCGGCCAACTATCCTGCTCTCCTCGATGCCGGATGCAATCCCACACGCATGTACGGTGCGGCTTGGGATTTTATCTCCATTACTCTGTCGATCGTGGATTGCGCGGTCGGAACGGAAGAATCGAGCTGGGGCGGAATCAAGAGCATGCACAGTAAGTGATTACGTTACAAATAACGTAAGCTGATAAAGAAGCCCGGTCCCAGACCGGGCTTCTTTACGTTTTACAGAATGGCTGCATAAGCAACGAGGTGCCCTCCCCACAGCGTTTTCCCGTACAAAGCATTGGTAATACCGTCGATAAAACTCTTCTTCCCCCACTGCCTGGCGGGAGCGTTGATTGAAAGGGGATGAAGACCAGCCGTCTCGAGGGTGGTCTTCAGTGTCCGGGGCGTGAAGAACCAGAAGTGGTGGTCAGGCGAATAATGTTTCCAGGGATTCTTCTTCAGCCTGTAGCGACGCTGGAAGCTTTTCCCCCTGTTGGAAAGGCTGGCCAGATTGGGCACCTCGATCCTGACCACTCCGCCGGGATTGAGCAGTTCGGCCACCTTCTCGAGCGTGATTCGTGGATCACTGACATGCTCCAGCACGTGATTCATGATGATCGCGTCGAACGAGTGCGTCGGAAGCTCGAGATCCTCGAGCACCCCCTGGTGAATGGTCAGACCAAATTTCTCCCGTATATGATGGACCATGACCGACGCTATTTCCGTGCCTTCAGCTTCCCATCCCTTTTCCACCGCGGCAAGAAGCAGCGTCCCCTCTCCCGTCCCCACATCAAGTATGCGACCCTTCCGACCGATAACAGATTCTACCTCGGCGAGCAACTCGCCGAATATCCTCATCCTGCGTTCCCGTTCCTCGAGGGACGCCCTGAAATAGTCACTGCCGTATATCTCGGTGTCGGCGCTCTCGATCTCAGGGTATTCTTCAGCGAACTGCAGGCCGCAGCGTGCACATTCAACGATTCGGCCACCCTGAGGCACGACGAAGACATGCCTCGTCGGGCTCTCGGGGCAATTCGGGCATTTCTGTCTGTGATTCATCGTACAGTAGGAATAAAACATAAAAGAGGCGCTGGCAAGCAGACATTTTCCTGTTATAATCGACACGAATTCACAATTACCAATACATTTCCATTCCGGGAGGAAGCAGTATGGCCACCGAGATTACCGTGCTCGATCTCGATACCCAGCACTTCATCGACCAGAAGGTCGAAGAGATCAAATCTGCCGTCGGGGACGGCCTGGCGATCAACGCCCTTTCGGGAGGCGTCGATTCATCGGTAGTCACAATGCTCGGTCACCGCGCGCTTGGTGACAGGCTCAAAACGGTCTTTGTCGAAAACGGGCTCATGCGCGAGGGAGAGCCCGAATGGGTGGTAGATCTCTTCGGCAAGCTTGGAATCAAGGTCGAGCTTGAAGATGCGCGGAAGGAATTTTTCTCAGCCCTGGAGGGTATCACCGATCCGGAAGAGAAACGCGAGGGCATAACGCAGACGTTTTACAAGGACGTGTTCGGACGCCTGGTCAGGGAAAGCGGTGCGAAACATCTCCTCCAGGGAACGATCCTGACCGATGTCGACGAGACGATCGCAGGCATCAAACGTCAACATAACGTCTTCGAGCAGCTCGGCATCGATCCGCAGGAGGCATTCGGATACAAGATCATCGAGCCTCTCGTCCAGCTGCGCAAGGACGGCGTCCGCAAGGTCGGCGAGGCACTCGGCCTTCCGGAGGAGGTCTTCAACCGTATCCCGTTCCCGGGACCGGCACTCGCCGCGCGGGTGGTCGGAGCGGTCACGCCCGAGCGCATCGATCTGGTTCGCAAGGCAACCACGATAGTCGAACGCCTGCTGAAGGACACGAATGCCTTCCAGTATATGGCTATCCTTCACGAGGACCGCGTCACGGGCATGCGCGACGGCAAGCGCGATTTCGGTCTTCAGATAGAGGTCCGCTGCTGGGACAGCGTGGATGCGCGTACCGCGTCTCCGACGAGACTTCCCTTCGATATGCTTGAAAAACTCGCCGACGAGATTATTCGCGGCGTGCCGGGTGTGGTGAGCGTTACATACAACATCGCAACAAAACCACCCTCGACGATCGAGGTTGTATAAATAAGAGCGGGATTCCCCTGCAAAGGGTTGTGACTATCTCAGCCCCCGAAAACCCGCATCAACAGATCGGTCGTGCGGGCCGCTGGATCCTGTCTGATCTTCTGCTCCTCCCGGGCAAGAACGGCGAACAGCCCGTCCAGCGCCCTGTCGGTCACGTATTCATCAAGATCGACCAGCCCGGGCTTCCCCGCCAGGGGAAGACTGTTGTATGCGTCGGCAAGCTGACCGTATATCCGTGAAAGTCCGACCTCCTCGATTTTTTCCTGAATAATCGGATGGAAGCGGGCCCGCAGAACAGTATGAGTCTGACGGTGGAAATATTCGGTTGCGGCGGTATCGTCTCCGTAGAGGATTCCAAAGGCATCGGACACTGTCATCTTTGTAATCGCATCCCAGAAAACATCCTGCGCCTCGGCGGCGGCGAGCTCTGCAGCCCGGTTCATTCCGACCTCAAGATCATCGACCAAACTGCCCAGCCCGACCTGTCGCAGAGTCGAAGTCATCGATTCCAGCTGCTCTGGAATGGCGATCCGGATCAACTCGTTTCCGAGATATCCATCCAGCCGGGATGTGGAAATCACCGTGTTCTTCGTGCCGACCCGCAGCGCTTCCTTGATACCCAAGATGACCGTGGGCTCGTCGAGATCGTCCTCGCCCGTTCCGGTATTGAAGATATCGCCAATGTCCTCCTGCAGCGTCGCACAGCCATAGGCAGACATAATCACAGTTAAAGATATAATCAGACAGATGCGGCCTTTGTATTCCATAGAAAATCCCCTAGTTTCTGAACTTGTCAAACAGACCCTTCACCTTTTCGGTAAGCGAGTCTTCCAGCTTTTCCCTGATCAATCCATCGATTTCTGAGCCAGCTATTTCGGAAGCAACCTTCTTTGTGACAGCCATCAGTACGATCCTGGTAATCTCATCGGGTGTCGCTCCGTTTGCACCACCAACGTCGTTGAGCCGGATCTCGGGGAGAGTGATCGTGCGCTTATCGATGCCGAGGGCGGTCGCATCGACCTCGATGCAACCTTTCTCGAAAACAAATTTCTTTATCCGTATCCGTTTCGACTGTCCACCTGATTCTTCGCCCTCGCTCTTGTCTCCACCAGTGTAAGCCTGCACATTTTTCTGGATCTCATGGATGTTGGAAGTGCCATCCTCCAGAATCTCGGCATTGACGACTGGGGCATTGATGTGGATCTCATCGATGACGACAGGATCATTGGGCAGGCTCTTTATATCGATGTCCAGTGTGATATCGCCGAGCGAAAACGCGTCACGCACGTCAAAACCGTCTGGACTCTCCACGCGAAGCCCCTTGATCGACCCGCACCCTTCGCGGAGCGAGATATCCACACCGGAGACGAAGACACTGGTCTTTGTAAAATCGCTTCCGTGCTTCTCTATGGCCTTTGCGACGACTGAATCCAGGTTGGACAGCAGGAGAAACACTGCAACAACGACCACCACGATCACGACAGCAAAAACTATGAGTACCTTCTTCATGAAAAACCTCGCTTCAATTAAAACTTAAAATGAGTCGCTTCATCAATCAGGCTCTATTTCCTGAAAAATGGCCAGATAGGCTCCTTCCGTATTTTCTGTTCTGATGACAGTAATCCGCAGATTGAGTTTTGGATCATGGGCAGTCCTGAATGATGCAAGAAATGTTGTCGGAATATCATGGTCGCCATGGTCTCTTCTTCTCATGAAATCGCCAATCATCTCAATAGATTCTTCATGGCAGATTTCCATTATCGGCAAACCCTTGCATTTATCTGGATCCCTTTCGAATAAATCTGCGAAAAGCCTGTTTGCAAGTACGATGTTTTTCCCTTTGTAGAATATGGCCGCCTCTCCACAATCAGCCAGAGCATCAAGCAAATTCTCCATGCAAGTCATAACGATCCCTTTCCTTGCTATATCCCCGGACCATGACAGAAATCAATACTCTTATATCAAACCTTATCGATCTCATGACAACAGAAATCAACCATGTATTCTGGTTTCCCGCCATTATCATATTGTTTATATCATGATAGAGTGCTTTGAAACAACAGTCTGGGTATTGACATCCTGCTTATCACATGATAACATATGTAAGTTAATATCAGGCTTAGGCTACTCGGGGGGAAGCAAGCATCAATATGTCAACCATCAAGCCGCTTTGAGGGTCTCGGCGAGGAGAGCGAAGAAGGTTCGGTGGCACTGATTTTGTAGCATACATGTGCCGAGAGGCTTTTTTATATCTCGCAGCAGGTGATATCTGGAATTTATTGCGTATTGAGGCTAGCTCTTGAAAAACCCAGTTGAGCTTTCTATTGTCATCCCCGTTTACAACAGCCGCGGCACTCTCCGTGCAGTTGTAGATAGTATTCACGAGGTTTTTGCGGACATCGATTTTGAGGTCGTGCTCGTTAACGACGGGTCTGTTGACGATAGCGAAGAAACCTGTCAGGCCATTCACGATACCCACTCCGATACGGTCACCTTTCTCAACCTGGCGCGCAATTTCGGGGAGCACAACGCCGTTATGGCCGGCCTGAGCCAGACTACAGGAGCCTACACCGCAATCATTGACGACGACGGGCAGACTCCCCCCGTGGAATTGGTCAAAATGTACGACGAAATCAGAGAGAAAAGCTACGATGTGGTATTCGGGCAATACCGGGTAAAGCATCACAGCAGGTGGCGCAACTGGGGGAGCCGTCTCAATCATAACGTTGCCAACGCATTGCTCAAGAAACCGCGGGACCTCTATTTATCGAGCTTCAAGATCATGAACCGCTTTGTTGTGGATGAGATCACGGGGTACCACGGTCCGTTTCCATACATCGATGGGTTGATAGTTCGAGCAACTCGAAATCTGGGTCAGATCGATGTCGAGCACCGGCCGAGGGAAACAGCGCATTCCAATTACACAATGTCGAAGCTATTCTACCTGTGGCTAAACTCGTTTCTGGGATTCTCCATTGCGCCGTTGCGCTTTGCCACGCTGATCGGTCTCTTGACCTCGGGCCTCAGCCTTTTCGTGTTCGTTGCCATCGCTATCGACAAGCTGTACATCAATCCCAATGTGACAGTCGGGATACCGGCTGTCCTTACCACCGTTGTGTTCTTCGCCGGACTGCAGCTTCTGATTCTGGGCGTCATTGGTGAATATCTGGGACGTCTTTTCCTCGATCATTCCAAAAACCCCCAGTACGTTATACGTTACATCAAAGAGAGAAAGAACAGCCGCGATGGAGTTCTATAAAGATAAACGCGTACTGATTACCGGCGGCATAGGCTTCATTGGAAGCAACCTCGCCCTGCGCCTCGTTGAACTTGGAGCACAAGTGACGCTGGTAGACTCAATGCTGCCGGCCTATGGCGCGACGCTTCGGAACATCGAACCCATAAAAGACAAGGTACACGTCAATTTCTCCGACGTTCGGGACGCCGCCAGCTTGAGTTACATCGTTCAGGGGCAGGACGTGATCTTCAGCCTTGCCGGTCAGATCAGTCATATTGACAGCATGTGCGATCCGCTGACCGACATGGAGATCAATTGCCGCAGCCAACTGTCGCTACTGGAATGCTGCCGCCTCAAGAATCCGAAAGTGGCGATTGTCTTTGCCAGCACACGCCAGGTATATGGCCGACCGCAGTATTTACCGGTCAACGAGGAACATCCACTCTTACCGGTGGACGTCAACGGGATCAACAATCTGGCCGCAGAAATGTACTATGCCCTCTATTATAAGGTCTACGGCATGCGTACGGTCAGTCTCCGCCTGACAAACACATATGGACCTCGTATGGACCTGAAGAGCAATACCAAGGGTTTCGTGGGCATCTTTGTCCGCAAGGCGTTAAAGGGAGAGTCGATCAAGATCTACGGAACCGGTGAGCAGCTCCGGGATTTCAACTACGTGGACGACGTAGTGGCTGCCCTCATCATTGCCGGCGCCACCGGGGAAACTGCCGGAAAGGCATTTAACATCGGTCACCCGGAGCCGAAGAGTCTTCTCCAGTTCGTGGAGACACTGCGTATGTTTACCGAGTTCAGCTACGAACTGGTCCCGTTCCCTCCGGAAATCGGCATCATCGATATCGGCGACTACTACAGTGACTTTCAAAAGTTTCATGAAGTGACAGACTGGAGCCCCAGGGTTGACCTGGCTGCCGGCCTCGAGAAAACCGTGATGTATTACCGGGAAATGGGTGATCCCGTCGCATAGTCCCATGATACACTACTTCGACTACATCCCCGGCTACCTTCAGATCAAGGATGAGATCGAGAAAGCAATTAACCGGGTACTCGCCTCGGGTCAGCTTATCCTCGGTCCCGAAGTAAGCGCTTTTGAGCAGGAGTTCGCCGATTACGCGGGCGTTCATGGGGCGGTCGGCGTGGGCTCCGGCACCGACGCGCTGATCCTTGCGTTGAGGGCCCTCGGAATCGGCGCCGGTGACGAGGTTATCACAGTGGCAAACGGCGGAGTGCCGCCGGTCGCCGCTGTTCGGGCGGTCGGAGCGGTGCCGCGGTTCGTCGATGTCGATCCCGCGACCTTACTTTTGGACCACGCGCAGCTGGAGGCGGCACGAACGGATCGCACCCGCTGCATTCTCCCCGTTCACCTTTACGGTCAGCCGGCCCCCCTGCAGCCTATTCTCGAGTTCGCCGCCGCAAATAACCTCAAGGTCGTCGAGGACTGCGCCCAGGCACACGGAAGCACATACAAAGGCAAGCACGTCGGCAGCTTTGGTGACATCGGCTGCTTCTCTTTCTACCCGACAAAGAACCTCGGTGCTTTTGGAGACGGAGGGCTTTGCGTGACAAGCGATCCAGGCCTGGAGGAACATCTGCGAATGCTGAGGTTTTACGGATTCAAGAACGACCGGCACGCACATTGTGAGGGTTTCAACAGCCGGCTTGACGAGCTGCAGGCAGCCATTCTACGGGTAAAACTGCGGTACTTGTCAGACGCGATCGAGACACGCCGCAACATCGCGCAAACGTACACGGACGCATTGACCGGATCGATTTACCGCCTGCCCACCGAAGCGCCGGATGGTACACACACGTACCATCTCTTTGTCGTCCAGACGCCTGACAGGCAACGAGTGATCAACGCGTTGAACAATGCCGAAATCGGGTATGGGATCCACTATCCCGAACCGGTTCATCTCATGGAAGCATACCGGTTTCTCGGCGGCCGGCCGGGAGATCTGCCGGTGTC
>CBDUYR010000035.1:0-28464 GCA_965371515.1 uncultured bacterium | reverse complement strand
TGTCCTCCATCGGCACCTCGCGGCGTCTATGCGGTCAATCTCGATGGCTATGTGCGGATATGCTGGTATCCGAACCAGGAGGACGACATCGCGGGTTACGACATATGGAAGAACGACTCGCTCTATGGGATCTATGAGAGGATAGGAACTGTCTACGTGGAGGATCCGGATCCTTACGAATACCATTTCGATTTCGGTGATTTTATCGAATCCGGTGAGCCTGCAAACGGTGAACAGTTCTATTACGCGGTATCCGCTTACGACGAGGCTGACAATTTCAGCGAGCTGAGCTACGAAGATGTGAGCGCGACGCCGAGGCCGGAAGGGTTTCTGAGGCTCTACGACGCGGAAGTTTATTCCGATTCCTGCGGGTACGATTTCACTCCATTGAGCAATATCGCGCAGGATTGCTCACTGCTGTCAACTGACATTGTGTTCGATACGACCGGCGCCGTGAACCTGTTCTCGGTTACTATGCCGAGAGTGATGATACAGGATTATGGTTTCACTGGTGAGTGGCCGTATGGTTTCGATGATATCAACACCGCTCCGACCGATGGATGGTCACCCACAGGATCGGTGGAAGTGATCGAAGGTCACTGTTACATACTCCGGCTCGGCGATCCAGACGGCGATCACTACTACGTGAAACTCTGGGTGCACACGGTCGCCGACGGTCACACGGACTTCTGGTGGGCCTATCAGACCGATCCCGGCAACACGGACCTGATGCCCAGGCCGACAGGCGACGAGGAGGACGCGAACATCACGCTGACATCCGGTTCCGAAGAGACCGGTGGAATAAAGATAATGAACGGTTTTCCAGAAGGTCGACAAGTCCCCCCGACGAACAGGTCGGGAGTACAGGACGATGATAGAATCCTGCAGCGGCAGAACACCTTACCTTAAGCTGGCACTTAAATAAGGTTTCCGTTACCCGGAAGGTCGACCAAAGGGGAGAGTGAAGAAAGCGATTGCTGAACAGGGGCGGCAAGAGATCTTCACTCTCCCCGACTTTTTTCTGAGCCCGCATTTGACTTGATGAGTCCCGGACATAAACTTATTATTCATCGGACATGCGCTTGCCTGCATCTGTCATAAGGATATCCGCCGCTGCTATCGCGGCGGCAGCTTTATCCGGCGCGTTCGCCGCGGAGCCGGATGTGGCCGGTATACCGGCCATGCCGAAGGGGAACCCGGCCGGCGTTTACCAGCAGATGGCGCTTTCCGGGCTGCTTGCCGGAAGCTTTGGCGCGCCCGATACTCTCGAACTCCTCGTGATCAGGGTATCGTACGCAGACATGGATTTCACATCGCCACCGCACGATTCACTTTATTTTGCCAACGAGCTGAGGCACACTTGGGAATATTTCAGAGGAGCGTCCGTGGGGGCGTTCGGTCTCGGATGGGAGATCGCGGCAGGTGTCACGACGCTCAGTTTCGACGCGGCATATTACGGCGATGATAACCTCTGGGAGGAAAGGGTGTCGGAGATCCTCATGGAGGTGGTGGCGAAGAACGACGACGTGATCGATTTTTCACGGTACGACGCATTCGCGCTGATACATCCCGGTCCGGGGCAGGAGACCGACTTTGCCGGCGACTCGTCCTGGCAGCTCTGGTCGGGTTTTATCGATCCTGCCGAGATGGAAGCTGTTCTCGCCGATACGCTCGGAACACCCGGAGTTCCGACAAATGACCTCGTGGCGGGAGACACCTTCTATGTCGACAACGTGATGGTCCTGCCGGAGAACGCCTCGCAGGACGGTCTTATATTCGGGTCCCTGGGAATATATGCCTACCAGGTCGGGATGAGGCTCGGCATGATCCCGATGTACGACACGACGCCTTCCGGCTACCCCGACTCGCAGGGGATAGGGGCGTTCGGCCTGTTGGGATACGGCCTCTACAATGCCTCCGGTTTCATACCGGCCCTTCCATGCGCGTTCCACAGGTACCTGATGGGATGGATATCGCCGGTCGAGGTCGAAGATGACGGGCAGGTGAATGTCACCGACATCAACACATCCGCGCCGACGGATACATCGCTCGTGAAGATCGAGATAAGCCCCACCGAGTATTTTCTCGTTTCCAACAGGGTACACGACGGGAATATGAACGGCCGTTTCGATTTCGGCGATGTGAACGGCAACGGCTTCCCCGAGAACGAGGACACTCTGCTCGGAGCGGAGTTCGACTTCTTTCTCACAGCGACGACCAACCCGTTCCATTACGAGGATATCGGCGGCGAGCAGGTCAAGATCGTCGATACCGGCAGCGGCATCATGATATGGCACATAGACGAGACGATAATAAGGAACCGTCTGAGCATCGGCCGTTATCCCAATGACGATCCCGGCGTCAGCGGCGTTGACCTGGAAGAGGCCGACGGCGTACAGGACCTCGACCGGCCGGGCGGAAGCCATGCCTTCGGCAGCTGGGGAGATTCGTACAGGGACGGCTGGTATTCGGAGTTCGGCCCCGAAACGATTCCCGCGAGTTTTGCCAACACCGGGACGCCGACCGGTCTCGAGATAACTATCCTCTCGAGTCCAGGCCCTGTGATGGGTATCTCGATCGCGTTTGGCGAGGAACTGCCCCGTGTGACAGGCGAGATCGACGGGACCGTAATGAACCTGCCGCCGATCTTCAGCATGCTCGAAGACAATAACGACGCGGAGATCATACAGGCGGCAGACACGGGCAAAATATATATCGCCCGGGACATAGGTGCAGAAGACTGGGACGGGTCGTTCGACCTGGTAGTAGATATACCGGAAGCAGTATGGACCGGTTCTCCAATAGTAACGGATCTCGATAATAATTCTGTTCCTGAACTCATGGCGGGCTCAAGGGACGGGAGGATCCATGCATACAACATCGATGGCTCTTCCTTTCCAATAAATACAGGCCCGATGCCAGGTTCACTCGATGTGAAGGGTGAGATCGTCAGCATGCCATTGGGCATGGAGGCTGACGGTACCTACGGGTCAGAAGCGGTCTTTCTTGTCTCGGACGGCGATACTACATGGATGTACCTGCTCGGGCATGAACTTGCACACGAACTTCAGGGTGGATCCATCGTAGGCGAGGGAGTATTCGAAATGGTCATCTCGCCGGGAAGGATGATAACCCACCCGGTACTATACATGGACGACAGCGCTCTTGATAGCGGCGGATTCTGTACGGTCATAACAGGACCGGATGGTCAGCTGAGATTTTTTTATATCAGGATCGAGCATGGTACACCCGGCATCAGCAGCATCTCCTGGAGCATCAACGGAAGCTACGATTCGGATGACCTGCTGCTGCCCGCTTCCGGTGATATAGACCACAACGGTACGGACGATATCGTCCTGGCTCTCCCAGGAAGCGATATCTTGTACATCGACATCGCGAGAGGCGTCGAATCTTCTTCAATAAGTCTGGTACGCCCGTCGCCGCCTTCTCTGGCGGACATCGATGGCGACGGTATACTCGAGACGATCATCCGCGATCGCGAAGGGCTTTACCTGCTGACTGGATTCGGTACCGTCGTGACCGGGTGGCCGGTAAGGCTCGAGGACCGTCTGGTTATGATCGAACCTGATACGACACCTGCCCAGCCCCTGGCTGTCGCTGTAGAGGGTGACGGGAGATTGAAGGCGATATTCAATGTTGCCGGAGAGCTTCGAGCCTATCACTATGATACGCAGCTCCTGGATGGCTGGCCGATCAGGGGAGAGGGAGACCATTCGATCACCCCCGCTGTAATCTGGGGCGGTGACAGCTTCATGTATTTCGTCATATCCGGGGGCTCGGGCGGTATCGCTGGACCCGATCAGACCGGAACGACGTTTTACCCGGGAATCTCGACCGTGACGAGGATCGATTCCGGAGAGCTATATGATTACGATGGTGCCTGGTTGACTTTTCGTCATGATGACTCTGGATCGAACAGGCAGCGAAGGCCGGGGCTGGATCCCGGCGACGCTGCGCTTGTCGATGGGAACTCGTTGATATGCTACCCGAATCCAGCGCCGGGAAACACATTCAAGGTGAGACTGGATATATCCGGCAGCGCGGAAGTTACGGTAAGGCTATTCAATCTCGAGGGGACAGAGGTATATAACTCGACATCGAGGCACGAATGGGCCGGCACCGTGCCGTTCGAGACGAACGTGCCGACCGGAGGGCTCGCCAGCGGGATCTATCTCTGTCACGTGCGCGTACAGGGTGGGGGAGAGGACTGGAGCGGGTCCAGGAAGGTCGCAATACTGAAATAGAAATATGTGAGGCCCGGACGCAAGTGGGCGTTGATGTTGACCCGGGCGCTGTTTTTTACTAGAATATATAGAGATGACAATGAATGGAGGAAAGATGTCCCGCTATACCGTTCCGCTGGCCGCGGCGCTGCTGATCGTCACGACCGCCTTCGCCTCGGCAGGCGAGCCTGGCTCATCGGGTTTTACGTTTCTCAGGTTGGGAAACGGAGCGAGGGCCGGTGGTATGGGCGAGGCCTTCACCGCCGTAGCGGACGACGCGACCAGTATCTACTGGAATCCCGCCGGAATGGCGGCCGTCGAGGAAGTCGAGCTCAACCTCACACACAACGAGTGGCTGATGGGCATCAGGTTCGAGCAGGCCACCGTGGTGAACGAGATGTGGGGGGGGGCGGCGGGGCTCAGCTTCACCGGCCTTTACTACGGCAGCCTTGACAGGTACGGCGAGTCCCCGTCGCTTACGCCGGACGGGACCTTTTCGCCGTACGACATGGCGCTGTCTTTCGGCTATGCCAGGGACATTGTCCCCAATGTCGCACTCGGAGCGGCATTCAAGATCATCTATTCAAAGATCGATTTCGAGTCGGCCACCGGGTACGCGTTCGATCTGGGCGTGACTCACAGGACGAAGATCGAGGGCCTTATCCTCGCTGCGGCGATGTTGAACCTCGGTCCCCAGACGAGTTTCGTCGAGGAGAAGTTCTATCCTCCCTTCCAGCTCAGGCTCGGCGGAGCCTACGAGATAAGAAAAGAAGCCCTGCACGGCGGGCTCATCCTTGCCGCTGACGTCGTCTTCCCGAACGACAACGATGCCAAGACGCACTTCGGCATCGAGTACGCGTACCAGAGGGCGCTGATGCTGAGGTTCGGCTACAAGAACGGATACGACGTCCAGGGCGCTACCATGGGTGCCGGTATCGTATGGAACAGGCTGACGTTCGATTACGCCTACATGCCGATCGACTACGACCTGGGCGATGCTCACAGGTTTTCGCTTACCGTATCACCTTCGCTCTGATAACTCTCCAGGGTGAACCGGCCATCTTCAAGGCGGGCATAGGAGAAATGCGTCTCCCAGTCGCCGAGGATTATAAAGGTCTTTCCGGCGAAGTCCCGGAGGCGAGGAAGGTGAACGTGACCCATCACGAAGGCGTCATTACCATCGTTGAAGAAATTCTCCGCGGCCATGCCGGTCAGCCTGTCGGCGCATGCCTCGGTCTTGCCGTGAGTAAGTCCCTTGCTCGTCCTCGAGAAGGAGGCGGCGAAGGCGTAGAGCAGGTCGGGATGAAGGAGCTTCGCGAAGGCTACCACGGGACGGCTCCGTATTAGAGCCTTCAGCGTCTTGTATCCGTAATCGCCGGGCATAAGGGTGTCGCCGTGGCTTATCACCACCCTGCGTCCCTGGATATCATGGATCGCCGTTCCGGGTAGAACCTTGACTCCGAGTGTCTCGGGGAGGAAGGAGCCGAACCAGTGGTCGTGGTTGCCGCCTGTGATGAAGATCTCCGTTCCGCTTTCGGCAAGCCTGCCGATCGTCTCGAGGACGTCGCAGTAATACCTGGGGATGACGCTTCGGTACTCGAACCAGAAATCGAATATGTCTCCGACGAGGTACAGGCGCGACGCGCCCGTTATCGATTCGAGAAAATCGCGGAAGAGGGCCCGCTTTCTCTTTTCATGCGGATCCTTCTTATGATACTTGAAATGTGTGTCCGACAGAAAGTATACTGTGTCATTCAAGCGCTGTCCTCCCCACGGATGGACCGGTTTAGAGCGATATATGTCAGAGTGGGCGTTAGAATTCAAGATTTTTTACCTCCGGCCCGGCCGGTGAAGGAGGCGGGATAATGGATACCCTGTGGAACAAGGTGAAGAAGAATCTCGTAGAATGGTACGAGACGGCTTATGACAAGACAGACGAACTGGCCCGTATAGGCAAGAAAAAAATTGAGATAACCGGTCTGAACAGATCGATCGAGAAGCACTTCTCCGAGATGGGCGGCAGGGTCTACGACCTGATAGTCGAGCAGGGGCACCGCGGAAACAAAACCGCCGACGACGAGGACGTCCAGCGGCTCGTGGCCGAGGTCAGGGAACTCGAAAGCCGGCTCCGCAAGAAGGAAGAGGAGATCGAATCGATAAAGGATGAGAAGGATCCGGAATAAAAAGGGGAATAAACACCCCTCAATGCCTTTTTAGGCGGGATAACGGAAAATATCAAATATAGGTGGAATCAACTATTGACAGACTTGTGATATTCGTGTACAATATGATTCGTATTGGTGTCAGGTGCTTTTGCGGGCCTGGTCTGGTCTGTAAGCATCCATAACTTTTACAGCCCCACCAAAAAAAATTAGAACAATTCGCCAACTTGCGTGTATACAGGAATAGGAGTAATTAAGAACAGCTCTTGATTGGCTCCTGGCGGATCGAAAAAGGGGCAAGAGAAACGGTGAAGGGGACAGCTGGATATCGAAGTTTTTTTAGGCAGCCACCTTTACATAACCGCTAAATTTGATTAAATTTAGTATGGGGAGTGAATAAGATGTATCCGGAAGGAAGAGATAGCGAGTATCTGGGCGAGAGAAGTCTCGATCTCTACCTGAAAGAAATCAACAACACTTCTCTTCTCAAACGGGAAGAGGAAAGGGATCTTGCAGAAAGAATCAGGAATGGGGAAGAAGAGGCGCTTCACGCCCTGGTCAAGGCGAATCTGAGATTCGTCGTATCCATAGCGAAGCAGTACGTCAACCAGGGGCTGTCCCTTGCTGACCTCATAAACGAGGGCAACATGGGCCTTATCAAGGCAGCCCACAGGTTCGACGAGAAGAGGGGCTTCAAGTTCATCTCCTACGCGGTATGGTGGATCAGACAGGCCATGCTCCAGGCACTGGCCGAACAGTCCCGTATCGTGAGGCTGCCGCTGAACAGAGCCGGGACCCTTTACAGGATCGGCAAGGTCTCCAGGCAGCTCGACCAGGAACTCGGCAGGACACCCGAGGTCGAAGAGATCGCGGCAAAGCTCAACCTGTCAACGACCGAGGTCAGGGATACGATGCAGATAGCGAACAGCCATCTATCCCTCGACGCCTCCTTCAACAACGACCAGGAAGAGAACTCTCTCGTCGACTATCTGGCCGACGATACGCAGGCGCCGCCTGACGAGATGACCTATTGCAATGCCCTGAGCGATGATATGCAGAAAGCGCTCAGCACCCTTACCGACAGGGAACAGACCATTCTGGGCCTTTACTTCGGGCTGGAGGGCGAAGAGCCACTGACCCTCGAAGAAATAGGGCAGAAAATGAACCTGACGAGGGAGAGGATCCGCCAGATCAAGGAAAAGGCGATTCTCAGGCTGAGGCACAGCACGAGAAGTAAATATCTCAAGGGATACGTGGAAGGCTAGACGTATCAACAAGATAGATGTGCCCTGTGAGGCGGGGAGGAGTATTGAGACCCCTCCCCGCCCTTTTTATATCTCTCCCGTGGTACGTGATTTGCACATAGATGGGCGGTAAATACTCCTTGACAGGGAGTTGGCTCGAAAGTAGTTTCTGGTATCAACGGGAGTTTTTTAACGCTTCGATCGGAAAAATGGACAGATATTTAACTTTCCTGTATGTCCGCAAGGGCAACGCGGGCGTACGTACGATCCGTATCCGCAGGGTAGCAGCCCTGGTGGCTGGACTCTGCCTGATCGCGCTTCTGGCGGCGACCGTCATTGCTGGCGTGCGTTATGCCGGGATCAACATTGATTCGGACCGGATAACCGGGCTGGAGCGCGAAAACGCGCAATTGCGCGGACGGCTCGTAGCCTTCGAGGCCGAACTCGACGGTCTGAAGGGCAGGATGGGCAGTAACTTCGAGCTTCAGAACCGGGCGAGGCTGATGGCAAGTCTCGATCCGCTGTCGGAGGACGTATGGCAGGTCGGTGTAGGTGGTCCCGAACCGGAGCTCCTCAAAAGGGAACTCGGCGCGGCGGACCATGTATTCGCCGGGTTGGAGAACGATCTCGATATGCTTATAAGGCAGACCGAGCTCCAGAAGCAGAGCTACAACGAGATCATCGATATCCTCGAGGAAGAGGCGAAGATACGCGACTGCACTCCCTCGATCCGGCCGCTCAGGGGTGGATTTCTCTCCAGCAGGTTCGGCAGGAGGATGGATCCTTTCACCGGCAGGATCACACGCCACAGGGGCGTGGACTATTTCGCGAGGACCGGAACGCCCGTCACGGCTACCGCGGACGGCGTCATAACGATGGCGAAGAAGAACGGCAGCATGGGACTCACCATAGAAGTGAACCACGGAAACGGTTTCAAGACCCGATACGCCCATCTGGCCAAGATGAACGTCAGGCGCGGCCAGAGGATCAGGCGCGGGGAAACCGTGGGAGCCGTAGGCAATACAGGAAGATCTACCGGGCCTCATCTCCATTACGAGGTGATATTCCGGAAACAGCACAGAGATCCTCTGCATTATATTATCCCCGAAGGGGTCTACTTCGACTGACCCGCTCCCCTGCAAGTATCATTGACCGTGCCCCGACCCCGCAGCCGGATTATCCATGTCCGAGGGCTGGATGTTCCTTGCATACGGCTGCGCGCGGAGGAGAGTCGACATGAGGAGTATCATCCGCATCACAATAATCGCTGTTACTGCTGTGGCGCTGATGCCTTCTTTAAAAACCGACGCCGAACCTGCTCCACCAAGAAGAGAAGTCGTGAACCTGAGGTACTGGACGGCACCCGAGCACACGAGGATCGTCCTCGATATGAGCAGCGAATGCGTCTACCAGGTTTCCAGCCGCAGTGGCCCAGACAGGATCGTCATCGACATCCCGAAGGGAAGGCTCGCGGCGGGGCTCCGGAAACTGAACGTCGGGGATGGAGTCGTAGACAGGGTAAGGGTCAACAGGCTGTCGAGCGGGGCACAGGTCGTGATCGATATACCGGCGATGTCGAATTACAGGCATTTTGCGCTCAAACCGAACAATATCCATCCGCGTCACCGGATCGTCATCGACGTGAACAGGATCATGACCGTTAAGGAGAAACGCAGAAAGACCGAAAAGGCGAGGAAGGTCGC
Organism: uncultured bacterium; assembly: GCA_965371515.1. Classification (GTDB taxonomy): domain Bacteria; phylum Krumholzibacteriota; class Krumholzibacteriia; order Krumholzibacteriales; family Krumholzibacteriaceae; genus JAUWCL01. The sequence continues at coordinate 19,111 of CBDUYR010000035.1, read as the reverse complement.
CCAGAGCGGCGACTATGTCGTGATAATAGATCCCGGGCACGGAGGAAGCGCCCCCGGTGCGCCCTCGAGGTACGGCCCCGCCGAGAAATACTACACGCTGCCCCTCTCGAAGATGATAGCTGAAGAGATAGAGAAGCACAGGGGATTCAAGGCCGTACTGACACGGAACGGCGATTACGACGTAGAATGGCACAGGAGGATCGAGATAGCGGTGGAGCACGGAGGGCACTGCTTCATCAGCATCCACATGAACGGCAACAACAACCGCAGGATCAGGGGTTCGGAGATATATTTCCTCTCCCCCGAAGGTGCGACCGATATGCATGCGACCGCTGTGGCCGAACGCGAGAACATGCAGATCAGGATAGAGAATCGTGGCGAAAGGGTCGAAGGGGACACGGGGCAGATCCTTTTCGAAATGATGCGAAACCAGGCGCTGAATCAGAGCTCCAGACTTGCGGAGCATCTTGCCGGGGAGTTCAAGCAGATCGGATCGATTCCCTTCCATGACGTAAGGCAGGCCAATTTCATTGTTCTACAGGGAACGACAATGCCATCGGCCCTGGTCGAGGTGGCGTATCTGTCGAACAAGAGCGACGTGACTCAGATAAAGAAAAAATCGGTGCAGCGGAAGGTTGCAAAGGCGGTGGCGTCCGGCGTAGTATCATACCTGCTGGAGAATCCGCCGGACAACATGGAGGAGAGACCGATAAGGCTCGCCGTCCATACCGTTTCCAGGGGCGAGACACTCTCCGGCATCGCGAGGAGATACAGTTGTTCGATAAAGGATATCAAGACCCTCAACAATATCGGCACCACATCGCTGATAAGACCGGGGCAGAAACTCACCGTCTACGCGAAGGCGGAGTAGGAATGGAGGCTGCTTGAGCTTCGACCAGATCATCAATGCGATGACGCGCAACCTCGGCGCGAAGATCGTGTCGCTCGTCTTTGCTTTTTTTCTGTGGCTGCACGTCACCGCTCAGCAAGCAGAGAACCAGACGTTCAGGGTACCCCTCTCGATGGCAGGGATCGCCGACAGCCTGACGATAATCCACGACGTGCCCGAGTTCATCGAGGTCACGATCAGCAGCTCGAGGAGCAGCCTGATGAAGCTCAGGCTGTTCGGAAGGCTCGAGGCGACCGTCGATCTCTCCAAGGCGGTCAAGGGCCGCAACACGGTGCCTCTCTCCGCGGCGGTGATAAACCTGCCCGAACAGATCGATCCGAGGAAAGTGACCGTCGACAACCCCAAGACACTCGTGCTGAATTTCGAGGAGGTCGTCACTAAGTCGGTCCCTGTCAGGATAGCGTACAGGGGCGAGATACCGGATGACGTGATAATAGACGGCTCTCCTGTGATCATCCCGGCCAGGGTGAAGATAACAGGCGCCTTGAGCGTCGTGGGTGGGATCGAAGTCATCTCTACAAGCGAGATCGATATAAGGAGCCGCAGGGGAGAATACTCGGAGGAGGCAGAGCTCATGCTCACTGGCATGAATATACGCGCCGTGCCTGACAAGGTGCTGATCGAGATGTCGATCCACAGGAGGGCCATCCGCACCCTTGCCAACATACCCCCGACGATGCTCCACGACAACGAGAGTTTCTCGGTCGAGTATTCCCCCCGGGTAGTCTCTCTCACGATAGAGGGGCCCGAGGAGATCATCAGGAGGATAACGACCGAGGACGTCTCGGTCATACTGGACCTGACGGGAAAGGTGGCAGGGACGTACTTGATCGAGCCGGAGGTGATCGTTCCTAACGGCATAGAGAGATACTTTCTCGATACGGACAACTTCGAGATAACGATACTGCCTGCCGGAAGCGGCAGAGGGAAGGACCAGCGGGACGGCGAGGATGGCTGACGGCTCGAAGACCGGTGAGAACAATATGCTTTCTTCCTACCTGGGAAGATGGATATCGCTCGTCATGCTCGTGTTCCTCATCGCGCTGGCTGCCGCCGCGCTCTTCCTCGAACCTGACTATCCCGCCCATGTTCCGCTCCGCATCGGAGTCTGCGCGTTCGATTCGGCTGTTGCCGGTCCGGTCCTGCGTTCCTTCGCCTCGAGCGTGAGGGCGCAGGACGGCGGGGACATCACATGGGTATGGCTCGGGCCAGGAGGCGAGCCGGCGGGATGCGATTTTTATATCATGACATCGCTTCAGATGCTCTCCGCCCGAGAGGAGAGACGGATGGAGTGTCTTTTACTCTCCACTCCGCGCGAAGACGGTTCCCTGTCCATGGGGGTAGTGGTCGTTCCGCGAACCGGCGAGCCCGACTGGTCTCGCACAGCATTCACATCTGTCTCCTCGGCGACCGGATTCATTTCTCCGCTTGCCGCGATCGCAGCAAACGGCGTAGAGCTGTCGGCCGTATCTTACGAGACCCTCTCCGATGCATGTCCTGTCTGCGGGGAAGCTGTCGCGTACGGAGTGCTGCTCGGCAGGTACGGCGCGGGCGGAATGTCCCTCGAGGAACTGAGAAGGATCGAGGGGAACGGGGCGATCGAGCCGGGGGCTCTCCGCGTCCTCTTTACCGGGCCGGAGCTTCCAGAGATAGTACTCGTCTCCGATCCCGCGACCGAGGAATGGAAGGCGAGAGGATTCGTACGGATTCTTCCCCGGGTCACCGGCGGGCTCTCAGATCCATTGAGACGGGAGATGGCTCGTCTCGGGATGGCTGCGTTCAGGCCGCCTGCCGGGGGAGAGCTCGACCTGACCGGCATGGTGCCCGGGCAGGTGTGGGAATCGGCCGGTTATCACTTTCCTTGAACGAGAGCGGGGGAAACCGCTATATTCCCCGGGATGGAAGATTGACCGGGCTTCACCTGCCGACGGAGGACCCTGAGATTTGAGCTGGAATATCAGAAGATGGCTGCCGCTGATAATATGGTTAATGATGATCTTCGGACTTTCATCGATTCCGGGATTGTCGCCCGATGATGTGGGGCTCTTTCGGCTTCCAGCGGGATCAGACAAGATCGTCCATTTCATCGAGTACGCCATATTCGCGATGCTTTATTACCGGGGCCTCAGCTATGGCGGGGTGAGGATAAGATGGAGCACCGTGATAATCGTGATAATGTCGGGGATTGCCGTCGCGGCCCTTGACGAGATGTACCAGAGCTACATACCCCGCCGCGACTCGAGCTTTTTCGACCTGATCATGGATTCGGCCGGGGTCATCATCGGGACGCTGGCGGCGGTGCTGAGGCACATATTGCAGATAAAGCGGGCCGCAGAGAGAAAGGCCGGACAGGGATGAAATTCAGGAGACCAAGGGGAACGCAGGACTTTTTCGGGGACCGGATGCGTTCATGGACGAAAGTCGAGGAGATGCTAGCCGCCCTCGCCGGCAGGTATGGCTACAGCGAGATACGTACGCCGGTGTTCGAGGTCTCCGAGCTGTTCGTCCGCGCCGTCGGCGAGGCGACCGACATAGTCTCGAAGGAGATGTATGTATTCACCGACAAGAAGGGGCGCAGCCTCACACTAAGACCGGAGAACACCGCGCCTGTCATGCGCGCCTTCATAGAGAACGGTCTCCACAGGACCGGCGGCATATCGAGATTCTGGTACCAGGGCCCGATGTTCAGATACGACAGGCCGCAGGCCGGCAGGTATCGCCAGTTCCACCAGTTCGGCGCCGAGGCGATCGGTCACCCCGGCCCGGCGATCGACGCCGAGATAATAGATCTCAGCATCGCCGTATACCGGATGTTCGGATTCGAGGGGCTCGAAGTCCGTCTCAACAGCGTCGGCTGCCCAGTCTGCCGACCCGGCTTCCTCGACGTGTTGAGAGGGGCGCTCGAGGAGTGCAGTGACGAGCTGTGCGACAACTGCCGCGAGAGGGCCGATGTCAACCCGATGCGGATCTTCGACTGCAAGGAATGCGGCGACATCAAGACGAAACTGCCGGTGATAACCGATCACCTCTGCAGCGAGTGCTCGGAGCATTTCGGGGGGCTGCAGTCGATCCTCCGCGAGATGAAGGTAGAATTCATCCTCGATCCCCTTCTCGTAAGGGGACTCGATTACTATACGAAGACGGCCTACGAGGTCCTGCACCCGGGGCTAGGAGGACAGAACGCCCTCTGCGGCGGCGGACGGTACGACGGCCTCGCCGAGGAATGCGGCGGCGGGAGCATCCCCGCGGTAGGTTTCTCGGCAGGGATGGAGAGGCTGATGGAAAACCTGCCGGAGGAGTTCACCGGGAAGACAAGGCTCGATCAGGTCGACGCCTTCTTCATACTGCCCGATGAGTCGGCCTCGGCCGAGGTCCTCTCTATAGCCGGAAGGCTGCGGTCCGAGGGGGTGCGGATCTCGGTCGACCTGTCCGGACGTTCGATGAAGAAGCAGATGAAGGCCGCCTCTGAATCGGGAACACCGCTTGCCGTGATCATAGGGCCGGACGAGCTGGAAAAGAAGGAAGCGGCGGTCAAGGTCCTCGCGAGCGGCGGTCAGGAGAACGTCCCGTTCGAAGGACTTGCAGAGAGGATCCTTCAGGAGAGGAAGAACGAAGTTGACTGATATACCGGTATATCATTTCGGCGAGGAGTGGAAGAGGACCGCGATGTGCGGGGAGCTCAGGGCAGACGACGATGGCAGCGAGGTAACGCTCGCCGGCTGGGTCAGGAAAGTCCGCGAGTTCGGCGATCTGACCTTCCTCGACATGTGGGATCGCAGCGGGCTCTTGCAGCTCGTCGTCGAGGCTGGCGACGAGAAGCTCCACACCTTGTTCAGATCGCTGAGGAACGAGGACGTCATCGCTGTCAGGGGCACGGTAAGGAAGCGGCCGGACGACATGATCAATGCCGCTATGGGTACGGGCGAGGTCGAGGTGGAGGTCTCCTCCGCGGAGGTCTTCAACCGGAGCAAGGTACCTCCCTTTAACGTGACCGACAAGTCGCAGGCGAACGATGAGCTGAGGCTGAAATACCGGTATCTCGATCTGCGCCGTGACTCGATGCAGTCGAATCTGAGGCTCCGGCACGAGATCTCGCTCAAGACGAGGATATTCCTCTCCGGCGAGGATTTCATCGAGGTCGAGACGCCGATGCTAGTCCGCCGCACCCCCGAGGGGGCGAGGGACTACATCGTTCCGAGCAGGCTCCAGCCCGGCAGGTTCTACGCCCTGCCTCAGAGCCCGCAGCTCTACAAGCAGATACTGATGGTCTCGGGAGTCGACAGGTATTTCCAGTTGGCCAGATGCCTTCGCGACGAGGACCTGCGCGCTGACCGTCAGCCCGAACACACACAGATAGATATCGAGATGAGCTTCACCTCGGAGGCCGACATATTCACCCTCGCTGAGGGCCTGATGAAAAAGATATTCCTCGAAGTGGCCGGGATCGAACTGGAGACGCCTTTTCCAGTACTGGACTACGACGAGACGATGCTCAGGTATGGCACAGACAAGCCCGATCTGAGGTTTGGCCTCGAGATCTCCGACTGTTCCGATATCTTCCGCGGCAGCGGATTCTCCGCCTTTGCCTCGGCAGTCGAGGGGGGCGGCGCGGTAAGGGGAATCTCCTGGCCCGGAGGGCTGGGACAGTCGAAGAGCCAGATCAAGAAGCTCGAGAAGCTTGTCAGGGGCGCCGGAGCGGGAGGACTGGCAACGGTCAGCGTCGACGCAAAGGGCGTGGAGTCGCTTATAGCGAAATTCCTCGGCGGCGGAGAGATGGACGCCCTTCTCGAGAGATTCGGCGTGTCGGCTTCTGCCCCCTCGCTCATACTGCTCGTGGCCGGTGACATCCCCGTAGTCGAGAAGTCGCTCGGGAAGCTCAGAACTCACCTGGGGGCGGAACTGGTCGAGGGGAGAGATGAGATGCGATTTCTCTGGGTCAACAGGTTCCCACTATTCATGCCGTCGGGCGACGGGGGCTGGGAACCGGCCCATCACATCTTTTCAATGCCGATCGAGGAAGATATCCCGGGAATCGACTCGGATCCGGGCGCAGTCCGCGGGCATCTCTACGATCTAGTCTGCAACGGTACCGAGCTCGGTTCGGGATCGATAAGGATCCACAAGCGGGAGCTTCAGGAGAAGCTCTTCGGGGTGATAGGTATAGGCGACGAGGAAGCCGAACGTAAGTTCGGATTTCTCCTCGAGGCCTTCGAATACGGCGCTCCGCCCCATGGGGGGATCGCCATAGGCCTCGACCGGCTGGCGATGATAATGGCTGGAGAGAGCTCCATAAGGGATTTTATAGCGTTTCCGAAGACGCAGAGCGCCACATCGCTGATGGAAGGGGCGCCTTCGGAGATCGAGGAGGATATCCTGGAGGAACTGCATATAAGAGTAACGGAAAGGAACGAAAGGGAATAACAGGGCATTATCAGGCACAGCTCTTGCACGAGTAGCGTGAAAGGCTTTTTGCTTGACATACAGCCGGTACGGCATTAATGTTCCTGTAAGTTGTTATGGGATATAACGACAGGGAGGACAAAAAGTTATGAAATCAGCACGTGGATGGCTGATGATGGCGATTATATTCGGACTGCTTGCAGGTTTTTCTGCCGGTTGCGGACCCGCCCCTCCATGTGAGACGAGTCTCGTGACCCTCGATGAGACCCGCCTGGATGCGGAGACGTACGAGCAGGAAGAGGCCGAGACAGGTGAGAGGGTGGCGGATCTGAAGGCGAGGCTCGCCGACAAGCGTGCCGACATCGACGCGATCGAGAACAAGCCCGCCGAGCTCGAGAAGAAGGTCTACGAACTGAAAAAAGGCAGCGGCAGGGAATAGGCGGCTGACAGAACGGAGACGGGAATAATGAACAAGAGATTACTGATGGTGCTGGTGTTCATTCCTCTGATCGTCGTACTGGCCGCGGGCTGCAGCAGGCACAAGCCCCGAGAGATCGATATCACGGCCGGCGAGTACTACGAGGACGAGGAATATCAGAAGCTGTCGAAGAAGGACAGGGAGCAATACTGCGTCGATCTCTCGGCAGAGCTCGATACACTGCAGGATCGTTCAGAGACCGCCCGGAACCAGCTCGAGCAGAACAAGGAAGATATCCAGACATTCACAAAGGACCTGCGCGACTCGGAGAGGGAATACTCGAGGCTGCGCAACAATGTCGACGAACTCACGCTCCAGCTGCAGGAGCTTGCATCGTTGCCCAAGGAGTGGAAGCTCATATACGGTGAATGTCTCTGGATAGTGGCTGGATACGAACAAATCTACGGCGATCCCCTCAAGTGGACGAGGCTTTGGAGAGGGAATAGCGATGTAATCGAGGATCCCGACTGGGTCATGGCAGGCTGGACACTCCAGGTACCTAGGACATGGCCCCGGAAGCACAAGGTCATGCAGGACGAGTGGCTTGCCAAGATCGCAGGATACTGGGAAGTGTACGACAACTACCGCCAGTGGCCCGTCCTTTTCGAGGCCAACAGGGAAAGGATCGACGATCCCGACCTGATCTTCCCGGCGCAGGAACTGCTCGTTCCTCGAGAATTTCCTGCTTCGGATTAAGCGAGGCGGTCATACAGATTTACCATACAAGACTCTTGGTCTGCGTAGGCGGACCAGGAGTTTTGCAGTAAAGGGGAACGGCCCTTGACGCAGAAATCGAAAAAGAGGGTGCTCTCCCTGGCCGGCGTCGATGCTCTCAAGCTCCTCGGCGTGGGCGACAGGAACCTCAACCTGATCGAGGAACACTTCGAGCAGGATATCGTCGTCCGTGGTGACGATATCATCATAACCGGCTCGAACAGGCGGATAGAAGAACTGACTTCAGTGATGCAGACATTGATAAGCATTGCGTCCGGCGGCCGAACGGTCACCGAGGGCGATGTGCTGACCGTTCTGCGAGGGGGCGATGGGAAGGCGGAAAAGATAGGCTCGCTCGACGAGACGGTTGTCTACTATTCGACGGTCAGGAGAAGGAGCATAGTCCCGAGGAGCGTGCGACAGAAGGAATACGTTACCGGGGTGGCTGAGTACGACATAGTATTCGCGATCGGGCCGGCCGGAACGGGCAAGACATATCTTGCCATCGCTATGGCGCTGGCGGCCCTGAAAAGAGGGGAGATCGAGAAGATCTTTCTCTCGAGGCCGGTCGTAGAGGCGGGCGAGAACCTCGGATTCCTGCCGGGGGACCTGCAGGAGAAGATCGATCCGTATATCAGGCCGATATTCGACGCGCTGCACGATATGATTGGAAGGGAAAAGACCCAGAGGATGATCGACACGGGCGTCCTCGAGATAGCGCCTCTCGCGTACATGCGCGGAAGGACGATGAATAACGCGTTTGCCGTTCTCGACGAGGCGCAGAACAGCACGATCATGCAGATGAAGATGTTTCTGACGAGACTGGGAGTCAACTCGAAGGCGATCGTCACGGGCGATATCACCCAGATCGACCTGGTCGATCCATCGAAGTCGGGGCTCGTGGCTGTCTCGGAGATACTCGGCGATATCGAGGGTATAAAGTTCGTATGGTTCGGGGAGGAAGATGTTGTGCGGCACAGTCTCGTCAAGAGGATCATAAGGGCTTTCAGCCGTATAAGGCCGGATGGCGGCAATGTGGCGCCGGACTGTGGCAGCGAACCGGAGGCTTCCGATGAATGATCAGCTATCCAGCGGCGAGAACGGCAATTCCCTCGATGGATTACGCAGGGGGTTGAGAGCCCTGCGTCCCGCCTCGCTCAGGGACGACAGTCGCATGCTTTCCGCTATCTACATCGTGGTCTTTGTCGCGCTGTCGATACTCCTCTTCCCGCCGACAAAGAAGACGAGAGATGTAGCCTTCAGCGAAGGCGACATCGCCGACGTCGATGTTATCTCCCCGTTGACCTTCGTAGTTCCGTTGAGCGACCAGGAGGTCGAGATCAACAGGGCAAGGGCTGCCGTCAGCGTCCCCCCGGTATACAGGATGAGGTTCGAAACGTTCGAGCACCTTCCTGGAAACCTGACCGGGCTGATGGAGAGGATAAAGGCAGTTGCCATGGTCGATTCGATGCCGCCCGAAGAAAGGGCGCAGATAATGAGAGAGATGGCCCCCGCCCTTGAGAGAGAGCCGGTGGAGCTTCTCCTCGAGCGGGAGACACGCCGGAAGATCCTCGACGAGGGACTCGCAATACAGAAACGGCTTCTGGAGCGCGGGATAATAAACGATGCCTCACCGCTGAGGCGGAGGGACTATCCGCACATCTCGCTGATAGACGGCGATTCCGAGAGACTGATGCCGGCGAACGGCCTGATCGAGCAGGGTCAGCTCGAAGCTGTCATACTTGGACGGGCCGAGAGCGTTTTCCCCGAGAGCGACGATGCGCAGCAGCTGTTCTACGCGATCGTCCGATCGCATATCGTTCCCAATATGGTCTACGATGCCGATGAGACGAGGCAGAGAAGGGGCGCGGCGATGGCCGACGTTCCCCGCGAGTACCAGGTGTCGAAGAACCAGCGGATCATAGCGAAGCACGACAAGGTGACCAAGAAGCAGGTCGGTGAGCTCGAGTCCCTGGAGCGTTCGCGCACGCGGCTCGAGTTGTCTATGTCGCCGACCAAAAGGATCATGCTCTTCATCGGCAAGATCGTGCGCATACTCCTTCTCGTGGCGATGTTCGCGGTGGCTCTCTTCAGGTTCGACAAGTCCCTCGTCAGGGATACAGAGAAACTGTCGCTGACATTCATAATAGTCCTGTTTTATCTGATGATGATGGCCCTGGTGGTAAAGCTGCCGTTCCTCAGCGAGTACCTCGTGCCCGTTGCCTTCGTTTCGCTGGTAGCGACCGCGTTCTTCGGCACGCTGACTGCACTGATCTTTACGCTGTTTGCCTCGCTTCTCCTGATCACGAATACCGACCTTCCGGGAAACATCGCGTTCATTTCGATACTAGCCGGCTCGGCCGCGATCTTCAGCATTGCCAAACTGCACGAAAGGCGTAATTTCTACACGATATTCCTCTACGTCTCGCTCGCATACATCATCGGGATCTCGAGTTTCGGCATCTTAGATGCCTTCAGTGTGAGCGAGTTTCTTTTCGGCTCCCTGTATGGGATCGCGAACGCATTTGCATGCACGATCCTCGTCATGTTCCTCATGCCGATCTTCGAATCGCTGTTCAATGTGACGACGAACTTTACACTGATGGAACTGAGCGATCTGAACAGGCCGCTCCTCAAGAGACTGATCATGGAAGCGCCAGGGACATACCATCATTCCCTGATGGTCGGCAACATGGTCGAGGCTGTGGCCTCGGAGGTGGCGGCCAACGGGCTGCTCGCCAGGGTGTCGGCCTATTATCACGATATAGGCAAGCTCGCAAAGCCGGAGTACTTTTTCGAGAACAAGGGTGAAAACTTCAACAAGCACGAGAAGCTCTCCCCGACGATGTCGGCGCTTATTCTCGCGTCGCATGTAAAAGAGGGGGTAGACCTCTCGAAGAAGGAGAAGATGCCGAAGGTCGTCATAGACGGTATCCGCGAGCATCACGGGACGACTGTCATGGCGTTCTTCTACAACAAGGCGCTCGAGTATGATTCGCATGACAGCGTGAATATCGATGATTTCAGATATCCGGGGCCGAGACCACAGTCAAAGGAGACCGCTCTGATCATGCTCGCCGATTCGTGCGAGGCGGCTGTCAGGTCGCTCAAAGAACCGACGGCGCCAAGGATCAAGGCGCTCGTATCGAAGATCTTCGCGGCGAGGATGAACGACGGGGAGCTGGACAACAGCGGGTTGACCCTCAACGACATCGCTGTGATAAGGGAAAAGTACATACAGTTCCTCACCGGTATTTTCCATCCGCGCGTGCAGTATCCATCGCAAGACGAGCCGGGCATGGAGGGAGAGCGTAGAGGTGAGAATAACGGCAGGCAGCAGCAATCCGTCGGTAACAGGAAAAAGCGAGTTTGACCGGGTCGCCGGCCTGGTGGAGACTCTGGGCTCAAGAGGCGCCGACGACCGGCAGGTCGACGTCACGCTGGTCGGCGAGAGGCGTATGGCCTGCCTCAATCGGGAATACAAGGGACGAAGGGGCGCGCCAGAGATCCTCACATTCGTGTACGACGACGATCCCTCTCCACTGGGCGAGGGGGCCGCGGGGGAGATATTGATCTGCTGGAAGAGGCTTTCCGCTTCGGCTGTGAGGCTGGACGTTTCGAGGCGGGCGTACCTGCTCAGGCTCGTCGCTCACGGGATCTCCCACCTCGAGGGATTCTCGCACAGGGATGAGGGGGAGGCGGAGATGATGGAAAATCGTGAACTCGAGATCCTCGAGGGGATTGTTCCGAAGAGGGACCTTGCGAGGATGTTCCGAGGATAAAAAACCGAAAGACCATGCAACCACTAATATTGAAAATAATCATGCTTCTGCTCCTGGCGGTGGCCCAGTTTCTCGTGGTGGGGGGGCTTACGGCATTCACGAAGGTATCCCGCATGAGTGAGGACAGGGTGTTCCCGAAGGGGTCCGGAGCTAACAGCTGCCCGAGGATGATCCACAGGGGACGCCTGCACGCGGCGATGATACTCGTCGCAGTCCAGGTCGCACTCGTCGTTGCCGTCGCGCGCATCCTGCCCGAAACGGCGGACGCGATACTCGAATGGTCGGCCGGAAAGCATTACTTCGCGGTGGCTGCCGTTCCTGCGATGGGCGTGCTTTTAATGGTGATCACCGCCCTGGCGGGGATCGGGACAGCGGTCAGGCATCCGGCCGGTATGGCAAAGCTTGTTTCGTACCCGTTCTGTCCCGTCTATGTCCTCCTGAGGCCGTTCTCCGGCCTGCTGATGAGGATAATCTCGCTCGTGTTCCCGGATCTCCCCGGCGAGCTCGCTTCACCGTTTATGCTGATCCATCATCCCGAGGAGCCGGGCGAGGGGTTCATCGAGGACAATGGAAGCCGGCTCGTGCACAGCATTGTCGAGTTCGGAAAAAAGAAGGTCCGAGAGGTAATGGTACCGCGGATCGACGTCTTTGCTATCGAGAAGGGGATAACGCTGACCGAGGTCCGCGAGGTGGTCTCCGGCGCCGGGCATTCGCGCGTTCCGGTCTTCGATGGAAGCATCGACCGCATCGTCGGCATGCTCTACGTGAAGGACCTCGTGATTGTCGCAAGCGGTGAAGAGGGCAGGGGTATCGAGCACATGACGCGGGAACCTTACTTCGTTCCAGAGGGCAAGAAGATCGATGAACTCCTCAAGGAATTCCAGGTCAAGAAGATTCATATGGCTGTAGTCGTCGACGAGTACGGGGGCACCTCGGGCATTGTCACGCTCGAGGACATCCTCGAGGAGATCGTCGGCGAGATCAGGGATGAGTTCGATCACGAGGCGCCTCTTGTGAGGAAGGTGGGGGAGGGCAAGTACGTGGTCGAGGGAAGGACCTCTCTCGATGACCTTGGTGAGATGCTCGGCATGGAGCTGGCCTCGGAGGACGTCGACACGCTCGGGGGATTCCTCTACAACCTGCTCGGCAGGGTGCCCGAGGAGGGCGAGGAATTCGAGTACGAAGGGATCACATTCAGGATCGAGCGGCTCGACGGTCAGCGCATAGCGGAGGTTGTTCTGACCCTTGCCGGAGCAGACGGAGGCTCAATCGCCTGACGGGCGCCGGCTGGAAGGATATACGGAATGTTTACCTGGTTTCGAAGGAAATTTCTCACGGGCCTGATCATCCTGCTGCCCACAGTCCTGACCGGCTGGATACTCTACCGCCTGTTCATGTCGGTCGACAGCATCCTGCAGCCCATCGTGGCCAGGTATCCCTTTTTCGACATCCCCGGGCTGGGATTCTTCGCTGTTATCATGATCCTGCTGCTCGTGGGGATCTTCGCCGGGAACTTCATCGGCCGCCGGATCATTCACTGGCTGGAGAAGGGGATCGGCCAGATCCCGCTGGTGAGCAGGATGTACACCGCCTTCAAGCAGATGAGCGAGGTATTCCTGCAGGAGAAGAGGACGGCCTTCCGAAGAGCGATCATCATCGAATATCCCCGCAGGGGGATATACTCGGTGGGGTTCGTCACCTCGACCTGGAGTTACCGCGATTCCGCTGGAAAAGACAGGGTCTTCATCAATGTCTTTCTGCCCACTACCCCCATTCCCACCTCGGGTCTCTTCCTGATGCTCCCCGAGGAGGACGTTATCCCCATGAACTGTTCTGTCGAGGAAGCTCTGAAGATGGTGATATCGGGCGGTGCGATAATCTCATCGATTCCCGCCATCGATGCTGCCAGGAAAGCGGCCGAAGGGGCCGACGACACTGTCGTGGACGGCTCTCCGTGGGAATAATTCCTTGACTGTAGACTATTTCCGCTTCACTCTGTTGTCCGGTGAACAGCGCCCGGTGCGCGTGTATGAGTAAAGGTATATATGGACGAGAACCTCGATCACAAGGTCGAATCGATCAGGGAGATATTCGAATCGGGAGACCTTTCCCGTTTCGCCGGAGCTGCCGAGGGGATGCGTGCGCCCGACGCGGCCGAGGTGCTCACTGCGCTTCCTGAGGAGATCCACGTTCCTCTCCTCAAGTCGATGGAGCAGGAGATGGCCAGCGAGGTCCTCACGCTGGTCGACGAAGTGGTCTCCCGCGAGATCCTCGAACATCTCACCGTCGATGAGATCGTGCCGCTGATCGACTACATGGCCAGCGATGACGCCACCGATATCATCAACCTCCTCAACGCGGATACGGCCGGCGAGGTCCTGCGCAGGATCAGCCGCGAGGATTACGAGGATGTCTCCGAGCTCCTCAAATTCGACGAGGAATCGGCCGGCGGCCTGATGGCCAGGGAGCTCGTCACCGTCCGCGCCGGGAAACTGATATCCGACGTGATCGCGACGTTACGCAGCGAGCTCGAGAGCATCGAGCACATCCAGTACATCTACGTTGTAGACAGCGTGGGAGTGCTCCTCGGGACGATCCCCGTCATCAACCTCCTAATCACAGATCCCGTCAGGAAGGTCGAGGATGTGATGGACCGCGACATCCTGACGGTGACCGCCGATACCGATCAGGAGGAAGTCGCGGCGATGTTCTCCAAGTACGATCTCTACTCGATGCCGGTAGTCGACGAGAACGGGAGGCTCGTCGGCCGGATCACCGTCGACGACATCATCGATGTGATCGAGGAGGAGGCGACCGAGGATATCACGATGATGGCCGGTACCGGAGACGAGGAGTTCCACGAGAAGTCGCCGGCAAAGCTCTCCAGGGCGAGGCTGCCCTGGCTGCTCACCGGGCTTTTCGGAGGGATCGCGTCCGCTGTGATAATGAACCACTTCAAGGAATCGCTCGAGTCGATGCTGGCGCTTGTCTTTTTCGTCCCCGTCATCATGGCGATGGGAGGGAACGTGGGTATACAGTCGTCGGCCATCGTCGTCAGGGAACTCGCGCTCGGAGGGTTGAGCGTCTCTCAGACGGGAGGGAAACTGCTGCGCGAGCTGAAGGTATCGATAATCAACGGTTTTGTTATCGGTACGGTACTGCTGGTGACGGTGACGGTCTGGCAGAGCGATATCAGGCTGGGCTTGCTGCTTGGCCTGTGCATGTTCATAATAATATTGTGGGCGACGGTCATGGGAGCGTTCATCCCCCTGATGCTGAAGAGGGCCAATATAGATCCGGCGCTCGCGACCGGTCCCTTCATCACGACATTCAACGACATACTCGGTATAGCCGTATATCTCGGGATCGCCACACTCTTCCTCGGATGGCTTGGAAAGGGCTGACAGACGGGACGGTGAGAGGTGAGCGGTATCCTCAAGGACAGGGCCGTCATTCTGAAGACATGGGAGTACGGAGAGACGAGCCTTATCGTCTCGGCGCTCACGAGGTCGGGAGGCAGGGCGAATTTTCTAGCCAAGGGGGCTAAGAAACCAAGGAGCCCGATGCACGGCAGGTTCCGTACGGGGAACGTCGGAGATATCGTCTACTACGACAAGCCCGGCAGGGCGCTGAAACTGATCAAGGAGTTTTCAGCCGGCCCCGTGCTCGACTCCTCCAGGGCCGGGCTCGAGAGGCTCTGCATATTTCAGGCGGGTCTCGAACTCGCAGGCAGGGCGTCGGCCGGGGATGAGCAGGAGGGAGTCGTCTTCGATCTCGTCGAGGCGTTTGCCTTCGAGCTCGCCTCTGACTTCGATCCATGGGCAGCGTTCTTCGTTCTCGAGATATTGCTCCTCACCGCGTCCGGACTGATGCCGGCGATCGAGCAGTGCGACCGGTGTAAAAAAGAACTTGCGGGATGCGTGTTTTCCGTAAATCCTTCGAGTGGTGCCGTCGAATGCGGCGGTTGCTCGGAGGGCGAGGGAGCACTTTCGCAAGGGACGTGCGATCTCATGGCGAAGATGTCGGCGGGCGGTTTCGCGGGGATGCGAGGGGTGAAAGTAGGCGCGGAGAGCCGAAGGGAAATCGGCACTCTTCTTCACCGTATGTTGATGCACCACATGGACGGATACAGGCTTCCCGGCTCGCTCGGGGTGCTGAAAGGAGTCAGTTGAGGATGACGTTTCAGGAACTGGTAGCCGCCCTCGACGGATTCTGGTCGGAGAACGGATGCCTCGTGATCACCCCGTACAATTCCGAAGTGGGAGCCGGCACGATGAATCCCGGGACATTTCTGAGGGTCCTCGGGCCCGAGCCATGGAAGGCGGCGTACATCGAGCCAAGCAAGAGACCCAAGGACGGCAGGTACGGTGAGAATCCGAACAGGGTGCAGCAGTTCAATCAGTACCAGGTGATCCTCAAGCCTTCGCCCGACAATGTGCTGCCCCTCTATATAGACAGCATGAAGGCGATCGGCATCGATCCGTCGATGCACGATATCCGCCTGCTCGAGGACGACTGGGAATCGCCGACTCTCGGCGCTTCGGGCCTGGGTTGGGAGGTCTGGCTCGACGGCATGGAGATCACGCAGTTCACCTATTTCCAGCAGGCGGGAGGACTAGAGCTGGACCCGATCTCGGCCGAGATCACCTACGGGCTCGAGAGGATCTGCATGTACATACAGAAGGTCGACGACATCATGGACATAGAGTGGCACGCCGGCGTGAAGTGGGGGGAGCTCAACAGGCAGGCCGAGAGGGAATTCAGCGCGTTCCATTTCGAGTACGCCGACACGGCGATGTACTTCGGGATATTCGAGAAATACCAGGGAGAGGCTCGGAGGATGCTCGAGGCGGACCTGATACTTCCCGCATACGACTACGTCCTGAAATGCTCTCACATATTCAACGTCCTTGACGCGAGGGGTGCGATCAGCGTCTCCGAGAGGACGAGTTACATCGGAAGGATAAGGGACGTGGCGCGGAGGACGGCAGAGGCGTATGTGGCTGAGAGGGAGAGGCTCGGGTTTCCTCTCCTGCGGAAAAAGAAGAAGACTGGAAGAAAGGTTTCGCGATGAAGAACGACTTCCTGCTCGAGATCGGATGCGAGAACCTGCCCAGCGGATATATCGACGGCGCTTTGCGCCAGCTCGAAGAGACCTTCTCGCGGGAGCTGCGCTCCCTGAATGTCGAATATGATTCCCTCTACGTGACCGGCACGCCCAACCGTCTCGTCGTGTATCTGAAGGGGCTGCCCGTCAAGCAGGAAGGTTCGGTCACAACCGTTACCGGTCCTCCCGTATCGGTGGCTGTTGCAGCCGACGGGAGCTGGACGAAGGCTGCCGAGGGCTTCGCCGGGAAACAGGGCGTAACCGTCGAGGCGCTGATCCGGCTGAAGACGGACAGGGGGGAGTACTTAGCCGTCAAGGTCGAGGAGAAAGGCCGCCCCGTCGATGCCGTGCTCAGGGAGATGGTCCCCGGCTGGATATCGTCTCTCCGCTTCCCCAAGGTCATGAAATGGGATTCGACAGACCTGAGGTTCGCCAGGCCGGTAAGATGGGTGATGTCGCTGCTCGGCGACAAGCCGCTGAAGTTTGCGCTGGGAGGCCTCACGTCGGTACCTGAGACGAGACTTTCCCCCTACTCCGAGGAGAAAGTGACGCTGGAGGGGCAGAATCACTACTTCGACGTTCTGAAAAAGGCCAGGATAATCCTCGATCGCGATGAGAGGGAGGAAAAGGTCCGCAGGGATGCGAAGAAGGCGGCGGAGGATTCGGGCGGGCTGCTGGTAGAAGACGCCGAGCTCTGCGCGATGGTCGCCAACCTCGTCGAGTCGCCGGTGGCGATGGCCGGCTCTTTCGAGAGGAAGTTCCTCGAACTGCCGCGCGAGGTGATCGTGACCGCGCTGAAGAGCCACCAGCGCTATTTCTCCGTTCAGTCTGAGAACGGAAAACTCAGGCCGGATTTCATTGCTTTCGCCGACGGCGCGAGGAAGAACAGGGCCGAGATACTGAAGGGTTACGAGAGGGTTCTGCAGGCAAGGCTCGAAGACGCCGGATTCTACTACAGGGAGGACACGTCCATATCTCTGGAGGAGATGTCGGGACGTCTCGACGGCATCGTGTGGCTCGAAGGCCTCGGCACACTGGCGGACAAAGCTGGCCGCACCGCCTCGCTGGCCGGATGGATCTGCAGGGCATGGAGACCGGGGGACAATGACCTCGTCGGCAGGGTGGAGCGTGCGGCCCGCCTGGCCAAGGCCGATCTCGCGAGCGAGATGGTCAAGGACGGCAAGGAATTCACGAAACTCCAGGGATATATCGGAAGGGAATACGCCAGGGCGTCCGGCGAGGAAGACGAGGTCGCCGATGCCATATTCGAGCATTACCTTCCCAGGTACTCGAAGGATTTTCTGCCTTCGACCGATACCGGCACGGTGCTGGCACTTGCCGACAGGCTCGATACTATCGCCGGCTGTTTCATCCAGGGATTCGAGCCTACAGGGTCACAGGATCCCTATGCCCTGAGGCGCCAGGCAGTGGGCATTCTCCGGATCTGTTCGAAGGGGAAGATACCACTTGAGATCCCGGAGGCGCTGGCGTTCGGTCTCGTACAGTACGGGGAAGAGACGGTCGCCTCCTCGGGCAGGAGCCCGCGCGAACTTCTCGAAGGCATGGTCGATCTCTTTTCGCAGAGGCTCAACACGATCCTGCGTGGGGATGGATACGATTACGACCTTGTCGCTGCGGTTCTGACCGCCCCGTGGCGGTACCCGACGGTGGTCGAGGGTATGGTACAGCGCCTGCAGGAGATGAGGGAAAGGGGCCGACTCCAGGATTTCGTCCTCGCGATGAAGCGGATCGTCAACATCCTTCCGAAGGAGTTCAGAAGGCCGGTAGCCCGGGACGAAGGAGACTCAGCACTGGCAGAGCTTGCCGGCCGTAATGCTGCCGGTGGTTTGTTCGACCCGGACCTCTTCGCCGAAGAATCGGAGAAGGCCCTCTTCGATGAGGCCTCGGATGCGGCCGAAAGGCTGCTATCTCTCGAAACTGTGGAGCTCGACAGCAGCGTCGAGATCCTCTCCGGCCTCGTACCGGCGGTGAACTCGTATTTCGACGAGGTTCTTGTGAACTGTGAGGACGAGTCGGTGAGAAAAAACAGAATTGCCTTCCTGCTGGTCCTCAGCAGGGGTTCAGGGCTATTTTGTAATTTTCTCGAGATAGTCGCCGACCAGGGGCAGTAAGATTTTTTACCTTCTGTCTCTTTCTGGCACGCTAACGTTGCTGCCGCTATTCCAAATCCGTATAATTGCCTTATTCTAGGTGTATTTACCGATTGACAGATCGCCTCCCACTGTGATAGAATCTTCACGGTCTCAGAGTTGACGCTGGTCGTGCCCCTGTGGGCGAACCATCGTGGTACGCAAGGTTTTTGCTACGCCGACCGCCGTTGGAGAACCAGGCTTACTCGACATAATTTTGGAGCTCAAACGGTAGAGGAACCTTGCACAAGCCGGCTGGATAACGCAGGAAGGAGAACATGATCCGGTCAGACGGTTCTTACAGCGGCCACTACTGAGATAATATTATTGTTGGTTTATTCTCTTAACGCTGGGGGGAATAAATGATGAGGAAAGCCTTAGTAGTATTACTGGGCGTTTGCCTCCTTGCCCTGTTTGTCGGTTCCGTGTCGGCGCGTGATATCGACAGAAGCGGCAAGCGTGTCATGAAGAGCGTCGAGAACGACGGAGATCCTGCTCTCATCGATTCGGGTCTCCAGACGCTCATGGCCGCAGCTGCTGTTGATACATACTGTATCGTCTGGTTCGATT
>CBDUYR010000034.1:0-28578 GCA_965371515.1 uncultured bacterium | reverse complement strand
GGTCGCTTTTCGGGATGCCGACGATATTCGATTCGACCTGGTATATTGACGAATAGCGCCGCGGACCTGACGGACCGGCATAACGGAGATACATACTATCGACTTTCGTAACGCTCTCCGATTAATTATCTTTCAAGTGAGATGTCGGCCCCACCGATAGAAAAAGTGGACATGATGCGAAAAGCCACTGGGTTAATCATATTGGGACTTGCGTGGGGAATGGCGTTTCAGTCTTGCATCTTCCAGACCGATCCTGCCAGACCAAATTCCCCTCCATACATCAAGGACGCCTGGCCCGAGGAGCTACTCCTCGTGATCGAGGCGCCCGTCGACTCGATCATGTTCAGTTTCACGGCTGACGATCCTGACCGTGACGAGCTCAGCTACAGATATGTCCTTATCGGCAACGAGGGCGAGGTCCTGGAGGTGCTGCATGACGGGTCGGATTACGTCTTCGATCCTGAAAAAGGGGGATTCTATCACCTCCAGGGAAGGGCGCACGATCATTCCGATTACGCGGCAAGGGACTGGTACGTCACCGTTATCGAGCTGCACAACGACCCGCCCGTGATCGACTGGTATTCACCCGATCAGGACAGCATCACTACGCTCATAGGTTCGACGCTCGAATTCAGGATGGGGGTCGAGGACGACCATCCTGAGGACCTGCGATATTCCTACTATGCAGGCAGTGTCCCGATCGAGATCATGGACGAGACTTCGGTCGCGCATCACAGGTTCATGGAAAACGGCCTGTTCGACGTTACCGGCCTCGTCTGGGACGGCGAGTACGGGGACACGCTGTTATGGGTGGTAAGGGTCGTCGGAGAGGCGGACACGATACTTCCGGCAAGGATAACCGACCTGATCGGCTGGACGGGCCTCGATCCCGGAAGGATCCGGCTCCAGTGGACGGCGCCAGGCGACGATGGCATGGACGGAAGGGTGAACCACTACCGTGTCAGGACGCATACCATCCCTATTCTCAACGAGAAAGACTGGGATGAGGCCTCGCAGAAGATCGACGCGCCGGTGCCCGGATTGCCCGGAACGATCGAGGAGATGATAGTCGAGAACCTCAATCCGGGAACGTGGCTCTACGTGACAGCGAGGGCCGTCGACGATTTCGGAAACATGTCGCAGCTGGGCAACTGCATCAGGCTGCTCGTACGCGGAATAGACGCAGACGGTTACATAGCCGACGCGGCGACGGGCGAACCTCTCGAGGGGATCGTCGTATCGTCAGAGGGAATCGCCGATACGACCTCGGCCGACGGGTACTACAAGCTCATCAACCTTCCCCTGTACACCGATCTGATCAGGGTCAGGGACGAGCATGTAGTCGGCGACCAGGGAGCTTATTACGACATGGCGATACCCGTTTCGGGCATCATCTGGCATTTCCGCAAAGATCTAACGATGATGCCGTACTTCGACCTGGTGAGCGAGCTCCACGGCACTTACGGCGGGAACTTCTACAGGTTCTTCACGGCTCTGACGAATACGGAAGACCTGATGGGAAGGCCTACGATCTTCAGGAACTGGAACCACTATCCCGTGACGGTCTACAACCCTCCGTTCTCGTGGGAGGGGGTCGATACCCAGGAGCTGGCGAGGATCGCCATGACCGCCTGGAACGAACTGACGGGACACGAGCTTTTCATCGAGATCTCCGATCCCGATGCGGCGGACGTCGAGATCATCTACGATACCACGATCAACGTGAAGCATCATGTCGAGCCGATCAGTTCGAACGAGGACGGGACGCCGTCGAAGATGCTGATCTGGATCTATCCGATCAATCAGCTCTCGCCTATACAGTTCAAGGGCAGGATGATATTTGCCCACGAACTGGGGCACATCCTCCAGCTTGCCCACAGTTACGATCTCGGCCACCTGATGGTCGGCGTCACGGCGCCCCTGATTTATGACCCGTCGCAGGACGAGATCAACCTGGTCAGGTCGCTTTTCGGGATGCCGACGATATTCGATTCGACCTGGTATATTGACGAATAACAATATACTCGGTTCGTTGGATATATCTCATAAATCTCTTACTTGACAAAGACTTACGAATAGTGTACAATACAGTTACAATTCCTCAGGAATGACATCTTCAAGGAGTCACAGCTTAGAGACTTACCGCTATTGTTGTTAAGACCAGGTAAAAGGAAGAACTGAAATCTCCATGCCTTCAGGAGGTTCGTTGATGGGTCGGATAATGTCCGCGATTATTGTCATTGTCGCCATCCCGGCGCTGCTCGCTGGCGGCATTTCGGCGGCTACTGTTTCCGTCAGGATCGATGTCGACGCGTCCGCCGTCAGAGTAATCGATAACGGCAGGGGCGGGTCGATCGTTTCGGCCGACGGGATGAACGGAACAAACTATTTCGAATTCCCCTCGCTGCCTTTCATGTCGCTGAGCGTTCTTATTCCCAAGGGTGAGGACGTGGTCTCTTTCCGCCTGGTCGATGCCCGCACGGTCGAACTGTCCGGCTCGGTCGAACTCGCCAGATTCGAGGGGATGATGCTCGACGACGGAACCGTCCGGGGCGTGAGCCTCGCAATGGACGAGGCGACGGGCGGTGGCTCGGTCTTCCCCGCATGGCAGGTAAGGCACACCGGTACGTCTCAGTGGAAGGGATACAGGATAGCCACATTCGAGGTCTATCCGGTCAGGTACGACCTCGATTCCGGCAGGCTCACGGTAGATGAGGATATGACCCTCATCGTGGAGACCACGCTCGCCGAAGGCGAGAAGATCGTCGCTACGCGGCAGCGTCACGTCGACGGCTTCCGGGAAAGGGCTGAGAAAGAAGTCAGGAAGATCGTCGAGAACCCGTTCGCTTCCGGTACGTACATGTTCGATGATATCGTCGTGGACGATGGCGACAGGGGATTCATGCCCGCCTACCTGCCCGGCCTCGAGGGCAGTGCGGTAAATTACCTCATCATCACCAGTGGTGCGTTGGAAGCCGAATTCCAGCGCCTGGCGGACTGGAAGACTCTCAAGGGCGTTCCCGCGGTGGTCCGGACGATCGGATGGATCGAGCAGAACTATTGGAGCGGAGCTGACCAGGCCGAATCGGTCAGGAACTTTATCAGGGAAGCGTACGAGAAATGGGGAGTCGAATACGTCCTTCTCGGAGGCGATACCGACGTCATTTCCGAGCGCTATGCCTACACGACATTCTATACCGGTGAATTCATACCGACAGATATGTACTTCTCGTGCCTCGATGGTACGTGGAACGCCGACGGCGATTCGCTCTGGGGCGAAGCGTTCCATTCGGTAACCGACACGGGCGACGACGCCGATCTTTTCGCGGAGGTCTACGTCGGAAGGTTTCCCGCCTCCACCGTAGACGAAGCACGCATACTGATCGACAAGACTATCGCCTACGAGGAACCGGCGGATACAGTTTACAAGGAGGATTTCCTCTTTCTCGGAGAGGTGATATTCCCGTCAGACTACGAACCGGGCGACCAGATCGTCCTCGACGGAGCGGAGATCCTGCAGGCGATATACGACGGATACCTGGCGGGCAATCCCGCCGTCACTACCACCCGCCTCTATGAGAACTATCCCGCATATGCCGGGTCGGCGGATCTTACCGTTGTCTCGTCGACAGCAGCGATGAACCTCGGATCGAATCACGTCATCCATGCGGGCCACGGATACAAGTACAACATGTCTGTCGGAGACGGCAGCATCATCAACTACGATGCTGCCAAGCTGACAAACGGCGACGAAACGTTCTCGATGTACCTGATGAACTGCACGAATGTGGCTTTCGATACAGACTGTCTCGCCGAGTATTTCATGCTCAATCCGAAAGGCGGAGCCTTTGCCGTTACAGGCGCGAGCCGCTCGGCATTTCCGAGCGCCTCGAGTCCGTATATGGACGAGTACTACAACCTGCTGTTTGCCGAAGGCGTCGTCCAGCTAGGCAAGTTGTATACGAAGTCTCGAGAGCCCTTCACCAGCTATGCCTCTGGAGAGACGGCGGACAGATGGACGCATTTCATCTACAATTATCTCGGTGATCCCGAATGCAACATGTTCAGAGGAGAGGCCGGCACATATGTGATCACGGCTCCCGGGACCCTGCCGTACGGATATAACACGGTGACGATCGAGGTGACCAGCGGCGGGTTTTCCGCCGATTCAGCCTATGTCTGTCTCTACAAGGACAACGACGATTACGTTCACGGGTATACCAACGAGAGCGGCCAGATTACGTTCGACGATTTCCTCGTGAGGGATTCGGGCGTCGTGACTGTTACCGTTACCGGCGTTGATCACTGCAGGGCTACTGCCGAGATCTCGGTAGCTCCCGAGGCAGGGACCTATATGCGGGTCAGCGAGACGACTATAAACGATACCGCTGGCGGAAACGGAGACGGCGTTCTCGACTCCGGAGAGGCTGTTACGCTCTGGATCAAACTTTTGAGCACCGGCCAGACGGGAGGGGAGGGGCTCTGGGCGGAAGTCACCGCGCTGCGTTCCGGGAGCGGTCCGGCCGATGTCACGATGATCGAGGACGTTGCTCTCTATCCCGATATCCCCATCGGAGGTTCGGCGTATAATCTAAGCGCATTCGAGTTCGCAGTCGATTCGGATGTCCCGGACGAGACTTCTGTCGAATTCCTTGTCGAGATATATGACTCGGGCGGCGGATACTGGTCCGAGCAGTTTGCCATGGATGTCCACGCCCCGCGGTTGGAACTGTTCGTAAACATGGTGACCGACAGCATGCCGATCGGTAACGGAGACGGAGTGATCGTCAACGGCGAAGATTTCCTGCTCAGGGTCGGCGTCAAGAACTATGGATCGGGAGCGGCGGTCGGGCTCGAGGGCAGGGTAATCCCCGCGGATCCAGGCATCACCGCGACCGACGATGTCGCGAACTACAGCGATCTGGGTCTTCTCGAAATTGGCTACGGAGATGGATTCATTCTCTCCGAGGCGGATGTAAGTGTGGCGAATCACTTCACATTCTTTATGGCCGATCTCTACGGGCGAACGTTCGTGAAAAGGATGGAACTGAGGCCCCCCGGAGCGCCGCATTCGATCACTCTCGACGCCAGTCTTGCCCCGGACCAGATACATATCACCTGGCAGCGAGCCGATTCGCTCGAGGCCTACAAATATCTGGTCTACCAATCGATGCAGCAGGGAGGGCCGTTCGATCAGGCAAACACCGATCCCGTTCTTCACACCCTGTATCGAGACCGCGATCTTCAGGCGAGCACGCGGTATTACTATGTGATAGCTACGATCGACTCGTGCGGCAACATCGGCGATCCGAGCGATGAAGCCACCGTTACGACGAACCCGCCCCAGATGACCGGCTGGCCCAACCACGTTGGCAAAGAATCGGCATCGAGCCCGAAAATCGCCGACGTCGACGGTGACATGCATGCAGATGTAATCATCGGGGCAGAGTACGTGTACGCCTGGGACGGAAACGGGATCGAGCTGCGCGACGGAGACAACCAGGCCCTGACATGGGGTATCTTCAGCACGGAAGGCGACAACTACACCGCTTCCGTTGCCCTCGGGGACCTCGACGTCGTTCCCGGGTCCGAGATCGTGGGAGCCTCCTGGGAGACAAAGGAGATCTACGTCTTCACACATGACGGCAGCACATTGCCCGGATGGCCGAAGACGACCAGCAACCTCTGCTGGGCGAGCCCGGTCATCGGGGATTTCGACGGGGATGGCGACAGTGAGGTCATAGCGTACGACGTCAGCGGCACGGTATACGTCTGGCACCACGACGGGACCGAGCTGAAGGACGGAGACAACAATCCGGCTACGGACGGGCCCTTCTTCGCTGCCGGACTGCCGGCGGACGGATGGCATGTCTCGACACCGGCACTGGCCGACATGGACAACGACGGCATAGTAGAGCTAATAGTGGCGGCGCCGTCAGATTACATATATGTCCTCAATTCCAACGGTTCGTCGGTGGCTGGATGGCCCGTTCATATCGGCGATGAAGGCGCCAATGTAGGGGCCAGCCCTGTTGTCGGCGATATCGATGGAGACACATTCCCCGAGGTCATAATACAGAACTCGTCCTCGAGGGTGCTGGGCCTCAACCACGACGGGACACCGATGCCCGGCTGGCCGAGATGGGTCAACGGCAGCAGGTTCTTCGCCGGCTCGGCAGCGCTTGCCGATTTCACCGGCGACGGGCGGCTCGAGGTCGTTATACCGGGCATGAACAGCCTGTGCCACTTCTTCAGGTATGACGGCTCCACGATGCCCGGATGGCCCAAGACGTACTCCTTGAGCGGCCCGACCGAATCGTCGCCGGTCATCGCCGACATCAATGGGGACGGCAGTCTGGATATCATCCTTGGCTGTGAGGAAGGACGGTTGAACGCATGGGATGTCGACGGGAACGAGATTCCCGGTTTTCCCATCCAGCTCAAGGGATTCGTTCGAGGGACACCAATGGTGTGGGATCTCGATTTAGACGGAGACGTCGAGCTGATCGCCTCCTGCTGGGACCATAACGTTTACGTATGGGACCTCGATGCGCAGACCTATAGCGGCTATGCTCAGTGGAACGGATTCCACGGGAACCAGTTCAACAGCGGCTGGAAGGAGCTGGTAACGCAAACCGATGCGGCTGTGACGGCCTGGATGTACGAGATCGGTGAGGGCTACCTCACGCTGACCTGGGCAGTGTCAGGCGAGATCGAGGAATGGGATCTCTTCAGGCAGACAGGCGACGGTGACTACGAACTGATCGCCGCGGCTCTGAGGACAGAGGAGAGTGGCACGGTATCGTTCACAGACAGGATGGTCGAAGAGGGCCTGATATACAAGTATCGGCTCGAGGTCGCTGGAGGAGGCGCTTCGGTCGAGACCGAGTCGATCGAGATACCGGTAGCCAGCGCGAAGCTCTATCAGAACCATCCCAACCCGTTTAACCCGAGCACCACGATAGCGTTCACAGTGCCTGGAGACTCGGGAGCAAAGCAGAACGTGGCTCTCAACGTCTACGACCTCCGCGGAGCCCTGGTGAAATCGCTTGTGAACGGCCCCGTGACGGGCGGCAGGCATGAGGTGAGCTGGGATGGCAGGAACAACCGTGGGGGCCGGGTCGCCAGCGGCGTCTACTTCACGAAGTTTGCCTCGGGTGGATACAAGTCGGTAAAGAAGATGATCCTGCTGAGATAATACGTCTCTCTTTTGAGCAAATAGGATTAACTGAAAAGGGGCGACGCTTTTGCGCCGCCCCTTATTTATGGCATGCGCATCCAGAGGAGGAAATCATTCCTCCTCGACATTGTTTCTTATATACCGTTCCAGATCCTCGTAACTGTGGAAATGGAGATCGAAGTTGTAATCGTCCCTGAACTCGCAGTCGTCCCAGGTATGCCCAAGACATATCCTGGGGCGCCTCGTATAGATGAGACATTTCTTGACCGGATCGTAGAACCTGCACGGATTATTGACAAGGACGTACCAGCGGTCGTCGTCCATGTAGATCTCGGCGTCCCTGTGGGCGAGGATCCACAGCATGTCGTTCCAGTCGCCCATGTCCTCCGGTTCGTCGATTTCGACGGAGAAGTACATGCAGCACTTCGCGGGGATGCAGTCGTCGCACTGGTTGTCCGGCTTCTTTTCCACCAGCTTGTCCTGTGAGTGCTCTTTCGCCTTTTTCTTCTTTTTTTTTCTGTTACGACCCCACACGGGCATGCCCCCTTCTGTTGTATGATTCCAGAGAGGTATTTATATGTCATCGAGCCTCCGATGGCAACCCGTAAATACCCGGAGGGCGGGGATTTATAAGGCATCCCGGCCGCCGGGGGCCGGTTCATGAATGATTGACACCGGTGCGCTGGCTATAGTATCTTCTATCCTCTCGTACGCGGGGGAATTGCGCCCGCAATCGTACACGACAATTTTACAGGGAAAGAGTATGTGCATTCAGCTCACTGAAGAAGAACGGATGATCCAGAAGACGGCGCGCGATTTTGCCCGCAAAGACATCGCGGCGGTCGTCAAGGAGTCCAACAGGGACGGGGTGTTCCAGGATAAGATCTACCGGAAGCTCTCCGAGCTCGGCTTCATGGGGATGACGATACCCGAGGAGTACGGCGGAGTGGGCTTCGGCAATCTCTGCCTCGTTCTGGCCCTCGAAGAGATAAGCAGGGTATGTCCCTCGACCGCGATCGCCGTCTCGGTCCACAACTCGCTCGCCAATCACATCATATACAAGTGGGGAAGCGACGGCCTGAAGGCGAAGTACCTCCCCCGGATGACTTCGGGCGAGGCGATTGGCGCCTACGCCCTGACCGAACCGAACGCGGGGAGCGATGTCGCGGCGATCAGGATGTCCGTCGTGCGTGACGGGGACGAATATATCCTCAACGGCTCGAAGATACTCATTTCGACGGGAGATAAGGCCGGCGTTATCATTGTCATTGCCTGTACCGATCCGGAGAAGAGGACCCGCGGCCTGACAGCCTTCGCCGTCGAACCGGATTTCCCCGGTTTTTCGATCGGCAAAGTCGAACACAAGATGGGAATGAAGGCCTCCACAACGGTCGAGCTTGTATTCGAGGACTGCCGGGTGCCGGCATCCAACGTGATAGGCAAGGAGAGTCAGGGGATGAAGATCGCCCTGGGGTCGCTCGACGGGGGAAGGATCGGGATAGCCGCCCAGGCTCTGGGGATCGCCCAGACCGCCCTCGACGAGGCTGTGCTCTTTGCGAGGGAGCGGCAGCAGTTCGGGAAGAAAATAGTCGATTTCCAGGCGATCCGCTGGAAGATCGCCGACATCGCGACGAACCTCGAGGCGGCGCGCCTTCTCGTGTACAGAGCTGCAAGGCTCCGCGACGCCGGCAAGACGTGCTCGAAAGAGGTGTCGATGGCGAAGCTGTTTGCCAGCCGGATAGCGAACGAGGCGGTCTATGACGCCCTGCAGATCCACGGCGGCGTGGGGTACACCGAAGAATTCAAGATAGAGAGGTTCTTCAGGGACGCGAGGGTCCTGGAGATCTACGAAGGAACGAGCGAGATCCAGAGAATCGTGATATCGAAGAAGATACTCGAAGAATACGAGCAGATGTATCCGGCCTGACGCATCGCGGCAGGACCGGTGAAAGGAGGAACGTTTTGAAGATTATCGTGCTGCTCAAACGCGTTCCGGATTCGGAAGCGAAAATACTGATCAACCAGGAAGGTACGGGGATCAGGGAGGACGGGATCAAGTTCATCATAAATACCTACGATGAGTACGCCATCGAGGAAGGGTTGCTGATGAAGGAGAAGGTCGGCGGCGACAGCAAGGTCACGGTCGTCTGCATGGGGCCTGATGAGGCCACCGAGGTGATCAGGACCGCTCTTGCGATGGGCGCCGACGATGCCGTGCATATTAGCGACGATGCTCTCTCATATCCCGGGCCGTTCACTTCGGCGACGGTACTGGCCAAGGCGATCGGCGACGAAGGATTCGACATAATATTCTGCGGGAAGCAGGCGATAGACGACGACATGGCCCAGGTGCACTGCATACTGGCCGAGATGCTCGACATCCCGCAGGTAAGCGTCGCCATAGCCTTCGAGCTGTCCGAAGACGCCGCGAAGGCGACGGTCGGCAGGAGGATAGAGGGAGGCGACGAGAGGGTCGAGACGTCACTGCCCGTGATCGTCTCCTGCGACAAAGGACTGAACGATCCCCGCTACGCTTCACTGCCCGGTATCATGAAGGCCAAAAAGAAAGAGATAAAAAATAAGAACCTCGCCGATCTCGGCTTCTCCGAGGTCCCCGGCGGGGGCAGGAGCAGGATCCTGAAATGGCTGCCTCTTCCCAAGGGAGGAGAGTGCAGGATGGTGGAGGCCGAGGAGACTTCTGACGCCGTCAGGGAGCTCGTCAGGCTGCTGCGCGAAGAGGCAAAGGTCATATAACCGTTGGAGGATTCTGTGATGACTGGCGACATACTGATATTCGGAGAGATAAGGGACGGAGAACTGAAAAAGGTAGCTAAGGAGCTCGTTTACGGCGCCAAAACCATTGCCGCCGGAACGGGGGGGTCGGTCGACGCGCTTCTCGTCGGAACCGGAGCTGAGGCCGAAGCGGCAAAACTCGCCGGCCTCGGCGTCAGGAAGATCGCAATCGTGGACGACGAAGCGACCGCCAGATACTCGTCTGAGGGGTATGCGACCGTACTGGCCGACATGGTAAAGGAAGGCGATTACGGCTACGTCCTTATCGGAGCGACAGCCATGGGCCGTGATCTCGGCGCCCGGGCTGTTGCCAAGGTCGACGGCGTGATGTTCAGCGACTGCATCGAGCTCGGGTTCGAAGACGGGACCTGCATAGCGAGGCGTCCGGTCTACTCGGGCAAGCTCTACGTCGAGATCGCCCCCCTGGGCGGGCGTCCCGTTTTCATCACGATAAGGCCGAACAACATGCCTCCCGCGGAGGAAACGGGCGATGGGGGCGAGGTGGCCGCACGCGGGTCAGGGATCGACCTGGCCGCGATCCGGGCCATCGCCACCGAGATAGTGCCCCTTGCAGGAGGACGTCCCGATGTCACCGAGGCCGACGTGATCATATCGGGCGGCCGGGCGATGAAGGATGTATCGAACTTCAAGATCCTCGAGGATCTTGCCGACCTGCTCGGCGGCGCGGTAGGCGCGTCGAGGGCGGCAGTCGACGCCGGTTTTGCCGAACAGCCCCTGCAGGTGGGGCAGACTGGCAAGGTCGTCAATCCCAAGCTCTACATAGCCTGCGGGATCTCGGGCGCGATCCAGCATCTCGCTGGTATGAGGACATCCAAGGTCATCGTGGCGATCAATAAGGATCCCAACGCGCCGATATTCGAGAAGGCGCATTACGGGATCGTCGGCGACCTCTTCGAGGTCGTGCCGGTCCTGACCGAGGAGATAAAAAAGATCCTGTAAGAAGGCAGATTGACGAGGAGGCGTAATGACCGCTGAAGGTATTGCCCTGCTGGTGATAGTACTTGGTGTCCTGTCAGCGTTTGCGTTTGTTCTGAGGCTGCTCGTCAGGTCGCTCAAGCTGGGGAAGCCGGAAGACCGGTTCAACCGGTGGGGAGAGAGGATCTGGTCGGTCATAGTCTTTGTAGGCGCACAGGCGCGGGTCCTCGCCCAGCTGTCGGGCCTCGGGCATTTCATCATCTTCTACGGGTTCATATTCATCTCGCTCGGTACGTTCGAGCATATCGGCGGGATGATCTCTCCAGGATTCAGCTATGTCTCGATCTTCGGCGCGAAGATCGCCGGAATGATCTCGTGGGTCCAGGACGTACTGGGACTGCTCGTACTTGGCGCGATCATCGTCTCGCTCTTCCGGAGATTCGTGCTGAAACCGCTGCGCCTGCAGATCGACGATCCGAAGGCAAAGAAAGAAGCGGTGTTCATCCTCTGCCTGATCTTTGTCCTGATACTTCTCATGTTCGGGATAAAGGGTGCGGGGATGCTCATGGATCCGCCGAAAGTCGACCGGGCGTACGCTCCCGTATCGGCGGTCGTCGCCGGGTTGATCGACGGTAAGGCAGATCCGCACATACTCGAGAGGGTCTTCGCCTGGATCCATCATCTGATTATTTTCTTTTTCACCATCTTCATACCGTTTTCGAAGCATATCCATATCCTCGGCGCGATCCCGAATATCTTCTTTCGCAATCTCGGACCAATGGGGACGCTCAGCAGGATGGACTTCGAGGATGAGGCGGCCGAGAAGTTCGGCAACTCCGAGGTGAGGGACTTCACGTGGAAGCAGCTCCTCGACCTCTATGCGTGCACCGAGTGCGGGAGGTGCCAGGCGGCGTGCCCGGCCTATCTCACCGAGAAGCCGCTCAGCCCATTCAGCGTGATCCACATGATGAGGGGGCATCTCGTCAACGACAGGCAGAAGCTGATCGAGGGGGGCGACGAGGCCGAGGCGACACCGATCATAGGAGCGACTGTCTCCGAAGACGAGATATGGGCATGCACCACTTGCGGCGCCTGCATGCAGGAATGCCCGCCCTTCATCGAGCACGTCCAGAAGATCGTCGACATGAGGCGCTATCTCGTCATGACGGAGAGCAGATTCCCGCACGAGATGCAGGCAGTCTTCAGGAACATGGAGGTCAACTACAATCCGTGGTCGATGGGATTCTCGACGAGGGCTGACTGGGCCGAGGGGCTTGATGTTCCCGTCGCCGCCGAGAAACAGGAGTTCGACGTTCTCTTCTGGGTCGGCTGCTCCGGATCTTTCGACGCGAGGGGTCAGAGCGTCGCGAAGGCAATGGTCGGCATACTGAAGAAAGCGGAAGTCGACTTCGCGATCCTCGGCGTCGAGGAGATGTGCTGCGGCGAGACGGCGAGGAGGATGGGCAATGAATACCTCGCACAGACGCTGATCGAGTCGAACATCGAGAATCTCAATAAATACAGATTCAACCGGATATTGACGACCTGCCCGCACGGCTTCAACACCTTCAGTGTCGAGTATCCGCAGTTCGGATACGAAAAGCCGGTCGTGCATCACTCGCAGTTCCTTCTCGAGCTGGCCGAGGCGGGAAAGCTTGCGGGCAGCGGCAACGGGTCGAAGGGTGTATACCACGATTCGTGCTACCTCGGCAGGTACAACGGCATAATAGACGAACCGCGTGAACTGATTAAAAAGTCGGGTGCGGGTGCGCTGGCCGAGTTCGATCGCAGGGGAAAGAGGAGCTTCTGCTGCGGCGCCGGAGGCGGCCGGATGTGGATGGAGGAAACGATCGGCAAGCGGATCAACGAGGAGCGCGTCGACGAGGCGCTTACCCTCGGCATAGACACGATCTACACGGCCTGCCCGTTCTGCCTGACGATGTTCGAGGATGGGCTGAAGGCTCGCGAGAAGGAAGAAGAGATCAAGGTCAGGGATATCGCCGAGATATTCTGAGCGCCGGACAGGTACGGACACGGATCTTTCGACTGGCGGACATCGTATCCGCCCGTTTTCATCTCTAGAACATGAGTGATACGGAAGCCGCGACCATTGTGATGGTGAAGTCGTCGGTCCTTCGCGTATGCTTTTCCGGGTCGTGCGATACAAAGATGTTGGCCCCGTACCTCTTTCCGAAGGTCCCGCTTGCCATCAGAGAGAGCCTGTTGAAACTGAAGTTCGAATAGATCGGGTTGTCCTCCAGCGAGTAGCTGCGGTACCCCGGTTCCCAGGAGAAGCTCATCCAGTAATTTTCGCTCCCCATGATGTCGAAGCCGAGCACGACCGAGCCTTCCATATATCTTTCCTCGATAAACGACTCGCACCGCATGGTCGCCGCCCTGGGCTCGACATAGAAATTCGATATTTCGGTCACGGGCAGCCTCAGTCGCAGGCTCCCCCTGAAAAAGTGGTTGTTGAACCAGGTCCTCGTCTGAGTGTCGTAGTACAGGAGTTCGGATTCGATCCTCATGGTGAGTGTCCTGCCGCTCATGTTCGTCCAGGTGATTCCGCCCGTGGAAAAGATAAACCAGTAGTCGCTCCTGGTGATTCCCGAGTACTCGCGCCTGTCGCCGATCGCCGACAGATCGAATGTCAGCGGGCCGGAAGAGGATCTGGCCTCTGCCTCAAGCACGACCCTGTCGAAGCTCAGGTCTGTCGTGTCGGGCGCCTCCCTGTGCCCAAGCGCGGCGAAGACGCGCACGAACCTGTTGAAATAGCCGCCTGATTCGACTCCGAGGCCTGTATCGAGATAGCGGTAATCGTAGTCGAACTGGGTCTTCTCGTCGAAAATGACCAGCTCTGCCCTGGTTTTTGACAGCACGTACCATTTCTCGCCGAACAGCTTTCCAAGCTTGAGATGGATGTTCGACTGGGCGTAATCGTTGCCGAACGCGTAGTCGCTACCCTCACGGAAAAACTTCAGGCGGAGGTTTCCGCGCAGCTGTATCCGCCCGCCTGCTCGCGAACCGGCGTTGAATACTCCGTTGAGATCGTTGTCTATCGTCTGGTTGCCGTACTTGAAGATATTTCTCAGCGTGAATTTTCTGGTGCCGCTTCCGGTGAGGAGATAGTTATCGAGGCCGACGTAGTATTCGTGCACAGTCTCGGTCGTGTCGTCCTCGATGAGCGTAAACCTGTCTATGAACGAATCGTACCCGGCAAGCAGACGGTTCCGTAACTCGGCCGCGTCCGCGGGAGGTGTGAGGGGAAGGATGATAAGTAACAGCGCCGGCGCCAGTGACAGTGCCAGCACCCTGAACAGCCAGGTTATTCTCATGATCAGGGAGCTTGTCTTAAAAGCAATTTGGCTTCAGCCAACAGTTTGATGGCTACCAAGGGTTTACCCTCAAGATAAAACTCCTCGGCCGTTTTTACAATAGACTGTATCTCGGCAAGGCTTGTTCCGCCTTTGCCCGATTTTTCGAGCTCTCGAAGCTCTACAGTCAGATCCGAGTGGATCTCGAGGAACATCAGGTCGTAATCGGCGGCGGCCGAAGAGTCCGGGTGGTCCGTCGTAAAGTAAAGGCTGTCAGGGGGTTGGGCATTAACTGCAATCGTATCTAAAATTGAATCCCCGCCTCCGGAGGGGGGAGGCGGGGAATGGACGGCGCACGCTACCAGGTTCGTTGCTGCGAGCAGAACGGCAACATGCGCCGTCGAGCGCAGATATCTAGCGCTCAGTGAGCGCATATCTCTCTTATTCTAGTGAAGAGGTTGCGGGCGATCCTCGCCTCGGCGACGGCACGCTCGCGCTGGCCCTTGTCCAGGTTTTCCTTCGCGCGCGCCATGTGAGTGTTGGCCCTCTCGTAGAGATTGCGGGCCCCTTCGGCCTCGCACTGCTCCAGGGTGTTTCTCACTAATTCGCCGAGCTGGGCAGCCCTCTCGACCTCATCAGCCGCCTGCTCGGGCGGCACGTCGGAGCTGGCTTCCTCTACGGCGGTGCGCATCATTCTTCTCGCTTGCTGCATCAGGCGCAGGGCCTCTTCGGAGTTGCCCTCCGCGATCTCGGATTCGGCGCGGTCGAGCATCCGCCTGGACTGCTCGAGCAGCATGTATGCGTTCTCAGGGGCTCCCTCATGGGCGCCGATCATCTCTTCGGCCCTTGTCTGGAGTCTTCTGGTGTCGGCCATCATGTTCTCGGGTTCGCCGGCGCGGGTTCTCACCGTATTTCTTGTCATGTTGCGCAGGATCCTCTCAGCCTTCTCGAGGTTCATCCTGCACGCGTCGTATCGGCCGGCGTTGAAGGTGTTACGGGCCCTCGCGAGCTGCTCCTCGGTCTTGTGCAGCTGCGCCGCGGCCCTCTCGTCCCCGGATCCCTCCAGGTTAGCATATGCCCTCTCGGAGAGCCTCTCGAGGATGGTCAGCCTTCTCTGGCACATCTCCATGAGGTTCAGGGATCTCCTGAAGCGCTCCTCGGCCTGATTAGCGAGTCTGAAGGAGTTCTCGGCGAGCTTGAGCGCCAGTTCTCCGCGAAGCTGCTGGTGATTGATCCTGGCCTTCTCGAGGAGGCTGCGGGATTCGTTCATGAGCCTCAAGGTCCGTTCGTCCCTCACTTCCGTCTCGGCGATCCTCGCCCTGAGCATGACGAGTTTCTCGGTAGTATGCTCGGCGATACGCGTGAGTCGCTCCTCCTGCCTCGCATCGGTTCTGGCGAGGTTTATCGCGTGCCAGGCTTCGTTTCTCGCCTGAGTGGTCAGCTTGTATGCCAGACCGTAATAGGCGGCGGCTTCACTGTTTTCCGCCCTGTGCTGGAGCTTCAACGAATACTCGAGCGCTCTTCGCGCCTTCATGCTCCTTGTATCCTGTACTATCTCGCGAGCGGAGGCTATGACCTCGTTGGTACGCTCGATCGCTTCACGTGCTGCCGTCGCGTCCTTGCCGCTTCCCTGCGCGTATACGATCCCTGAAGGCAGGAAGGCCGCGATCAGAAGTGCTGCGATTATCATATATGCTGTTTTTCTGTTCATGTCCGGGGGACTCCTTTCAATTCCCGTTGTCCGAAGTCATAACACGCAACATATATGCCACAAGGCCCCTGCCGACTTAACTCGTTATATTACAATCGGTTAAAAAATATACCAAGCGGTGTGGATCCCCATAATTGTACCTGCAGGTACAGGTGTGGTGGACCTGTGAGTACACAGACCCGCCGGGAAAATCACTGATCTCCGCCCTTTCCGAGCCCGTATTTCTCCATTCTGCTGTATAGCGTCCTTCGTGTGATCCCGAGCAGTCCAGCGGCCTTGCTCTTGTTGCCGCCCGTCTTCTCCAGGGCCAGCTCGATCAGGGACCGCTCGATCTCCTCGAGGCTCTTCCTGCCGACCAGGGCCGAGAGCCCGTTGCCGCCGGCGTCCAGTCCTTCTTCCGATATCATGATATGTTCACGCTCGATCGGTTCGCCGCCGGAGAGAATGACCGCTCGCTCGAGTACGTTGCGGAGTTCACGGACATTGCCGGGCCACGAGTAACCCTCCAGCATCTCGACGACGTCGCTGGAGATCTCGTCGGATATCGTCTTGCTGGCGAGGAAAGCCCGCGCGATAGGGAGGATGTCTTCATTCCTCTCGCGCAGGGGGGATATTCGAATGGGGAAGACGTTGAGCCTGTAGTACAGGTCCTGCCTGAAGCCGCCGGAGGCGGAGAGTTTCTCGAGATCGCTGTTGGTGGCGGCGATTATCCTTACATCGACCATGGTCGGCTTAGTGCCGCCCAGCGGAAGGAATTCACCGTTCTCTATCGCTCTGAGCAGTTTCGCCTGGAGAGAGAGGGGCAGTTCCCCGATCTCGTCGAGAAAGAGGGAGCCTTTGTCGGCGAGCTTGAACTGTCCCGGTTTTTTCTGTACCGCGCCGGTGAAGGCGCCCTTCTCGTGTCCGAAGAGCTCGGCCTCGAGGAGGTTCTCGGGAATTGCCGCGCAGTTTATGATGATGAATGGTTTTGTCGCCCTGTCGCTTCTCGCGTGGATCTCGACTGCGACGAGCTCTTTACCCGTCCCGCTCTCTCCCTGGATGAGGACAGGCGTGGTGGTCGGAGCCACCTTGCCGATCATATCCAGCACAGTTTTTATAGCCGGGGAGTCTCCGAGGATCCTGCCGCCGCCCTTCGAAGATATCTTTTCCCTCAGCGCGAGGTTCTCTATCATCAGCTCGCGCCTTTCCGATATCCTTCTGAGCAGGAGGATCACCTCGTCGATCTGGAACGGTTTGATGAGGTACTCGTAAGCTCCGAGCCGCATCGCCTCTACCGCCGTCAACGCGCTCGCATACGCCGTCATCATCACGAAATCGGTGCCCGGCGAGATCTTCCTCGACCTGCGCAGAAGGTCGAGGCCGTCCATACCCCCGAGTCGCAGGTCGCAGAGGATGATGTCGATGTCGCCCTTCTCGATGAGAGGGAGGGCCTCTTCGGCACTGGAGCATGTCTCGACGTCGTATCCTTCCGACGCGATCGCTTCCTTCAGGATGCGTGTGATCTTCTCTTCGTCATCGATTATCAGTATTCGGCTCATCGATATCTCCTGATTCAGCTCTGTCGACCGGCAACCTTACGGTTACGGCCGTGCCTCTGTATTTGCCCGCGGCTATACTGATCTCGCCGCCGTGATCCTCCACGACCCTTCTGGCGATTGCAAGGCCGAGGCCGCTTCCTGACGGTCTGGTCGTGTAAAAAGGCTCGAACACCTTCTCGAGATCCTTTTCCGGAATGCCGGGCCCAGAATCGTTGAATTCCAGTATGTAGTCCGACTTCGATCTCGAGAGCGATACGCTGAGGCTTCCCGATCCTTCGATCGCCTGGATGGCGTTGAGCAGGAGATTGAGAAACACCTGCTGGAGTTTCTTCTCCTCGCCCTCGAACGGCGCCGTCACGACGGCGAACTGCGTCTCGATGGCGACCTTTTCCGCCTGTCCCGGTTCGTTGACGAGCCTGACGCTGCGGTCCAGGAGCCTGACGAGGTCGGTAATGACGACACTCGTCGATTCATTCCTCGCGAAGAGGAGGTAGTCGGTCAGGATCCCGTTCAGCCGATCCACCTCGTCTAATATGAATTCGTCGATCTGTTCGGCGTCCCCGGGATGTTTCTTCCTCAGGTTCTCGGCGCTGCTGCGTATTATAAAGAGAGGATTGCGTATCTCGTGGGCGATTCCTGCCGCCATCCTGCCCATCGACGCGAGCGTCTCGGCATGCATCAGCGATTCCCTCGTCCTGATCAGCGACCCCGTTGCCTTGGAGACGAGCCATACGAAGATGGCAAGCCCGGTCAGAGACACCGTTGTCGCGACTATCAGAAGAGTGCGGAGCCCGCTCATCCCCTGGAGGAAGTCGGCGTCGGCCTCGGCTGCGACTACGATCGAGGCTTTTCCCGACGTAGAAGTGACGGGGGCGTAACCCGCTTTGATGTATCCCCCGCCCGGCGATTGGTAGAGCCCGGTCGAGGAAGGAGTCCCTTCGAGAGCCCTGAGTATCTCTTCGTAATCCATGTTCCAGTGAGGATAGAGCTCACCAGGGGGGAAGAGGTCGGGCCTCGTCGAAAGAAGTACGATGCCGTCTTCGCGCAGCACCTGTATGCTGGCAAGATCGTACTCCAAGGTGAGGGCATCGAGTACCGCGATACACGAATCCTCCGCGCCGAACCCGGCGAGTTCGGGAGACAGGTTTTCCATCCGGCCGGAATCGACCGAGGATGCGGCGAGGGAAGCGAGGGCCCTGAGCCTGATGCTGAATTCGCCGTCGAGGGCGGACCGTGTCTTGTTGTAGTAGTACCAGTTGATCGAGAGGAACAGCAGCGTTATCACGACTATGGCAGCGGTCATCCACCGTTCGGCCAGTAATGATCGGGCCGGGCTGCTGTCTTTCCCGTACATCTACAACCTCATCTTATCGAGTGAAATCTCTTGAGCGCAGGATCTTTCCACTGGGGGTCCTCCGCAGCCTTCTTGTATTTTTCCTTCGCTTCAGTCTTCCTGCCCTGCTTGAGGAGTGCCTCACCCCAGTAGAAATAGAGCCCGCCTGCCGTGGAGAACTCCCTGACGCCCGCCGAGGCGAGTTTCTCGACTTCATCCGTCTGCCCGGACTCGAGGAGAAGCCTCGCCGTGGTCGTGTAGACCTTCTTGCGCTCGGAGGCCGCGACTCCATCGAGCCCCAATCCCTTGCGGTAGTATTTTATCGCAGAGACGCGGTCGCCCGATTTTTCGTAGGCGGCGGCCAGGCTGAGGCATGCCATCGGATCGGAGGGCTCGGCCCTGTGCGCGGCTGTGTAGTGGCGGATCGCGCCGCGGTATTTTCTCTCGTGATATCTGATATATCCAACGTGGAGGTTAGCAGTGTAATTCGAGCCGTTCATATCGAGCACCCTTAGAAAGGCGTTTTCAGCGTTGTCGAGGTCCCCGCGATCGTAGTAGAGCTTCCCGAGAAGCGACTGTGCCAGCTCGAGATCGCCTGCCTTGAGAAGATATTTTTCGGCCTCCGTCCTGTATCCCAGCTCGAGATCGGCTTGTCCGGCCAGCAGGTAATGCCGGGCGTCGGCCTTTCCCGCCGCATCGAGGGAGACCATCCTCGTTCTGACTTCCTCCCAGTTCTTCTTCCTCGCCAGCGACGTTCCAACCTCGTAGACGGCGTCGGGGTCGTAGGGATCGAGATGTGCGATTCTTTCCCACGTATCGGCCGAGCCGGAACGATCCCCGCTCGTGGCCTGCACTCTTGCCAGAAGTCTCAGCGCCTCTATGTCGTCGGTGTTTCCGGAGAGGATCTCCCGGATGATCGAGATCGCCGCGTTGTAATTGCCCGCCTTCGCTGCCACCTCGGCGTCCATGAGCAACGGTTGGGGCGGCGTTGCGGCCTCGGGTTCAGCCTCTGCCGGGGGCTGGTCGGGTGGAGCTCCTCCGCATCCGGCGATAAGGACTGCGGCTGCCGCAACGGCGAGGGCCGCTGTGAGAAACCGGAAGCTTCTGCGCGTGGAAAAAGCCATCTTGCTCCTTTTGATTCCGATAAGGGAACCGGTGGGCCGGTCCATTGGTATATAAATAAACATATCGGTTCGAAATTGGGAAGCGCAAACACTGGAATCACGCGAAGGCCTTATGATATAATCCGCCCTCGACGATTTTACGGGGCATGAAAGGAACAATGGATGAAACTGATTCGAGATCGCCTACGCTGTGGTGCTGTACTCCTGATGCTTGCCGCCGCCGCTCTGATACAAGCCTGCGGAGAAGGAGGGGAAGAGGGCCGGAGTGCCGCTGAATCCGCTTCGGTCACTGTCCTTTTCTCCAGCGACATGCTCGGCAAGATACGTTCGTGCGGATGCACGGTGGAGGATTCGGGAGGGCTCGGCAGGCGGGCGACATATATCGAAAGAGTGCGGCGAGGTTCGAGGGAGGTGCTCGTCCTAGACGCCGGGGACGCCTTCAGCTTCGATCTGTCCTTCACGAAGAAGGAAGCCGAGCTGGCGATGGAGAGCTTCAGCCTGATAGGGGTCGACGTCTTTACGCCGGGAGAGACCGAGTTCATATTCGGCCTGCCCTTTCTGCAGTCGATCGAGGCGAACGCAGAGTTTGAAATAATCGCTGCAAACGTGGTCGAGCCCTCGACGGGCCTGCCCGTTTTCGGGAAACAGTACACTGTAATCACGATGCGGGGAGGATTGCGCATAGCGATAACCGGTGTCCTGGACGAGACTATAAAGTTCCCTGCCTACATCGACAGGTCGACATTCACTGTCGAACCGGTCGAGACTACGCTCAAGAAGGTCATTCCCCTCATGAAGAAAGATGCCGACTTTCTCGTACTCATCAGCCATATGGGGCTGGACAGGACGAGGGATCTCCTCGCCAGGGTGAAGGATTTCGACATCGTCGTGATCGGCCATGGCAAGCCCATGTTGAAGAAGACAGAAAAGGTGGGGAAGACGCTCCTTCTGGCGACGGGAGGGCTCGGGCAGTATCTCGGACGCATCGACATGGAGCTGTCACCCTCGGGAGCGATGGAGTATGGCAGGATGAGACTCATCCCCCTTCCCGACGACATAGAGATACATCCCGGAATACGCGAGATATTCAGGGTCTATGGCATACCGATTACAGACAAGGAGGCCGGCATACACTGAACCTCTCCGGAAGGTCCTGCAAATCGGTCTAACCCGCTGATTTATCTATAATTCAAAATAAGGTTGACATGCCGAAGACAGAGTATTAATTTTTCAGCGTTACGATTTGTCTACAGTAAAGTGGGATACTTCCTGCTTAACGCAAGAGGGTAGATTTAGTTAACTTCCTACAAAGGAGCGAATCCATGTCGAAGCTTATCTCGACAATTCTTGCGACCGTACTCGTAGCCGGTCTGGCAGCAGGCTGCGGCGGCAAGCTCGAGGAGACCTATCAGATGGTCACCTTGAGGGAAGCCGGCCATGCTCAGATCTCCAGCCCCGGATACAAATTCAGCTTCGACACTCCGGATTTCATCGTCGCGAACGGTGACCTCGCCATGGTGAGGGAAGGAAATCTCATCGAGTTCTTCACCGGTATGGATATTGAGAACAAACTGAAGCAGGTCGAAGGCAAGAAGTTCGTTACTGGCGCGAGGAAGATCTTCTCTCCGATCACTCATTTTACGGTCGATTTCTTTGTCGTCGGCGGCGATACTATCGAAGTAGGCGAGCCGTACGCCGTTACCTTCCCGCCGCTTATAAAAGGATTCGATGAGGGTGATTTCGAAGAGATCGACATCAGCTCGCTCAGTCCCCAGACGAGCAAGCTCAAGGATATTTTCAACACGAGGTTCAGGGTCGAGAAGGCTGTCGTCACCTATGAAGAGGTCGCCTGGTCGGGAGATCCAGAGATGGCTTACGTCCTGAACTACCCCAATATCAGGTTCTTCCTCGAGGAAGTCGCTCCCGAGCTGGAGATAGTCCTCAAGGCCTACATGGCCGAGAACCTCTACTTCGACGGCGGAGTCAGCTACGGCGGCAGGCCGCCGACGAACACGAGAAATTACCGCACCAGAAGCAAGATCGCCGGTCCGGTCAAACTCGAGTATATCCGCTACGGCGGAAGCGTAATGCCCGTCATATCGCAGTAAACGGTTCCAAGACAGGCTGGAATGCATGCGGCTCCGGTTTTGCCGGGGCCGCTTTTTTTATCCGCGGGTT
This sequence comes from uncultured bacterium, assembly GCA_965371515.1. Classification (GTDB taxonomy): domain Bacteria; phylum Krumholzibacteriota; class Krumholzibacteriia; order Krumholzibacteriales; family Krumholzibacteriaceae; genus JAUWCL01. The sequence goes on along the minus strand of CBDUYR010000034.1, from coordinate 6,471 downwards.
GCCCCGGGTATGGGAGGCCTTTACGCTTGACCCTCCGGTCCCTGGTGGATTAGGTTAAAATGTCCGTGAGAATAAGGCATCATTTCACAGGAGGACAGATGACGGGCAAGATGACGGTGGGGGACAGGGTAGAGAGGGTAATGGTCGTATCGAAAAAGGTCAGGAGGGATTTCACCGGCGGGAAGTTTCTCCTTTTTCAGTTCAGCGACCGCGACGGAGTCCTGAAAGGGGTCTGGTGGGAGCCTACGAAAGAGGCTGAGACCTCGATCGGAATAAACGACGTCGTCAAGGTCGGAGGGGAGATCACCGAGTATCAGGGCGCCCTTCAGCTCAAGGTTGCCTGGCTCGAAAAGCTCGAAGAGGGCGAGTACGACCCTTCCATTTTCCTCCCGACAACTTCGAGAGACGCCGACGGGATCTTCCAGTCGATCCTCGACATCATCTCATCCATAAAGAACGATCATCTGAAGCGGCTACTCGATGGCATCTTCGGCGGAGAGGGATTCCGCGATGATTTTCTCCGCGCTCCAGCGGCGAAAGGATGGCATCACGCCTGGGTGGGCGGTCTGGCCGAGCACGTTATCGACATGGCGCGCCTGGCAGATCGCGCCGCGGACGTATACCCGGATATAGACATGGATCTGCTCATGGCAGGCGTGCTTCTCCACGACATCGGCAAGATGGAGGAGCTGTCTGTGACCAACCATATAAATTATTCCGATAGAGGCAGGCTGCTCGGCCATATCACCATCGGTGCGGAGATGCTCGAGTGCGTGATCAGGGAGATCCCGGATTTTCCAGATGAGCTCGCGTTGAGGCTGAAGCACATGATCCTCAGCCATCATGGCAATCTCGAGCATGGATCGCCCGTTGTGCCGATGACGGTGGAAGCGATGCTCCTTCACTACCTCGACAATCTCGATGCCCAGGTACGCGGCGCTCTCACGACGATAGAGAAGAACGAGGGTGAGGGAGACTGGACCGAGTATGTAAAACTTCTCGACCGGTTCATATACAGGGGCCACTCCGGGAACGGAACGGGCGACGGGGAGGAATGATCGCATGGACAGGTTTCCTTCATGGGTAGAAGTCGATCTCGATGCCCTCGTGCTGAACATCGAACGGGTCCGCGATCTCGTGCCCGACGGAGTGCGTATCCTCCTTGTGGTGAAGGCCGACGCTTACGGCCACGGTGCGGTGAGGGTCTCGCAGCAGGCTGCCGACTGCGGTGTCGACATGCTCGGCGTGGCGACCCTCGACGAGGGCAGGGAGCTGCGCGGCGCGGGCATAGAGCTGCCGATACTGATACTCAGCCCCGTTCTGCGTGAGGAGCTCGAAGAGGTCCTCGAGAACAACATTGCCGTTTCTGCCTCTTCGGTCGAGTTCGCCAGGGCGGCTTCCGCCGAGGCGATTCGGCGTAGTACGATATGCAGGATGCACGTCGAGGTCGATACGGGGATGGGCCGCGCCGGTCTTCCGCTGGCCTCGGCCGTCAGTGCGATCAGGGAGATGTCCTCGATGGAGGGTCTCGAGCTCGAGGGGATATTTACGCATTTTCCTGCGTCCGACGTCGACTCCGATTTTACAGGCGACCAGATCGATTCGTTCACGGGGATACTGGATGAGCTGTCGGACGCCGGCATAACCTTCGATTATGTTCATACGGCCAACAGCGCTGCGATAATCAATTTTCCAACGGCGCACTTCAACATGATCAGGCCGGGGCTCCTCGTCTATGGCCATTCGCCGTCGCTGACGCTTCGGGACAGGGTGGATGTGAGGCCCGTCATGAGCTTCAAGTCGAGGCTTCTCCTCGTTCGTGAGGCCTCTGCGGGATCGAGCGTGAGTTACGGCCGGACATATATCGCGCCTTCCGACATGACCATAGGCGTAATCGCCGCAGGGTATGGCCACGGGATGAGCCACCGTCTCTCGAACAGGGGTGAAGTCCTCTTCAGGGGCGCCAGGGTGCCGATCGTCGGAAGGGTGACGATGGACATGACGATGATCGATCTCTCCGGCTTCGACGATCCCGCCTCGGGGGAGGAAGTCGTCATATTCGGGAGCCAGGGTGAGGAGGATATCAGCGTCGACGACCTGGCTGAGTGGGACGGGAGTCTCAACTACGAGGTCCTCTGCAGGATCAGCAAGAGGGTCGTGCGGATCTACATGAAGAGCGGCAGGGTAGAGAGCCTCAAGTCGCTGCTCGGAGTCCACGAAGGTCTGTAGGCCGTAGGTAAGGGATGGAACTGAACCGACTCATAGATCACACACTTCTCAGGCCGGATGCGACCGACGACGACGTGAGGCGTCTCTGCGCCGAAGCCTGCGAGTACGATTTCTTCTCGGCCTGCATCAACACCCACTTCGTTCCTCTCGTGGCAGAGGAGGTCTCGGGGACGCGCGTCAAGGTATGCTCCATATCGGGATTTCCCCTGGGCGCCGTCGATTCGGAGGTAAAGGCCTTCGAGGCGCGCCGCGCGGTCGAGCGGGGGGCTGACGAGATCGACATGGTCGTCAACGTTGGCGCCGTCAAGGCGGGCGATATGGAATTCGTCCGGAAAGATATCGAACTCGTCAGAAAGGGATGCGGTCAGGCGATTCTCAAGGTCATCATCGAGGCCGCCCTGCTGACCGACGAGGAAAAGGTCGCCGCCTGCCGTGCCGTCGTGGAGGCGGGTGCCGGGTTCGTCAAGTCGTCGACCGGGTTCGGGCCTCCCGGCGCGAATCCTCATGATATAAGGATCATGCGTGAGACTGTAGGGCTCGACTTCGGCGTAAAGGCATCGGCCGGCATACGGACGGCTGCAGCTGCCCTCGAGCTTGTCGAGGCGGGCGCGAACAGGCTTGGCACGAGCTCCGGCGTGCAGATCATGAACGAGCTGAAGGGGATGGGATAACGGCCGTACCGGATGATCCTATCTATCGGGGATCTCCCTTTCCTCGGAAGCTTCCCTGTCAAGTTCCCTGAAATCCTTGTCCTTATCGAGAAGATCGTATGCGGATACCTTGTGCAGGTCGCACTGCCTCTTTGGTTCGAATCCCTCAATGAACTTTTCCCGCCTTACGTTCCTGCAGTACGGGGTTGCTGTGAGACCCGACTCGACGCAGACCATCGCCTCCGTGATCCCTTCGGGCCTGTCGAAATCGCGGCCCCTGTTTTCCGGGTAGGCTGCCAGCATTATCCACGTCCAGAGGGGCAGCGCGACCCTGGCGCCGACCATGCCGTCTCCCATCGATGTGACCCTGTGGCTGAACCCGGTCCAGACTCCGACGGCCAGATCGGCAGAATATCCTATGAACCAGCCGTCAGCGTAATCGTCGGTAGTGCCTGTCTTGCCGGCGCACGGGATTCTGAGCCCGAGAGACCGCGCCGTTCTTCCCGTTCCCTCATCGATCACGGTCCTCAACATGTCGGTGACCATGTAGGCGATCTGAGGGGTGAGAACCTCCTCGCGCTCCTCCCTGAACTCCTCGAGGATATTGCCGTTTCTGTCGACGATCTTGAGGATTGCCATCGGCTCTGCCCTGATCCCCTCGGCGGCCATCACGCCGAGCGCCGAGGTGAGCTCTATCAGTGTTACTTCCTGGGCCCCGAGGGCGAGTGAGAGGTACGGCATCAGCCTGCTCCTGATCCCGAGGTTGTGCGCCATGCTGATGACGGCCGGACCGCCGAGTTTCTGGAGAAGCTTGACGGCGGGGATGTTGATCGACTTGTCGAGGGCGTAACGCAGAGAGACGGCGCCGTGAAACTTCTTGCTGAAGTTTCTCGGTTTGTATACCTCGCCGTTCGGCATCTCGATCACGATCGGCGTGTCGAGCAGCACATCGGAGGGACTGTAGCCGTTGTCCAGGGCCGTTATATATATGAAGGCCTTGAAGGCCGAGCCGGGCTGGCGCCTTGCCTGCAGGACGTTGTTGAACTTCTTCTCACGGAAGGAACGCCCGCCGACCATCACCTTTATATGGCCAGTATGCGGATCGAGGGCAACGGCGCCGGACTGGATGTAATCGGGGGCTATCTCGTATCCGGCCTCGAGAGTATCGAGGTAGGCGGCCCTGGTCAGTTCGTACTCCTGCTGCATCTCGAGGCGCGCAAGAAAGCTCTCCATGCTGTCCTCGGCGACCCTCTGCAGGAGCGGGTCGAGCGTCGTGTAAACGGTCAGGCCTCCACGGTAGATCGCCTGGTCGCCGTATTTCCGTGACAGTATCTGCCTGATATGCTCAGTGAAGTGTCCGGCGAAATCGGCGTCGCCTCTCTCACGGGGTACGACGTCGAGGGGCTTTGTCCTGAGCGAGTCGAACTGGACCTCGTTGATGACCTCGAAATCACGCATCATCGTCAGGCATATGGTGCGCCTCTTCCGGGCCCTCTCGGGATTGCGGAAGGGGTTGTACCCGGAAGGGTTCTTCTGCAGCCCTGCCAGAAGTGCGATCTGGTGTAGTTTGAGCTCCCTGACCGACTCGCCGAAGAAGCGCATCGACGCGGCTTCGATCCCGTACCCGCCGCCGCCGAAGTAGATCTGGTTGAGATACATCTCCAGTATCTCGTCCTTCGAGTAGGTGCGCTCTATCCTCAGGGCGAGCAGCGCCTCCTTGATCTTCCTTGTCCAGGTCTGTTCCTTGGTGAAGAAGAGGTCGGTGGCGAGCTGCATCGTGATCGTCGAGGCACCCTCACGGATTTCCCAGTGTTTTATGTCGTTGAGAGCAGCGGAGGCGATGCGGTAAAAGTCTATCCCGAAGTGGTTGTAGAATCGCCTGTCCTCGATGGCGAGGAAGGTCTTCTGCACTTCGGGCGGGATCTCTTCCATCTTCAGCAGGATCCTGTCCTGTTTGTAGTATTCTCTTATGACGCTCGAATCGGCGGCGAGTATCTTTGTCTTCAGCGATGGCTCGATCATCTCGAGCCTCGCCATCGAGGGGAGGTCGCGGGAGAGCCACATCAGCATCGCCGTCATGAATCCAGCGGCGAGCACGACCACTATCAGAAGGATCTGGAGCGCCAGCTTCTCCCCATGTCTTAGTTTTCTCACCATTGTCTGTCCTCCGCTGCCGCACAGCTATGTCGAATATCCTGCCCCGAAGGGAAAGTACTGCGAAAGGCGGGTCTTTTCCAGTTCTTTTACGTCCGAGGGATACATTCTCGCCCGCCGATCCGGGCCTGGATCATCCTCCAATTGCAGAAAAATCAAAATATATCGAAAAAAAGCACGAATATTATTGACTTGCATGTAGTAATGACTTATATCATGCGGGTGTTCGCAGTGAGGGGGGCTTTGGCCTCGATTCGGGGATAACGAAATAAGTTAGAATACCCCCGGATATGAGTTGACAAGTCCCGACAACTCGGATATGTTTAGTCTCTGGGAAGAAATTTCCATATAGGGAAATACGCTCTTTGAAAAAGAAATAGCGTGCGATGGACCAATTAGTGACGTGGGCCCGAGGGTCGTTCTGCGACCCGAGGGTTTGGAATACCGTCAATTAGAATGCCGGCCCGGCCGGTGTTCTATGATTTTTTTTACAACGGAGAGTTCGATCCTGGCTCAGAATGAACGCTGGCGGCGTGGATTAGGCATGCAAGTCGAACGAGAAAGCGAATTTATTCGCGATTAAAGTGGCGAACGGGTGAGTAACGCGTGGGAAACCTGCCTTCGAGTGGGGGATAACATTCCTAACGGGATGCTAATACCGCATAACATCACAGGCTGCATGGCCTGTGATCAAAGATAGCCTCTACATGTAAGCTGTCGCTTGAAGATGGTCCCGCGTCCCATTAGCTTGTTGGTAGGGTAACGGCCTACCAAGGCATCGATGGGTAGCCGGCCTGAGAGGGTGACCGGCCACACTGGGACTGAGACACGGCCCAGACTCCTACGGGAGGCAGCAGTCGAGAGGCTTCGGCAATGGGGGAAACCCTGACCGAGCGACGCCGCGTGGACGATGAAGTTTTTCGGAATGTAAAGTCCTGTCATACGGGATGAAAAGCCAATTGGTTAATAACCTTTTGGTCTGACAGTACCGTAAGAGGAAGCTCCGGCTAACTCCGTGCCAGCAGCCGCGGTAATACGGGGGGAGCGAGCGTTATTCGGATTCATTGGGCGTAAAGAGTTCGTAGGCGGTCAGATTAGTCAGAGGTGAAATCTAACGGCTTAACCGTTAAATTGCCTTTGAAACTGTCTGACTTGAGTACGTGAGAGGAAAGCGGAATTCTTGGTGTAGCGGTGAAATGCGTGGATATCAAGAGGAACACCCGTGGCGAAAGCGGCTTTCTGGCACGATACTGACGCTGAGGAACGAAAGCCAGGGGAGCAAACGGGATTAGATACCCCGGTAGTCCTGGCCGTAAACGATGGGCACTAGGTGTAGGAGGTATCGACCCCTTCTGTGCCGCAGCTAACGCATTAAGTGCCCCGCCTGGGGAGTACGATCGCAAGATTGAAACTCAAAGGAATTGACGGGGGCCCGCAC
>CBDUYR010000033.1:0-28579 GCA_965371515.1 uncultured bacterium | reverse complement strand
CAGTGGGTCAGTAAGATGTGTCTCCTGTGAGCTGTCGAACTCTTTAAAGAGGATTTACGGCAATTTATAATCTATATGATTTTAACTCATTTCCGCGATTAATTCAACTGTTAAACGTCTTGGCCCTCCCGATCCAATCATCTTATCAGTACGATCTTCATAGTGGCCGATCCATGCCCTGCGGCGACAGAACAGAAGTAGACTCCGCTGGCGATCCTTCCGGGCTCCGGATCCCAGGTGATTTCGTGTGTTCCCCGCCCGTACGGAACTGCCCCCAGGTCGTCGACAAGCCTTCCGGAAACATCGAAGAACCTGATTCCCACCGTTCGGCGATCGGGCAGGAAAAAGACGATCTTCGTCGACTCGCTGAAGGGATTGGGATAGTTACCGATCACATGGAAGCCACGGTCCTCGATCGAGAACTCTCCGGAGAATGTGTACTCCTCCTCCATGCTCTCGTATATCACCTTAACGCTGTACATGTAGGCGATCCCGGAGACAACGCTGTCGTCGATATATTCGAAACCACCCGTCTCACTCCTCAGTGTGTCGCCAAGCAGCGCGAACGGGCCCCCGTCATCCGACCTGTAGACGAGGCTTCCGACGAGCCTGTCGACGGGACTGACAAGCCATACCGGTTTTATGTAGCTCAGTCCGACCTCGACGTCGGCCGCGATGATCACAGACTGGACCGTAAGGCCAGACTCCAGTACGGCCTGTTGGCCGTCCCCGCTTGTTACGATGACATTCCAATCTCCGGAATAAAGGCCGGTGACAACAAACCTCGCTACGATCCTGTTTTCGCCGAACCACAGGACCGAATCGGCCCTGATCGTCCGCTCCTGTCTCGAGATCGAGCATTCAGCCCCGTAAAGAATCCCCGAACCTCTGATATCGAAATAAATCGTATCGGCCGCGGCTTTGTCGATATTCGCCGGATCGATCGACGTAACGGTCGGCGCCGGCATCCCGGCTGCGAAAAGACCCGATCCGTTACTGATGCCAGTAACCGAGACAGGCGTGGGATCTCCGCCGTTGCCGTGACTCGACGGGATGGTCAGCGTCGCGAAGTTCCGGTTGCCCGTGCTCCCCTGCCAGGGATCGCCCGAATCCCCCGGATTACCGAAGGAACTGAGGAGGTCATAGTTACCATCCGCCTCTTCGAGGACAAGTCCGCGAGCCTGCGTATTGGTCGAGCCGCCGCTGTTACCCATATAGGATAACGCTGTGCTGCTCTCCGCATGCCATATGAGCAGCCCCTCTCCGGGGAGATGTGCGTCGAAACCTATCCTTGTCCTGTTTTCGACTAGAAAATACTCGGTGGGCGGCGAGGTATCGCGCCATCCTCCGACATCTTCCTCGAAATCGGTGAAGTGGTTCTCGCCGCCGCCCTGGACCCTGACATTATCGACAAGAAGGGCTCTCGATGGAGATGAATTGTAAAGGCCGTCCTCGTCGCTATAGTTGAAATCGGATACGAACGCGAACGATATCACGTACCCGTTATCGAATACCGGTTCCTGCAGGTACGCGCTCAGATCGATCGATACGAGTGATAGCGCGTTGATCCCTGTGTAGACGGCGAGCGTCTCCTCTTTGGAACCGTCCGGCGACCTGAGGATAGTATAGGCGAAGTCGTAATCGTCCTCGAGGTCCGTCTCGATATAGTAATCGAGTGTGACGGGCAGGGTGCCGTCGAATACGAACGAGCGGCTCATCGACTCATTCCAGAAGTTTCCGTATCCCGCCCCGCCGGGCCATCCCCTGAAGTCCGCGTCGGCCGTGCTGTAGCCGCAGACAAGGCCTCTTCCCAGGGTAGCCGACGGAGGCGTCGTGCGCCTGAATCTCCTCGCCGGCGTCACGAGTCGTATCACTTCGTCAGACTGGATCACCGGCAGGAGTTCTCTCTGCACGGAGTTCCAGCCTATATCGGTTACCGTTACCCAGCCGAGCTGTTCCTTCGACCACCCGCAGGGATGTGCCGGCGTATCAGGAGTGTTCCAGTTTCCGCTTCCCATCAGACCCCAGTATCCGATGCCGTACGAGCCGTAACTGTCGTACAGATCGGGTAGTCCGATTGTGTGCCCGAGCTCGTGGCAGAAGACGCCTATCTCGATCAGGCCGTTGTCGCATGATACAGTCGGAGCCATAATATAGTCGTCTATCAGGATCACGCCGCCGCCTGCGGCGGTATCGTTTGTTTCCAGGGGGCCTCCGACGATACCGTCCCACAGGCTGTACTGCCACGAGTGCGACCACATGTGAAACGAGTTGTTGCATTCGGCGCCGAAGGTCGGATGGACGACCATGAGGACGTCGACATATCCGTCGTCGTCCCCCGAGTTTGGTATGCCGTCGGGACCGTCGTTGTCGTAGATCCCGAAATCGACCTCGGCGTCCACCCCGGCGACCACCTCTTCTATCATCTCGTCGGTGTTCGACAGCCCGGGCACGATTCCCTGGCCGTTGAACCCCGTGTACCAGTCCTCCAAATTAGCCAGCTCGACCCACCCATATACGTCGCCCGTCACATCGAAGAGCCCCGAGGACGCCTCGGAGAAGTATTCAGCCATCGTCCCGCTCGACCACGGCCCGTCGAACAACTCCCGCTGAAGCACGCCGAGGTCCTGCGGCTGCTCCGTGTAATCCGCGTAGAGCCCGCCGATCACGGGGATCCGCATCGTACCGGCCAGCGCCGTACGGGACGGCGCGCCGGCGGAAAACGCAGCCATTGAGGCAGCCGTGCGGACAGATATGGCCTTCCCGATCCACCCTCTCCGCGGCATGAACGCGAGCGGGTCCTTCTCCTTCGCCGACCTGAATCCCTCGGGGAGCTCTCCCCCGCCGCGAGGCGATACGATGGCCGAGGCGCCGGTCGTGAAAATCACCATATAAAAAGCCGGCAGCAGAGCCGCCGGCAAAAATCTCTTCAGAAACGATCTTTTCATGACTCTACCGGTTAATCCGATGGATTGACTACGGCCTTGTAAGCCGAGGCCCTTATCATCGGGTATCCTTCCTGGCATTCGGTCACGGCCAGGAACTGTGCGTCGAGAGAAGGCAGTATCGTGAACACGGCGTTGTCGAGCGGTGCGATCACCCTGAAGGTGAAGGTGTGCAGAAGCAGCTTCGGGCCGGGAACGCACGGCACGTACCTCTCGCTGATACCTCTCTGGAACGTGCCCATCGACATGACCCTGTCCATGCGGTACTTGTCGTTCTCGATGACGACACCCTCTGGCATCATGAGGCGGAACTGCGTGGAGGCGATCTCCTTGTACTCGGGGCACATGAGGAAGAGATAGCCCAGGAACTCATCCTGACCCCTGTTGAGCCGGATCGTCCTCTTCGTCCCTTCCTCGTCGAAGAAGATGGCGTAGCTGACCTCCTCATCGACGAAGGCGATCGTCTCTTCCTTCGTCTCAGCCGGCTTCTCCGCTTCCTTCTCCTTCTCCCCGGCACACGAAAAGGCCAGGAGAGGCAGAAGGGCGAGAATCAGTACGGTCGATATCTTCCTCATCATTCCAGTTCCCTTCATGATGTCCATCCTCTCTGTAAAATGTGTAAAACTCTATAACTTCACAAGTGATATCAGGCCCGAGACATTGGCATGCCTGCCTGACAGAGATAATAAACTGTCTCGGGCGGCAAATTCAAACGATTTCGGCCCATGATATTCCGATTGACCCCCAACGTCCCTTTCAATAGTATACTTGAGTCTGATATCGTGACCCCCACGCCCCGCAGGAGCCTGAGGCCACCTCGCGGGAGGAGGATGAATTGAAGAACCGTCAGGATAAGTACAACGACCTCGAGAAAAAACGTGAACAGGCCCTGCTCGGCGGAGGAAGGGCGAGAATAGAGAAGATCCACAAGTCGGGCCGTCTCACGGCGCGCGAGAGGATCCACATCCTCTTCGACGAGGGTACATTCCAGGAGATGGGGGTATTCGTAACACACCGAAGCACCTGGCCTGGACTGGCCGAGAAGAAGATGGTAGGCGACGGTGTCGTTTGCGGGCACGGGCTCGTAAATGGCAGATTGACATTCTCTTTTGCTCAGGACTTCACGGTGTTTGGAGGTTCTCTTGGAGAGGCGCACGCCGGAAAGATCACCCGCCTGATGGATATGGCCCTCGACAACGGAGCTCCCTTCGTCGGCATCTCCGACAGCGGCGGAGCGAGGATCCAGGAGGGCGTCGCAGCACTGGCCGGGTACGCCGAGATATTCCTCCGTAACACGCTCGCCTCCGGCGTCATCCCCCAGATCTCCGCGATCATGGGCCCGAGCGCCGGCGGGGCTGTCTACTCCCCCGCCTTGACCGATTTCATATTCATGGTCGACAAGACCAGCCACATGTACATCACAGGCCCCAACGTGATCAAGAAGGTCACGCACGAGGACGTCACCCACGAGGAGCTCGGGGGTGCGTACACACACAACTCGAAAAGCGGTGTGGCCCACTTCATGGCCGAAGACGACGAGGACTGCATCGAGATGATCAAGGACCTCCTCTCCTACATCCCGCAGAACAACCTCGAGGATCCACCCTTCGTCACGCCGGTCGACGACCCGAACAGGCAGTCTCCGGAGCTCAGGGAAATCGTGCCCGCCGATCCCAGGGCCCCTTATGACATAAAGAACATCATCGAACTCGTAGTGGACGACGGCGAGTTTTTCGAGGTGATGCCGCTTCACGCGCAGAACATCGTCGTCGGCTACGCCCGCCTCAACGGGCATTCTGTCGGTATCGTCGCCAACCAGCCCGCGCACATGGCGGGGGTCCTCGACATCGAGAGTTCGATCAAGGGAGCGCGGTTCATCCGGTTCTGCGACGCATTCAACGTACCGCTGCTCACGTTCGAGGATGTCCCCGGCTTCCTGCCCGGCACCGACCAGGAGTGGAGCGGGATCATCAGGCACGGGGCAAAATTGATATACGCGTACTGCGAGGCGACAGTGCCGAAGCTGACCGTTGTCACGCGAAAAGCGTACGGTGGCGCATACTGCGTCATGTCAAGCAAACACATCAGGTCGGACTACAATGTCGCCTGGCCGACCGCGGAGATCGCCGTGATGGGCGCCGAGGGCGCGGTCAACATCCTTTACAGGAAAGCCATCGCCGAGTCGGACGATCCCGAGGCGGAGAGAAAGAACAAGATGGACGAGTACACGGACCATTTCAACAATCCGTACGTGGCGGCTTCTCTCGGATACCTCGACGACGTGATAATGCCGGAAGCGACAAGGCCCATGATCATTCACGCACTGGAGAACCTGCTCAACAAGAGGCAGACCCTCCCGCCGAAGAAGCACGGAAATATCCCGCTTTAATTTGGAGGTGCCCCGATGGCCGGCAAGAAGAAAACTGCCGACCGGCTGAAGGAATGGGAAGATAACGTCTACGCCCCATTCAAGGCAAAGGGCGGCGAGCGTCGCGAGAAGTTCGTCACCACCTCGGATGTTGAGATTGACCCGGTGTACACTCCTTCCGACGCGCCCGAAGAGACGTATGACGACAGGCTCGGCATGCCGGGCTCCTACCCCTTCACGAGGGGCGTTTACCCGACGATGTACAGGGGACGGCTCTGGACGATGCGCCAGTACGCCGGTTTCGGCAGCGCGTCAGAGACAAACAAACGTTTCAGGTACCTTCTCGACAAGGGTCAGACGGGGCTCTCCGTCGCATTCGACCTCCCCACCCAGATGGGTTACGATTCCGACTCCCCGATGTCGCTGGGTGAGGTCGGCAGGGTCGGCGTCGCGATAGACACTCTCGCCGATTTCAGGACATTGATGAAGGGGATCCCCCTCGACAAGGTGAGCACGTCGATGACGATCAACGCCACATCGGCGATACTGCTCGCCATGTACGTCGCGCTCGCTGCGGAGACCGGTGTGGACATCGCATCGATCAAGGGAACGATCCAGAACGACATCCTGAAGGAATATTACGCCCGGGGCACGTACATCTACCCTCCCGCCCCGTCGATGAGGATCATCACCGACATTTTCGCCTGGTGCAGGGAAAACGCTCCGAGGTGGAACACGATATCGATCAGCGGCTACCACATCCGCGAGGCCGGGTCGTCGGCAGTCCAGGAGGTAGCATTCACACTCGCCGACGCCGTCGAATACGTCGGGGCAGCCGTGAGCGCGGGACTCGACGTCGACGAGTTTGCGCCGCGACTCTCTTTCTTCTTCTGCGTCCACAACAATGTCTTCGAGGAAGTGGCTAAATTCCGCGCGGCCAGAAGGATCTACGCGAGGATAATGAAGGAGCGCTTCGGCGCAAAGAAGGGCAAGTCGTGCCTCCTGCGATTCCACACGCAGACAGCCGGGTGCTCTCTTACCGCCCAGCAGATCGAGAACAACGTTGTGCGCGTAACCCTGCAGGCGCTGGCCGCCGTGCTCGGCGGCACGCAGTCTCTTCACACCAACTCGAAGGACGAGGCCCTCAGCCTGCCCTCCCAGGAATCGGCTCTCACCGCGCTTCGCACCCAGCAGATCGTCGCAGAGGAATCGGGCGTCTGCGAGACTATCGATCCGCTCGGCGGCAGTTATTTCGTCGAGAAGATGACCGACGAACTCGAGGAGAAGATCGTCGAATTGATGGACAGGGTCGATGGCATGGGCGGGATGGCGAAGGCGATCGAGGCGCAGTTCCCTCAGAGGGAGATCGAGAGAAGCTCGTGGCAATACCAGAGGGGCGTAGAGCATGAGGAGATAACCGTCGTCGGCGTCAACAAATACACCGGCGGCGACTACACGGTAAAGAACGAATTCAGGGTCGACCCGGAGATCGAGAAGAGCTACGTCGATAACCTCACGCGCATGAGGAAAGAACGCGACGCGGCAGAGGCAGCGCGTCTCCTGAACGACGTCGTGGAAACGGCGCACGGATCGAACAATCTCATGCCGCCTATAATCGAGGCTGTAAAGGGCGGCTGCACACTCGGAGAGATATCTGCGGCGATGGAGAAGGTATTCGGTCGCTACTCGCCCGGCTCGTCCTGATCATGAGATAATAATCGAACGGAGGACATGATGCCCGACCGGCTCGGAAAACTCGGACATATAGGCATTGCGGTGACCGACCTCGAGGAGGCCAAGAAACTCTACAGTGAGGTGCTCGGCTTCACCCTCACCGCGGAGAAGGAGATGCCCGAGCGCGGCATTAAGGTCGCTTTTCTCGAGACGGGCAACACGAAGATAGAGCTCCTCGAGGGAACAACGCCGGATAGCGCAATAACTAAATTTATCGAGAAGCGCGGCACCGGGATCCACCACCTCAGCTTCGAGGTCTCCGATATAAGGCAGGTCATGAAAGAGCTGGCCGATGAGGGTGTTCGTCTTATCGACCAGGAGCCGAGGACGGGCGCCGAGGGACACCTCACCGCCTTCATGCACCCTAAATCTACAATGGGAGTGCTGCTCGAGATCGAAGAGGAATAGCAGGGAACGACCGTTGAAATCACTTTAATATCGCCCCACTTATTATTCTGCCTTCATAACATTTACAACCAGTTGCCTCGCATTTTTCTTGACATGCCCGGTGTAGCGAGAACAACCTCCCATTATTACGTTCCAATTAAAGGAGAGATCATGAGAAGGCAAATCCTTGTCTGTTTATTCCTGCTCGTATTGATGTCTTCCACGGCGTTCGCTTTCGACGGCAATCGGAAGGGCTTTGTCCTCGGCGGAGGGTTAGGTTTTGCGCCGCAGGGCAAATGGACTTTCGACACATTTAATATTGATGAGGACGGAGCCGGATTAGGGCTTAACCTGATTATCGGCGGCGCGTTCACTGAACACGATATGCTTGTTTACGAAGGCAACGTCATGGCGTATACCTCCGACCTTTTCAACCAGACGATCTCACAGGGGTTTAACGGAGCCTCGTGGTACCACTATTTTGGAAAGACGGGGCGTTCCCTATATTCAACTCTCGGGCTCGGATTTTATGTCTTTGACGTGGAAGATCTTGATTCCAATGATCCCGGATTCGGTCTGCTGTTGGGTGGCGGGTATGAGTTCGCAAAACATTGGCAGGTCGGTGCCTATTATTCATATGGACAGACAAGCGATGCAGGATTTGACTTCACTCATCACCACATCAACATTCTGATCACTGGCATTGCATTCTAGGCGGATAGGCGGATATAAGAGGGCGCTTCCAGATAGAAGCGCCCTTTTCATATCGAGCTGCCGGACGGGATCTACTCGTAGTCGTAAAATCCCTTTCCCGTCTTGCGTCCGAGGTATCCCGCCTCGACCTTCTTGACGAGCAGCGGGCACGGCCTGTACTTCGGATCCCCGAGTCCGTCGTGCAGGACCCTGAGGATGTCGAGGCAGATGTCGAGTCCGATCAGGTCGGCTAGCTGCAGCGGTCCCATCGGATGGGCCATTCCGAGCTTCATCACGCCGTCTATAGCCTCGGCGGTCGCGACGCCCTCCATCATGCAGAAGCACGCCTCGTTGATCATCGGCATGAGGATCCGGTTGGCGACGAAGCCGGGGTAGTCGTTGACTTCGATCGGCGTCTTGCCGAGCTTTTCGCTCAGCTCCATGATGATCTTTGTCGTGGCGTCATCGGTGGCCAGTCCCCTTATGATCTCGACGAGCTTCATTATCGGGACTGGATTCATGAAATGCATCCCGATAAACTTCTCCGGCCGCGACGTCGCCGCGCCGATCGCCGTGATCGAGATCGACGATGTATTGCTCGCGAAGATCACGTCCGGTCCGCAGATACCGTCGAGCTCGCCGAAGATCTTCATCTTGACGTCGAAATCCTCGAAGACAGCCTCGACCACCAAACCGGCGTCAGAGGCGGCGGACAGCTTCGTCGAAGTCGAAATCCGTCCAAGTATCTCGGCCTTCACGTCCTCCGTGATCTTCTCTTTCTTAACGAGCCGCGAGAGGCTCTTGTCTATGGCGGCGACGCCCTTCTTCACGAACTCGTCCTTGATGTCGATCATCGCCACGGAGAAACCGTTTTGCGCGAATACCTGCGCGATTCCGTTCCCCATCGTTCCGGCGCCGATCACGGCGACCTTCTCGATTGCCATCAATCTGTCTCCCTTCCCGGCGGCGGTGCCGCCAGTAATCATCCAGTCTGTATGCTTACAGCATCTCCACGCTCAGAGCCACGGCGTTTCCTCCGCCGAGACAGAGCGTCGCCAGGCCCTTCTTCCCACCCGTCTGCTTCAGGGCGTAAAGCAGGGTCACGAGGATCCTCGTACCCGAGCAACCGATCGGATGTCCGAGCGCAACTGCGCCGCCGTGGATATTGACCTTCGCCGGATCCATGCCGAGGTTCTTCATCACGGCGCAGGGCTGGACTGCGAACGCCTCGTTGAGCTCTATGAGATCGAAATCTTCGAGCTTCATACCAATCTTCGCGAGCAGCTTCGGGACGGCCACCGTCGGGGCCATCATGACGAGCTCCGGCTCAAGTCCGCCGGTAGCGTAGCCGGTCACCTTCGCTATCGGCTTTACTCCGAGCTCGGCAGCCTTTGCATCCGTCATCAGTACCATCGCCGCGGCGGCGTCGCTGAGCTGAGACGCGTTACCTGCGGTGATTACTCCATCCTTCTTGAACACCGGCCTGAGCTTTGCCATCGATTCGGGACTCGCGTCGGACCTTACTCCCTCGTCTGTGTCTATGACAACCGGATCGCCCTTTCGCTGGGGAACCTCGACGGACATCATCTCTTCCTTGAACATCCCCTTCGCCGCGGCCTCGGCCGCCTTGCGGTGGCTATTGTACGCGTACTCGTCCATTTCCTCCCTGGGAACATCGTACCGCTCAGAAGTGATCTCTCCCGTGTTGCCCATGTGGAAATCGTTGTAGGCATCCCACAGACCGTCGTAGACCATCGTGTCGATGATCTTGCCATCGCCGAGCCTGTATCCCGTCCTCGCTTTCCTGAGAATATACGGCGCGTTGCTCATGCTCTCCATGCCTCCGGCGACGACGATCTCCTCGTCACCGAGTTTGAGCGCCTGTGTACCGAGCACCACTGCCTTGAGTCCCGACCCGCAGACCTTGTTGACGGTCATGGCCGAAACGGCAAAATCCAGCTTTGCGCCGAGAGCCGCCTGCCTGGCGGGATTCTGGCCGAGTCCTGCACCGATCACGTTGCCCATGATGACCTCTGTGACGGCTGATGGATCGACTCCGGCCCTCTTTACAGCCTCGGCCACTGCCATGGCTCCTAGCTCCTGGGCCTTGAATGAGGACAGGCCTCCCTGAAATCTTCCTATAGCAGTACGTACCGCTCCAGCGATTACGACTTCGCTCATCGACAGCTCCTTCCTTCGCACTTTTTGTCGTGCCTACTCTTCCGGAAATCTTTCCCTGATAAAAGTAACGATGTCTCCGGTGTCAGTTCCCGGACCGAATATCCGGGCGACGCCGATCGCCTCGAGTTTATCCACGTCCTCGGGCGGGATGATCCCGCCGCCGAAGATCACGATGTGTTCCGCTCCCTTTTCCTTCATCAATTCCATGACCCTGGGAAACATCGTCATGTGCGCTCCCGACAGGATGCTCAGGCCCACGACATCGACGTCCTCCTGAACGGCTGATTCCGCGATCATCTCGGGCGTCTGGTGAAGCCCGGTGTATATGATCTCCATGCCGGCATCCTTGAGGGCATTGGCAACGACCTTCGCTCCCCTGTCATGTCCATCCAGTCCGGGTTTGGCTATCAACACCCTGACTTTTCTCGCCATCTCGGAATCCTCCTCCGGGCGTCACGCCCTTTATATGAACAGTGGCTCTTTGTATTCGCCGAACACGCCCTTCAGCGTTTCTATTATCTCTCCCTCGGTACAGTAGCAGCGCGCACAGTCGATAATGACCGGCATGAGGTTTTCCGTCCCTTCGGCCGCCGCCTTGAGGCGTTCGAGCTCTCTCGAAGACTTGTCGTTGTCCCGGGTCGCGCGAACATTCTGGACCGCCTTCTTCTGCTTCCTCTCCACCTCTTCGTCTATCCTGAGGAGCGGTATCTCGATCTCCTCGTTCTCGAGTCCGAAGCGGTTGACTCCTACGATCACCTTGCGCCCCGCCTCAACGGCCTTCTGGTACTCATACGCAGACTTCTGGATCTCCCTCTGGAAAAATCCCTTGTCGATCGCCTTGACTACCCCACCGAGCTTGTCGATTCTGTGGAAGTAATCCTCGGCCGCCTCTTCCATCTCGGTCGTCTTTGCCTCGATAAAATAACTCCCCGCTAGCGGATCGATCGTATTGATCACGCCGGTCTCGTGGGCGATGAGCTGCTGCGTGCGCAGAGCGATGCGTACCGCCTTCTCCGAAGGCAGCGCAAGCACTTCATCCATCGAGTTGGTGTGCAGTGACTGCGTCCCGCCGATCACGGCCGACATGCCCTGGAACGCTGTCCTCACGATATTGTTCTCCGGCTGCTGAGCAGTGAGCGTGCACCCGGCGGTCTGCGTGTGAAATCTCAGCAGGAGCGACTTCGGGTCCTTCGCCCCGTACTTTTGCCTCATCCGCTTTGCCCATATCCTGCGGGCTGCTCGGTACTTGACGATCTCCTCGAAGAAATCCAGATGAGCGTTGAAGAAAAAGGAGAGTCTCGGCGCGAACTTGTCGACGTCCAGGCCTACAGCAATCCCCGCCTCTACGTAGGCAAACCCATCGGCCAGTGTGAAGGCAAGTTCCTGGATCGCGGTCGATCCGGCCTCGCGGATGTGGTATCCGCTGATTGATATCGTGTTCCACCTTGGAACGTGGTCGGAGCAGAAAACGAGGATATCCGTGATGATCCTCATCGACTCCTCGGGCGGGAATATCCACGACTTCTGTGCGATATACTCCTTGAGGATGTCGTTCTGTATCGTGCCGCCCATCTTATCGAACGCCGTCCCCTTCTTCTCCCCCGCGCAGAGATAGAATGCGAGCATGATCGACGCGGGCGCGTTAATCGTCATCGAAGTCGTTATCGTGCCGGGGTCGATCCCGTCGAAGAGGATCTCCATGTCCTTCAGAGAATCGATCGCCACTCCGCATCGGCCGACTTCTCCCTCGGAGCGCTTGTGATCGGAGTCGTACCCCATTATCGTCGGCATGTCGAAAGCGACCGACAGTCCCGTCTGGCCATGGTCGAGCAGGTAATGATACCTGCCGTTCGTGTCCTTCGGAGTGCCGAATCCAGCGAACTGCCGTTGCGTCCAGAACCGCCCGCGGTACATGTTCGGGTAGACGCCTCTTGTGTAGGGATACTGCCCGGGGAATCCGAGCTCCTTGTTGTAGTCGAATCCCTCGATATCGTCGGGCGTGTAGAGCTCGTTTACTTCCTCTCCAGAGACAGTCGTGTACTCGATATCCTGGCAACCGCATCCGGAAAGCGTATCGAAGTATCTCTTCTTCTCGTCGTCGTATTTTTTCCTGTCCATCGCCTCTTCTTCTCCTGCCGGTCACTGTATGCTGATGAGTTCCTCGAGTTCCCTGACGACCCTGTACGGAGACATCTCCCCGCTATAGACCGATTCCATCCGCTTCTCGAGGAGATCCCTGACCCTGACGCTCTGCCGGAGCCGTCTCTCCATCCTGTCCATCAGTGCATTGCGCACCCTCGATCTCAGTATCTTCTTTCTCATGTTCGCGAAATGTCCGCCCTCTTCGAGATAACGGCGGTGCTCCTCTATCGCCTCTACCAGCTCCCCGATCCCCGTGTCCTCGCGTGCAGAGGTAAGTACGACCCTGGGTTCCCATTCCCCTTCGGGGATATCCTTCAGTCTCAATGTATCCTGTATCTCTCTTGCGGCACTTTCGGCTTCATCGTGGTCGGCCTTGTTCATCACGAAAATATCGCCTATCTCCATCAGGCCCGCCTTCATCGCCTGGATCCCGTCGCCCGACTCGGGAACGAGCACGACTACTACAGTATGTGCCTTCTCCGCGATCTCGAGCTCCGACTGGCCGACACCAACGGTTTCGATCAGCACCAGGTCTTTGCCGAACGCATCCATCAGGTCGACGACTTCGTCAGTGCAGTTCGATATGCCACCGAGGCTTCCCCTGCTTGCAAGGCTGCGGACGAATACATCAGGGTCCTCCGAGTGCGACTGCATCCTTATCCTGTCGCCGAGGAACGCTCCGCCGGTGAATGGGCTCGTCGGATCGACCGCTATGATCCCTATCCTGTGGTCCTTCTCGCGGAACCTTCCTGTAAGCCTGTTGAGCAGAGAGCTCTTGCCGGCTCCGGGAGGGCCGGTAAAACCGATCCTGTACGCGTCGCCGGTCCTGTGGAAGACGCTGTCGAGAATGCGTTCCGCATCCTCGCCGCCGTTCTCCAGGATCGTGATGAGGCGCGCCGCAGCGGCGACCTTTCCCTCTGTGAAGAGCTCGAGCAGCTTCTCTATCCCTGGACGCGCGGTCATCGTCAGTACTCTATCCCCTTCTTCATCTGCACGCCGGCGTGGTAGTGGTGCTTGATCTCCTTCATCTCGGTCACCGTGTCGGCAATATCTATCAGCTCCGGGGCGGCGTATCTGCCGGTCAGTATCAGGTCCATCCCTTCAGGCCGGTTCCTGATGAAATCGACGACAGTCTCGAGTGGAATGAGCCCGAACGATACGGCGACGTTTATCTCGTCGAGTACGAGCATCGACGGCGGATCGGAGGCAACTGCCTCCAGCGCCCTCGCCCATCCCTTTTCGGCGAGCTCGACGTCTATCTTCTCGGGATTCTTCGGATCGACGAACTCGTCCCTGCCGTGCTGTTCGATAGTGAAGTTGTCAAACTTCTTCGCGACGGCGAGCTCCCCGTAGACCCTTCCCTTCATGAACTGGATGATGAGCACTCTGGCCCCATGGCCGGCGGCCCTTACCGCGGCGCCTACAGCGGCTGTGGTCTTGCCCTTGCCGTCCCCGGTGAAGAGCATGACTATTCCCTTTCCGTCGCTCATCCAGGCCTTTCCTCGAATAATGTGGTAGCTCACCGGCACCGGGCCGGTAGAATGAGGAGATTATCTGATGACGGCTGATTTGTCAATGATGGCGTCAGGACGGCTGAGCAGGGTCGTCACGGGGATAGGCGGGCAGGGAAATGACAAAAGTAGCTCCCTCTGCCTTCCTGCTCGTGACCGAGATATTGCCGCCGTGATCACGCACTATCCTGTGGACGAAGGCCAGCCCGAGACCCGAGCCGTCCTCCTTCGTAGTGTAGAATGGGGTGAATATCCTCGATATCTTGTCCTTTGGGATCCCTCCCCCGCTGTCGGTGATCTCGACGTTGAGCAGACCCTCGCTCCCGTCCGTCCAGGTCTTTACCCATACCCTGCCGTCGTTCCCTATGGCCTCAATGGCATTCGTCAGGATGTTCAGAAAGACCTCGTGGATCTTCACCTGGTCTATGCGGCAGCCGGGCAGCCCGGGCGCGAAGCTCTTCAGCAGTTTTATGTTATGCTCGGAGAAGTCGTTTTGCAGCAGTTGGCATACGTCCTCGATGATCTGGTTGATATCGCTTTCCTCGAGCTTCAGCCTGCTCACATTCGACTGGAAGTTCCCGAGGAAGTTCTCCAGCCTCTCCGCCTCGTGCATGATTATTTCGACCTTCTCACGTTCCTTCTCGCCAAATTCCCCGCTTTTCCAGAGGCTCCTCGCGAATCCGCCTATCGCTACGAGCGGGTTCTTGATCTCGTGAAGGACCGACGATGTCAGCTCGCCCGATATCGCCAGCCTCTCCGCCCTGAGCATCCTCTCTTCGTTGGCCTTGAGCTTCCGGTATGTCGCCTTGAGACTCTCTACGTTCTTTCCTAGAGATTCCTTTAACTGTGCCGCACGAAGCGATGTGGTTGCATGACTTACGACCATCTCTAGCAGATGTGCGTCCTCGGCGGTCATCTCCTTGCCGGTGAATATGTTGTCGACGATCAGGAGGCCGAGCCTGTCATCTACGGTAGCGATCGGGATGACGCAGAAATCCTCGAGGCCTAGCGCACTGGCGATCTCCCTGTCGCCGGCGGATCCGAGGTCCCTGCTCGAAAGGAACCGGACCTCGTCCATCCCGCGCACTATCATGCCTTTCGAATCGTCAAGCGATATGGAATGCCTGCGAGTGATCTTCGTGAGCGGGCTGTTGCGCAGGTAATGGAGTTTCTGTCCCTTGCTGACAAGTTTCTCGAGCGAGGCTTCGCTGTCCCTGTCGAGGATCTTCCAGATCGACTCGGCCTCCTCGGGTGATGAAGGTCCGAGAGCGTACTTCCCGCGTAGTAGATTGTATTCCTCACCCCTGAGGAATACGAAGGCTCTGTTGAATCCGAGCCCCTCCCTCGCAGTGGTAACAGTCAGGATGGCCAGGATGATGTCTTCTTCCTTGTCGAGCCTCGCGATGATCTTGCTCACTTCGCCAAGGAGATTCATCAGCTTGCTCCGCCTGATGACCTCCATATAGAGGTCCTCGACCTTTGTGGAGTACTTGGAAGAACGGATGAGGGCGTCCTCGAGTGTTTCGAGAAGCGTTATATCGGCCCACCTGCGCCCCTTGACCCTCTCCTTGAGCTGTTTGAAGAATGGGCACTTGAAACAGCACTGGATCAGCTTCTCCTCGAGGCGGGCGAACACTCTCCCGCCGCAGCGGTGCCCGGTGACCTCCCAGCAGGGGGATTCCTTCTGGCCGTAGGCCGGGCAGTCTGAGTTTCCGCACGAGAGGTATTCCCAGCAGCGATTGAGGGCCTCGCTTTCGGCTCTACCGGGCGAGGCCGCCTCGCTTTCCTGCTTTTTGGACTCCTTCATGATAAAAACGCTAGCACACAAAGGACCGTCGGTAAACGGAAATTGCAACGGGGCCGGCCGCCGGTGGGGGTGGAACTGACAATCGTTATTTCGGCGGAGCCGGCCCGTCGGGTCTACCTCCTTCTTATTGTCTTGATCGAGCCCCAGCTCCGTTCAGCGAGGGCGGTCGTGCAGTTATTCAACTCGCCCGGCGTGGGAATGCACCCGTTGCCCTCCGGAGAGCAGTTGTCGGAGCACGGATTCCAGGCGTCGAAGGTCGCCCATACGCCGATGTCGGCGACGGTCCTCCCTATCGACCTGTCGTCGATCGCACTCCTTCCGTAGGCCGCCGTATCGACCACCAGCGTGTCGGTCTCCACTACGTGGCACAGAAAGAGTTCGTCGCCGCCATTGTTCAGGCTCAACCCGTAGGAAGGGAATCCGTTCGATTCCTCCCAGGCCAGAGCATCGCTCCCGTAGACGACCCTTGTCTCCCCGGGAGCGAGTTCACCGGAGAACCCGTACCTCCAGAGAATCTGATCGCCTGCGTCCCTCAGCAGGAACCCGGTCAGGTCGATCGATGAGTCGCCGGTATTGACGATCTCGACCCACTCATCGTTACGGTAGTTGTACTCGCCATCGCCGTCCCAGTCCCGGGCCGGGTCAGGCATGTACTCATTGATAAGGACCTGTGCATTAGAGATCCCCGTAGATGCCGCTGAAGCGGCGAGGATCACGCAGAGGTAAAAAAAGAAACGGAACATCTTCCTCATCATCTTCCTCCCTTCATCATCCACACGGAAAACATTCCACCCCGTCCGGCGCGGCGCATGGCCGTCCGCGCGACCCGGGCACTATACCACCCTCTTCATGTTCTGTTCAATAAAAAAGAAGGGCGCAGATGCGGCCTCTTCGATGGATCCAGAAGTCTCACTCGGACTCGATGCGGATGATCGACGCCCTGAGCGGCGGGTTGAGATGAAAACCGTTCGATTCCAGGATCCTGATAGTAAACACGAGATTGCCTATGTCTGATTCCCCGATATTAGAGACCGTGACTACCTTCTTGATCGATCTGCCCGGCAACAGCATCGGAATCACTCCCGGGGGGACTACTTCGAGACTCCCGGAGAGTGTATCGGGGATCGCCATAGTCACGATGTTGAAGGCGACCCCCTCACCCACATTCGAGATAGTTATCATGAACTTCCCCTTCTCCCCCGGTGCCAGGGCACCATCGCCCGATTCATCCTCGAACCAGGCCTCGCCGTTCAGCTTCGCAGGATAGAAAGGTACGGGCGTGAGAGAGATGTTATCGCATAGCCCCAGGCCCGAGATATCCCATATACGCACAGTGCCGTCATCACTCCCGCTTGCCAGCAGGGTTACGTTCGAATTGACCGCGACGGAGTTTACCTGCTTCCCATGCCCCAGCAGTTCGGCGACCCGGCGGCCTGTCGCCAGTTCCCATATCCTTATCGTATTATCCTTACTCCCCGTGATCAACGTCCTGCCATCCTCAGTGACGGCGACGGACATTATCGCCTTTTCGTGTGCCTTGATCTCTCTGATCGTCTCCCCCGTCTCGATATCCCATATCCTCACCCTGCCGTCGACCCCGGCCGAGACAAGATGGCCGGTGACCGGATCGAATGCCAGGGAATAGACGGCCCTCTCGTGTCCCTCCAGAAACTTCTCCCGATAATCGGGGAACCGCCATACCCTGAGACGCTCGTCGTCCTGGCAGGCTGCGATGAACCTGCCGTCGGGGCTGAACTCGACGTCGATGATCCCGCCAAAGACCTTCGTGGCCCAGAGGACGTTGAGCAGTTCACCCGTCTTAATCTCCCAGATCTTGATCTGCCCGTTCTCGTGTCCCGATGCGACATACCTCACGTCGGTCGAGAAAGACACCGACGTAACCTTGCGGAATTTTCGTACTACCTGGTATGTCTTCGAGGTAAAGGGCCACGTAAACCCTTCGATCTGCATGTCGAGTATCTTGAAGTATTCGTACGATTCGGCCTCGAAGGTCCTCACAAGCCTCAAGTTTTCAGAATCGAGAATGAAGAGCGTCCTGCTGCCTATGCCGATCGTCCCTCCATGCCTGCTGAACTCGACGTCCCCGTCGGCATTGTTCACGTTGGTAAACGAATCTACCATCGCACCAGAGCCGCCGTGCCAGAATATCATGGTCGACTTGTCGAGCCCGTCCTCGCTCAGGGAAACGAGACGGTTGCTCTTCGGTGCGAATTCGACATGGATGACCCGGCCCTCGTGCTTCTCGAGGACACAGCAGGGATAGGCGGCCGGACCGATCGAGGGATCGATCTCTACAGGTTCCTCGAGGCGCCTGACGATACATCCCGACAGGACGATCGCTGCCGTCAGCGTCGCGACGAGTACAGTTTTTCGTTTCATCAGGAAACCCCCTCCTTCGAGCATACAAAAAGGGGGCCGGAGTGTCAACCTCCGGCCCCCTGTGGCAGCGTATCCGGAACGCTCTAGGAGAGCTCCTTCTTCTCGAGATAGGCAGCGATCAGAAGCGCTATCCCGATGCTCAGCTGCGTCAGGCCCCAGACACCGTACCGTATTCCCGCTGCCGCAGTTATCCCTATGACAAGCGCGATACCCAGGAAGGTGAATACGAGTCCCCAGGCACGCATGGCGAGATATCTGGGCGGGCTGGTCTTGATCGGATCCTCGGGCAGTTCGATGCCCTTCTCCATCGCGAGCAATCTTTCCTTGTGCTTGCGGTCCTTACGCCCCGAGTCGAGTATCAGGGCGGTGATCGTAATGGCGATCGCGCCCAGCACAAAAATAATCGGGATACTGATCGCTACTACCTCTGGATTGATCTCGAACATCCTGTCTCCTCCTTTACCGATTCAAGCTTCTCTGGCGGTCTCGTTATCTTTCGTTCTCGCCATGTACGACAGCCCGGCCGTCGTTTTGTTTCACCCGGACGCCAGAAATCGTGAGAATCTCCTTTTTTTCTGTGATTTTCACCTTTCTGCCGGTATTTTTGAAACGAAACGGACCCTTCCCCTGTCCCACTGTCATGGAGGAACATGGATTGAGAGGTGAGACTGACCATGACCTGCTCGAGAAAGCGAAATCCGGTGACGGGAAAGCGTTCGGAAGGATCGTCGAGAGGCACACCGGGGTCGTTTACGCGGCGGTGCGTTCCGTGCTCGGAAGCCGCAGTGATATCGACGACGCGGTCCAGGAAGCCTTCATCAGGATCTACCGGGGCCTCCCCTCGTTCAGCGGACGATCTTCGCTTTCTACATGGATATGGTCTATCGCCCGCAACCATGCGATCAACGTCAGGGCGAAGGAACGCGACGACGTCATCCCACTCGAGAAAACGGCCGAGATCGCATCGAACAGGTACGGGCCCGAAGCCGAGCTTGCCAGGCGCACGGCCGCTGAGGATATCGAATGGCTCCTTTCGAGCCTCGAGGGAAATTACAGGGAGGTGATCGAGCTGCGCTACCTCGCCGGAAAGAAATACCGGGAGATAGCGAAAGTGCTCGACCTGCCCGAGGGAACGATAAAGACGCTGATCCACAGGGCCAGGATAAGGATGAAAAAGATGATGGATGAACGTGATGCATCGGAAAGGAGGGAAAGTGAAGCGATCAATGGAATGTAATAATATAGAAGAGCTCCTGCCCCTCTATATCGACGGCGAGCTCTCCGCCGAGGATGCAGCTGCGGTATCCTCCCATCTGGCCGGATGCGACGAATGCCTGAAGTCGCTCGAGACATACCGGGCGCTGGAGAGTTCCCTCTCCACGATGCCCGATCTGCTTCCCGACCCCCGCACCGTCGCGGCGAATGTGTCCGGCAGCCTCGGCCTCGAGAATCGGACTAGCGTGGCGGCGATCTTCCGCCGCATGTCCCTCGTGTGGGCCTTCGCCGTAACCACTGCAGCACTGATACTGCTGGTCAGCCGCTTCGATTACGTGTCCGCCCTCATGTCCGGACAGGAATCGCTCATAGATTCCGCAGGAAGGTCGATGGACTACTGGATCGTTGCCGCGAGCGGAGTGATCGCCGGAATATTCAACCAGATCGAAGCGACTATGTCCGGGGATCCCTGGATCCTGGCAATGGGGATGATCGGATTCGGGCTGCTGGTATTCACCGCCGGTACGGTGGCGGCGCTCAAGACACTTCGCTGAGCATCAGGTCACTCGCCGAGTTTTCTTCGCAGGATCGTGCTTACGATCACGGGGTCGGCCTTCCCGCCGCTCTCCTTCATCACCTGCCCGACGAAGAACTGCATCAGCTGCTTTTTCCCACTGTGATAACGCTCCATCTCGTCCGGGTTCGATTCGAGGACGCGATCGACGATCGTTTCAAGCTCGTCTTCCTCCGATATGCGTTCGAGCCCGAGGCGCTTTACCGCAGCGGCCGCGCTTTCGCCCGACTCAAGCATGGCGGTGAATATCTCCACGCCTGCCGAGGTCGATACCACACCGTCCTTGACGAGATCTATCAGCCCGGCGAGCGCTGCAGGGCCTGCGGGGAATACCCCGATATCTCCTCCTGTGGATTTGATCTCGCGCATTACGTCCCTCATCACCCAGTTGGCGCTCGTCTTCGGTTCTCCGGTCAGCCTTGCCGTCTCCTCGTAATAATCAGCGATGTCGCTCTCTGCCGTCAGGACGCCGGCGTCATAGGAGGGCAGGCCGTATTCATTCCGGAACCTGCGTTCACGGTCGAGGGGCAGTTCCGGTATCTTCGCCCTCTCTTCCTCGATCCATCCGTCGCCGACCGCGAGGACGGGAAGATCGGGCTCGGGGAAGTACCTGTAGTCGTGAGCCCCCTCCTTGCGACGCATCGTGACGAGCTTCCTCTCCCTCGCGTCCCATAGATTCGTTACCTGGACGATCGTCCTTCCCGACTCGAGCTCATCCCGCTGACGTTCTATCTCGATCTCGAGACCAGCCTCGACCGCCTTGAAAGAATTGAGGTTCTTGATCTCGGTCCTCGTCCCGAGTTCATCGTCGTCTCTCCTCCTCAGGGATATGTTGACATCGACGCGCATCGATCCTTCCTCGAGGTTGCCGTCGCATATCTCGAGATAACGAAGCAGCTGCCTGAACCGCCGAAGGACGAGTGACGCCTGACGCGGGCTATGTATCTCGGGTCGTGTCACGATCTCTACGAGCGGCACGCCGCACCTGTTGAAGTCGATCAGGCTGTGCCCCCCGCGGCCGTGGATGAGTTTTCCCGCGTCGTCCTCGAGGTGGATCTGTTCGAGTCCGACATTCACCTCCGTCCCCTCATCCTCGAAGACGAGGTTGCCGCCGGTGCACAGGGGCCTCTCATACATCGTGATCTGGTAGTTCCTCGGCGCATCGGGGTAGAAGTAGTTCTTCCTCGCGAAGACGCTCTCCCTCTCTATCTCGCACCCGAGGGCAAGTCCGAGTCTGACGGCCATCGAGACGGCCTCGCGATTGACGGAAGGAAGTGCCCCCGGCAGGCCCAGGCAGACGGGACAGACCATGGTATTCGGCTCCTCACCGTAAGCGGCGGGGCAGCGGCAGAACATCTTCGTGCGAGTAAGCAGCTGGGCGTGAACCTCCAGCCCGATCACCGGGACGTATCCAGTGCTCCCCGTCATCAGACATCACCTCCGCAGGAAACAAATCTCTCCCTGAAACGGAAGATCTTCTCCAGCCCCCTTGCTCCCCTGAGCAGCACATCCTCCCTGCCCGCGGCCGCTACGAGCTGTACGCCTACCGGCAGACCGTCGGCAGACAGCCCGGCCGGTATCGAGATCGCGGGCAGTCCGACCAGGTTTGCCGGTGTTGTAAAAATATCGGAAAGGTACATCGCGACGGGATCATCAATCTTCTCTCCGAGTCGGAATGCCGGCCCTGGCGTAGCGGGCAGCATCAGGAGATCGATCCTGGAGAAGACATCGCAGTAAGCTTTCTTTATCATCTCCCTGACCGAGAGAGCCTTGCCGTAGTAAGCGTCGTAATATCCCGCCGAGAGGACATAAGTGCCGAGCAGGATCCTGCGCTTTACCTCTTCGCCGAATCCGGCCGTCCTCGTCGAAATATAGAGCGATCCTATAGAACCGGCGTCCTCTCTCATCCCGTACCGGATGCCGTCAAACCTGGCGAGGTTCGAGGACGCCTCGGCGTTCGCTATCACATAGTAGCACGCTATTGAGGTCTCCATCCCGGGGAGCGGGACTGTTTCCTGAGCGGCGCCCGATGCTGCGACAGCACGCGAAGATTCGTCGAGGGCGGAGGCCACCGCCGGATCCAGGTCCCATCCTCCGAGCTCCTCCGGGATCCCGAACGACAGGCCGGCGAGCCCTGCATCCAGGCCGGAGAGCAGGTCGGGGCAGTCCTCTTCGATAGCCGTGGAATCCTTTCCGTCGTAACCCGCGAGCGCCTGCATGAGCAGCGCGCATCCCTCGGCATCGTTTGCTATCGGGCCTATCTGGTCGAAGCTGCTGGCGAATGCCACAAGGCCATACCTCGATATCCTCCCGTACGTCCCCTTAAGCCCGGTAACCCCGCAGAACGATGCGGGCTGCCGTATAGAGCCGCCCGTATCCGACCCGAGCGCCGCCGGCACCATCCCTGCGGCTACGGCAGCGGCCGAGCCACCGCTCGAGCCTCCCGGCGCACATTCCTCGTTCCACGGATTTCTCACGCTGCCGAAGGCTGAGTATTCGTTCGACGAGCCCATCGCGAACTCGTCCATGTTTGTCTTTCCGATGATTATCGCGCCTGCGGCCGTCAGTCTTTCGACGGCAGTTGCGTCGTAAGGGGGCCGGTACCCCCCGAGTATCTTCGAGCCGCATGTGGTCGGAAAGCCGCGCGTACAGATGTTGTCTTTTACCGCAACCGGGATGCCGTAGAGAGGCAGCCCACCTGGGTCTTCCTTCCCGAGTTCTTCAGCCCTCGCGATTGCCGCGTCACGGAAGACCTCGAGGAACGCTCCAGCGACCCGGTCGCGAGAATCGATCGCGTCGAGGCATTCGCCGACAACATCCACCGGTCTTGCCGCGCCATCGCGGTACAGCGAGAGGAGCTCGCCGACACTCTTTCCGGCAAGTCCGCTCATGATCCTCCCCCATCTTCCCGGTCGATGACGGAAGGTACGCGGAAGAATCCTCCCTCACGGTCGGGGGCCTGGCCGAGCACCTCTTCCCTGTCAAGGCAATCTCCGGGCACATCGGCTGCGGGCTGCGTCACAGTCCCGCCGCCCGCTCCGCTCCCATCCGTTTCAGAGGTCTCTACCTCCTGCAGCTTCCTGAAGAACCCGATGATCCTGTCGAGCTGGAGTCTGAGCCTGTCACGCTCTTCCGGTTCGAGATCCACCCTGGCGAGGGCCTCGAGGTCGTTGAATTCCATGTCGGTCAGTTTCAAGTCGTCCTTTCTTTCCCGCCTCCGAGAGACTAACCTCACCGGCGCAGGCTGTCAAAACGATTCGTAGTTCGAATATACCCGCCTTCAACGGTGTAAAAGTCATGGACAACATCTTTGAATTGACCGTTCCCCGCGGCTGACATACGATTGCCGCAGACACGGCTTGTCTTCTGGAGGTTCAAATGAGATCGCCCCTGTTTGCCGCCGCGGCTGCCGCAGTGATCCTGATGCTTGCCGCATCACCGCACCCGGCCCTTGCCGACAAGAGCTACAGCCACCCGTCCATCGATTTCGAGATAACATTCCTCCCCGACGGAAGCGCCGAGATAGAGGAGACAAGAGCGTTCAGCTTTGACGGATCTTTCTCCTGGGCCTATATCGAGAAGGGCACGCGGGGGAAATACGGCACGTACGACGTAGAGTTCCACGGCGTCTGGGACGCCGACTCCGGCGAGCAGCTCCGACACGAGACATACGAGAAGAACGGATATGAAGGGGTGAAGTGGCACTACTCGGCGAAAAATACGACGAGGCGTTTTCTGATAAAATACCGGATAAGCGGCGCGGTCCAGAGATACATGGACGCCGCCCAGTTCTACTGGCATATCGTCGGAGAAAACCACGCATACATAAGGAACGTCACGGCGGCCATCATACCTCCTGAGCCGAGCCCTTACCTTTTCAAGGTGTTCATACACACGCAGACGCCCCCCGGCAGCCTCAATTTCGCGAAGGACTTCAGCAACGCCCGCGTGGAACTCTCAGGAGTCAGCGCGAACGATTTCGTCGAGCTCAGGGTCCTCCTCGATCCGGACATATTCCCCGATGCCCCCCTCCTTTCCGGAGAGTCCCACGGCTCGCTGCTCGAGGACGAGAGGATCGAAACGGAGCATTGGCGGATGCAGGAGCAGGCAAGGATCGAAAGGGCCATCCAGAGCAGGAGATCGACAAAGATCTCCATCGTCGTCGGCGCCGCCCTCTTAGCGGTGTTCATTGCCCTCTACATATGGTTATTCATAAAGTTCGGGAAAGAGCCGGACACCGGTTACGACCACGATTACGAGCGGGACCCTCCACAGGATATCCCCCCCTGCATTCTCCCCGCTATCCTCACGCAGAGCGGGGTCCAGACGACCGAGATGGGCAAGGCCTTCTCGTCGGCCCTTATCGAGAGCGCCAGACTGGGATATATCGAGATCAGGGAAACTGAGAAGAAGATCCTCCTCTTCAAGAGCAAGGGGCTCGAGTATGAGCTCACCGAAAAGGGTAAGCAACTCCTGATGGACAGTTACATACCGTCTGAAGGCGAGCGCCCCCTGATCCAGTTCGAAAAAGACGCTCTCTACGCCGTCTTCCGTGAAGCGGGAAGTGGAAGCACGGTCACCAGCGACGAGGTCGAAAAGTGGGCGAAGAAGACGAGCGGATCGAAGACGAACTACAGGCGCTTCATCGACGAGAGAGCGAAAAAGCTGAGGAAGTCTTTCGAGAAGAAGCATTACAGCATAGACGATCCTGTGAGCGAGAAGGCAAGAAAGGGTTTCATAGCGATATCGATCGGTTTCGGCCTGATATTCGCCCTCCTCTATCTGGGCGGCCTGAAAAGCCCGATCCTGTTTGGTTTCGCTCCCCTCTTCATCATCGCGGGAATCCTTCTGTCTATTCCCATTGCCAGGAGAACGCGTGAAGCTGCCCTCGAATACGAGAAATGGAAGGCGTTTAAAAGATTCATGAGCGATTTCTCGGCGATGAAGGACGCGGGGCCGTCCCTCATCCCTCTATGGGAACACTACCTCGTCTACGCCGTCGCGCTCGGAGTGGCGGACAAGCTGATCAAGAACCTCAGACTCGTCGCGGCCGAGCACAATACACCTGTGCCGATGGCCGTATGGTTCCACCCTGTCGTCGCTTCATCCTTTGAACCGGGCGCCGTGGGCGAGGGGCTCTCGTCCCTCGACTCGATGAGTGCTTCGCTGGCCAACCTCGAGAGCCTCGCATCCGCCATGTCCACATCCACCTCGTCGGGAGGCGGATTCAGCGGAGGAGGCGGCGGTGGTGGAGGCGGCGGTGGAAGCGGCGCCGGCTGATAGACGGAAAGGAATACATCGCATGGGCCCGGCGAAGATAATCGTCATCGCGCTCGCCGTTGGCGCGGGCATCTGGATCATACTGACGTACAACAGGTTCGTCACCCTCAGGAACAGGTGCGTGAATGCCCTGTCGCAGATAGACATCCAGATACAGAAACGGCACGAACTCGTCCCGAGACTCGTC
Source organism: uncultured bacterium (assembly GCA_965371515.1). Classification (GTDB taxonomy): domain Bacteria; phylum Krumholzibacteriota; class Krumholzibacteriia; order Krumholzibacteriales; family Krumholzibacteriaceae; genus JAUWCL01. The sequence continues at coordinate 3,155 of CBDUYR010000033.1, read as the reverse complement.
GACACCGTCAGGAGCTACGCCACTCACGAGCAGGAGACTCTCGAAAAGGTCACGGCGGCCAGGGCCGCCGCCGTTGGGGCCGGGTCGAACCGCGAAAAGGCCGTAGCTGAGGACGGCCTCGACACCTCCCTGAAATCTCTCTTCGCCGTCGCCGAGGCCTATCCCTCGCTCAGGGCCGACACCCTGTTTCTCGAGCTGCAGAGAGACCTCACGAAGCTCGAGGATGACATCCGCTTCTCGCGGCAGTTCTACAACGACACCGTCATGATCCACAACACGGCGATCAGCACCTTCCCCAATACTCTCGTCGCGAGGTTCGCCGGGGCCGGCGAGATGGAATACTTCGGGCTTCCCGGTTGACTCTCCCGTCCTTCCAACGTATTTTTAACTTATGGACGCTCGTTCAATCGATCTCACCCGACTCGCCCGCGCGGCGGTAATCATGGCCCTTATCGCGCTTGTCCCTTCGTGCTCAAGCGAAGATGCTCCATACATTCCCGACAACGGGGACCCGTCTCCCGACCCGACCATAAGATGGACGACGCTCCTTTCGGGAAAACCGCTCAGGGCGGTCTGGGGCTCGTGCGGCTCCACGGTATACGCGGTGGGCGATGAGGGAACAGCCTACTGTTCGAACGGCGAGGGTTGGAGACCGATGCTCACGGGAACGAACTCCGACCTCAACGGCATCTGGGGAGACGGGAGCGGAGTGCTGTACGCCGTCGGCGAATCGGGAATAGCGCTCGAGTACGACGGCGACTGGTCCCAACGCTCGACCCCTGTATCAAGTGAACTCCTGTCGGTCTGGGGCTCATCTTCCTCCAATGTCTTCGCGGTGGGCAGGTCGGGCAAGATCATCAGGTTTAACGGTTCGCGCTGGAATCTGATGGAAAGCGGGACTTCAGTCGACCTCAACGACGTCTGGGGCACCTCAGCCAACAACGTCTACGCCGTAGGCAACAGCGGCACCGTCCTGCACTTCAACGGGAATGAATGGAAGAAGATCTGGACCCCTTACAGGGCATGGTTCAACGGAGTATGGGCCGATCCGGACGGGAACGTTTATGTCGTCGGGCTCGCCGGATTCATCGTCCGTTACTCCGGAGGCGGATGGACGACTATGAACAGCGGAACGCCCCATCCGTTGAGGGATGTCTTCGGCGTCTCCGGGAATGAGATCTACGCCGTCGGAGACAACGGGACGATCCTGATATTCGACGGGGAGCAGTGGAACCCGTCGTTCATTGAGTATACCATCTCTCTCGAAGGTGTCTGGGCCTGCGGCGACGAGGTATACTGTGTAGGTTCTCCGGGCGTAATCCTCCAATACGACGGCGATGAATGGCATATGGATTCCCGCACCACGTATGCTCACCTCTATTCTGTCTTCGGCGCCGGCAAACACGTGTTCGCCGTCGGCCAGACGGGTGCCATTCTGCATTTCGACCGCGATGTCTGGAAAGTAGAATCATCGGTCACGACTGCCGACCTCCATGGACTCTGGGGAATGTATGAGAACTGGATGATGGCCGTCGGTGAAGGCGGAAAGACATTGATTTTCGACGGAACGGATTGGAACGATGCAACAATTACAGGGATCAGTGCGATACACGGCATATGGGGATTCGACGAGACGGACGTATGGGGAGTCGGAGCATACGGGCGGATATACCATTTCGACGGTTCCGAATGGACGGTGGCCGGAATTCCCGACCTCGAGTTGCTGCGGGGGGTCTGGGGACCGGAGCCGGGTGACATCTTCACCGTCGGGAGTGGAGGAAGGATATTCCGCCTCGTCGAAGATATCTGGACACCGATGGAAAGCGGCTTCGACATGCAGCTCCTCGATATCTGGGGCAGCTCCGCGGAAAACATCTTTGCCGTGGGGATGAACGGCACGGTCCTGCATTTCAATGGAGTAGAGTGGGAACTTATGGACACACCCACAACGAGGCCACTCTACGGGATCTGGGGATTTGCGGCGGACGACGTAATAGCCGTCGGTGAATACGGCACAGTGATCAGGTACGACGGAGATTCATGGACGTCCGAGGATTGCGGTTCGGGACAGCATCTACGGGCCGTGTGGGGAACCTCGAACACCGATATATTCGTCGTGGGCTCACTCGGCACCGTGCTCTATTACGGTCTCGTAGAAGGTGCGCGATGAAAAGACAACGCTATCGAAAGGACCGGAAATTGAGTGGAACAGATACAGTCCGGGCCGCCTTACTGATTATTGCAGCCTCTGCACTTCTACTGACCGGATGTTCCGGCCTGAACGACGGAACGGGCAGAGGATCTGCCTCATCCGGGGGACCGTATCTGGGGCAGGAACTTCCCGGAACCGAGCCTGTCATATTCGCCGAAGGGATCGTCAGCACGGGGCTCTATACCCGCGACCTGGCTATGACCCCGGACGGTTCGGAGATCTATTTCTGCTCGGTAGTCGGTAACTACGCCTACACGGCGATATTCGGGACGCGCCTCGAAAACGGAGGGTGGAGCAGGCCGAAGGCGCTCGACTTCGCGTGCGATCCCGCCTGGATGAACATCGAGCCGTTCGTCCATCCTGACGGTTCGCGCTTCTTCTTTATTTCAAACAGGCCCGATACCGCTGCCGGCGAGGAAGGCGGCGACCAGGATATCTGGGTCTCCGATAGAACAGCGGAAGGCTGGTCGGACGCGTATAACCTCGGCCTGCCAGTAAACACCGATGCGCCCGAGTATTTCCCGTCGGTCACGAGAAACGGGACGATATACTTCACACGCGAGGAACCGGACACCAGGGTAAGCAGGATATTCCGTGCGCGGGCGGCGGGCGACGGGTTCGAGGAACCTGAACAGCTCCCCGGCCGCGTCAACACTACCTCGGCGCAGTTCAACGCCTTCATAGACCCTGAGGAGCGATACCTGATCGTCTGCGTATTCGGGAGGAAGGATTCCTTCGGCTCCACCGACTACTATATAACCTTCCGCGACCAGGACGACCGCTGGAGCGCCCTCATCAATATGGGCGAGCCGGTCAACACGGAGGGCGGCCTCGAGTACTCCCCGTACGTATCCCCCGACGGCAGCTATTTCTTCTTCATGTCATCCAGGAAGAAACCGGCGCAAGAGACTGACAATGCTCCTCTTACGCGCAAGCACATGAT
>CBDUYR010000032.1:0-28825 GCA_965371515.1 uncultured bacterium | reverse complement strand
TGGTCTTCGCCTTGGACCTGGTCTTTGCTTTCGCCTTCACTTTGGCCTTTGGTTTGGACTTGGCTTTCGCCTTGCTCTTCGCTTTTTTCGCCGGCATCTCGATTACACTCCTGTTAAACAGCCATCAAGCCAGCTTGACCCACAGATCTATCTCGAAACCGTCGAGCTCGAAGGACGTGGAGTTCTCCCAATCCTGCTCCCCTTCGTAGAGGGTCTCGACGAGCGTCTCGCTACAGATATGGTCGCGGTATTCCTCAAATATCTGTCTTATCTCATCCGGGCCTCTCCACGCAAGCTCTATCCTGTCGCTGACCTCGAACCCGGATTCCTTCCTGAAGTTCTGAATCCTGTTGACGATGTCTCTCGCCGATCCTTCCATGCGGAGATCATCGGTAAGCTTCGTATCGAGGATGACTGTAAGATCACCCTCGCTCTCCGACTCGAACCCTTCCGCCGTCTCGCTCCCGACCTTCACCTCTTCGAGGGAGATGCTCTCCTTTTTCCCGTCGATCTCGACGGTGACCTGTCCCTTTTCGACCAGCTCGACGACGCTTTCGGCCCCGAGACCCTCCAGGACGACGGCGGCGGCCTTCATGTTCTTCCCGAACCTCTTTCCGAGAACGGAATACTCCGGCTTCACGCTCATCCTGATCAGTTCGCCCGTATCGTCGATCGTCTCGATCGCCTTGACGTTCAGCTCGTCGAGGACCAGCCCTGTAAGTTCCTGGTCCTTTGTCCATTCGGTCACATCGTGATTCTTGCCGTGCACGAGCATCCTCGCAAGCGGGGTCCTGACCTTGATCGCCGCCTTGTTGCGTACGGCCCGGCCGGTAGTCACGACTTTGAGCACGCCGGCCATGTTTTTCTCCAGTTCCTCGTCGATCATCGCCTCGTCCGATACCGGGAAGAGCTCGAGATGGACGCTGCCCGATTTCCCGGCCTCACCCTTCAGCCTCTGCCAGACAGCCTCGGTAAGGAAAGGAACGAACGGCGCGGCGAGCCTCGTGACACCCTCGAGTACCGTGTAAAAGGTCTCGTAGGCGGCAAGTTTGTCGCCCGACATCTCGTTCTTCCAGAACCTGCGACGGCAGCGCCTCAGGTACCAGTTGCTCAGCTCGTCGATCACGAATGTCTGGATCGCCCGGGCGGCCCTGGTAATCTCGTAATCGTCGAGCGCGACGGTGACATCGTGCACAGTCGAGTTGTACCTCGACAGGATCCAGCGATCGATCAGGTTGTCGCTCATGACCTCGCCGGTCGGCTCGAAGCCGTCGATCTCGGCATACATCGCGAAGAAACCGTAGAGGTTCCTCAGCGTTCCAAGGAACTTGTTAGCGTTGTCACGCATCGCCTCGAGGTCGAACCTCTTGGGTAGATAGGGCGCGCCGCTGATCATCAGGTGCCATCGCAGCGAGTCGGCTCCGTCGCTCTTGAGCACGTCGTTGACGAAGACGGCGTTCCCCCTGCTCTTGCTCATCTTCTGACCCTCGCAGTCGAGAATCATCCCATGGGGCAGACATCTCTTGTACGGGCTCTGTTTTGTCAGGAACGCCCCGATGACGAGCAGTGAATAAAACCAGCCCCTCGACTGGTCAACGCCTTCGCTGATGAACTCGGCGGGATACTGATGCTTGAAGACGTCCATGTTCTCCATCGGATAGTGATACTGTGCGAACGGCATCGCGCCCGAGTCGAACCAGCAGTCGATCACCTCGGGTACCCTTGTCATCTTCCCGCCGCACTCGGGGCAGCCGACGTCGAGGTCGTCGATGAACGGTTTGTGCAGGTCGTATTCCTCGGGGAACTGCTCGCTGATCGACTTGAGCTCGGTAATGTCGCCGATGCAGTATTTCTCCTCACACGAATCACACGTCCAGATGTTGAGCGGGGTCCCCCAGTAGCGTTCGCGGCTGAGCGCCCAGTCGACATTTCCCTCGAGCCAGCGAGCGAACCTGTTCTCCCCCACGTCGGACGGGTACCATTGGACCTTGCTGTTTGCTTCTATAAGCAGGTCCTTGAAGGCGGTCGTTCTGATGTACCACGAGCGCCTCGCGTAGTAGATGAGCGGCGAGTCGCAGCGCCAGCAGAACGGATACGAGTGCTCGTGCTTTGCGGCGCGATAAAGAATCCCGCGCTCGCGCAGGTCTTCTATGATCTCGGGGTCAGCGTCTTTGATGAACCTGCCGGCCCATTTCGTGACTTCGGGAGTGAATTTCCCTTCGGTGTCGACCGGTTGAACGAAGGGCAGGCCATGTTCCATGCCGGCGATGTAGTCGTCCTCTCCGAAGGCGGGCGCCATGTGAACGATGCCTGTACCGTCGGACAGGGTGACGAACTCGGCGGCGATCACACGGAAACCGCCCTCCTCATCCTTGAACCAGGGGAAGCAGGGCTCGTAAGTCTTGCCGACCAGCTCAAGGCCCTTGACCTTCCCGAGCACCTCGTACTCTCCGTCGAGTACACCGAGGAGTTCCTCGGCAAGGATCAGCGTATCGCCCTTGTGGCTTACACGCACATAGTCGTACTCGGGGCCCACGGCCAGCGCGACGTTGGAGATCAGCGTCCATGGAGTCGTCGTCCAGACGAGGAAATACGCGTCCTCTTCTTTTAACTTCAGCTTGATGAAGATCGAGGGATCGGCGACGTCCTTGTATCCCTGCGATACCTCGTGGCTCGAGAGCGACGTGCCGCACCTCGCGCAGTAGGGGGTGATCTTGTGACCCTCGTAGAGCATGTCCTGATCCCAGAATTGCTTGAGGATCCACCAGACCGATTCGATATACTCGTTTTTGCATGTGACGTACGGATCGTCCAGGTCGAGCCAGAAACCCAGCTTGTGGGTGAAGTCGTGCCACTCGTCGAGGTACTTGAATACGCTCGTGTAGCACTGCTTGTTGAATTCGCCTACGCCGTACTCCTCGATCTGGTCCTTGCCGTCCAGCCCGAGGGACTTCTCCACTTCTATCTCGACGGGGAGGCCGTGGGTATCCCATCCGGCCTTGCGCACGACGCGCTCCCCCTTCATCGTCCTGTACCTGCAGACGAGGTCCTTGATCGTCCTCGACATTGCGTGGTGGACTCCGGGGCGGCCGTTCGCCGTGGGTGGGCCCTCGTAGAATACGAAATTATTCTCCTCGGACCGCTCGTCTATACTGCGTTTGAAGATATCGTGCTCATCCCAGTGCCTGAGGACCTCAGCCTCGGCCTCGAGCGCCTCGCGCTGGGGCGGGAGCGTGCTGTATCTCCTGGATTCTTCTCTGCCGCCTGACATATCTGCCGCTCTCCTGATGATATCACTGTCAGTTTCAGGATTCATCGGTATGCTCCCGGCAGGAATTCTCCATTTTCGGATTGAAAGGGCCGGGTCAGCTTCAACGGGAACAATATCTTATAATGTACAAGCGTCATCATGTCAAGGAATCAGACCCTCTTGAGGAACTCCATGACAAGGGTCTGGAGCACTTTCTCGCCCTTCTTCGCCGTAGCGATTATCTCCCGGATATTGACCGGCTTAAGGCAATCGGGCAGCGCCTCATCCGTAACAATCGAGATTCCAATTACTTTCATCCTCGCATGCACAGCCGCAATGTTCTCAGGAACCATCGACATACCGACTATATCGGCCCCGATCCGCCTGAGAAAGCGGTACTCGGCGGCTGTCTCGAGACAAGGGCCGGCCAGCGCGGCCAGGACACCCTTCTTCAGCGGAATCTTCAGGTCTAGCGCGGCTTTCTCCAGCAGGGATATGTACTTGCGGTCGTAAGGTTCGCTCATGTCGGGAAAGCGGGGACCGAGCCTCTCGTCGTTCGGGCCGATCAGGGGATTGTCACCCATGAGATTGATGTGATCGGTGACCGCGACGATCGAACCCTTGGGAAGCATCGGATTCATTGCCCCGACGGCCGAGGTAAGAATCAGCGACCTCGCACCGAGTGCCTTCATCACGCGGACGGGGAAGGTCACCTGCTTCATCGTGTAACCCTCGTAGTAGTGAACCCTTCCCTCCATCGCGACGACCATTCGACCGGACAGCTCGCCGAGGATCAGGTTACCCGCGTGAAGTCCGCTGACTGTCGATACGGGAAAGCTCGGAATATCTCCGTAAGGTATCGCAGCCTTTACCTTTATCCTCTTCGCCAGTCCGCCCAGGCCGCTGCCCAGCACAATGCCGAACGAAGGCCTGATATCGGCGAGTTTTTTTATATATCTCGCACTCTCCCTGATCCTGCTGTAGAGCTCCGACACCGCATCTCCTTTCGTCGATCTCCCCCTTCCCGGGTCAGAAATCTTATACAGGCAACAGCGGCCAGCCGCAACAAGTTTATGCGTGTACGCAGGTGATAATTACAAGTGGGAAATCCGGGACAGGGGGCGGATGCGTCAGACGTCGAGCAGCTCTTCCAGCCTGGCTCTGGCTGAGGCGGGGGCCGAGAGGCGCTTGCTTCTCGACTTCTCGCCGGACTCGATGACGATATCGCGTTTTTTCAGGCCGAGCTCCTTTGCGAGAAAGACGGGGATCCGTCTGTTCGCCGCTCCCTCGACTGGCGGGGCGGTGAGCCTTATTCGCAGCTCCCCCGCCTCGTTCCATCCGATAATCTCGTCCTTACGCGAAGAGGGCTGGATCCGTATCCGGAATCCAACCCTCCCATCCTGCTTCGACTCTATCTGTATCATTCAGGGTCAGCTGTCCCTGTCCATGTTAGTCAGGTTTTTCCTCAGTTCATCCATCGACCACTTCCGATCCTCATCTGAGATCTCATCAGCGGTCTCATCAGTATTGTCGCCCGCGGGCGGGGCTGAGGCGGCCTTTGCAGGAGGAGCCTTCGCTTTCGGTGCTGCCGGCTGATCGGGCTGCTTCGCCCCGGGCGAGGGTTTGTCGGACCCCATCTCGGTCAGCCCGGAGAGGGCTTCCTCGACCTCGTTATCAGTCGGAGCCTTGTCCTCGGCAGGCTCGACCACCTTCTGCGGCGCAGGTTGGACGGCCGGGCGGGGCGCCGGCGCATCCTTGCGCGGGACCTCGTAGCTGCTCCAGTCCTGCTTCGATTCCTTTACCTCGTATGATTTCCAGTCGTCGGTCGCCGACGGAGGGGCTGTCTTTTCGTCTGGTCCGCTGGCCGAAGGACCATCACCGTTGAGATGAGAATCGGGATACATCCGCTCCTCGATGTTGTGAGCAACGACGTCCCTGGCGAGAGCCTCGCCTTCGAGCTCCTGCTTGGTCATATTCTCCCGGTCGTCGTGATACTCTCCATCGGACTCACTTTCGGCGGCTTTCGGCGACGCCGTCACGTCCTCATCCGAGACCACTCCAACCGGTCCGAAATCGAGCTGAGGAGAGGGGGCCGTCTCTTCTTCCTGCCCCGATCCCTCCTCGGGGGCCGCTCCCCGCTTCTCGGGATTCTGCCGCTCCCACTCGCCGGGTCGAGGCACCGTCGGTCTCTCGACGTCCTTTCTCGGCTGGTCATCCCCCCAGGTAACCTTGTCTTCGGGCTCCTCGTGCGCGAAATCTTCCTCTATCCTTTCACGGCTCATGCGGGAAGCGGGAGGGGGCGCCTTGATGTCTTCCTCCACCTTCTTGCCGATCAAGTCTATCTCGCGGTCTACCTCGGCGAAGTCCTCCTCGAATCCGTCGATGACGTTCCTGTGACTGTCAAGAAGGGTCTTCAACCTGGTGATGTAGTTGTCCTTGTGTTTCTTGAGCTCGAGTATCTCCCTGCGGAGCTGCTGGGTATGGGCGCGGATCGCCTCGGACGACTGCGACGCCTCGACCTCGGCTCCGCGGACTATGAGGTCCGCTTCCTTGCGGGCGTTCTCCTTCGCCTCGACCGTGATCTTCTCGGCCGTCATCAGGGTATTGCGAAGGTTGGTCTCCATGCTCTTGAACTCCTTGAGGCGCTCCTCGAGCTGGACGATATGCTCCCTCAGTCTCTTGTTATCCGAGAGCACCGCCTCGTACTCGTCGGCGACAGTGCCAAGAAATGCGTAGACCTCGTCGGTGTCCAGTCCGCGCATCGTCTTGCGGAATTCCTGCTTTCGGATATCTAGAGGTGTGATCCTCATTTGTCTGCCTCCTCTTGCCGGACCACGGCCGTTCTTCGTGTTACCGCCCGTTGGTCCGCTGCCTCCCCGGGCTCATTCATTCACTTCTGAATCTTTACCATGCCGCCGCCGTCGATTCAAAGCCAGTTTTTCCTGACTGCCAGCACGATCAGCTGGAGGACCGCCGCCAGAATGAGCGGCGATGCGTCGAATCCCCGTCTATTGAGCAGCCGCCGGACCGGCGCGAGGACCGGGGAGAAGATGCGATCGAGTGCCCTGAAGATCCTGCCTTCCGGCACTCCGACGAGCTGCAGAAACAGATACAGCAACAACAGAAATGTCAACGTATTGAGAAAAGCAAGTATCAGACCAACAGTGTCCGTGACGAAATATCCCATAACTCACCTGGTTTTCATGTCTTACAGCTACGTCGCTGCCGTGGAACGGCGGCGGAACGGAATCCTCTCCGGCCATCCTGCTAACGTTCTGGCCGTTTTTCTGTCACATGCGTCTGGCCCCGAATATGACCCTCCCGAGCCTCACGATCGTCGAGCCCTCGGCAATGGCGATCTCGAAATCGTCGGTCATCCCCATCGAGAGGTGCTCCATCGATATTCCGTTTATACCCTCTTCCTTTATTTTCTCGCCCAGGCGCCTGAGCGAAACGAACGCCTTCCTAAGGACCGCCGCCTCTTCGACCCACGGGCCGACAGTCATCAGCCCCCTGAGATTCAGGGCCGGCAGCTTTGCGATCTCCGAGCAGAGTTCGAGCGCGCTGTCTGTCTCGAGGCCGAACTTCGATTCCTCCCCGCTCGTGTTGACCTCGATGAGGATGTCGGTCGTGATCCCATCGCGTACGCCGGCACCGCTCAATTTTTCTGCGAGCTTCAGCGAATCGACTGAATGGATCATCGAGAACTTCCCGACGACCTTGTTGACCTTGTTCGTCTGCAGGTGGCCGATAAGGTGCCAGCGGCAGTGAGTTGTTACGCCGGGTTCTTTCGAGAGGAATTCCTGGACGCGGTTTTCGCCGACGTCGGTCGCGCCGGCGGCCAAGGCTTCCTCGACCGTCTCCGCGGGGTGGGTCTTGGTGACTGCGACTATAGTGATCTCAGACGGGTCACGGCCCGCCTTCACGGCCGCCTCCGCGACTCTCTCCTTCACCCGTCTGTAGTTTTCCTTTATCGACATGCGGCTCCACGACAGTCAGTCGGCGTGTATTCTGATCAGCTCCATCTGTTCCTCGCCGGCGACGACGACCTCGCCGTCCAGAGTGATGAAACAGTCGATCTCGCTTCGCGCGGCCATCTCGCCCTCGAGGTAGATGCCCGGCTCTATCGAGAAGCAGATGCCTGGGACGAGCTGCCGCTCGTCTTTCGTCTCGAGGTTATCGATGTTCACGCCGTTGCCGTGGACCTCCTCGCCGATCGAGTGACCCGTGCGGTGGATAAAGTAGTCGCCGTAGCCTGCCTCTTTCACCACGTTCCTGCACGCGTCGTCGACCTCCCAGCCGTATACCGGCCTGCCCTCGGCGAAACACTTGCGCACGAAGTTGACCGCCTCGATGCGGGCGTCACGCACAGCATGAAAGATCTCCCGGTACTTCTCCGGCGGATCGTCTCCGATATAGCCGCACCATGTGATGTCGTAGTAGATCGAGCCGGGTTCCTTGAGCTTACCCCAGAGATCGATCAGGACCATGTCACCCTTCTTGAACTCGTACGAGCCTTCGGGTGTCGGTTCGAAGTGCGGATTGGCAGGGTGGTCGTTGATCCCGACGATCGGTATGTCGTGACCGGGATCGATGTTTTCCTCCTCGAAGCGCCGCAGGATGAACTGCGCCACGTCGTGCTCGGTCAGCTTGCGGCCCTCGCTCAGCGCCTTGCCGATCTCGGCGAACGCCTCGTTCTTGATGTGCTGGATTATCTCGCACGCCTTGAGGTGACTCTCGTATCCCTTCTCGTCGATTATCGCCTCGAACAGCTGGACGAGGTCGGCCGATGCAACAACCTCGTGGCCGAAGGAGCGGATAAGCTCGATCGTCCCGCCGTCGACTATCGACGTGTAGGGGATGTTGCAGAGCGGCGAGTACTGCATCGCGATCGTCTTCGGCTCGCCGAGTATCTCCTTGAGCTTCGCGTGGAGTTCCACCCACGGATGGTAGAAGACCTTCTCGCCGGGCAGGGAATCGAGTTTGGCAGGCTCGACGCGATGGCAGAGCCTCACGGGCTCGCCGACTGCCGGTATGAAGTAGAACCACCGGCGAGACGTCATCTTCTCGAAATCCATATCGAGGATCCTGTAGGCGAGGTGATCGCGATTGTGAAAATCGTAGAGCAGCCAGCCGTCGATCCCCTTGTCCTTCAGGGCATCCTGTATCGCTTTGATATCCATCTATTGAGCCTCCGATGACTGGTGAACGTATTGCGGGTCACGAATGCGGGCGCGACGCGGCCCGGCAGGGCCGGTGAGTCTCTGCCTCGAATGGCAAACGCTATCACGGGCGTGCACCGCTGTCAAGAATGCTCGCCGCCGGAGGTGGGCAAAACGCAAGTTGCGGTAACCCGTGTATCGGCTATAATGGAGCGTGAAAGGTGAACGCTCATGACATCGATCGTAGAACAGAAGCTGCTCGATCTTCTCGCCTGCCCGAAATGCGGCGGGAATCTCAGCGCCTGCGAGTACTGCCTTACCTGCTTCTCGTGCGGTGCCTCGTACGATGTGCGCGGCGGCATCCCCGTACTGATGCCCGAGGGGATCGATCTCGAGCATCTAGCCGAGGAGGAGAAACTCGGCGAGATCATGACCGATGAACCGGCCTCTGCGAAGGACGCCCTCTCCGAGGAACAGTGGGAGCTCTCCAAAACAGAATACTGGGCTTTCGCGCGGGAGAGACTCGGGACTGGAAAAACTATCGTCAACATCGGCTGCGGCGTCGACACCGGTTTTCTCGAGCTGGCTGCCGACAATGCTGTCGTGGCGTTCGACCTGATGCGCCCTCTTCTCGAGAAGCTCCGCGACGAGCATGGCTCGGCGTTCAACGTCGCCGGCGCCGTGCAGGCCCTCCCATTCCGCGACGCCACCTTCGATGCTGTCTGCTGCATAGACCTGATCCATCACGAGCCGGACAGGCTGGCGGAGATATTCACCGCGTTCTCGAGGATCCTGCGGCCGGGAGGCATGCTCTTCCTCGAGGACATCAACGCCTGGGGGCTTCTGCAGTTCTGGAAGTCGAAGATGATGCCGAGAAGAATTCACGGCGCGCTGAGGGACGGCTGGCACAGGATGCAGGGGTCGAAGCACAGGCCGGCGCCGTACGAGTTCCCGACCGATGTCTTCGGATCTATGCGTATGCTGGAGAAAGCGGAATTTACGGATATAGAGGCCGTCCCGCTGAGATCGTACCCCAACACGGGCAGAGCCGGGCTGTCACTGTATGGGAAACTATCGTCAAGCGACAGGATAAGACGCTACCACAACTTCCACTACATGCTATTCGCGAAAAAGTCAGCAGTCAGCTGATCAGCAAGAGCAGGGGTTCCGGGAGATTCGCCTTGCCCGAACTCTTCTCAACAGTTATTTTTTCAGTGAGGGGTCACACCATACACTGAAATTCCCATCAGTCACCGGCCGCTCACGCTCTCTGTCTCCATTCCGTTTCGCCGATACCGGGAAGGAGAGATCGAAATGAGACTTTCGCGCTTTTCCGGAATTCAGGGACGGAGGGCCGGCGCTGCCGTACTGGAAGATTTTTCCCCGAAATATATTTTCATCCCCCTGTTCATTATCTTCGCCGCCGCATGCCTCCTGCTGGCCGGATGCACCGATGAAGAGGTGATCGGACCCGGTGACGGGGGTGATGACGATCCGGACGACCCCATCTGTCCACTCGACACTCCATGGGTGGAGATAGTCGCGCCGGATGTCGGAGACTCCCAGTACTATCCTCCGAGAATAACATTCAGATGGGAACAGGACCCGGAATACATGATCGCTTATACCCGGCACCTGATCGTCGAACTTGAGCCGGGTGAGACGGGCACCGACATGATCAACGAACATCCCGAACAGTTCGACGATCACTGGACCGAATGGAAGCAGTGGGATCCGGCCGGCGACAGTGTTGAAATAGGAAGGGTCAGTCCGCTCGATGACGGGATATATTTCTTCGCCGTTCAGGCGATGGACAGCTGCGGGAGTACGACAGATAGTTACACCTTCCACAACACCCGGCAGTTCACCGTGAGAAAGATCTATCCGCTCCTGACGCTCAAGGAACCCATACTCGGAATCGAGCTCTTCTCCGGGACAGAATATCAGCCTTCGGCTGCTCTCATTCTCCCCCGGGTAATCCTCAATTTCAGCTGGTATGCCGAGCCGACCTTCGCATGGTTCGGCCCCATTGAATACAGGTACGGCTGGGATATACAGGATCTCGCTGATGACGAACAATGGATGATTTCATGGAGTTCTTATGCAACGAAGGAATTCCGCCCGAAAAGCGTGATTTTCAACGTGGGTGTTCACGTTTTTTATGTTGAGGCAAAAGACAAAGCGGGCACGATCACGAGGGCGAAGATCGAGGTCGAGGTCATCGAATTCACAAAAGAGCGTGATCTGCTGTGGATAGACGACATGCTGCTCTATGACACGCCCCTGCCGTTGCGGCATCTTCCGACTGAGACCGAACATGACGAGTTCTGGACGGGAATATGCTCTCTCGCTCCCGGATTCGATCCCGCCAGGGATATATACGAAGCGGATATCCATGACAGGAGAAATCCTGTCCCGCTCGAAGTCCTGGCAAAATACAAGAGTGTCATCTGGACGAGTGACAGAGCTTCCGAGAATGTATGGAGCTCGACGATAGAGTTCCAGCCATCCCCAAGCATAAAACCGTTTCCGGCCCCGAACAACCTGAAGATCTATATGGCCGCAACCGGCAATGTCCTCTCATGCGGGAGGGGTGATTTGAGCGGGAGTTCCCTCAGCGCCGTATTCCCGGACGACCCGGCGTATCCCGCCTGGGTTGTTAGGGAGATCGCAGACGATCCTTACGACATCGATTACGCGAGATTGAACATGGCGCATGATGATTATTACGTGAGTGTTATCGACAAGGTCCTCGCTCCGTTCAAGACCAACCTGCCGGAAGGCGTGTACAGAAATATTGACCGGGATGCGATGACGATGGCGATCAAGGACTGCTACGCGCCTCTCCTCCCCGACACGTTGCGGCTGTGGGATGAGATCACGCAGCCTGGCCTGTTCTTCGATCCGATGGTGAGAGGGTTCTGGTATGTAGAAGCTTACGATCCCGCGTATTACATGGACTTTACAGGCGCACGCTCACATGGATGTTTTTCCCCTATATACCGGATGAAGAGCAGAAGTACTCTTTCGCCTCTCAATGGCGCAGCCGTCGCATTGTGGACGATGGATCAGGATTGTGAATATGACCCGGACACGAATCCCTACCCTATGCACTACCAGGGCAGCGCACACTTCGGGTTCCCGTTGTGGTTCATCGATCACGGACAGGTGGAGATGATCGCGGAATACCTCTACCATAAGTGGGAAATAGACTAGGAAACAACACGGCTGCACCGCTGCTTGAAGATCATTCCGATGCCTGCCGGTCTCAACCGGCGGGCATCTCTTTCCACATCGCCCAGATCTCGTCGAGGGCGCGCTTCTTCTCGCGGAGCATCATCTCCTTCGAGTGGCACTGGATAGTTCCGGCCGCCGCGCCGGCATGGCCGTCGCCGATGTCGAGCGAGCGCATTATCTCGCCCATGTCCTTACCGTGGGCGCGGCCGGTCATATTCATCGACAGCGATATCGTGATACTCAGATCGTTCGTCTTCGTGCCGCGGCGAAAGAGCGAGTTGATCGTCATCGCGCCGAGGGCCCCGGGATAGAGCATGTAGGCGAGGTTACGGATCACCCTCGGCCGGCGCTTGTGATGCGTGAAATCCATCACTATCAGCTCGCTTTCGGTGTCCTGCTCGAGGAACGAGACGGACTCTTTGATGAGACGCAGCATCTTTTCCTCGCCGGCCCTGTATGAGTCTATCCGGGTCGAGACCTCTTCGTCCTCGACGATATCCTCGAGCGGCATCTCCCTGACCATCTCCGTGAGGCGCCGAAGAAATCTAGTCTGCTCCCTGAAATCACGAAAATCCGACTTGATGCTCATGTCGACGAGCTTTCCAGGAGTCTCCTCCCGCCATTCGGCGACGCTGCGGTAGTCGAAGGAGTCGATCGTGTCCGCCTCGTCGACGGTCGCTGCGATATGCGCGGGAAATTCGAATCCCTCCTCGGTGAAATACTCCAGCACGACCCTCGCGCATGAAGGCTTCTCGTCGAAACGCCCCGGTATACCGGCTGGGTCGATCCCCCTCAGCCTGACAGCCTCGAGATTGCCCGGGTGGTGGTCGAACCAGATCCCGCAGTCGAGCGGGTAGGGAAGATCGCAGACGACGTCGGAGGGGCCGACGGAGATCTCGGCACGCGCTATCGAGTTGGGGCCAGTGAAGATGATCCGGTCGCACCCGAGCGCAGCCGAGCATATCGCCCCCGAGACGATCCCGTCAAAATCGCTGTGTGTGACTATCCTGTCGAATTCCATGTCAGTCATCAGGTCCTCTCTGGAATCTTCCCGTGACCCGGCAGTGTCATATACCCGACGCCATCGCCGCAGCACCGACAAGCAGGCCGAACGCGAGATTGATGATCTTGATCAGGATGAAAACACGCCTCGAATGTGCAAGGACCGGCAGCATGCCGTGACCGTCCTGCACGATCGAGTTGGCCAGCAGGACGCTCATCGGGATGTATCCGCCCGCAAACAGTGTCACGAATATCAGATGCGGTCCCGACTGCGGGATCAGCCCGGCGAGGCAGGCTGCAATCAGGACGAACCACTGCCCGCGCGAGACGAGCCTGCCGAGATCCATGTCGAAATACGAGGTGAGCAGGTACAGGACGAGCAGAGCTCCGAAGGTCCAGAGGAATATTCTCGGGACGTGCCGGACGGCGATATGGCTCCAGAGGTGCTCATCGAGAAAATGGTCGGGGACGGTCACCACGATGAAGAGGGCGAGGAGCGATGTAACGAGAAGGGTCGTGCGTATCCATCCCCATCCGCCGTGGTCATCGGCGTGGTCACCCTCCAGCATGTGACCGCTCGCCTCCGGCGCAGCCCCCACCATCTCCTCCATGCCGTGGCCGTGATGGGAAAACTGTCCCGTTATCACGGCAAGCAGGAGCAGGACTATCACGACGGCGAGGATACCGCGGGCCGGCGAGCAGTTTCGCCACTGGCCGGCGATATTCCCCCTGGGGAAGTAGTTCCCCTCGTGACCCTCATGGACCACGAGGCCGTCGCAGTGCATCTTCTCGAGGAACTTTACCCTGCCCGAGAGTGAATCTGTAAGGATGCCGGCGAGGATACCCGTCGCCATCAGCGCCGGGATCAAAATCATCGTCTGCTTCGGGATCAGGGCGAGCATGACGAAGGTCTCGTCACCGCTCGTGGCTATCATGGCGGTGATCACCGCCCCCAGGCCGACGATCCTGTGGGAGAACATCGCCACTATGGCAAACGGGCCGAGGCATCCCGGCAGCGCCCCGAGCAGAGCGGCGAGGATATACTGCCCGGCTCTGTTGCGGGCGAGGCGTTCGCCCCACCTGCCGCTCGTGACGACGTTGACATATTCGATCACAAGCATCATCACGAAGACGAAGCCCGTTATCATCACTGAATTTCTGAGGATATCGATCATTGGTCTCTACCGGGATCTTTATCAAAGTCTTTGCCGGACTGCGCGACATAGAGGCCGATCAGCCTTCCGATCAGGGCGGCAGAGTACAGGACTCCTGTCATCGCCTCGATGACGGCGAATATCTTCGATACATCGGCGACCGGCTGAATATCACCGTAACCGAGAGTCGTGAGGGTGACAAAACTGAAATAGAACATTCCGGTGCCATCGATCAGGCCGCCTGTAGTACCTGCGCCTGCATATACGAACAGCTCCGTCGGCGTTATTGCATCAAGGAAGAGATAGAGGGACGTGAAGAATATCCCGAGAAGGATATAGCCACTGACCGCTCCGTACAGGATGTCGGCTGTTATTTTTTTCGCCCTGATAATGTTACGCAGGAGTATGAAAATGATATATCCGACGAAGATCATCGACGACAAAGAGAGTATTCCGGGGTGGATCGTGATGGAAAAAATGAGATGAAGCCAGGCTAACAACACCCAGGGAACACCCAACACCAGCCCGATCAGTAATGTCGCCCTTTGTCTCTTGACTGTGTTGACGACGGAGAGAAGTACGAGAGTCAGGACGATGTTGTTCACTATCCTGAGGGCGGGCGATCTGGACGTGAAGGGCGAGATGATCATCATGCCGACGATTGCTACGAGAAGGTTCAAATACCGCAGTTCCCTCAGTTTCGCCATGATCACTCCCGCATTGATATGGGTGAGTCGCCGGCACCCGGCCACCCGACGATAGTACAGCCTTCCGTTGCGGCTTACAATCGGATATTGAATCGCTTCGAGACCGCCCGAGGCGCTCCCCCCGGGGACATCTGCTCCCAATGTCGTTGAAGACGACCGCCGGTGGTGTTATATTCTTCCCGGCACACCCTGAGACCCGGAGGTCAAAATGAAAAGATCCGCTGTCATCATCGCGCTCGCCGCAATCATCTTCATGACGGGCTGTTCTACGGTTCAGGTCGAGACGGATTACAACCGCGAGGCCGACTTCTCGAAATACAAGACATACAGGTGGATCCCCCACGTCAAGGGCACCGAGGATAATCCGCTGATGAACGATCCTCTGATCGAGGGTCACGTGAAAAACGCAGTCAACGTCGAGATGGCGAAAAAAGGCCTCACGAAGATCGAGGAGGGCCATCCCGACTGCCTCCTGGCCTGGTATTTCACGGCGAGAAACAGGGTCGACGTAACCCATTACTACGGATACTGGTACCCTCACACAAACGTATACAATTACAAGGAGGGGACGCTGATCCTCGACATAGTCGACCGTGAAGACAAGCAACTTATCTGGAGAGGCTGGGCGACCGGTGTACTCGAGGACCGCAGCAGGATCAACGACCAGATAAACTACTCCGTCCAGAAGTTGTTGAAGCGGTACCCTCCCGGTAGCGGCAAAGGGGCAAGCTGGTAGACCCTACTCGAGCTGCCGGCCCTTTCTGACAGTGCCGCTCCCGAACCTGTCGATGAGAGAGTCGACGGCCCGCTCGACCCGGTCCCATTTCTCCTCGTCCGGGGACGATCCGTCGAACATCGCGAACTGGCCGCTTCCCCTCTCGGGCTCGAGGCTCGAGACGCCCACTCCTATCAGCCTCAGGCTCACCGGAACGCCGTATTCGCCTAGAAGCCGGCGGGCCTCTTCGTATATCGTCTTCCCCCGGCTGACAGGCTTCTCGAGCGTTGAGCTCCTCGTGATCAGCCTGTGCCTGTGGGTCTTGACCTTCAGCGTGACCGTCCTCCCCTTGAGCCCCTGCCTGCGCAGACGCCGTCCGACCTTGTCGGTGAGGCCGAGAAGATACTTCTCGAGCGTCCTCATGTCGCCGGTGTCCTCCGGCATGGTCAGCTCGTTGCTCACCGATTTCGGCTGGGACCAGGGAATCAACTCAGAATGGACCCGCCCTTCCGCGATCGCCGAAAGACGCCGGCCGAACTTTCCGAACCTCTCCTCGAGGTATTCGGTATCGTATCGCGACAGGTCCCCGATCTCGCGGACGCCGAGCTGCCTGAGCTGCTCCTCGCTCTTTCCCCCGATACCGGGAATCGCACCGACGGGCAGGCCGTGCAGAAACTCCATCACCCGCGAGGGCGGGACGATCGTGATCCCGTCGGGCTTGTTCATGTCGGAGGCGACCTTCGCGATCAGCTTGCTAGAAGAAAGGCCGATCGAGCATGTCAGCGAAGTTGCGGCCAGAATTTCTTTTTTAATGGATCGAACCGCGGAGAAAGGACGGCCGAAGAGCTTCCCCGTGCCGGTCAGATCGACGTATGCCTCGTCTATCGAGATCTGCTGCACGAGCGGGGAAAACCTGTGCAGGACCTTCATCACCCCGCTCGAAAGCTCGACGTATCTGGCCATCCTGCCCGGCCTGATCACCAGGCCGCTGCAGAGGCGCTTCGCGCGGAATATCGGCATCGCCGAGTGAACCCCGTATTTACGCGCCTCGTAGCTCGCCGCCGAGACGACGCCCCTGTTCGAGTCGCCGCCCACTACGACGGGCAGACCGGCAAGCTCGGGAAAATCGAGTATCTCGACCGAGGCGTAGAAAGCGTCCATGTCGATGTGGGCAATCGCGCGGTCGCCTTTTTTCCAACGGCCTTCGCCGGCGGGATATTTTACGGAATCGCTCATTGCGGGATTACTTCATCAGGGACTTGATCGCGCCCCAGCTCGACGCCTCTACTGCCACAACGCATTCCTGGCTGAGAAACATATCGTTTATCTTCGTCATCTCCTCGACCGGATAATCCGGCTCGATACAGGTCGTGGCGTTGACCGAAATCGGGGTCGATATGAGGAAGATCGCGATACATATGATACCGGCCGCGGCGACCGGCGTGATTGACAGGCGGTTCATTTCGTACCTCCGGACGGGTTCACTCGCCGATCCGCCTCCCGCTGAAGCGCGTTCGCGGATCAGGTACCGAATATTGCAGAATGGGACCTTTTTCTCATCCGGATTAAATATACTCTATTTCTTCCCGCCGCCGCTTCTTTTACTGCTTCTTTTCTGACTTTTCTGTCTGCTCCTCGTACGGGTCTGTCTTTTCGTGCTGTTCCCTGTTCCTCCCTTTCCTTTCCTGCTGCTCTTCAATTCCTGTGTACTTTTCTTCGCTCTCGTCGGATCGGTCACCGCTCCCGTCCTCTCATTGTCCTTTCTGATGACTTCCCCATTCTTACCTTTTTTGTCTTTCTTGTCTTTCTTGTCCTTCTTATCACCACTTTCGCCGGCAAAGACATCTCCGGCCAGGATCAGCGTAAGTGCCGCAACAAGAATGATTAGCAACCGCGAGGTCCATCTGGTTTGTTTCATGACTATCACCCCTTTCATCGGTTCGAGCCATCTGATCAATCGCCAGTCCGACCAGTACTTAAGTCCTGCATAAAACAAACCAGTTGACCGCCGTATATTATTTTGCTATTATGCCAAATATACTAATGAGGGAGAATCCCCATGGACGAGAGAAGAAAGACGTATCTTGAAGCAAAATCGAGAGTTCTGAAGGCGCTGGGACACCCCACACGCCTCCTGATCGCCGAGGAGCTAGGCCAGGGCGAACGCTGCGTCTGCGAATTCGTGGATATGGCCGGCGTAGACTACTCGACCGTGTCGCGGCATCTGAACGTTCTCAAGCAGGCCGGGATTGTCAAGGACGAGAAGCGAGGAAAGCAGGTCTTCTACAGGCTCCTCGTCCCCTGCGTGCTGAGCTTCATGGAATGCATCGAAAAGGTCATCAGGACCGGCGCCGAGGAGCGGATGAAGATGCTCGAACAGGATCAATGATCCCGCGTCGATCCCGTGTGTCCGGTCGACATGTGACTTTTATGGAACTGGAACGGTATAGTATATGAGTCTCCGGGACGAATGGAAGAAACTGGCGCTGATCGCCGCCGTGTTCCTCGCGCTGTTCTACGTGCCCATCGGGACGGGACGGTTCGACAACGCCCTGCTCGAGGCGTTCCACCTCGCGAAGTGGTACGCGAGAGAGCACGTGCTGCTCTGCCTGATACCGGCCTTCTTCATAGCCGGTGCGATATCGGTCTTCGTCAACCAGGCCTCGGTGATGCGATATCTCGGGGCGAAGGCGAACAAGGTCCTCGCATACGGCGTCGCATCGGTCTCGGGGTCGGTCCTGGCCGTCTGCTCATGCACCGTCCTCCCGCTGTTCGCCGGTATCTACAGGATGGGCGCCGGACTCGGGCCGGCGACCGCGTTTCTGTACTCCGGCCCCGCGATCAACATCCTCGCGATAGTGCTCACCGCACGTGTGCTCGGCGTGCAGATGGGAATAGCCCGCGCAGTCGGCGCGGTGCTGTTCAGCATAATCATCGGGGTGCTGATGCACCTGATATTCAGGAAGGAAGAGGAGGAGAAAGCCGCCGCCCAGGCGGCGATGCCCGATCCCGAGCAGGGCAGGCCCCTCTGGCAGACGGCCCTCTATTTCGCCGCGATGGTCGGCATCCTCGTCTTCGCCAACTGGGGAAGGCCCGCCGAAAACGAGGGCGTGTGGGCGGCGATCTACAGATTCAAATGGACCGGCACGACGATCTCGGCCGCCGCGCTAGGCCTGATGCTGATATTCTGGTTCGGTGTGAGATGGTGGAAAGTCGCCCTGACGACGGCAGCGGCAGCTGTACTCGCCTTCATATTTCCTGAACAGCCGATGCTTCCCTTCGCCGCCGCCGTCATCGGGATCTCCCTTACGGCGGGCTCGGAGAAAGGAGAGCCTTCCGAATGGCTCACGGCCTCATGGGGATTCGCCAAACAGATCCTTCCTCTCCTGCTTTTCGGCGTCCTGATAGCCGGCGCGATGCTCGGACGCGTGGGGCGCGAGGGACTCATCCCGTCCGATTGGATCAGCAGCGCGGTGGGCGGCAATTCGCTGAGGGCGAATTTCTTCGCATCGTTCGCCGGGGCGCTGATGTATTTCGCCACGCTGACAGAAGTACCGATACTGCAGGGCCTGATAGGCAGCGGCATGGGCAAGGGACCGGCACTGGCGCTCCTGCTGGCCGGCCCGGCACTGAGCCTGCCGAACATGCTCGTGATAAGAAGCGTGATGGGAACCAGGAAGACACTCGTATTCGTCACGCTCGTCGTCGTGATGGCGACGATAAGCGGAATACTTTACGGCTGGATAGCGGGATAACCGATCACGCGGAGGTAGACGATGAAGATACAGGTACTGGGAACGGGGTGCGCGAAGTGCAAGCTGCTGGCCGAGCAGACTGAGCGCGCCGTTCGGGAGCTCGGGCTCGACGCCGAGGTCGAGAAGGTGACCGAGATAACCGAGATCCTCGATTTCGGCGTGATGATGACACCTGCGCTTGCCGTCGACGGCGAGATCAAGGTCGTCGGAAAGGTCCCGCAGATCGAAGAGCTCAAAGAGATGCTCAAATAAAGGAGAGGCACCCGGTGAAAGCGAAGCAGATCGTAACGATCCTCCTGCTGGTATTCGTCGCGGCCAGCGTGGCAGCCCTGATCATGAAGGGGTCCGACGGCAGATCGGCCGCCGAAAAGACTCACGATGGCGGCTCGAAGATCATCGCCTATTATTTCCACGGCAACGCCCGCTGCAAGACCTGCCTGACGATAGAGTTGTACGCGCTCGAGGCGATCGAAGCGGGATTTCCCGAGGCGCTGGAATCGGGCGAGATAGAGTTTCTGCCCGTGAACCTCGAGATCCCCGAGAACGAGCACTTTATCGACGACTTCCAGCTTGCCGCCAGGACAATCGTACTGGAAAGAATCGTCGATGGAGAGCGTAAGGATTATCTCAATCTCCACCGCGTCTGGGAACTCGTCAAGGACAGGGAAGCATACGTCACCTACGTGCAGGACGAGACCGGGAAATTCATGAACGGGGAATCCTGATGGATCAGTTCATGATTGCCGCCGCATCGGCGCTCTGGCTGGGAATACTCACATCGATCAGCCCCTGCCCGCTGGCGATGAATATCACGGCGATCTCGTACGTCGGCCGCAGGGTCGACAGTCCGCGGAGAGTCCTGGGCGCGGGCCTTTTCTACACGGCAGGAAGGGCTCTGACATACACCGTGCTAGGCGCACTTCTCGTGGCGAGCCTCCTCGCAGCCCCCCGCCTCTCGCACATGCTTCAGAAATACATGAACCTCGCCCTCGGCCCGCTGCTGATCATCATAGGCATGGTCCTGCTCGAACTGATCTCGTTCTCCCGACGCGGCGGTGGGGTCAGCGACAGAATGCAGCGAAGGGTCGACCGGTTCGGCATGTGGGGAGCCCTGCTGCTCGGGATCGTCTTCGCCCTTTCGTTCTGCCCCGTCTCGGCCGCACTCTTCTTCGGAAGCCTGCTCGCGCTTGCGGTCAGGCACGGATCGGGCGTGATCCTCCCCGCCGTTTACGGCATTGGAACAGGACTTCCCGTACTGCTCTTCGCGATCCTTATCGCGTCTGGAGCCAACAGGATTGGAAAAGCCTACAACAGGATGGCCGCGTTCGAATTCTGGGCGAGAAGGATCACCGGAACAGTCTTCATAGCAGCGGGGATCTACTACAGCCTGACGCACATATTCGGGCTCTCGTTCTACTGAGAGGCCCCCATCAACCATTACACTCCTTGACAAGGCCCTGACAAAATACTAGATTACATTTCGTTGTTTTGCTAAATATAGAATCATGAGAGACGGAAGTATGAATACGGTTTTGTCGGTAACAAAGGCCCTGTCAGACGGTAACCGCCTGAGGACAGTGATAGCCCTTCGGGAGATGACCGAACTCTGCGTATGCCAGGTCACCGAGATGCTCGGACTCGCTCCGGCGACCATCTCGCGGCACATAAGCGTCCTGCAGAACGCAGGGCTCGTGGAGAGCCGCAAGAACGGGCGCTGGATCTTCTACAGGCTCTCGGATAAGGCAAAACGGGAACCGTTGGTGACGGTGATGGACTGGCTCGCCGAATCGATGGACCGTTCTATCGAGATCAGGGCCGACCGGAAATATCTCAGGAAGATCGCCAGGTGCGGCGCCGCGCAATACTGCGCAGCGCGCTCCCCCGTGAAGGGTATTTAGCCGATGCGCAAGAGACTGAAGATCCTCTTTCTCTGCACGGGCAACTCATGCAGGAGCCAGATGGCCGAGGGATGGGCCAGACGACTCAGGAACGACGACATCGAGGCCGTTTCGGCCGGCACAGAGACGCACGGGCTCAATCCGAACGCCGTCAAGGTAATGGCCGAGGCCGGAGTGGACATCTCGGGCGCCAGGTCGAAGAACGTCCGGGAATTCCTCGACACCGCGTTCGATTACGTCGTGACCGTCTGCGACAACGCGAGAGAGAACTGCCCGATCTTCCCAGGCGCCGGAAAGATCGTCCATGTCGGATTCGACGATCCGCCTGCCCTGGCCGAGACGGTCGAGGGCGATGAAGAGAAACTCGATATCTACCGAAGGGTGCGCGACGAGATCAGGGAGTACGTTGAACAGCTGAAAGGGCCAGACAATGCAGAAGGACAATGATCAGATAAGAGACGATGTCAGAAAGCGATATGCCGAGACTGCCGATTCCTGCGGATGCAGCGGAACGCCCTGCTGCACACCGTCCGGTTCCAAGGCGCTCGCTGTCTCGGAGAAACTCGGATATTCCAGGGAAGAACTCGAAGCGCTCCCCGAGGAGAGCAACATGGGCCTCGGATGCGGCAATCCACTGGCCATCGCTTCGCTGAAAGAGGGCGAGACGGTCCTCGATCTCGGCAGCGGCGGCGGCATCGACTGTTTCCTCGCGTCCATGAAGGTCGGCGATACCGGACGCGTCATAGGCGTTGACATGACCCCCGAGATGCTCCTCAAGGCGAGGCAGGGAGCGATCGAGGGCGGATTCGTCAACGTAGATTTCCGACTCGGCGAGATCGAACACCTTCCCGTCGCAGACAACACGGTCGACATGATCATCTCGAACTGCGTCATCAACCTCTCCCCCGACAAGCCGCAGGTGATGAGGGAATCATACCGCGTCCTGAAAAGCGGCGGGCGCCTGGCCATTTCCGACGTCGTCACGGTCCGCGACCTCCCCGCAAGCATCAAGAACGATTTTATCGCCTACGCGGGATGTGTCGCAGGATCGGTAACGACCTCGCTGTACGAGGAGATGCTGAAAGAGGCGGGATTCAGTGAAGTAAAAATCGTGATCAACGAGGCAAGCAAAGCGTTTATAAACGAGTGGTTCCCCGGAATGGACATCGAAGATTACGTCCGCTCTGCGACCATCGAAGCGATCAAATAAATACAGGATCCTACTTGAGCAGGACCATCTTCCTGGTGAGCACTTTTTTCCCGACTCTGAGCCGGTAGAAATATATCCCGCTCACGGCGGGATTCCCTGCCACATCCCTTCCATCCCATCGATCGACATACTCCCCGGGGGTCAGCCGGCGATCTGCCAGGGTCCGCATATGCCTGCCCCCGACATCGTAGATACTCAGGGACACGTAGGCATCGCTGTCCACGTAATACCTGATCGTCGTATGGGGATTGAAGGGATTCGGGAAATTCTGATACAGGCAGGCGGGAGCGATCTTTATCATGACTTTCATCTCGAGCGAGCCGACCTCCGAACCATCCGGCCTGACAACGGCAAGCGAATATATATATTCACCTCCCGGAAGGAATTCCGTGTCTGTAAAACTCTCCACCGATGGAAGAAGCAGCCCGCCTTCGGGAAGGGATACGACATTCCCGGTGGCTGTATTTCTTCGGTATATTCTGAGGCCGGTTATCGGCTCGTCGGCGGAGATCTGCCAGGTGAGCTCGACACCATCAGCGGTCACGCCTGCGGTAAAATTCGAGATCAGTACCGCGGACGACAGGGGTAATCCAAAGGTAAAATCGTCGGCCCACATGAATTTCTGATCCTCGGCCGTTCCTTCCATTTCACGAAACTCGAAGGTGATAAATCCACCGGTCTCGATAGCGCCGAAAAACTGGTGTGCGTTCGTAAGCGCGTTCTGCTCCTGGAAATCGATAGCGTTGAGCGTGTCCCCGTCGAGGACCAGATTGAGCCTGCCCCCGAATGTCCCCGTGATCCATCCGCCGACCGCATAGATCGTGTCCGCTCTGGTACCGATGAAGCCGTCACCGCACATGCCGGGAAGGTCGCATCCGGTACCCGTTGAAAAATTTCCATGAGGCATGGAATAGAAACCCCATAGACCCGTCAATGCAGGGCCCGAGCTTGTGGTTATCTGGTTTTCGGCGTGATTCGACGTCCATGTGATACCCTGGCTTATGATGACAGGCGCGTAATTCTGGTCGCTGATAGTGGTCCGGACGGATCCCCAGACCAGGTCGTCCTCGAAACCTTCGAAAATATTCCTGTAGCCCAGGATGGCGAGGTCGGAGAGATAGGCTGCCTCGTCCGTGTAGACCGTCAACACCGCTTCCGTCGGACAGGAAATAATGAGAAACAATACAAACAGTACGATCGATCTTATGCCTTTTATCAAGATTCTCTCCCTGTTGTTCGATCACCTGATCAGCAACTGCCACCTGTGGCCCCAGGGCGTCTCGGCCATCATCGAGTACCGTTTGTTCCAGGGCTTGCCGTTCTCCATCACGAAAAGGCCGGCTTCCTCGAGTGCTTTGGGGATGTTTCCCGGGATGACCGTAGGATTCTCGCGCGCGTACGAGAGGGCCTTCGGGGTCCGCTTCAGGATGCCGGCGATGTCCGCGCTCCCGAGCTCCACCATCCAGGCCAGCTCTTCCTGCATCTCGGGGTTCTGTGTCGGCCGCATTCCCTCGTGCGGGTAGCCAGCCTCTATCAGCCTCGCCACGGTCAGGTCGACCGAATAGAGGGCCATCGTCGCGCAGGATCGGATCAGCGACTGGTAACCCGTTTTGCCGGTCATATCGGCCCGCGGATCGCCGTCAGGCGCACTGGACGCGCCAGCCCTTTCCTTGAGCGCGCGCCAGACTTCCGGTACGGCGTCACGCACACTCTCGGAATCGAGACCTTCCTCTTTCCATTTGCGTTCGGCATCCTCGATCATCCAGACGATCGAATGGCGCGAGGCGCCGTCACCGAGAGCCAGCGCGACCTTGAGGAGCTCGATGTAGCCTTCCCTTCCCCCGGGAAGATTCAGCTCGAACACGTTCCAGTCGCGGTTCATCAACGCGTCCTCGAGGAAGCGCTGCGGCCCGGAATAGGCGCGGCAGGTCAGCTCGTACGTCTCCGGATCCATCCCCTTCATCATCTTGTAGTCGACGCCGGGAGCGCGCCATGCTTCCCACGAGATCATAAGATCCTCCAGCTTCTCGTGTTTGCCGGCTACTCCCCTGTCGCCACCTGAAAACTCGGCGCCTCCTTCTTCGAAGACGAACCTGACCATGCTGTGGGAGATAGCCTCCGGTCCCCCGAGAGGGACCATGACAAACTGGACCTTTTTGATCCTGTCCGGCCTGATGAGCGCGGACCGCAGCTCGGTCACGCCCGAGACGGGATTGCCGCCGTGGTTGATGTTGAGAAGCAGTATCTCGCCCCCAGGAGATGTATCCGACTTGTCCCAGTCGACAAGAAGAGGGGTCATAGCCGCAGAGTATCCACCGGGCAGGACATCCCGGGTCGTTCGTACACGGAAGGTCGTTGCCTCCACGTCGATGAATGCCACGACATCGCTTACGTTGAGGGTCTCCGGCGGCAGGAGCTTGTAATCTTCCGCATTGGACCCGTCCCGATTGTCCATGATGAGTTTTGCGACGAGTCCACCGATCACGATGATGAGAGCCGCGATGATGATCTTGCTGACCATGGTTTGATCCTTTCGATATTTCTGAGAACAATCCTATTGAACACGCAAACAACGGCAGCTGTCAACGCCAGATAAAAGACCCGGCGTGTCAGGATTTATCGATTCCAGATCAATCCAGTTTTCTCCAGATCTTGAATCAGATATTGAACCGGATATCGAGGACCATGTCGGAAGGGATGATGAAGTTGCGGTCGACCAGACGGCTGAGACCGCGCTTGCGGGCGTCCGCCATGCTGTGGCACTGGAGCAGGTCGTCGACGGAGACGATCTCGGCCTTGACGAAGCCTCGCGCCAGGTCTGAGTGGATCCTGCCGGCGCATTCCTGGGCATCGAACCCCCTGCTTACGAGCCAGGCATGCACTTCCTGCACACCGGATGTATAGAAGAACATCATGCCCGACTTCTCCAGAGCGAAAGGAAGGAGCTCCTGGATATCTATCGAATCGGAATCAACGATCAGAACTGGTTTGAGGCTCAGAGGCCCGATCTGGCGCATGTATGCCGCCGCCGAATCGTCAAGGTCCATATCACATACAGGGACCTCGTTCTCCAGCTCAGAGAGAACCGCAGCCAGCGCGACGCGCTCCTGCTCGTCGTCGCTGCGCTCGAGTCGGGTCTCAAGCTTTTCGATGTCGTATATCAGCAGATCGAGCACCCGGTCCCGCGCTACGACGATCATGTCGGCCGATTCGAAGTCATCACCGATGAACTCGAAATAGTACGGCGTGACCTTCTTCGGCGAGAACTTCGCTGTCAGCGAATGGACGACGGGGTCCTCGAATCTTACCTTGCCTTCGGGCAGGTCCAGTCCTGTATATGCGATCTTCATTATCGTTCTCTCTATTCGCCCGGTTCCGCAACCCGTTTCGTCCGGCTAATATATGTATTCTTTCGACGAAACCAAGTACTATTTGTGTGATATCGGGAATCGACAGGAGGATATCAGCGATGCCCCGGAAGAAGCATCACAACGTATATGTAGTCGAGCTGGACGAAACCGTCCGGAAGCAAGCGAGGTTTCAGAAGGCCAATCCCGGCTGCGATCCCGACGGGAAATGCTACTACGTTGGCATGACCGGGCTCTCCCCCGAGATGAGGTTCGAGAATCACAAGGAAGGGTATAAATCGAACCGGTACGTGAGGGAATACGGCCTGCGGTTGTGCCCGATGCTGTACGATGAGTACAATCCGCTCTCATACTCGGACGCGCAGGAGATGGAGGCCGAACTGGCGAGGATACTGCGCCGCAGGGGCCACGCCGTCTGGCAGAAATGATCATTCGAATAATTTGCGGAATCCGCGGCGTTCTGTGAGATAATCAGCGAGTGGAAATCTTCCAGGGATCAATTATTTAAAAGGAGGCGACTCATGCAGACTTACATTCTGCTCACGAAGCTCTCGCCTGAGGTAAGTAGGCAGGTCAAGGACCGGGCAAAGCTCGGCAGGGCCTGGCTCGATCAGGTAAAGGAGAAATGCCCGGAGGTGACTTTCATCTCCCATTACGCGCTGCTCGGGGCATATGACTTCATCGACATCTACGAGGCACCAGACGAAAACACGGCGGCGAAGGTCTCGATGATAAGTCTCTCGAACGGGGCCTTTTCGTCGGAAAGCCTGATTGCCATACCATACAAGAAATTCCTCGAGCTGACCGAGGAAATCTGATAATCAGCCGGAGTCACTGATCGAAGATTACAGGGGTGAATGAATGGCCGACGATCCGAACAAGATCATCTACACGATGATGAGGGTAAGCAAGTTCCACAACAACAAACAGATCCTAAAGGATATTTCACTTTCGTACTTCTACGGAGCGAAGATCGGAGTGCTCGGCCTCAACGGCTCGGGCAAGAGCACGCTCCTGAGGATACTCGCAGGCGTCGACAGGGATTTTATCGGAGAGTCGCTCCCCTCCCCCGGCTACTCGGTCGGATTCCTCGAGCAGGAGCCCGTTCTCGACGATGAGAAGACGGTCAGGGAGATCATAGAGGAAGGCGTCCACGAGACGGTCGAACTCATAAACAAGTTCAACGAGATAAGCGCGAAGTTCGCCGAGCCGATGGACGACGATGCGATGACGGCGCTCCTCGAGGAGCAGGGAAAGATCCAGGAGAAGATCGACACGCTCGACGCCTGGGACCTCGACTCGAGGCTCGAGATGGCGATGGACGCCCTCCGCTGCCCGCCGCCCGACATGAAGATCAAGTATATCTCGGGAGGCGAGAAGAGAAGAGTCGCCCTCTGCCGCCTGCTCCTCCGGAAACCGGACATCCTCCTTCTCGACGAGCCGACCAACCATCTCGACGCAGAGACGGTCGCATGGCTGGAGCATCACCTGCAGGCATATGCCGGCACCGTCATAGCAGTGACTCACGACCGGTATTTTCTCGATAACGTCGCCGGCTGGATCCTCGAACTCGACCGCGGCGAAGGGATCCCGTGGAAGGGAAACTACTCCTCCTGGCTCGAGCAGAAGCAGAACCGCCTCGCCCTCGAGGAGAAACATGAGTCGCAGCGGCAGAAGACACTCCAGCGAGAGCTCGAGTGGATCAGGATGTCGCCGAAGGCGCGCCAGACCAAGTCGAAGGCCCGCATCAGCTCATACGAGAGCCTGTTGCGCGAGGAGGATGAGACGCTCCAGAAGGACCTGGAACTCTACGTGCCCCCCGGACCAAGACTGGGCGGAGTGGTGATCGAGGCCGACAAGGTATCAAAGGTCTACGACGAGCGCGTCATCTTCGAGGACCTCAGCTTCAAGCTCCCCCCCGGAGGAATAGTCGGAGTCATCGGCGCGAACGGCGCGGGCAAGACGACCCTGTTCAAGCTTATCAACGGCCAGGAGACGCCAGATTCGGGGGATATCAGGATCGGCGAGACGGTAAAACTCGCCTACGTCGACCAGTCGAGAGAGAATCTCGACCCCGAAAAATCTATCTGGGAACAGATCTCCGGCGGCAGGGACATACTCCCGCTCGGCACAAGAGAGATAAACTCCCGCGCCTACGTGGCACGGTTCAACTTCTCAGGTTCCGACCAGTCGAAGAAGGTCGGGATCCTCTCGGGAGGCGAGCGAAACAGGGTCAATCTCGCGATGGTCCTGCAGAAAGGCGCCAATGTCATCCTGCTCGACGAGCCGACCAACGACCTCGACGTCAACACGATGCGCGCCCTCGAGGAGGCCCTCGAGAACTTCGGCGGATGCGCAGTGGTGATCAGCCATGACAGGTGGTTCCTCGATCGCATTGCGACCCACATCCTCGCCTTCGAGGGTGACAGCAAAACACACTGGTTCGAGGGCAACTTCTCCGATTACGAGAAGAACAAGCGCAAGAGGCTCGGCGCCGCGGCCGAGATCCCGAAGAGGATAAAGTACCGGTCGCTGACGAGAGATTGAGGCGTAAATGCCTCGTAGACACGCCTTTAACGGCTGACTGAAATAGTTCTTTTCACAAAACCTGTAAATCAGTATTATGGTGCCCTCATTAAATCCTTAACTGAAAACAAAGGGCAGAATACCTCAATGGATGGGTTCTCCCTGCAATCAGCAAAATCAGGACGCCAGGCACAAGCTGAGAAAGGAGTAATTCCGGATCCGCCCGGCCAGTGATCGGGAACGAAGAAACAAGGTTCCGGATCTATCCAGGAATATTACAACCTGCCGGACACCGGCAGGAAGCCAGGGAAAGGAAATAAGCAGATGAAAAAGCAGAGATCAGCAATGATAATGATTGCGTTATCCATTTTCGTGATAACAGCCTTCGGACCGGGTCTGGCGATCGCGCAGGAGAAGACCGCCGATGAGACCAACATGGAGATCCTCGCCGAGAAACTCCAGGCGGACAAGAAACTCGTAGTCGCCGCCAACATGGTCCTGACGGACGCCGAATCAGAGGCTTTCTGGCCGATCTACGAGGAATTCCAGAATGACCTTCAGGTCTTACACGAGAGGTATGTCAAGGTCATCATGTCTTACGCGGATGGCTACAACGCCGATACTATAACTGACGAGTCAGCCATGAAGCTGCTCAAGGAGTCAATGACGGTAGACGCAGACAAGATCAAGATGCGGAAGGACTACATCACCAAATTCTCCAAGGTGCTGCCCGGCAAAAAAGTGGTACGCTACATACAGATCGAGAACAAGATCCGCGCCGTACTGAATTACGAGCTGATGGCCGAGATCCCGCTGATGAAATAGTACGTGATCGGAAAAG
>CBDUYR010000031.1:0-29259 GCA_965371515.1 uncultured bacterium | reverse complement strand
AACAAATTTTCATTTCAGGCAAACAAATCATCTAAAAGCAATTGTACCTTTAACGAGATGTATCTTGAACTAGCATATTGGATATCACTGCGAGCCTGACGATGTATCCAATATGGTGTTCTGAGTTTATGTCCTGTATCCCTTGTAAATCAATAGGATATGTATTGTCCTCCCAGATACTTCTCTGTGATAGACTGCGAGCGGTTGACTGATTTCGCAAATGCGCACCAAACAACATCCTACATATCGTCCAGAGGGCTCTGCACTCCTCTCCCACCCCGGTTAAGTACATGTGTATAGATCATCGTTGTGCTTACATCGCTGTGACCGAGGAGCTCCTGGATCGTCCTGATATCGTAACCCTTTTCAAGCAGATGTGTTGCGAATGAATGCCTCAGCGTATGACAACTCGCCTGCTTCGTGATATCAGCGGTGCGGACCGCTTCTTTGACTGCTCGCTGGAGTACTGACTCATGAAGGTGGTGACGCCTGTACTCGCCTGTTTCACGATCCCTATAAAACCTCGTAGCCGGAAAGACCCACTGCCAGGCCCATTCCCTTGATGCGCCCGGATATTTCCGGCTGAGCGCGTCCGGCAGCGCGACCGAACCGCGTCCCCTGCGCCGATCCCGCTTGTGCTGTAGCCGGACCGAGACGATGTACTCGGCAAGCGGACCCTGCATTCTCGCCGGCAGCAGTGTCACCCTGTCCTTTCTCCCCTTGCCGTCTCGTACAGTGATCTCACCTCGGGCAAAATCCACGTCTTTGATCCTCAACCGCGCACACTCCAGAAGCCTCAACCCAGCCCCGTATAGAAGCGAAGCCATGAGCAGCGGTATACCGCGCATGCATCTGAGGATCTCCTGAACCTCATCATGCGTCAATACGACAGGCAGCCTGCGGGGTTTCTTAGCCCGGACGATCCCGTCAAGCCAATCGAGATCCCTCTTTAGCACTTTCCTGTACATGAAGAGGATCGCGTTGAGCGCCTGATTCTGTGTCGAAGCGCTGACATGTCTTTCGGTAGCGAGATAAGACAGGAAGGAGGTCACCTCCGCTTCTCCCATCTCACGGGGGTGCCGTTTGCCGTGAAAGAGAATATACCGTTTGATCCACCTCTGATATGAATCTTCGGTCCTGCGGCTGTAATGCCTCGCTCGAATGGCAAGACTCACAAGTTTAAGGAGTTTCGGGGATTGTTCAGATCTGTCAGAAGTTTCACGCACCAGTAATGCAGAATTATCATTATCAATGATAGTCTGTGCTTCAAGTGCCGGAAAGCGAGCGAATGACGCAGTTATATCCACTCTTGACTCTTCCTTGATTGTAGTGATGTCCCCCTGGCAGGATAATCATACGAGGACATACCTTTTTCGTCAAGCAGATAGAATTAGAAGCAGGTATGATTGCCTGCAATCTCTTAAGCACTAAAAGGCCGTCCGGCATATGCCGGACGGCCTGCTCATTTTCATTTCAGGACCAGGAGAGTATCAGCCCTCCTTGTCGTCGTCTTCCGTGATCTCCTTCGTCTCAGCTTTGATCTCATCCTGAACGTCCTTGGAGGCTTTCTTGAACTTGCGGAGCGACTTCCCTATAGCCTCCGCTACCTCGGGCAGCCTGCGCGGGCCGAAGAAGATCAGGATGATGACGAGGATGATCAGGAGCTCGGACCATCCGAGCGGGCCTATGAGCATGAATTGTGGAATCGAGAACATCTTTATCCGACCTCCTAGCAGTACATCCTCAGCAGGAACGCCACGACGATAATTCCGAGAACGCTTACGAGATTGACCTTGAGCGAAAATTCTATTGTGAATGTTAATACTATCAGATCGAGGTGCAACGGGCCTACACGCAGCACCTTGCCCGAGACGAACAGCTCCCGGATCACGTTGTCATCGGGGAGAAGCAGACCTATCAGCTCGCCGACTACGCTTCCCAGGACCACTCCCAGTAAGAATACAAGAGCCACCATGCCTATCCGTCTCTTTGCCGACAAAGCGTCACCTCCGGTCAATCAAAGTAGCAGAGATCGGCTAGCGCTGCAACCTGAGTCTTTCCCTGTCCCAGCCGACAACGAGGGTGGCGTCGACGAGCGGCCTCTCCTGGATCTGCGTAACGACCCTCCCGATGCCCAGCCTTCTCGACAACTTCCTCATCAGCACGGAGTTTCCCTTTCTGTCCACCAGGACCGTTTCCCGGTAATCGAAACACCCCGCGTTTCCCTCTATCAGCACGTCGATCCCCATCTGCCGCAGCTGCCTCGTTACTTCCCTCGCCACACCCGGCTCCCCCGTGCCGTTCAGAACTTCTATCTGGAAAGGAACCTCGGGGGCCGACAGGTTCCTGCCTATACCGGTCCATCTGACGGCAAGGGACAAGCCCATGAGAACCACGACCATGGTCATGATCACTGCCACGGCGGGGAAGCCTCGATTCTTCTTCTTTTTACGCGCCATCCTCCCCACCATCTTCAAAATAAGGGCGCAGTTTCTTCCACGAAGCTGCCAGGTCCTCGGACACGACCCTCGTCTCGGCCAGTGCCGTCATGAAGTTCGTATCCCCCGTCCATCTCGGCACGAGATGGAAATGTATGTGACCCACGATTCCCGCTCCGCCGCTCGCGCCCTTGTTCACGCCGATATTCATGCCGTCGGGAGCGTACGACCTTTCGAGGGCCTTCTCGCACTGTGCAAGAAACTGCACGAGCTCCGCGCCCTCCTCACCCGTGATATCGCCGAAGCTTCCGATATGACGGTTGGCCACGATCATCATGTGTCCGTTCGTATATGGGAAGGTATTGAGGAGAACGAACCAGTGACTGCCCCTTGCCAGTATACCGACGAGTTCGTCGTCCTTCTCCTTCTGTATCTCGCAGAAGAGACAGCCTTCACCCTTCTCCATGCTGAAATACCTGCTCCGCCAGGGAGCATAGACCCTATCCATCTCCCTTCATCATCCTTTCCGCCAGCGCGAGCTGATCGCGGTCGTTGATCCCCATGACTTCGTCGCTGTTATCTATCCTGAAAACAGCGACCTTGCGGCCCTCGCCGCGCAGTATACCGATTACGTCTGTGAGATAGTATTCGCCCTGCACGTTCCCGCGATCGACACGGTCGAGCGCCGGAAAGAGGATATCGCTCTCGAAGCAGAACATACCGCTGTTGAACTCGCCGAGGAGCCTCTGCTTCTCGGTCGCGTCCTTGTGCTCGACTATCTCGAGCAGATCATCGTCGCCGTCCCTCACAATCCGCCCATACCCGGATGCATCCTCGAGTACCGCTGACATGACAGTGGCCGAAGCGCCCGTCTCCCTGTGAAAGCGCAGGAACCCGGCGAGAGTGCTCCCTCCGAGCAGTGGCGTATCCCCTGTAAGCACCATTATCGTCCCGTCGAATCCTTCCAGCGCGGGGCGGGCCTGCATCACCGCGTGTCCCGTGCCGAGACGTTCGCTCTGAAGGGCGAACTCGAGCCCTTCGAATCCCGGACCCCCACCACTGAGCCTCTCTTTGACGGCCTCAGCCTGATGCCCGACTACAACGATGGTCTTCGAAGGTGATACCTCGCTGAGCGCGTTGAGAACGTGCGCGATCATCGGGAGTCCGTTTATCTCGTGCAGGACCTTCGCCAGGTCCGATTTCATCCTCTTCCCTTCGCCCGCGGCGAGTATTACCGCGGCGACCGCTCCTTCACCCTTCATATCTGCTCCATTCGGGAAATTCCAGAAGCGTTTCAACGACCCCGTCCCGGCCGACTTCCATCGCTATGTTGTCTATCAGTCTTGTTGCACCCAGCTTCCCGGCGGCAGCCAGGAGAACGGTCCCGTCGACTGACTGTAAGGGCTGAAGGGTGCCGCCGTCTACGCATTCGACGTAATCTATCTCGAACCCGCCGGCATCCATCGAGGCGGTCACGATATCCTTCAGAGCTGACGCGTCCCTCTCGCCCTTCTCGATCGCTCCGGCCGCCGCGAGTAGTCCCTCTCGCATTTTGGGTGCTTTGGCTCTCTCTTCCCGGGAGAGATACCTGTTGCGCGAACTCATCGCAAGCCCGTCCTTCTCCCTGACCGTGGGGCCGAGGAATATGCGGACGGGGAAATCGAGATCAGCCGCCATCCTCTGTATGATCACCGCCTGCTGCGCATCTTTCTGCCCGAAAAAGGCGTAGTCGGGACGAATGATGTTGAAAAGCTTCGAGACTACGAGCAGTACGCCGTCGAAGTGCCCGGGCCTATCGGCGCCGCAGAGATAATCGCCGAGGCCGGAGAGGCTCACCGAGGTCCTGTCGGAGTCGGAGTAAAGCGAGCCCGGGCCTGGCATGAAGAGCAGGTCGCAGCCGAGCTCCTCAAGGAGCGCCGCATCCTTATCCTCTGTCCTGGGATATTCGTCGAGATCTTCCCCCTCACCAAACTGCTTCGGGTTGACGAAGATCGATACGGCGGTGTAGCCGGAGCGGGCGAGCGACATCTTCACGAGGCTGATGTGCCCCTCATGAAGGGCGCCCATCGTGGGAACGAGGCCGATGCTGAGACCCTTACGCCGCACTTCGGCGAGGATCCCGGCGGCCTCAGTGAGCGATGTCGCCTTTTTCATCCTTAGAGTCATCGGACGGGCCCTTCGTCTTTTCGGCGGAGTAGCTGTGCTCCATGCCGGGGAACCGTCCGTCCTTGACGTCCCTCACATACGCGGAGACAGCGCCCCTTATCCTATCGCCAAGCTCCTCGTACATCTTGACGAACTTCGGGAGCGGCTCGACGTATATACCGAGCATGTCCTGGATTACGAGCACCTGCCCGTCGCAGTGCGGGCCGGCGCCGATTCCTATAGTCACGATCGAGACCGATTCGGTGATCGTTTTCGCCAGCTGCCAGGGAATTCCCTCGAGGACCACGGCGAAACAGCCCGCCTTCTCGAGCGCCTTCGCGTCGCTTATCATCCGTTCGGCCGACTCTCTGTCCTTGCCCTGGATCCGGTATCCGCCGAACTCGTGGAGCGACTGAGGTGTGAGACCGAGATGGCCGACCACCGGGATCGACGCCTGCACAATCGCCTCGACGACCGGCACGTATCTCTCGCCGCCCTCGAGCTTTACGCTCTGCGCGCCGCCTTCCTTAACTAGCCTGCCGGCGTTCCTCACTGCGTCCTCGACGCTCGCCTGGTACGACATGAATGGCATGTCGCCGATCACGATCGCCTTCGGCCTCGCCCTCGTGACCGCCTTGAGATGATGGATGATCTCCTCCATCGTCACAGGCAGTGTGTTCTCGTACCCCATCACGACCATACCGAGAGAATCGCCGACGAGTATTATGTCGATGCCCGTGTCATCGATCAGCTTCGTTGAGAGATAGTCGTAGGACGTGATCGCCGCTATCTTCTCGTTCTTTTTCTTCATCTTCAGAATGGTCGTCTTCGTGATCTTGTCCTTCATCACAGATCATTCTCCCAGGAAGGTACGTAGTACTGCGTACCCTCGAACTTCTCCGAGATCCTCGAGAAAAAGTCGTCAAGGTGGTCCCGGTTAGCCGTGAAATCGAGCCTGTCCGTATTTACTATAAGAAGCGGCGATTCGTCGTAGTGGAAAAAAAAATGATTGAACGCCTCGTTGAGCCCGCTGATATATTCATCGCTTATGTTCTTCTCAAACGACCTGCCCCTCTTTCTGATCCTCTGCAGAAGGACCTCCGGGTCGGCCTGGAGATAGATGACCAGGTCGGGTTTGATGATCCTGCCCTCGAGGAGCGAGTGCATTCTGTTGTACAGGACTAGCTCATCGTCGCCCAGCACGGCGTGGGCATAGATCCTGTCCTTGGCGAAGAGGTAGTCGGCGATCATCAGGTCGGAAAACAGGTCCTGCTGGGCAATCTCCGTCTGCTGCCTGTACCTGTTGAGAAGAAAGAAGATCTGCGCCTGGAAGGCATACCCTCCCATGTCACCGTAGAACTTCTCGATGAAGGGATTGTCGTCGACCTCCTCAAGAAAGAGCCGCGCTCTGGTATCTTCGGCGAGGAGCCTCGCTACGGTCGTCTTGCCCGCGCCTATGCTCCCCTCGATGGCAATATACCTGATGCCGGAACCGGTCAGTCTGCTGCTGAGATCTTCCATGCGCCTTACCGTAGTCAAAATGATATCGGAAGTCAATATCTACCTGTTTACAAGGACTTCCGGCTTATCCGACCCCTCGAGGAAATCCTGGTGACCCTTCCCGCCGCGTTCTCCGACTTCGCTGCTTCCGCGGCACTGCCGCCGCCCGGCAGCGGGAATCCGGGTTCTATTTCGGCGAGCGGGACGAGGACAAACAGCCTCTCCATGAAGCGCGGATGGGGTATTGTCAGATCGGTTTCGTCTATCCTGCTCTCTCCGCAGAGGATCAGGTCGATGTCGAGGGTCCTGTCTCCAGAGTCTCCCTCCCTCACCCTTCCCGCCTCTCTCTCCAGCCGTTGTCCCATCTTAAGAATGGATCGGGGGTCGAGTGTCGTCCACACGATCAGCACCGCATTGACGAAGGGTCGGGAGTATCCCTCCCCCACCGGCCCGGTCTCGTACAGTGAGCTCAGCCGCGCCGAGACGATCCCCTCGCTTGCGGCGATCCGCGCCGCCGCGGAAAGAACGTACCACTCCCTCTCCCCCACATTGGATCCGAGAGAGATAACCACCCTCCCGGCGGCCGGGCCGTCAGACTTCCCGTTCGACAACGACTGCGACATGATTGAGACTGTTGGGGAATGGAAGGGTGAGCTTCCTGATGGTGGTCTTTATCTTCGATACGGGGAAGTTGCCGAGGATCTCCCTGCAGATGGCATCGGCCAGGGTCTCGAGAAGGTTGAACCTGTTCTTTTCAACCGTTTCCATTACCTTCGCGTACACCCTTTCGTAGTTTATCGTGTCCTCGAGGGCGTCCGTGACGCATGCCTTGGTGAAATCGCTCCAGAACTCAACATCCATCTCGAGCTTCTGGCCCACCTCCCGTTCCATGGAAGATACGCCGTAATACCCGAAAACTGTTATCCCTGCGAGGACAATTTTTTCTTCAAGCAACTTTCGACCTCCGGCGGTCATCAGGGAGAGGGACCGAGCTTTTCCAGTTTCTGTCCGGCTTTGAGGATTGTATCGTCGGGAGCGGTGATTGACAACCTGAAATACCCCTCGCCGTGCCCGCCGAAACCTATCCCCGGGGTCGCGACTATACCCGTCTTTTCGAGGAGCTCCCCGCAGTAATCGATGGACGACCCACCCCCGGGCACCTCGATCCAGAAGTAGAAGGTCGCCGCGGGGACATCGAACTGGAATCCGCCCCTGCGCAGGCTGGCGGCGAGAAGATCGCGCCTCTTCCTGAATACGTCGATTATACGCCCGGTGATCTCCGTGTAGCCTTCCTCGAGAGCAGACGCCGCAGCCGCCTGGATCGCGCTGAAGACTCCCGAGTCGACATTGGCCTTCAGCCGCGCGAGAGCCGAGACGACCTGCGGTGAGCCTATTGCGAATCCGATCCTCCAGCCCGTGATCGAAAAGGTCTTGGAGAAGGAAAAGAGCTCTATGAACTCCGCACCCTTCTCCTTTGCGAGAGGAAAGAGGGCCGGCTGTCTTCCGTCGTAGGAGACCTCGCTGTAGGCGGCATCGTTAACCAGTAACAATGCGTTCTCTCCACAGAAGCTGATAGCT
Organism: uncultured bacterium; assembly: GCA_965371515.1. GTDB lineage: Bacteria > Krumholzibacteriota > Krumholzibacteriia > Krumholzibacteriales > Krumholzibacteriaceae > JAUWCL01. The sequence goes on along the minus strand of CBDUYR010000031.1, from coordinate 21,598 downwards.
TCCTCGAATTTCTCCTTCCCGACCGTTGCGGCGGTCGGATTGTTGGGATAATTGAGATAGACCAGTCTCGCGCGTTGCAGATCGGAAGGATCGAGAGCGTCGAACCGTGGGAAATAGCCGTTCTCAGCCAGGAGAGGTATCCTCACAGGGTCGGCGCCGGCAAATACGGCCGATGAATAATAGACGGGATACCCGGGATCGGGCACGAGTACGGCATCTCCCGGATTCACGACGGCGAGCGGCAGGTGGCCGATCGCCTCCTTGCTGCCGATCGTGACGAGGATCTCGTCGCTCTCGAGCGATACTCCGTAATGCTCGCGGGCCCAGCCCCGTATCGCGTCGATAAGGCGCGGAAGCCCCCGATCGGGTGGATACCTGTGGTATTCGACGTGTTCGAGGGAGCTGCGCAGCGTATCGACAAGTTCGCGGGGGGCGCCGAGATCGGGATCCCCGATGCCGAGGTCGAGCACTTCACGTCCTGATCGGGCGTACTCGGCCTTTCTTCGGTCGATTTCGACGAATAGATAGGGAGGTAGTCTCTTCAGCCTGTCGGACTGCATCGGGCGTCGACCTGTTCCTCTCCCGCCACTCTATTGGTGGCTGTGGATAAGAATAACGTCCTTGCCCGGATAGTTGTCGTCGTCGAGCACTGGGAACGGGGCGTAGACACCCGTGTCGTCCACGTTGAAGAGTACCCGCATCCAGGTATAGTCGATGTCGTCCGGCTCACGCGAGCCGTGCCACAGGATCGACTTCGAAGCATAAGACCAGAAGCCCGAGTTCAGATCGATGATCACGAGGGCCGACCACGACTCAACCGCGGTCTTGCCCTTGCGGACCAGCCTGAATGCGATCTTCGTTCCGCTACTGTTCCAGCCGATCCCGATGATGTCGTCTGTCGCTCTCTCTCTCCGGAATATAGGATCGGACGCTGCGGCCCCGCCGGCTCCAACGAGATAGACACCAATGTCGTTGACCGCGGCAAGTTGCGATCCGTCGTTAGCCCAGGCGAATTCCGAGACATTGGAAAGCTCATTCACTTTCGTGACAATCTCGCTTGCGTAATCGAAAAAGACGATCGTCCCGCTAGAGATGAAGGAGAGGAAGGGAACACTCGGATTCCACTCGAACACGGTGTTCTCGCTCATGTAGACCCCGGCCTCCTCGAAGATGCCGGTATTCTCATCGACCATCAGCGCCCGGCGATTAAACGTGTCGGGCTCCCCGCCGACCATCGGGATGAGGCACGGCTCGAAGACGCGCGTCGTGTCGACGAAGTAGAGGATATTATCCTCGTTCGGCGTAAACATCGGCCTGATGTTGTTGTAATAACGGTGCAACAGTATTGTATCCGGTCCGACAATCACTGTTGCCGAATCGTGACTCTGGGTGACAGTGTACCAGCCGCCCGGCCCGGACGACTCGTCCCAGTACGCCACGTTGAAGAGATCGATGGTGCCATCGCTCGCCTCGCCGACTGACTGAAATTTCCAGACAGCCTTGTCGCCATTAACATTTGCCTTGGGATACCTGTGCTGGTTCTTCCTTTGGATATGTACTCCGCCCTCGTCTTCGCTGGCGTTGACGGGGTCTCCGAAGCGTGTCGGGAATTTCCACGTGTTCATCCTCTGCTGTCTCAGTGGCGCATAGTAGTTAGTGATGAACGCTCCGAATATAGACTCCCCGGACTTGACAAATTCGAACTCGTACGCTCCGCGGTCGGACGGTTCAACCGTGTCGGTGACGAGCTTTATCACGCCCGTCCCCGAGAGCGAGTAGACCGCCCAGCCGAGAAAATCGTTGCTTCTCGGTCCGACTTCTCCTTGCTCGGCGATGAAGTAGAGGTCGTTGATCATCATCGTCGGCTTGATGCTGGCCACCTTGCCCGTCTCGAGATATTCGGTCTCCGTGACCATGATCAGGGTCTGCGAGGTGTTGGGCCCGACGCCGGTCAGCGTAGCTCGGCATTGTATGTCGTAAATTCCATATTCCATCGGAGCAACCCACTGGACGGCGATCCCCACCTCCTGGATAAGTTCGCCGGCCTCTACGGTCCATGTGTATGCTGCCCAGTCACCACATCCCTCTCCCTCGCTCTGAAGAGTCAGCAGAGTCGTGTCCCCGGGAGCGGGAGCGAGGGGTTGGGCGATGATCAGGTTTATCTCCATGTTGGGCGTGCACGGACCAGACACCTCGACCACATCGTTGTTGCACCCTGTGATCATCGTCAATGTAAGTGAAAAACCGAGAACGAAAACCCACGCCGACAGTCTCTTCCACCGCTTCAAATCGAACCTCCAGGTCTGTCTCTCTATGTCTTTCAGTCTTTCCGCGCCAGAGCGGAGCCGCGGGATATATAAATCCATGATGCGATATGCCTTTAGTGCACCTGTTATAAAATATTAAGGTCCGGAGCCAAATTCAAGCGATTTCTGGCAGAAGGGCGCCTGCAGCCCTGTGGCCGCGGCGCCCTTTAAATAGCAACATGGCGGAAACTTACATCATTCCGCCCATTCCACCCATTCCGCCCATTCCGCCGGCGCCCATGTCGGGTCCCCTGTCCTTCTCCGGAATGTCGGTGATGATGACTTCCGTAGTCAGAAGAAGGGCGGCGATCGAAGCGGCGTTCTGGAGAGCGGAACGGGCGACCTTGGTCGGGTCGACGATGCCGCTATCCAGCATGTTCTCGAACACGCCGGTGGCGGCGTTGTATCCGATCTCCGGCTTCTCGTTCTTCAGCCTCTCGACGATGACCGCGCCCTCGCGTCCGGCGTTGAACACGATCATCTTAGTAGGTTCGTAGAGGGCCTTGGCTACGATATCTGCACCGATCTTCTCTTCGCCCTCGAGCTTCAGGTTCTCGACGACGCGAGCGGCGTGAAGCAGTGTGATGCCTCCGCCGGGGACAACGCCTTCCTCCACCGCTGCGCGGGTGGCTGCCAGGGCGTCCTCGACACGGGCCTTCTTCTCCTTCATCTCGATCTCGGTAGCGGCGCCGACCTTGATCACGGCAACTCCGCCTGCGAGCTTCGCGAGCCTCTCCTGCAGCTTCTCGCGGTCATAGTCGGAGCTGGTGTCCTCGATCTGGACCTTGATCTGATTGATCCGCTCCTTGACCTTCGCCGTCTTGCCCGCACCCTCGATGATCGTCGTGTTGTCCTTGTCGATCGAGATCTTCTTGGCCTGTCCGAGGTCGGTGACGGTGGCGTTCTCGAGCTTGAAGCCGGCATCCTCGGAGATGACGCGCCCGCCGGTGAGGATCGCTATGTCCTCGAGCATCGCCTTGCGGCGGTCGCCGAAACCGGGAGCCTTGACAGCCGCGACCTGGAGCGTTCCGCGGAGCTTGTTCACCACGAGAGTAGCGAGTGCCTCGCCCTCGATGTCCTCGGAGATGATCAGCATCGGCTTATTCAGCTGGGCGACCTTCTCGAGTATGGGAAGAAGGTCCTTCATCGCGCTGATCTTCTTGTCGTGGATCAGAATGTAGGCGCTCTCGAAAACCGTCTCCATCCGCTCGGCGTCGGTTACGAAATAGGGGCTGAGGTAGCCGCGGTCGAACTGCATACCCTCGACCACGTCGAGCTCGGTATCCATACCCTTCGCTTCCTCGACTGTGATGACGCCGTCTTTGCCGACCTTCTCCATCGAATCAGCGATCAGGGCGCCGATCTCGGGATCGTTGTTTGACGAGATCGTGGCGACCGAGGCGATCTCCTCGCGCTTGCGCACAGGCTTCGAGCGCTTCACGATATACTCGACGGCCGCATCGACGGCCTTGTGGATGCCGCGCTTGAGGAACATCGGGTTGGCACCGGCCGTGACGTTCTTCAGGCCCTCGGTGATGATCGCCTGGGCAAGGATCGTCGCGGTGGTCGTGCCGTCGCCGGCGACGTCCTGCGTCCTGGTGGCGACTTCCTTGACCATCTGGGCGCCCATGTTCTCCCACGGGTCCGCAAGCTCTATCTCCTTGGCGATGGTCACGCCATCGTTTGTGATCGTGGGCGATCCGAATTTCTTGTCCAGGATGACATTGCGGCCCCTGGGGCCGAGGGTTACCTTCACCGCGTCGGCGAGGATGTCCACGCCGGCCTTGAGGCGATCCCTGGCGTCGATATTGAACTTCAACTGCTTCGCCATTATCGTCTCTCCTTTCAGGATTCTAGAGGACAGCGAGGATGTCGCTTTCCCTGAGTATGAGGTATTCTTTGTCGTTGACGGTGATCTCTGTCCCCGAGTACTTCCCGTAGAGGACCTTGTCGCCCTTCTTGACCTCGAGAGGTATGCGCTCACCGTTAGTCTCGTTCAGGCGGCCCTTGCCGACGGCGACGATCTCGCCTTCCTGGGGCTTTTCCTTTGCGGTATCCGGAATGATGATCCCGCCCTTCTTGACCTCGACCGGATCCATCGGCTTTACGAGAACCCTGTCAGCCAGAGGTGTAATCTTCATCTTGACCTCCTTTTTCGTCTGGCGTTGAACTGTTAAGTGTTTATTCACACCGCGTTAGCACTCGCCATCCGCGAGTGCCAGAATCAGCACAGGGGAATATACTCTGAAGGTAAGGTCATTTCAAGGAAAATCTAAAAAATATTACGGGATTCTCGATGCGGCTGGGAGACCTATCCGAACTTCCTGTGATACAACCAGTTAAGCCCTTGAAGGACAAGATCAGGATAGAGCCGGGGAGCCGGAGAGATCGTATCGACGATGAGGCCGGCGTCTCCGCCTGTCAGGAAGACAGGCGGCGGGTTCTCGAACCGCTCGAGGGAGAGCCTGACGAGATTCGCCGTTCCGCCGCGCCAGGCGCCGAGAACACCGATCCTGATGGCCGCCGCGGTATCCCTGCCAGGCGGCAGATCGATCCCCGCAGGACGGCTCGTTTCGATACTGACCCGGGGCAGGGACGACGTTCCGTCGCTGAGCGACCGGAGCATCATGTCGAGGCCCGGCATGATCGCCCCGCCGGTGAAAGTACCGCCGGAGAGAATATCGACCGTCACGGCCGTGCCGGCGTCGACGATCACGGCATCGTTCACGCCCCGGTCCACGACCGCAGCCACCGCACAGAGTCTGTCCGGGCCGACGGTCCCCGGGCTGTCGATATCGAGAGCGAAGGTCCACGGCGAATCGTGCCCGGCGAAGACGATCCTTCCGACTCCGCCTCCCCTGAGCGCCGACTCGCAGAGATCGTTCCACTCGCCGATCACACTCGAGACAACGGCCCCGTCCGGCTTCGACTCTTCCGCCCAGCCTGCGATCTCTTCGACGGCGCCTTCCGTCTTCCATCGTGCCGTTATCCGTCCTGCCTCGAAGAGAGCTCCCTTGGCCGAGTCGTTGCCCCTGTCTATCGCAAGCACTCTGCTCATCGATCTCCATCCTTCCCGCGGGAGCCGTCATCTCCTCCGGACGGCCTCAGTGAGAGGTCACCCGAAGAGTATACCCTCTCTGCGCCGTCCGCTTCCAGCCGCAGGTACCCGTCTGCACTTATCCCCGCAAGTACTCCCTCCACGGTCTTTTCTCCGGCGTCAAGCATCACCGGCATACCTGTCCAGAGCATCCGTCTCTCCATCTCGAAGGCCATCGGCCCGAAGCCGTCCCTCTCCCAGATCTCGTAGGCCCGTTCGAGATTCCGCAGCACGCCTGCGAGCAGCTCACCCCTGTCGAAGATCCTCCCGGTGATCATCCGCAGGGAGACCGCCGTCTCACGCAGGTCCGGGGGAAACGAGCCCTCCTCGTCGTTCACATCGATCCCCATCCCGAGAATGACGCTGTCCCCCTTCGATTCGGCGAGGATACCGGCGATCTTCCTCCCGCCGATCCAGATATCATTCGGCCATTTTATCGACGCGCCGCTGCACAATCCGTCCAGGGCCTTCAGGACAGAGAGTGCAAGAAGGGCTGTCAGCGTCTCGCCGCTCCGGGCCGGCCGCAGAATCACAGAGAAAACAAGCGAGCCGGCAGGGCTCGAGAACCAGCTGCGACCCTTTCTCCCGCGCCCGGCCGTCTGCCTCACTGCAACGACGACGGTCCCCTCGCGGGCGCCCGCATCGGCCATACGAGCCGCTGCCCTGTTCGTCGAGCCGACCGATTCGAAGCAGACAACGGTGTGGCCGATCCTCTCCCCGTCACACAGGCGGGCGATCGCGGCGGGATGGATGTCCTTCACCTCGTTCATATTCCTTCTCTCCGGTCATTCCATCAGGAGCGAGAGATCGAGGGATGGAGCGGACGCCGTGAGGGAACCGACCGATATGAAGTCCACTCCTTCTATCGCGTAATCGGCCACATTATCGAGAGTAATGCCCCCTGATACCTCTATCTCGGGTCTCCGCTCCCACGAATGGACGACCGTTATCGCCTCGCGGATCTGCACAGGCGTGAAATTGTCCAGCATGACCCTGCCCGGCGGAAGCGCATAGAGCGACTGGAGCTCGATTATGTCGCGGACCTCGATCTCGCACCCCGTCAGGAAATCCCCGAGCCTTTCCAGCGCGGCCCCGATGCCTCCGGCCGCTGCGATATGGTTCTCCTTGACGAGTATGTACGACGCGAGGTCGTGCCGGTGGTTGACTCCCCCGCCGTCGGCGACGGCCCTTTTCTCGACGGCACGCATCCCGGGGGTAGTCTTTCTCGTGTCGAGTATCCGCACGCCGGTCCCGGAGATCTTCTCCACGAAAGATGCCGTCAGTGTGGAAATCCCCGAGAGATGGCAGAGGAAGTTCAGCGCCGTACGCTCGCCGGACAATATCCGTCCCATCGGCCCGGCCAGTCCGGCCACTTTTATTCCCGCAGAAACGGAGGTGCCGTCCGGCGCCGAAGACTCGTACGCCACCTCTCCACCGAGCTGCCTGAAGACCTCGGCCGCGCACTCCTGACCGGATATCACGCCGGAGGCCCTCGATACGATTACCGCCCTGCCCTCCAGTGAGTCCGGGACGAGAAGCTTCGTCGTCGCGTCCGATGCGGCCTCATCCTCAGCGAGAGCCGCCGCGACGCTGCGTTCGATCTCCTGCCTGAGCCTTTCCACTCCTTCTCCTCCTCATCGTGTTCATCCTTATCTCCTCGATCCTGTCCCTGATGCTCGCCGCCTTCTCGAAATTGAGCGCGTCGGCCTCGCGGAGCATCTCCTCCTCGAGGCGGGCGATCAGCCTCGGATCGTCGATACTGTCCGGAACAATCACCTCATCCACCGTTTCCCTGACGAGTCCGGCCTTGCCCTTTGCGTCTGCTATCGACGTAGTCAGCCGGACCTCCTCGATGGATTTGACGATCGATCGTGGGGTGATCCCATGCTTACTGTTGTACTCGAACTGTTTTTCCCTTCGCCTGTTCGTCTCCCGGATCGCCCTGTCCATCGATCCGGTGATGCGGTCGGCGTAAAATATCACCTTCCCGTTTATATTTCTCGCGGCTCGACCGGCCGTCTGGATAAGCGATGTGCGAGACCTGAGAAAACCCTCCTTGTCGGCGTCGAGCACGGCGACGAGTGTGACCTCGGGCAGATCGAGGCCCTCCCTGAGAAGGTTGATGCCGACGAGGACATCGAACTCGCCGTACCGCAGTTCCCTCAGTATCTCGACCCTGTCGAGGGCATCTATGTCACTGTGAAGGTACCGCACCCTGACGTCGAGCCCGGAGAGATAGGTCGTCAGGTCCTCCGACATCCTCTTTGTAAGCGTCGTGACAAGGATCCTCTCGCCGCGGCTGACCGTCCTGCGTATCTCCTCGAGCAGATCGTCGACCTGGCCCGCAACGGGCCTTACGTCGATCTCCGGATCGACAAGGCCTGTCGGGCGGACTATCTGCTCGACCACCTCGCCGCCGCATCTGCCCAGCTCGAAATCTCCCGGAGTGGCGGAAACGTATATGAACCTCTCAATGATCGACTCGAACTCGTCGTAGGTAAGCGGTCTGTTGTCAAGCGCCGACGGGAGCCTGAAGCCGTGTTCGACGAGCGTCTGCTTGCGGCTGCGGTCGCCGCTGTACATCGCCCTTACCTGTGGAGCGGTGACGTGAGATTCGTCGAGCACCACAATGAAATCACCGAGGAAATAATCGATCAGAGTGGTCGGCCTCTCGCCCGGTTTCCTCCCGGCAAAATATCTCGAGTAATTCTCTATCCCCGTGCAGTACCCGACCTCGCGCATCATCTCTATGTCATATGTCGTCCTGGTGAGCAGTCGTTTCGCCTCGAGGTCGAGGCCCGCGCTCTTCAGATCGGCTATCCCCGCGGTCAGGTCCTTCTCGATCTCCCCGATGGCGCTTTCGATCCCCTCTTTCGAGACGACGAAATGCGACGATGGAAATACGGTGAGCGTGGGGACCTCCCTCAATATTTCCCCCGTGAGCGGATGGACGACGGTGATCCGCTCGATCTCCTCGTCGAACATCTCGATCCGTATAGCCTCCTCCATGTAGGCAGGACGAAGCTCTATCGTGTCTCCCCTGACCCTGAAGGTACCCCTGGCAAAGTCGATATCGTTCCTCGAATATCTCAACTCGACGAGCTTCCTCAGAAGAGCGTCCCTGCCGTATTCCCTGCCCGCCTCCACGCTGAACGTCATCCGCCGGAATTCCTCCGGCGATCCCAGGCCGTAGATGCACGAAACGCTCGCTATGACAACCACGTCGCGCCTCGTCATGAGTGATCCGGTGGTGCGCAGTCTCAGCCTGTCTATGTCCTCGTTGATCGAAACGTCCTTCTCGATGTAGGTGCCCGTCGAGGGAATGAACGCCTCGGGCTGATAGTAGTCGTAGTAGCTGATGAAATACTCGACTGCGTTGTTCGGGAAGAAGCTCTTCATCTCACCGTAGAGCTGGGCCGCGAGAGTCTTGTTGTGCGAGATTATAAGCGCCGGCATCTCGCACTCAGCTATGACATTTGCGATCGTGAAGGTCTTGCCTGAGCCGGTCACACCGAGGAGGGTCTGATGTTTCGCCCCTTCCCGGATACCTGCAACGAGTTTATCGACGGCCTGAGGCTGGTCGCCGGTGAGATCGAATTCCGATTCAAGCTGGAAAAGAGACATCGTGCTGTCCGGTCACCTGTTTCGCGGTATCGTTATGTCGCGGGGCAGCCTGCCCTCGACGATAGGCACTTCGTACGGCTTCCCATCGAGCTCTATTGTGAAGCCCTCGGTCTTCCCGATCTTCCTTATGTAGAAGTACTCGTTTGAGGTAAACGTCCTCGACTGGCCCGGCTCGAGGATGAAGTCGGCCACCGTGGTATCGATGCCCGAGGCGGTCCTCGTGTAGACTATCACGTCGAACCAGATCCTCTCCTCCGCGATGATGCGCAGAATCATCTCGCCCGCCGCCAAAGGGTCCGCGGCAGTCTCCGGCTCCTGCCGGACGGCTGCCGGCTCTTCCCGGACCGTCTCCTCGACGGCGCCGTCCGAACCGCTCGGAACCTCCTGGTCATACCGATTGTCGGCCGCTACAATCCCGGGATCATCCGTCCGCTCGGCGGAATCCCCGGTTTCCCCGCGGCTTTCAGTTTCGGCCTGCTGTCCGGTCTCGGACAGCGTCGATTGCGACTCGGTGCCTTCGTCCCCGCCACCGAACACCATCCAGAGGATGATGATCGCAACGATGACGAGGACCGCAGGGATTACGAACCGTCTGAGCAGATGCGTGGAGCCGAGCTTCTCCTCAACGAGCTCTTCTTCTATCTCCCAGAGGTCGCCCCTGCTCTTGTGGGTCTGTCCCGTCTGGATCTCGTACTTGTTGATGAGCTGGTTCGGATCGAGGCCGAGAACCTGAGCGTATGTCTTTAGGAATCCGGTCGCATAGACCTTCGCCGGGATCGCTTCGAAATTGTCCGTCTCCAGGTACTGCAGAGTGGCCACGGGTATCTTCGTTTCCTGGCTGACTGCCTCGAGGGCAAGCCCCTTCTTCTCGCGGGCGGCCAGCAACATCTCGCCTACCGTCTCCTCGCTCCCGAGCTCCATCTGTCCCTGCTCCGGCAGGCCATCGGGCCTATCCGGCTGTTCGCCTGTCTTCTCGTTCTCTTCCATCAGCCGAGATCCTCCAGAATCCTTTCCAGCCTCTTCCTGCGATCTTCCATCTCTCCGAATCTCTCCCTCTCCCTCGCCACGACCTCCGCCGGCGCCCGCTGGGTGAACTTACCGTCCTCAAGCCGTTTTCCGATCTTCGCGCAATCGTGCGAGAGCTTCTCGATCTCTTTACCGATACGCTCCCTCTCCGCACCGAGATCTATGATCCCGCCCAGCGGCAGGTAGATCTCGAGATGGGAGAGACCTGCAGCGGCGCTGCCGGCGGGCTTTTCGGCCCCATCGGCCACCGTCAACTCGCCGATCCCGGCGATGCCGGTGATCTGGCTCTCGAACCTTCCGATGCTCTCGGAGAGACCTTTCCCCTCCTCGGTGCTGATCACCACCGTCAATTCCTGCTGATATGGTATATTGAAACTCTGCCTGAGATTCCGGATCGCGGTGATTATCTCCCTCATCAGCGACACATCCCTGTCGAGCGCGGCATCGCGCATCCCGTCAGGCATCCCCCCGAAAGAGAATCCCGCGAGAAGTGGAGGCTCGGGCGAGAGCATGCTCCATATTTCCTCGCTGATGAACGGCATGATCGAGTGGAGCATCACCATCGACGCTCCGAGAACCGTCCGCGCGGTCAGGGCCGCGCCCCTGCCCCGGTCCCCTCCCCCGCGGAGAGCCGGCTTCGAAAACTCGAGGTACCAGTCACAGAACTCGTGCCAGAAAAACTCGTAGATCGTTTTCGAGGCCTCGTCGAACCTGTACGAATCGAGTGCCCCGGAGTACTCCTTCATCCTCGCCGCCAGCCGACTCGCTATCCACTCGTCCTCCCATCCCATCTCGAAGCTCCCCGACGGCTGCACGCCGTAGAGTATCTCGAAGAGGTTCATAATGCAATGCGGCTCTCCTCGAGGGCCGTCTGCGCCAAAGAGACCCTCTCCCTGCTCCTGCGAGAGGACGAACCTCGCCGCGTTCCATATCTTGTTCGCGAAATGCTTCCCGACATCGAGTTTCTTCTCATCGAAGAGAAGATCCTGCCCCGGGGGAGAGAGCATCATCAGGGAGAACCTGAAGGCGTCCGCCCCGTGCCTGTCGATGATATCGATCATGTCGGGCGAGTTGCCGAGCGATTTGCTCATCTTACGACTCTGTCCGTCCCTGACTATCCCCGTAATGTATACGTCGGAGAATGGTATCTCGCCGCGGAACTCGATCGAGGCCATCATCATCCGTGCGACCCAGAAGAAAATGATGTCCCCGCCGGTGACAAGCACATCGGTCGGATGGAACTTCTCCAGGTCGGCCGTCTCCTCCGGCCAGCCCATCGGGGAGAAGGTCCAGAGCCACGATGAAAACCAGGTATCGAGGACATCTTCGTCCTGCCTGATCCCCTCCGAACCGCAGTCGGTGCATTTCGACGGCTCCTCGCGCGCGACTATCTCGGCTCCGCACCCGTCGCAGTACCACACGGGTATCCTGTGCCCCCACCAGAGCTGCCGCGATATGCACCAGTCCCTGATATTCTCCATCCAGTTGAGGTAGATGTTCTTCCATCTCTCGGGAAAAAAGACCGTCTCACCTTTTTTCACGACATCGATCGCGGGGGCGGCGAGGTTCTCCATCTTCAGGAACCACTGCTTCGACACGTATGGCTCTATCGCATTGCCGCACCGGTCGTGATGCCCGACCGAGTGGCGATAATCCTCCATCTTCCTCAACAGCTCCTGCCGCCCGAGTTCCTCGAGGACAGCCTTCCTGGCCTCGATTATGTCCATACCGCTGTATTTGCCGGCGTGCTCGTTCATTCTGCCCATGGAATCGATGACGACGAACGGGTCGAGCCCGTGCCTCAGACCGATCTCGAAATCGGTCGCGTCATGAGCGGGTGTGACCTTGAGGAAACCCGTCCCGAACTCGGGATCGACCGCCTCGTCGAGGATTATCGGGATCTCCCGGTCGGTAAGCGGCAGCCGGACCATCCTGTCCTTGAGCTCGAGCGCCTTCTCGTGCTCCGGACTCATCGCGACCGCCATATCGCCAAGCATCGTCTCGGGCCTCGTTGTGCCGACCACGATTTCGCCCGATCCGTCGGTGAAGGGGTAGGCTATGTACCAGAGTTTCGAATCTTCCTCGCGGAATTCGACTTCCTCATCGCTTATCGCGGTGCCGCAATTCGGGCACCAGTTGACGATATATCTTCCTCTGTAGATCAGCCCCTTCTCGTGCAGACGGACAAAGACCTCCCGAACCGCCTTCGAGACTCCCGGGTCGAGGGTGAACGCCTCGCGTGACCAGTCGAGCGAGGCGCCGAGGCGATCGAGCTGTTCAACTATCCTGTCGTGGTATTTCTCCTTCCAGCTCCAGCATTCCTCGAGGAATTTTTCCCTGCCGAGCTCGGTCCGCGACGTCCCTCTCTTCGCGAGGGATCGCTCCACAACATTCTGCGTCGCTATACCGGCATGGTCGGTGCCGCTGAGCCAGAGGACCTCCCGGCCGGTCAGCCTCCTCCACCTGCAGAGGATGTCCTGAACTGTGGTACCGAGCGCGTGCCCGACAGTTAGCATGCCGGTGACGTTAGGAGGAGGCAGTATTATGCAGTATCCCGGATTTGAGGAGGAAGGATCGGCGGTAAAGATCTCCGCGCCGGCCCATGCCTCACTCCACTTCTTCTCTATATCACCTGGCTTGTAGACCTTCTCGAGCATCCTCTCTCCTTGCCGTGCGGCCTGATGTCCTCGGGAATATGTCAATCTAACACAGCCTGCGGCGGCGGTCAATATCAGCCCCTGACAGCGAACCAGATGAAGGCTGCCGTCCCCGCAGGGATGAGATACCAGGAGAACCGGTGGAAACTTCCCCGCCCCAGTACCCAGACGAGCAGTCTCAGGGCAAAGTAACCGCTCACGAACGCGACAGCTGCCGAGGCAATGAGAACGGCCACCTCGCCTCCCGTCAGCCCCGGCCCCGCCGATACCGCCTCGAGAAGCAGGGCGCCCATGATCGCGGGGATCGAGAGAAGGAAGGAGAACTCCGCTGCTGCGGAGAAGCCGAGACCGCAGATCATCGCCGTCGTGATCGTCCAGCCGCTGCGCGAGCAGCCTGGAAGGATCGCCACAGCCTGCGCCAGTCCGATGAGAATCGCGATCTTCCACCCGATTTCAGAGTTGCCGCTTCTCCCCCTGGAGAAAATGAGGAACAGCCCGGTCGCCACGAGGCATACCGAAGCGAGCGCGGGTGACCCGAACGTTGCCGTTATCTGCCCGCGAAGGGTGAGGCCGACTACCGCGGCGGGGATCGACCCGACCGCTATCATGCCTATATAGCCCAGATCCTCCGCAATCTTCCCTTCCACCCTGAATCCGGAACCGACCCAGGCTGCAAACGACCGGGCCAGCCCTGAGAGACGTTTCCGGTAGTATACGACCACGGCGCCCAGGGTGCCTGCGTGCACAGCGGTCTCGAAGAGAACGTCCTCGCCGGATCCGCTGATTCCGAGCAGTACACCTCCGATCACCAGATGGCCCGAAGAGCTCACCGGCAGGAATTCCGTAATACCCTGCACGATCGACAGCACGATCATCGATATGAATTCACTGTACAATAAACTGTCCTTTTTCCCAGCAGGCGTCCCACTACCTGGAGCCCAGGTAGAACGCCGCCACTCCGAAGAACATACCTATCTTGAGCAGCAGGCTCACGGCAGCCGGCGACCTGCGTTTCGCGCACAGCGCGCATGATACAACAAGAACCGGCACGACCGATAGCAGCATCGTGAAGAGGTAACCCTTTCCGTAGATGCCGTTGATGTACGGCAGAGGAACGGCTATCGTCAGCAGCGCGAAGATGACAGCCGCAGCTGTGAGTGCAGAGCCGGGGCCCGATACCGCGGGAATCGTCCTCGCGCCGCATTCACGGTCGCCCGCAAGGTCCTCCGTATCCTTGACCAGCTCCCTGCCAAGCACGAAGAAGAACGTGAACACTGCAGGGACCGTCCCCACCACGGTGTTCCCCCCGGCGAACGCTCCCAGCAGGAAAGCGCTCGACACCACGGCCGCTACGAGGATGTTCCCGGCAAGATACGTCCTCTTCGCCTTCCACGAATAGAGATGCAGGAGAACAGCCCAGGCGGCGATCCACCACGACTGCCCGGCCGGCAGCCGGGTCATGCATGCAGCGAGGGTGACCAGAAGCGCGGCGTAGAGCGCCGCGGCGGCACGCGGCGTGACCCCTCCCGAAGGGATCGGCCTGCGCGGCTTGTTGATCGAATCTATGTCGCGGTCATAAAAATCGTTTATCACGTTACCCGCCGCCGTTGCTACCGCTGTCGACAGCAGGAGACCGACCGGCCACGGGCTCCCTCCCCCGGCTATGGCATAACCGGCGGCGACGGACAGGGTGGCCGCGGCGATATTGTGCGGCCGGATGATCAGAAATGTCTTGAGAAGAGTCAGCATCAGAAATCCCAGACGAGTGAGAGATGACCGAATCCCTCGTCCCTGTCATCGCCGCTTCCCGACACTGCGGCGATTCCCCCCATCGCCTCGATGAACGATCCCCGCCCGAGATCGATCGTCAGCGCGGCGGCGTATATCCGTTCATCCGTAACTTCGCCGCTGGGAAACGGAGGGGCGGGATCCTCTCCCCACTCCCACTGTCTCATGTCGTTTCCCTCTCCCCTCCTGATCCAGGTTCCCTCCAGCGAGAGAAGCGCCCTCTGATGCAGGGGCGTCGATATCCTCAAAAACCACCTGTCGGCGTCGGGCCCGAGCTGGTCTCCGATCATCGTATTGACCTTCTTGTCGCCGTTTCCCGTAACGTAGGCCGTCAGAAGGCTGTCTTTGTGAGAGTAGGTGTGGATGTCGATCCTGCTGTACGAAGCCTGCATCTCGATATCGTGTCCCCAGGGCATGATCAGCGCGTCGGCACGCAGCGTCCAGCCGAGCTTGTCCGGAGCCGGAGGATCGCTCTCGTACTGCAAGTCGTCGATGAGCAGTTCGCCCGACAGGATCAGCCCCTTCGTGACCGGCACCTTGAGGTCGACCGACCAGAGGATGTTGTCGTCCTCTTTTTCGTTGTACTGATTGGCGTAGAAGGCACCGAACGGGACGAGGTAGGCCCAGTCGAAATCCCTGTTCGTATAAAGGACCGTCTCGCTGATGCCGGCATATATCTTCGCCGGCAGCCTGATCTCGAGCCTGTGCCCGGCGAGCCTTCTCGGGGCGTACGAATCGAGGACGGCCTGGAACATCCTCAGTGTGAATCTACCCATCGATATGTCGAAGGCGAGATGATCGTGCGAACGCGCCGTCGACGACATGAGCAGTCCGCCCGGGCCGGTCGGCCCCCACTGGATGTAGTCCCTTCCGAGCTGCAGCCTCCATCTCTTTCCGGCGAATGCGACATACCCCCGTTCATACTCGGAAGTAAGGCCGCGCCAGTTCTTCACCCTCGTGTATTCTTCCTCCCCATCCCTCTCCGGCCCCATCCTTACGATATAGTCCGCCTCGAACGTCACTGCGCCACTCATCCCGAGGAGAAACGTCGGGATGACGAGTCCGTTCGCCTCCCCGTCGTCATATTCGACGCGCTTTACGAGGGCTCCTCCCGCCGCGAGGTCTATCGTGAAGAATCGTTTCCCCTCCCGGAGGGTCCAGATCGGACGATTCTCCCTGTCCTCAGGCGAGTTCTCCATCCCCTGGAACTCGGCACGCAACCTGCCGAGGAGAAACTCCTGGCGCGGGGTGAGATCGACGTCCCCGGACTTCATCGACTGGAGTATCCGGTCAACGTAAAACTCCGTCTCGGACCTCGAATAGGGAGAGACCGGGTCGAGATCGACCAGTCCGAGCATCTCGAAACTCCTGAGCGCGGGATATATCCAGCTTCGTGGCGGTATCGTCTCATCGGACGAATGTGCGGGGCCCTGTAACAGGAAAAGGACCGCGACAGTGACGAATATGGCTGCGGGGATCGATGTGCGGGGCGTCATTCGGCGATCTGTCCCTTTGCCAGGCTTTGTTCGTGAGATACGCAGGCTGCCAAACGGTAGCACTCTCGCGCCTTTCTCTTGTCGTCCTGTTTTTCGTACGAGATGCCGAGGCTGAAATAGGCCTTGGAGTCGTCCGGATTGATCTCGGTCACCTTCTTGAAAAACTCAAGGGCCTTTTTCGGCTGCTCGAGCCTGTTGAAACACTCGCCGACATAGAAGAGGATCTTGTCGTTGCCCGGGTTCAGCTTCGCAGCCTGCTGGAGATACTTCAGTGACTTCCCGTAGACACCCTTGCGGAAGTAGATTTTTCCGAGACGGTAGAGTGCGTTTACATTGTCGCTCTCGAGTTTGAGGATCTTCCTGAACTCGTTGCCCGCATCGTCGAACCTGCCTTCTTTCTTCAGCACCATCCCAAGATTGTAGTGACCCTCGACTGATGAAGGATCGATCTCGAGGCCGATCCTGAACTCCTTGATCGCCTGCTCCTTTTCCCCTTCCTCGCCGTAGAGAGCGCCGAGATTGAAATGCGCATCGGCGTTGCGTGGATTGTGCTGCACGGCCTTGCGGTACTGCTGAAGCGCGGCGTTGCGGCGCCCATTGCAATCGAGGATGTATCCGAGGTTCGTGTACGATTTCGAATGGGTAGGATCGGTGGCGATCGCCTGCCGGTACATCTTCTCGGCCTCATCGTCCCTGTTTCTCTTCATGTACGACACGCCGAGTCGATAGTAGCACTCCGGATTGTCGGGCTCCCTCTCGATCGCCTTCTTGTGCAACAGGACAGCCTCGTCGAACCGGCCCTGCAGCTCGAGGAGCCTTCCCATCCTGTAGAGCGGGAAGGCCTCCCCTCCTCCCATCCCGTCGATCCGCCTGTACCCCTCCAGGGCGAGATCGTACTTGCCTATCCTCTCGAACATTTCGCAAGCCTCGAGTATCTCCTCTTCGTCGGCCTCGTCGTGCAGGACCACATCGCGGAGGCAGATCTCCGCTTTGGGGCTGTTTCTTTTTCGGAGATAGAGCCCGGCGAGTTCGAGGACTTCCTCGATATCCGCCTCGCCCAGTGACGATTTCCTTTTCAGCCTGGCGATCTCCCTGCTTTCTTCCCGCACCTCACCCCTTGTGTATTCGAGAAGCTTCTCCCAGCGCAGAACCATACGCTACCCCCTGAAGGAAATCCGATCGATGCATGCTCCCGGCAACAGGCTAGAACAGGGCGCCGGTGCCTGTCAAGTATCATCGGGACTATATTTTACGGAAATTTGCGGTCAGAGATCGACCGCAGGGGACGTGATCAGAAATAGAGCGAGAGCGTCAGGTTGGCTGAACTGACCCAGGCTGTCTTGACGATGTCGCCGTCGAGATCGAAATAGTTGTAGCTCGTGATCAATCCGATTGTCGCATTGTTCGATATCCAGAATTCGTATCCGAGCTCGGCGAAGTAAGCGGTCCCCCAGTCGTCATGCCTCTCTCCGTGTTCCTGTGCCTCATCCTCGTGCACGGGAATGATCGCCGTACCTGCCCAGCCCGGGCCTCCGCCGGCCCTGATGTAGAGACCTCCCCAGGGCCCCTCAGGATTCCCGGGGAACCAGGCAAGCCCGAGTGTGAGATCCTGGAGCGACCTTCGGAGCTTGGCGTCCTCGAGCACGGCATCGCCGTACCGGTCGAACTCGATAATCCAGCCCTGGTAGTTGAGGCTCAGCATGAGATGCCTGCCAAGCATCCGTCCGAAACGTATCTGCGGGACGGCTCCTGCGCGGTGTTTTCTCTGCGTATCGTCGATGTCGTCGAACGTGCCGGTTCCGATACCGATCCCGATATTGGCCATCCAGGGCGGACGCTCCCGGTACTTCAGGGCATCGGCGCTCCCGCGGCAGCACGCGAGTACGACGATCAGAGTGATGATGGTGATGAAAAAGCGTTTCATGTGCGTATATTAGTCCAACCACGGCGGATGATGCAAGCAATATGAAATAGAAACGTAAAAAAAAACAGCGCTGATTCGATTCTGCCTTTACAATGGATTGCGATGACACTATGATTACCGCCATGAAAACAGCAAATCTCACAAGGATGATGCAGGCAGCCGTAGCTCTTCTGCTCATGATCGCAGTTCCGGCCGCTTCGGCGCCGGGACAGGAAAAGCCCGACTCACTCAAGACACCCGAGGATTTTCATGTCACCAAGTACAGGTTCCTGCGAACCATCCTCGAAGTGGAGGGATTCAACCTCGTGATGACCGCCTTCGGGCGCTACATAATGGAACCGGACGGGGACGGCTTCAAGGTCTCGTGGGCGACGATAAAGGAGAACCTCGAGGCGGGGATGGAGTGGGACGACAACACCTTCAGCGCGAACAACTTCCGCCATCCGTACCAGGGCGCGTTGTACTTCAATGCGGCCAAATCGAACGGATACGACTTCTACCAGTCGTCAGTCTTCTCATTCGCCGGCGGCTGGCTCTGGGAATATACCGGCGAGGCGCATCATCCGTCCTACAACGACTGGGTGACCACAGCGGTCGGCGGTATCATTGTCGGTGAGGCGCTCTGGCGACTGTCTGACATGGTCGTAGACAATAAAGCCAGGGGCTCGGGCAGGACCTGGCGCGAATTAGGCGGTTTCGCCATCAACCCGATGCGGGGCGTGAACAGGCTCATCACCGGAGAGGCGTTCGAGGTCCATGAGAACACGCCCGGCCGGAATCCCGATTTCTTCGGCGGCAGCTTCAATCTCGGCCTGAGGATACTCGGCGCTGAGGACCGGTGGAAATCGTCCAGCACGAAGATGTTCATCTCTTCGAGAATGATATACGGCACGAAGCTCGGAACAGTCGACGGAAAACCGTTCGACTACTTCGATTTCAGCTTTCAACTCAATTTCAATAACAAGCCGCACGGACTGGGTGTATTCAATATAAACGCTCTGCTCCGCGGCTGGGACCTGGGCGAAACGGAAACGAAGACAAAGCAGTTCAATGCGAACATGCACATCACATATGTCGACAACGAGGCCTACACCTACGGAGGACAGAGCCTTTCCGCCTCATACCTTTCCCGCTTCGCCAAAGGGAGAAAGTACGAATCACAACTCGAGTTCTACCTCGAGGGGATCATTCTCGGAGCCTCCAAATCGGACTATTTCAACCTCTCCAACAGGGAGTACGACTACGGCCCGGGTGTCGGGTTCTGGGTCGACTACCGGCTGATGGCGGGGAGCAGAACGGCATTGAGAGCGTTCTACAGGGGCTCCTGGATCCATTCGATCAACGGGACGGTGGCTGACCATCTCGATAATTTCGTCGGATTCAGGACCGAGTTCACCCTGCGCAAATGGTTCACGCTCGGCGCCGATTATGTTCTCTACTTCTCACAGCGCTACTACAGGGACTACCCGGATGTCTGGTCAAGGAACCCCCAGGCCCAGGTCTACTTCACCTGGTCTTTCGACTGATGTTATCGACCCGTCGGACCTTCATCATCGACATGATATGAAAATACCGAAGCACACTCGAACTGCAGCAGCTATTGCATCCGTTGTCCTTTTCCTGCTGATCCCGCTGTCGGCATCGCTCTCCGCCCCGAAGGAGGACGGGGACTTCTTCCCCCCACCCCCACGCAACCACGTCACATTCTGGGGACACGCCTGCTGCTACATCGACGTCGAAGGGTTCGGCATCGTCACGGACCCGGTCTTCGCAGGCAGGTATGGTTTCCGCAGGCGGAAGATCCCCATCCCTCCCGCTCAGTCGAGGGCCGGCACGAGACTGATACTCGTATCGCACGCTCACATGGATCATCTCGACACGGAAACGATCGCGATGTTCCCCGATTCTGCAATAGTACTCTGCCCGTGGACAGTGACAGGCTATCTGGAAGAGAGCGGAAGGGAATTCAGGATCATGCGTCCAGGCGATACGTACGAATACCCTCATGGAAAGGTCGTCGCCGTCGCGGCAGATCATCCCGGCAGGCGGTTTTCCCTGAGAAAGAGCTCGACGGACGGCGCCATCGGTTTCGTGATCACAACACCTTTCGGGACGGTCTACTACAGCGGCGACACGGGATATTTCGAGGGTATGATCGATATAGGCACTGCCTGGCAGCCGGAGATCGCTATCCTCAACATGACATCTCACCTCTCGGGCAGAAGCGCAGTCAGGGCGGTCTGGGCCACCAGGGCGAAGGCGGTCATCCCGGTGCATTTCGGCGCCTACGACTACATCCTCTTCGGCCCTCTGAAGAGCCCGCGGGGCTACGACGACATCGAGGAGCTGATCAGCGAACAGGCCGTGCTCCTGCAGCCGGGAGAGAGTCTTTCTCTGGAGAGGGAAGTCCGGAAAGCTGCGGCTCAGAATCCGAATCCGCGATGATAGTAATTCGGATTGAGGTAGCTGCCCTGGATGTACTGCAGCCTGACTATCACATTATCGCTGGGCCGCCAGGTCAGATCGAAGTTCGGTATGAATACCTGGTAGTCGTTCATCCCGTCGCCGCCGGTCATGTACGAACCCACGCCGACATTCCAGTTAAGCATGACTGTGCTGCCGAGACGGTAGCTGAAGTGTCCCATGTAGTAACCCATGCCGATGTCGCCGAAACCTTTCGACGACGCGTAGGAAAATCCTACCGAACTGTGGAATCCGAGACCGGGAATCCTCAGGAAGCCCGTCTCGGATGTCACAGGGTTGAGGTAGTCGCTGAAGACACTTTGTTCTTCGGGAGTGGTAGTCGTCGTCTGCTGCGCGGCCGCCGGGCAGGAAGCGGAAACCAGAGCGATCATCGATATGACAAAGAGCCTCTTCATTGCGCGACTCACTGACTGGAGATATCGAGGAGTTCCCTGATCTTCTCCTTCAGCGGAGTGAGATCGACAGACTTGACGATGTAGGCGTCGGCCGCCCACGTCTGGAAGTTATCCTTGTAGACCGAATATGCCGAATTGATTATTACGGGAAGGTCCTTGCGCTTCTCGGCGATCTCTACGAGCGCGTCGAGCCCGCTTTCATCGCCGAGCTTCATGTCGAGGATCATCAGGTCCGGCGATTCCTTTTCGACCGATTCGATCGCCTCGGCGACCGTCCCGACCGAGACGGTCTCATAACCCTCTCCCTCGAGCTCTTCACTGTAGAGTTTCCTGACGTTGATCTCGTCGTCCACTATGAGGATCTTTGCCATCGGCTCCCCCGTATAAAAAACCGCGATTCAGCCGAATCCCGGTTATATCATCGTTATAATTTGTACAGCGGTCAAGTTCTTTTGTTCCGTCGATCAGGGTGCCGATCAGCTCGAATGGACTTTGATATCGAGTATGATCTTGACCGGGACCTCGTTACGTATCTCCTCCTCGGTGAGCTCGATCGGGACCGTTACCATCTTTGCGGGGCGCTCCTCGCTCTCCTCGGCGGAACCGGGCTCCGCGTCCACGGCAGCCTCGGGCTTTTCCTCGGCGAACTTCACGAGCGGATCGTTTATGAACTCATCTTCCTTTTTCTCCTCGGCATCTTCCTTCTCCGCCACCGCCACCTTCGCTTCACTCTCGACCTCTTTTTTCTCCGCCGCCGCACTCGCTTTACTCTCGGGTTTTTCCTCGGCCTTTTCCTCGGCC